>JAXHMM010000003.1 GCA_034521445.1 Balneolaceae bacterium | reverse complement strand
GCCGGCCGAACTGGAAGCTGGCGCAACATTCTTACCTACGACGCCCAGCATGAGGAGGCGCCCGACGAGAAGACCATCTCCCTGCGCGAACAGCGCCTGCAGGTGCTTGCCAAAGAGGAGATGCACGAGGTGGGCGACGGGCTGACCACCCAGGTGGTGGTCTCCTCCAGTTCGCCCCACGAGGCCATCCTCGACTACGAGCTGAACAACCCCCACGACCTGGTGGTGATGTCCACCGTCGGGCGCACCGGCATCAAATACCTGATGATGGGAAGCACTACCGCCAGCGTGGTGCGCCACATCGACTGTCCCGTCCTGAGCATCAATCCCAAAGCCGCATCTTCCGAACATCTTGAAGCGTAGTACCCGCGCATCGGCCGGGCCCACCCGCCTTATTCCCCTCCTGCTGCTCGCGCTGACCCTGGGCTTTGCCTCCTGCGACGGCGGCGTGACCGGGTCCGACCCGGGTGAGGATGACGGGGACAACCCCCCGGGCAACGGCGCAAACCTGGCACACTCGCCCCCGGTGGAGGCCGACGGCATCCTGGAGGCGGTAACCTGGAACCTGGAGTGGTACGGCGACCACGCCTACGGGGAGGACAACGGCAACGGTCCGGCCGACGAGGAGCTGCAGACACGCAACATCAAGCAGGTCATGGATTCCCTGAAAGCCGACCTCTATGCCTTCCAGGAAGTCTACAGCCGGGAGGCCATCGAGGACCTGGCCGACTTGCACGAGGGCTACGAAGGCTTCGTGGCCGGCCACATTTCGTGGATCCAGAAAACGGGCTTCGTCTACAATACCAACGCCGTGGAGTTCGTGGGTTCCGGCGCCATAGGTGAGGAGAAGGGTCAGGACTTCGACAACTGGGTCAACGGACGCTATCCCCTCTGGTTCCGTTTCGACTACCGCTGGCAGGGCGAAAGCGTACCGGTATTCGCCGTGGTCATCCACGCCAAGGCGGGCGACGGGGCCGAGGACTACAAGCGCCGAAGAGGAGCTGCGCAGGCGCTCTACGGTTACCTCAAAAACGAGCATCCCGAGGCGTGGATCCTGCTGTTGGGCGACTACAACGACGATGTAGACCTCTCCATCCACCAGGACGAACCTTCGCCCTACCGTGATTTTGTAAACGACCCCGCGTCCTTCGATGTGCTGACGGACACGCTTTCCGAGCAGGGCCTCTCCTCCACCACCAATCCCGCCTACACCGACATGATCGACCACATCACGGTGAGCGATGAGTTTTTCGAGTGGTATATGGAGGGCAGCGCCGAGGTCTACAAGGATCCGCAGACCTGGATTACGAGCTACGGGCAGACCACCTCGGACCACTACCCCGTATGGGTGCGCCTGGACCTGCGCGGCTACGCCGGGACACTCAGCGAATGAGCGGCCGGCTAAAAAAAAGAGGAGATGCCGATCAGGGCACCTCCTCTGGTCTACGGAGTATTGCTTGGGGAATATTCGTCGGCCTCGCCCGCAGGGCTGAGAAGCCTCAGCCCCGGCTACCCATGCGAGCGGGTCACTCCTCCCGGCTACGATTTCATGGGAGGTGCCGCTGGTGCCCTGGGCATAGTAATAGAGGCTGTTTCGGTCTTCCCAGGTGGCGTACTGCACGCCCAGGTCGAAGGCTATCCCGGTCCGCAGCACACGGCGCCGAGCCGCCGCTGTAGATCTGCCGGGTGTTGTCCACCGCTGCCGTACCTTTGTAGGGACTGGGATAGTGGGCGTATCCCAGGCGGGGCACGAAGCGCTCATCCACCTCAAATTCCAGACCCGCCTGCAGGTTCCAGACGTCGGAGAGGCTGCTGCCTACGTTGTCGTTGATAGCCTCCTGGGAGGGGCGCAGCTCCAGCTCGTCAAATTCGATGCGGCCCTCCGAGTAGGGCACATATTCGGCGGATGCGGACAGGTTCACAGGTCCCAGGTTTTGGGCGCCTACACCCAGGTTGATGCGGTTGGGACGCACAATCTTATAGTTGAAGCGTCCGGGTGCTTCGTCCTCGAAGACCACCCCGTTGTCAAAGGTGGTGCGGATGGTCGTGTTGTATTCCTCCTCGAAACTCAGGGTGCTGGGAAACTGGTAACCCACGCCCACCTGCACGTGGGGTGTGATACGATAGATGGCACCCAGTCTCGCACTGAAAGCGGTAAAGCTGGCGTCGATGGTGTCCTCGCTCAGGATGCGGTCGATATCAGTCTCCGGCTCCCCGTCCCCGTCCGTGTCAATAAAGGTATAGTTGTATAGGTCCTGCCGGTCGCTCTCCAGGAAGTTCCGCTCGTAGGTGTAGCCTCCCTCGAAAATTCCGATAGAGGCGCCCACCAGCAGGTTTTCCTTGAACTCGGTAGCAATAAATGCGCTGTACTCGCCCATACGTCCGTTCTCCTGCATCTCAAAATCCTGGTCCACCCCCTTGTAGGGTACGCCGATGCGGAAGATGGAGGAGGTATTGGCGAAGGAGCTGTCGGTGGTGGCATAATCGATGGCGTAGACGTCGAAGGCCGCAAAAAAGAGGCTGTCGTCCGGGGCAATATTGTAGAAATCGGTAATGCTTGAACGGTTATTGAAGCCGCCGCCCGCAAGGGCGCGGTTGAAATCGGCACTCTGGCTGTAGCCCCCTCCCACCACCAGGGCGCCCTGGGAAACGGGAAAATCGTAGAGAAAGCCGAAATCCCCGATGTTGGTTTCATTCACGTCGTGGGTATTGCTGCTGCCCAGGTACCGCCCCTCCTCGCTGACGTATCGGCTGTCGAGGCTGAACGAAAGATAGCTCTCATCAAAGAGGGCCATGGAGGCGGGGTTTTGCTGGTAAGCCCCGTAGCCGCTGGCCCAGGCCGTACCCGGCATGACCAGGGAGATGGCGTCCTGGGAGGGGTACTGCAGCTGGTAACGTAGTACGTCATCGGCCGACTGGGAAAAAACAGCCGGGGGCGCGGCTAGTACAGCAGCCAGGATGAATATAAGATACGTGATACGTTTCATGGGCGTACGAATAGCAGGTCAATGGTTGATGGTGGTGATGATGAATAGGGGGAGCTGGTTGCGCCCGTGGGACGTGGCATGTGGCATGGAAGCTGTCCTTGCACCAGGGCTTCCATGGTGTCGCCTGGTCGTGAAACGGTTCAGTTTCCGCCGCGGCTGCGACTGGAACCGTCGTCGTCGCCTCCACCGGAGCCGCGGGAGCGGCTGCCGCCTGAAGACCGTGACCGGCCGTCAGAACCGGAAGAATCTGACCCCCGTCCAACCGAACCGCGGCTTCCGGAAGAACCACTGTCACGTCCCCGGTTTCCGGTATAGCCGCCGCGATCACCTCGGCTGTCCCAGATATGTTCGTAGGAACTGCGATTGGATTCGAAGAATTCACCAAGGCGCTGCAGGAATCCCTTTCGCTCACGGGTTTCCGGTCGCTGCACCGTTTCCACGCGGTAGCTCCTCAGACGATCCTGAAAAGCTTCCGTGTTCCGGGAAAAATCATACCCGCTTCGGAACAGGGGCTGCATACGCTGCACGCGTCTCATCTCACCCGTTCGATGGTTGGGATCAACCGTTGGGAAGAATACCGCATCGGTACTCCTGGAAGTTTCGGAAAGCGAACGATAGCGAATTACCTCGTCTGCGCCATCGCGGCTTCGCTGCATTTCGCTGTCACGGTTCACTTGCACACCATCGTCATTGCCACCGCGTTTGCGGGTAGTACTTCCGGATCCTGTAGTGCCGCTTCGTGAACTGCCACCCGAACGTGTCCGGTTGACGCTGCCGGTAGAGCGTGTCGTGCCCGAACTGCCGCCGCGGATTCGGCCCGTGTTTGAAGATGCATCGGCACTTCCGTACCGGCTGCTGCTGCGAACACCCTGGCTGTTGCCACGCATTGCACCGCCTGCATCCAGCCTGGAGGTGCCCAAGGAACGCAGGCCGTAACGAACATCCGAGCCACGGTCGTCATCATACCAGGCGAAATCGTCGTCCAGGAAATAGTAATTGTTGTAGTAGGTATTTCCCCAATAGCCGTGGTTGTACCGCCAGCTGTGGAAGGGGTAGGAAGCAAACCAGCGGTCATGGTAGGGGTAATAGCTCCCGTATCCTATACCGAAGGAAAACCATGGGCCCCGGTAGGACTTGAATCGGTAGCTCATATAACTGCGCCACTTCCAGTCCGAGTAGTACGGGCCGTACCCGTGGCGCCACTCGTCGTAGTGACCGTATCCGGACCATCCAGCCCTGTAGTAATTCCCATAGTTGCCGCCGTACCAGGTGTCAAAGGGACTGTAGCTGCTCATATAATAGTACCCAATCTTGCTGCCGCGGCGATCGTCCCGGCGTACATCGCTTCTTTTTTCAGCGGCGCGTTCCTGTGACCGCTCTTCGGAAACCTCGTGAGAAGGAGTATCAGAAGAGTAGCGGTCCGTGGACTGCTGGTACTTGAGCTGGGTATAGCAGCCCGACAGCAGAATGACGAAGCTGAGCAGGAATATCGACTGAAGCGTCTTCATAGGAACCTCCCCAAGGTTTATTTTCAAGAACACTACGTGAATCTGTTATTAATGTTACTAATCGCAAGCCCTGGCATCAATCACATGATAATGTTAGGCGAAAATGGCCTCCAGGGGCTATATTTCCCCTTTCAGCGATTTAGCGATCACTTCCGCCTTCGAATTGACGTGTAGCTTTTTGTAGATGTTTCTGATATGGGCACGCACCGTATCAATGGAGATGTCGTAACGGTCGGCGATCATCTTATAGCTCAGCCCGTCCACCAGCCCGTTGACAATGTCGTGCTCGCGCGGGGTAAGCTTGGAGTCCTCGTTTTTTTTGGGACTCTCGTCCTGAAAATGGTGGATCACCTTGCGGGCGATCTGCGGGGACATGGGAGCGCCGCCCTCCAGCAGATTCAGGATAGACTCCTTGATCTCCGGCAGGGAGGTATGTTTGAGCAGATAGCCCGATGCGCCGGCGCAGAGCGAGTCGAAGATCTTGTGGGAGTCGTGATAGACCGTGAGCATGATAATCTCAATCTCCGGGTGTTCCTCCTTGATTATACTGATGCCCTTGATACCCGACATGCCGGGAAGCTGTATATCCATAAGAATGACGTCGGGATCGGGGTGCTCATCGAGATAGTCGAGCATATCTTCGACCGAATCGACGGCCACCGGACATTCCAGCTCCTCCTGCATGTCCAGGTAGCGCTGGATCAGGTCCCTGATTTTCTTGTTGTCTTCGACGATGCCTACGGTAGAAGCCATAATTGGGGGTCCTTGAGTTCGCGATTGCGTCGTGCCCGTCCGGCGGAACGCGGCTGTTACGACTGCTCCCCGCTAACGTGCACGGTAAATCCTTCGGTATTGGTAAACTCGATATCAGCTCCTATACGGTTCGCTCGCATTTTCATGTTACGCATACCCTGGCCGCTTTTGCGTTTGTGATTGGAAATACTTCCGTTATCCCTAACCACCAGATCAAAGGAGCCGCTGCCCTTGTTCACGAGACGTACGGTTACGCGGTCGGCATCGGAATGCTTGGCCACGTTGTTGACGGCCTCTTTGAATATAAGGTAGAGATTCTCCTTGACCGGTACGTCCAGGATCTTGTCCATGTCCAGATCGCCAAATTCATAATGCACCTCCCGGTCAGGCAATACGTTGTTGATGTAGTCCTGCATACGGTCGGTAAGGTCGCCAAGGGTGTCGTTACGGGCGTCGATAGACCAGACGATGTCGTCCAGGCTGGTCACAATTTTGCGACTCTGTTCGCCAATCTGATGAAGCGACTCCTTGAGGCCCTCCCGTACGTCCAGGGTCTGCAGAAAGTCCGACTGCAGGGCGATTTCGGTGAGGGCGCTGCCCACGTCGTCGTGCAGGTCGCTGGCAATGCGCACGCGCATGCGCTCGATCTCCACCAATTTGCGGGTGCGGTAGTAGTGGTAGATGAAATAAAAGGCACCGGCAAACACGAGAGCGGCAAGCATGACAAACCACCACTGCATCCAGAAAGGCGCCAACACGGTGAACGATACCGTCGCCGTTTCGGCACTCCATATACCATCTTCATTCTGAGCGCGTACCTCAAATTCGTAGGAGCCCGGCAGGTAGGTGGAAAGCTGCACCTGCCGCTGGGTGGTGCGGCGCCACACGTTGTCGGCGTTGCGGATGCGGTACTCGTAAACCACCTGCTCGGGAGCAGTAAAATTGAGCCCGATAAAATGGAAGCTGATAGTATGGTTGTCGCTGCCGATCTGCAGGTTATCCACGCCCCGCACCGATTCTCCGGAGACCGATACGGCCTCCACATGTACCTTGGGCGGGGTGCTGTTGATCTGCACCCCGGAGGGATCGAGTCGGGTGAGTCCCCCCACCGAACCAAACCAAAGCATGCCCCGGTCGTCCGTGTAGCCTGCGCTGGCGTTCATTTCATTGGCCACCAGCCCCTGGTCCTGGGTAATCAGCTTGAAGGCCTTGCGTTTCTCGGCCAGGGTCTGGTCTTCGGAATAGCGCTCCGCGTCGAAGCGAACCACTCCGCGGTTGGTGCCAATCCAGAAGTATCCCTGCTCGTCCTGCAGGATAAAGTAACAGACCTCGTCGGGCAGGCCGTCCCCGGTCGTAACCGCCATGATTTCCCCGTCGGAGATACGTGCGATACCCTCATGGGTGGAGAACCACATGTCGCCGTTTTCTGCCCTCAGCGCGTCCATCACCCCGTTGTTGGGCAGTCCTTCTGCCAGGGTATAGTTGGTGTAGCCACCCTCCTCCAGCATACTTACCCCGCCGTAGGTGGCAAACCAGAGCCTGCCCCGGTTGTCCTCGGTGATGTCCATCACCGTGTTGTTGGCCAGGCCGTCTTCGGTGGTATAGGACTGGAATTGCTCGTCGTCGTAGTGAAGCAGCCCGTCCCCGTAGGTGCCCAGCCAGAATCCCTCTCCCCGAGAAGGATTGTGAATCGTTCGTATTTTGCGTGAAGGAAGACGGTCTTCGTCGTAGTTGTAGAAGACGATGCCGTTGTAAATGCTCAGACCCCAGCGCGTGCCGATCAGCAGGTCGTTCTGGTCAGACAGCTCGGCCGTATAGACCTTGTTGTCGACAAGCCCGTGAAACTCGTTGTAGGTAACGAAGCGCTGGTCTTCGTAGTGGGCGAGGCCGCCGCCGTAGGTGGTAACCCAGTGCTCGCCCAGATTGTCCTGGGTGATGGAGGTGATGACGTTGTTGGGGAGACCGTTCTCCACGGTAAAGTTACGAATATGGTCACCCAGGAAGGCCGTGATGCCTCCGCCGAAGGTGCCGAACCAGATATTTTGCTCCCGGTCCAGGAGGGTAGCGTGGACAATATTGTTGGTCAGTCCCTGATCCACCGAATAGTTGGTGAACGTCCCGCCAGACATGTGGCTGACCCCCTCTTCCGTGCCGACCCATAACCCGCCTTCCCCGTCAGGGGAGAGAGACTGCACGCGGTCGTTTACCAGGCTGTCCTCATCCTGGGTATAGTTTCTAAATTCGCTGCCGTCGTACTGGCTGAGTCCGCCGCGGGTGGCGATCCAGAGTACGCCCTCGCTGTCCAGATACAAGTCGCGGAGGAGTACCTCCGGCAGGCCCTCCTCCACCGTAAAGTTGGTAAAGGTGTCGTCCCGCAGCCGTGCGAGCCCACCGCGGGTGGCAATCCAGTAGTTCCCAGCCCCGTCCTGAACGATGTCCCGCACGCTGTTGTCGGGCAGCCCGTTATCCACCAGGTACTGCGAGAGGGTGCCCGAGATATCCAGGTGCCATAGCCCATGGCTGTCGGTGCCAAACCAGTAGCCTCCCGCCTCGTCCTGAAAGATGGTGCGCACGGTCGTGCCCTGCAGTGGATTGAGCACGGAGCGGGTGCGTATTGAGTCCTCCTCCATTACATTTACCCCGTTTTCGGTGCCTATCCATAGCCGGCCGGCGCGGTCTTCGTACAGGGCATGGATGTCGTTGCTGAGCAGGCCGTCCTCTTCGTAGTAGTTGGTGAAATCGAGGCCGTCGAAGCGGTTCAAACCGTAGCTTGTAGCAATCCAGATGTAACCCTCGCTGTCCTGCATCATGCGGTTCACCACCGATTCGCTCAGCCCCCTTTCGATGGAGTAGGAGCGAAAGGGCAGCTGCTGGGCCGCGGCCGGGGCGGAAGAAGCTAGCAGCAGTATAAGCAGGAATCTCTTCATAGGTATCCTAACGAACAAAACGGGCGTAGCATATATCCGGCGCAGGGACCGGCGGGTCCTGTACCGGGTTCACCCCGCAACATGCAAACAATAAGGTTCCGGAACAAAAAAGGCTTCCGGTCTGCCTTGCAGCAGAGGGAAGCCTCCGTCGTTCACATCCAGGTCGTGAGAGGGTCTCCAGGCAACCTAGCCCAGGTAGGCTCTCAGTGCGGCGCTTCGGTTATGGTGGCGCAGCTTGCGCAGTGCCTTCTCCTTGATCTGCCGCACGCGCTCGCGCGTCAGGTCAAAGCGCTCGCCGATTTCCTCCAGCGTGAGCGAATGCTCGCGCCCGATGCCGAAATAGAGGCGGATGACCTCGGCCTCACGGTTGGTCAGCTTGGAAAGGGCCCGCTCAATCTCCACCTTCAGGGACTCGCCCATCAGATCGTTGTCGGGATCGGGGGTCTCCTCGTTTTCCAGCACATCCAGCAGCCGGTTGTCCTCGCCCTGGGCAAATGGGGCGTCCACCGAGAGGTGGCGGCCTGAAATCTTCAGGGTGTCGGCCACTTCGGAAACGGTCATATCGAGACTTTCGGCCAGCTCGGCAGCGGAGGGCACCCGTTCATACTCCTGCTCCAGCTTGGAGAGCTCCTTGCCGATCTTGTTCAGCGCACCCACCCGATTCAGGGGGAGGCGGACGATACGGCTCTGTTCGGCCAGGGCCTGCAGGATGGACTGACGGATCCACCAGACCGCATAGGAGATAAATTTAAAACCGCGGGTCTCGTCAAATCGCTTGGCCGCCTTGATCAGTCCGAGGTTGCCTTCGTTGATCAGGTCACCCAGCGAAAGCCCCTGGTTCTGGTACTGCTTGGCCACGGAAACCACAAAGCGGAGGTTGGCCTTGGTCAGGTCTTCAAGTGCTTTCTGGCTTCCTTTCTGGATCTCCTTGGCCAGGCGCACCTCATCCTCCGGAGTAATTAATTTTTCTTTGCCGATCTCCTGCAGGTAGCGGTCGAGAGACTCCGACTCTCGGGTAGATATTCCTGAACTTCTAGCCACGTTTTTTGTCTGGGTTTTAGTTGAAATTAGTTCCTGGAAACGAGGCGCCCGAAACAGCCTTCCCCGGCGACGCCGGTATGCGTGTATGTGCTAACGCCTCCCCTCTGCCTATGTTATAAGCATACATCTGTTCAATCTCTCTAATATAAAGTCTTAAAGTCGAAAAGTCGAGAAGTCAGAAAGTCCACCGACTCCCCGACTTTTCGACTTTTGGACTTATTAGACTTTGTTAGACTTTATCAGACTTAGTAAAAACTATGTCCGGGAAAAGAATGTTCCAGCCCGAAGAATTCAGCCACGCTGCAGGCCACATCGGCGAAGGTTTCGCGTGTGCCGAGATCGGCCGGTGGACCCGGGAAGACCAGCAGGGGGACGAATTCGCGGCTGTGGTCGGTGCTCTCGGAGGTAGGGTCGTTGCCGTGGTCGCCCGTCACGATGAGCAGGTCCCCCTCCTTCAGCTTGCTGAAGATGGCCGGTACGGCACGGTCCAGCTCCTGAAGACAGGCCGCGTAGCCCTCCGGGTCGAGGCGGTGGCCGTACTGTTGATCCGTGTCGATGAGATTCACAAAGACGAAACTGTCTTCGGCGGCCGACATGAGGCTCAGAAGCTGGGAGAGGCCCTCTGCGTTGCCGCGCGTCTTGCGGTACTGCGTAAAGTAGTGCTCCCCGAACAGGTCCGATACCTTGCCGATGGAGTAGCGCTTTATGCCCGCCTCCTGCAACAGCGAGAGCAGGTTGGGCTCGGGCGGGTCGAGCGAATAGTCCCGGCGGGCGTGCGAGAGGCGCTCGAAGCTTCCGGGCTCGCCCTCGAAAGGCCGCGCGATCACCCGTCCCACGCCGTGCTCGCCGGTCAGCACTTCCTCGCGGGCCAGGCGGCACCAGCGGTAGAGCTCCTCCAATGGAACCGCATGGGTGTGCGCGGCCACCTGGAAGACGCTGTCGGCGGAGGTGTAGACGATGGGCCTGCCGTCCTGCAGGTGCTCCTCTCCGTAGTCGGCGATGACTTCGGTGCCCGAACGGGGCCGGTTGCAGAGCACGCCGGACTGTCCGGTGACCCTGCAGAAGGACTCGATCACCTCCTCCGGAAAGCCCTCCGGGTAGGTGGGAAAAGGACGCTCCAGACGCACGCCGGCCAGCTCCCAGTGCCCTGTGGTGGAGTCCTTGCCGGGCGAGGTCTCGCGCATGCGTCCCCACGCGCAGAGGGGATTGGGAGAGGACGGCACGGAGGGGAGCTCCAGTATGTTGCCCAGTCCCAGCCGGCCCAGGTTCGGCAGGCGGCAGCCGGTTTGCGCGCATACGTGGCCCAGGGTATTGGCGTTATGGTCCCCGTAGTCTGCAGCGTCTTCCTGGGCCCCGACTCCAAGGCCGTCGATAACCAGAAGATAGCAGTTGCCCACGTCAGTCCCCCTTCCCTTCGTCTTTCGACGATACGGCGCGGGAGAGGGCGGTCTTGGCGTGGGTAAGCACCTCGTAGGAATCTTCCTGTTCGGCCTTTAGGGAGGTAAAACCCACCTGAACGCCGCTGCTCACCGATTGCCCGTTGCTAAGCTCCAGTCCCTCGTCGAGCTTCTTCTTGACCGAGGCTATCCACTGGCGGAAGGCTTCCTCGTCGGGGCTCTGTAGGAAAAAGGCGTATACGTAGTCGGCATGCGAGCCGATGTAGCCTGGCCAGCCGAATCGCGAGGGGTTGCAGGCGGCGATGAGGTCGCGTTGAAGCACCTGCAGCTCTTCCAGGCGCAGGCGCGTGCGCAACTCCGACAGCTTGGAAAGGGTGAGCAGACCGAACCAGGAGTGGTATGCGCCGTTGCGGCCGCGCAGGGCCTGCAGCTCCCCATCCACCACGATCTCCCAGAGATCGGGGAGCACCCCGCCGTATTCGTTGGCCACAATGCTTTGTCCGGGATCCGGGGTGCCCTTCCGCGCGCCCAGCTTGAGGGCGGCGAGGCGCACCAGATTGACGATCTTGTGTTTGGTCGATTCCTTGAAAATGAGCGGATTGCGGTCGTAGACCAACAGCAGACCCTGCCGGCGGTCGTCCATGAGCAGGGGCACAGCCAGGGTAGCCCCATCGGTCTGACGCTCTCTCGGGGAGAGGCGTTTGGGGTTGTTGTTGAAGTGGATGGCGAACTCCGGGCTCCCGCTCTCCAAGGCGTCGTAACCCAGGGTGCGCTGCTCCAGTGGCATGCCGAGAGGCGGGGCGTGGCGGGCGCCGTTCGATTTCATCAGGTGACACCACGAGCCCATGGCCTTCCCCACGAAACAGACGCCCCCGTCGTGCAGCAACTGCTGTATTTCGTCCATGACGGCGTGGATGAGCCGGGCGGCGTGGCCCTTGGTCTCGATGACCTTTATGCGCTCCTCGTAATCCACCCACTCCTCCTGCCGCTCGTAGAGGTCGCTGATCTCAAGGTAGGTGTTCAGCACGTTGCGCAGGGCGTTGATGTAGGCCTGCACCACCTCCCCGCTCGCCTCGGAGAGGGTGTCGGCAGACTCCAGCACGGTCAGCGCCACCGTCTCCCCGTTGTTGAGGAAGGGAAGAAGCGTGACGTGCTCCACGGGCACCTCCCCGTAGTAATGGGACAGTTGATCCTCCTCCAGCTCCTCCCCCACGCGCAGCCCCTTGGGTTGCTTGATCTCCCGCCAGGGCTCCAGGAAATGGTCCCCGAAGGCTAGCCGGTCCTGAAACATCACGTTTTCCAGATCGGTAGACTGTGTTTCCAGCACGAACTGTTCCCGCTCGCGGTTCACCCAGTATAGGGATACGGTTCGCATGCCGGTGGCGCGCCGCAGTATGAAGACCAGATCCTCGAGCACCTCCTTGAACTCCCGAAGGGATTTCTCCTGGCGCTGGGCCCCCATGATCTCCGCGTTGGATGGTTCGTTCTGGCGTGCCTGCGTGTAGGTGTCCATGTGGTCGATACTTCGGTACGTAAGCTTTTTCGTAGTTCCTGTTCCAATTATCGTTCTTCTTTCGGCAAGCTAAACCCTTTCAGCCAGCTCTTCGGCCTGTTCGACCAGCCCTTCGACGGCTTTCACCCCACGCGCCCAGAAGCCGGGACTGGTTATGTCCAGTCCCGTCCTGCCCACGATGTTCTCGGGCCAGTCCGATCCCCCCGCCTTCAGCATCTCCAGGTAGGTGTCGGCGAAGCCCTCCGGACTGCGCGTGTACTCTTCGTAGAGGGCCAGCACCAGCAGTTCTCCGAAGGCGTAGGCATAGACGTAGCCCGGAGTGTGCAGGAAGTGGGGGATATAGCACCACCAGAGGTCGTAGTTCTCTGTCAGGGTCACCGAATCGCCGTACAGGTCGATCTGGGTCTGCCGCCAGAGCTCCGAAAATTCGGCGGCGGTCAGCTCCCCGCCCTCACGGCGGCGGGTGTGCATGGCGTGCTCGAAACGGTTCATGGCCACCTGCCGGTAGACGGTGGCGATGGTGTCGTCGATCTTGCCCAGCAGCAGCGCCAGCTTATCGCGCGGCTCCTCCAGGGTGCGCATCAGCTTCTGGAAAACCAGCATCTCACCGAAAACCGAGGCGGTCTCGGCGGTGGTCAGCGGCGTGCCCGCCTGCAGCACGCCCTGCCGGCGCGCCAGGTACTGGTGCACCCCGTGTCCCAGCTCATGGGCCAGGGTCTGCACGTCACGCAGCTTGCCGTCGTAGTTCATAAACACGTAGGGATGAGCCGAGGGAACGGTGCCGGCAGAATAGGCCCCTCCCCTCTTGCCCGGCTGCATGGCCGCGTGGATCCACTCCTCTTCGAAAAAAGTGCCGGCGATGCGTCCCATTTCGGGGTGAAAACCGGTGTAGGCGTCGAGCACCATGCCGCGGGCCTCCTCCCAGTCTACCTCGCGGCGGGTTTCCAGCAGCGGGGCGTAGCGATCGTAGTCGTAGAGGGTGTCGTAGCCCAGCAGCTCCCGCTTTAGCCGGTAGTAGCGCTGCACCAGCGGGTAGCTCTCCGTAACGGTTCCGACAAGGGTCTCCACCGTTTCGTCGTCTATCTCGTTAGCCAGGTTGCGGGAGGAGATCCAGGTGTCGTAGCCGCGTAGCCGGTCGTTGGTGTGCTTGTCGGCCAGCAGGGTGTTGAAAACGAAAGTAAGGGTGCGGCTCAGCTCGCCGAAGATCTCGGTGAGGGAGGCGTGAGCACGGCGCCGAAGCTCCCGGTCGGGCTCGTGCAGCTTGCTCAGCACCTCCTGTTCGCTGAGCTCCTTCCCGTCCAGCTCGAAGCGGGCGGCCCCCAGAGTCTCGTCAAAATAACGGTTCCAGGCGCTTCGTCCGGTGACCGCCTTGGCCGAGAGAATTTTCTCCTCCTTCTCGCTGAGGGTGTGCTCCTTGTAGCGGCGGGAGGACTCCATCCAGTGGCGGTAGCCGGCCAGCTCCTCGCTCTCCATCAGCTCACGGGCACGTTCGTCGGGCACCTGCAGCCACTCCACATCCAGGAAGACCAGCTTTTGGTGCACTTCCGAGGAGAGCTCTCGGGCCTGCTGCAGGAGCTTGCCGTATTCGGAGCGGGTGGTATCGGTGGTCCAGAGCAGGTGCGCGTAGGAGCCGATGCACCCGAGGTCGTCCAGCAGCTCCTCGTAGCGCTGGAGCATGGTGTGGAAGGCGTCGGCGTCCAGCCCGCCCACCTCGCCGCGGTAGCGCCCCGCAAAGGAATCTGCCGCCTCCAAAACCGCTTTGCGGTCGGCCTCGAGCTGCGGGTCGGAAGGCCCGCCGTAGAAGGTAGAGAGGTCCCATACCACCTGCTCGGCGCCGGTCCGGCCTGACCCCTCCTCCCCGCTGCCGCGCGCGGCGTCGTTGTCGCTGTTTACCATCTGAAAATAGAGGCCCTTTTCACTCATCCTGTTACCTTAAATAATCTTCCTGCATACCTTGTTCCCCTCAACGCAGAGCCAAGTATAAGCATAAATTATCTCCTGGGCGGAATCGTATTTTACCCTTACAATGGTTAACTTTGAGATTGAACGACTCCCCCGGCGGCATCCTTTAAAACATATCATATTAAACGTTCCGCCGCAGAACATCCACCCATACCACAGACCCAAGGCCAAGCGATTTTGAAGTCCCTCGAAGCAGTTTTCGGTCCCAACTCCGCACTCGTCGAAGAACTGTACAACCAGTACCGGGAAGATCCCTCCTCTGTACCCGGCCATTGGCAGCGGTACTTCGATGAAATTGAGGGAGACAGCTCCGCCCGCGAGCTGGCAGAGGCCGCCCGGAACGGCGACGATGACAAGGCGGCGGCTGCCGATCGAACCGCCGCAGCCCCACAGGCCCCGGCGCCCGCCAAGCCCGCACCCTCCCCCGATGCCGTCCGCACGCAGCGTGACGGAAGTGAGGAGGACCTGCCCTCCGGGGCCACCCTGGAGAAGATCAAGGGCATAGGTTCCAAGATCGCCGAAAACATGGACGAGAGCCTGGAGATGCCGACGGCCACCTCGGTGCGCGTGCTCCCCATGAAGATGCTCATCGAGGACCGCGACATCATCAACAGCCACCTGCTGCAGCGCGGCGAGCCCAAGGCCTCTTTTACGCACTTCATCGCCTGGGCCATCGTGCAGGCCCTGGAGGAGTTTCCCAACATGAACAACTCCTTCCTCTGGAAAGACGGGACCCCCTACCGCGCAGTGCCGAAGCAGGTAAACCTGGGGCTGGCCATCGACGTGCAGAACAAGGACGGCTCACGCAACCTGCTGGTACCCAACATCAAGGGCGTGGACACCATGAATTTCAGGGAGTTCCTCCACGCCTACGCCGACCTGGTGGAGAAGGCCCGCTCGGGCAATCTGCAGCTGGAGGACTTCCAGGGCACCACCCTCACCCTCACCAACCCGGGCATGATCGGCACCGTGCAGTCGGTGCCGCGCCTGATGAAGAACCAGGGCACCATTATCGCCACCGGGGCCATCGACTACCCCGCCGAGTACCAGTCCATGTCGCAGGAGGTGCTCAACAAGCTGGGCATCAGCAAGGTGATGACGGTCACCTCCACCTACGACCACCGCGTCATCCAGGGTGCCGAATCGGGCTCCTTCCTCAAGAAAATCCACAGCCTGCTCAACGGCGAGGAGAACTTTTACGACCAGATCTTCTCCGACCTGGAGATTCCCTACGATCCCCTCCCCTACGGCGAGGACACCTACGTGGGACAGCTGGACGGCGGGAGCGCTTCCCTGGAACAGAACAAACGCGCCATTGCCGTAATGCGCCTCATCAATATGTACCGCACGCGGGGTCACGTGCTGGCCGACCTCGACCCGCTGAGCGACGAGCCGGGCCACAATCCCGAGCTGGAACTGGAGTACTACGGGCTCACGCTGTGGGACATGGACCGTGAGTTCTACTGCGGGGGACTGGGAGGCTACGAGAAGGCGCCCCTGCGCACCATCATCAAGCTGCTGCGCGACACCTACTGCGGAAAGATCGGTGCGGAGTTTATGCACCTGCTCGACCTGGAAGAACGCAAGTGGCTGCGCGAACGCATGGAGTCCACCGCCAACAAGCCGGACCTTGACAAGGACGACAAGGAGCAGATCGTGCACAAGCTGAACCAGGCCAAGGCCTTTGAGCAGTTCCTGCATAAAAAGTACATAGGGCACAAGCGCTTCTCCCTGGAGGGGGCCGACACCCTCATCCCCATGATGCATTTTCTGCTGGAGAACGCCGGAGACGCCGCCGTGGAAAAAATCTACATGGGCATGGCCCACCGGGGACGCCTGAACATCCTGGTGAACATCATGAACAAGCCCTACCGGAAGGTCTTCGCCGACTTCGAGGGCAACCTGGACCCTGACAGCATCCAGGGTTCCGGGGACGTAAAATACCACCTTGGCGCCCGCGGGGAACACCGCACCGGCTCTGACAAACGCGTGGAGATCGAGCTGCTGCCCAATCCCAGTCACCTCGAATCGGTGAATCCCGTAGTGGAGGGCTCTGCGCGCGCCACGCAGGACCACCTGGAGGGCGGCAACGCCCGCAACCGCATCCTGCCGGTGCTCATCCACGGCGACGCCGCCTTCAGCGGGCAGGGCGTGGTGGCCGAGACCCTCAACATGTCGCAGCTGGACGCCTACCAGACCGGGGGCACCGTGCACATCATCATCAACAACCAGATCGGCTTCACCACGCTCCCCAGGGACGGACGCTCCACGCAGTACGCCTCCGACCTGGCCAAGATGATCCTGGCCCCCATCTTCCACGTCAACGGCGACAGCCCCGAAGAGGCGGTGCACGCCATCCAGATGGCCTTCGAATACCGCCAGAAATTCGGCAAGGACGTGGTCATCGACCTGACCTGCTTCCGCAAGCACGGCCACAACGAGGGCGACGAACCCGCCTTCACCCAGCCGGGCATGTACAAGGAGATTGATAACCATCCCACCGTACGCGACATCTACACGCGTCAGCTGCTGCGCAAAGGCGAACTGACCGAGGAGCAGACCGAGGGGATCTTCGAGGAGTTCGACCAGCTGTTGCAGGAGGCCTTCGAGGATGCCAAGAACGCCTCGCCCCTGGAGGTCTCCGAGCAGATGATGAACCGCCACGAGATGACGCAGTCCGAGTGGCCGGACTACCCCGACACCACCTGCCCGGAGGAGGATCTCAAGGATATCGCCGTAAAACTGAACACGGTGCCCAAGGATTTCGACGCCAACCCCAAACTGCTCAAGCAGCTGGCCAAGCGGGCGGAAATCGTTGACAAGAACGAAAAGAAGATCGATTGGGGCTTCGCCGAGGCGCTGGCCTTCGGCTCGCTTCTGAAGAGCGGCACCACGGTGCGCCTTACCGGCCAGGATGCCGAGCGGGGCACCTTCTCCCACCGCCACGCCATCCTGCACGGTACGGAGACCGATCAGAAATTTATTCCTCTGAACAACCTGTCGGACGACCAGGCTCCCTTCTATCCCTACAACAGCCTGCTCAGCGAGTTTGCCTGCGTGGGTTTCGAGTTCGGCTACAGCGCCGCGAAGCTGGAAGCGCTGGTGATCTGGGAGGCCCAGTTCGGCGACTTCGCCAACGGCGCCCAGGTGCCTATCGACCAGTTCATTTCGGCCAGCGAGGCCAAATGGGGGCAGAAGTCGGCCCTGGTGATGACCCTCCCGCACGGCTACGAGGGACAAGGCCCCGAACACTCTTCTGCGCGACTGGAGCGCTACCTGCAGCTCTGCGCCGAAGACAACATGCAGGTGGTGAACCTGACCACGCCTGCCCAGTATTTCCACATCCTGCGCAAGCAGGCCCTGCAGGAAAACAAGAAGCCGCTGATCATCATGTCGCCGAAGAGCCTGCTGCGCCATCCCATGGCCACCTCAGCCACCGACGACCTGGCCGGCGACGGCTACCGTCCCTTCATCGGCGATCCCAAGGTGGGGCCGGAAAAGGCCGAGCGACTCGTCCTCTGCTCCGGCAAGGTCTACTACGACCTGATCAAACACCGCGAGGAGAACGAGATCGAAAACGTCGCCCTCGCACGCCTGGAGCAGTTTTATCCCTTTCCCGACCGCGACGTGAGCGCCTGGCTGGAGAGCTACTCCGGTGTGAGTGACGTGGTCTGGTGCCAGGAGGAGCCCAAAAACATGGGAGCGTGGACTTTCCTCTTCCCCCGCCTGCAGGCCAGGCTGGCTGAGGGGCAGGAGCTGCGCTATGTGGGACGGAAGGCTTCCGCCTCCCCGGCCGCAGGACATATGAAGATCCACCAGGCCGAGCAGGAGCGGCTGGTCAGTCAGGCGCTGCGTACAGGCGGGTAGTTATGGCGTTTTCCAGGGATGCGCGCAGGGAGCCCCAACACTCTGCAGTCTGTTTCGAAATAGGAAGGATTCGGTTCTGGAATCTCTTTTCAAGCTCGCCGGCCACCCACCTCCTCAGTTCTTCCTTGCGGGCCGATTCCGGCAACCGGTCGATGCCGAAGCGCAATTCACCGAAGGTAATCACACTCAGGTAGAGGTCGAATTCGTCCTGCGCGGCGAACCAGTCCCGGACTCCTGCATCAGGACGGGGCTTGATGAGCTCGGAAATGCAGCAGGTATCGATAAGATAACTCACAGTTCCACGTCGCGCCCTTCGGATGGATCGCGCTTCAGGTCCAGCTCATCGGAATATTCCCTGAGCGGTGATGTACCGAAAAAAGTAACGAGGTCTTCATTCGGGTCCTTTAATCGTTTGTAGTCTTCCATAGAAAGTACCACAGCGCTCTCTTTTCCATGCTTGGTTATGGTCTGGGGACCCTCTTCGCTTGCTTTCCTTACAAGTTCACTGAACCTGTTTTTTGCTTCCTGTACCTGCCAGCTGTGTGTTTTCATGGGTCGTTTATTATGTCTAGACTGTCTAGACAGTACGTATTTATCTCAACATGTACAAGCGCTATTGCATACGGGGACGAAGCAATAAGGACCCCTGAGGACCCTCTACCGAAGGCCGTTGGGCAGGCCCTTGCAGATGCGGCTGACCGCGTCGTGGCTGTGCAGGCTCTCCATGTGCACGCAGCGCACCACGAAGTCGCGTATCCCCTCCTCTTCGTTCAGCGCCTCGTAGAGCAGCCGGGCGGCGTCCTCCACAAATTTCTGGTAGGCGGCGTTCATCTCGGCAAAGGCCTGCTCGTCCTCGCGCTTGACCATCACCTGGGTCTCGGTCATCAGCGCGTCGCGGCAGAGCGCCACCAGCTCTTCCACGAAGAGTTCCTCCTCCAGCTCCACCGTCAGGCTGGCAACGCTGCGCTGGCTGTGGGGAATGGCGGCCACGTCGCGGTTGTCGCGGGCGTGCTCGGAAAGCTCGAAGGAGCAGGGGCAGGCGCTGGAGTATTCAAAATCGAAGTGCAGGAACTTGCGGAAGTTGCCCTCCGCGTCCAGGGTCCCCTCCATCTTAACGTCGTAGTACTGGTAGCCCTCCAGGTCGGAGCGCAGGCTCTGCTGCAGTACCGGGTAGCTGAAACCCAGACGCAGGTAGGCGCTTTGGCTATCGAGCTCCTCGCGGTAGCGATGCAGCACCCGCTCCAGCTTGTCGGGGTGAAATACCTCGTCGCGGAATTCGTAGAAGGTGCGGATGATGCGGCTCATATTGATGCCCTTCTTGCCGGCGCCCAGGCCGACATAGCCGTCCACGGAAGTCTCCAGGCTGACAAGCTCGCCGTCCGGGCGGGGATATTTCAGGGGCAGTCGGAAATTGGAGATGCCCACCTGCTGTATGGGGACGTTGGCCCCCTCGATGAGCGAGGCGGGGCCGTTCTGCAGGTCCGGCAGACTCTCCTTGTACTCCTCCGAGACGGTGAAGGTGGGATCGTAGTATCTCTTGAGCGTGCTCGTAATCATGCGGTCAGGATCGTTCTGCTGCAACGTTTAAAGTTACGTGGGAAATTCCTTTTTCAAAAGGAAGGGACAATAATAGGCCGAATTTCGTTCGGTTTCCTGCAGGTGCACCTTGTAGAGGAAACCGTCGGCGGAGCTGGCACGCGCGACAGGTTCTCGCAGTTCCTCGTAGATGGCTTTAACCATGTTTTCGGTGGAGGGAATCACATCCTCCAGGAAATCGACATCCATGTTGAGGTTTTTGTGGTCGCATTTGTCCACCACGCGCTCTCTGAGTATCCCTTTGAGGACCGCCAGATCGATGACATATCCGGTCTCCCGGTCGGGGGTGCCGGCCACGGTCACCTCCAGCACGTAGTTGTGCCCATGCCAGTGCTCGTGGTTGCACTTGCCGTAGGTCTTCCGGTTCCAAGCGTCCGACTTGGAGGGGTTGTGAAGCCGGTGGGCGGCATTGAAATGGGCTTTGCGTGTAACAAATACCACGGCGGGGATTCTCTGTGTTTGGTTATGCGGTCCGCACGGAATAACACGGCCTGGCCCCTATTGGTTCCTGCACGGCCGGTACCTCAGGCGGTCCGTGAAGCTTTCGTTTATCGCCCTGGGGGCGCCTGGAAAGGCCGTCTGGGGAGGTCGCCTGGGGAGGTCGTCTATTGAAGCCGCCCGGGGATGTCCCCCATCGCTCCGAAATCGACTCCCCATTTTTGTGATTTTTTCACACGGTCGCGCGGAGCCAACCGCCTTTAAAAGCAGCAATAGCCATAGGAACATACCTGTGGTGAGAATTTTTCACAAATTTCGAGGTACCTTTTTGAGACCTATTGGGAGGCATACCCTTCCGGACCCATGCGGTATCACAGGCGGCACCAAAGGCCAAAAGCCAAAAAAAGAGGGCCTCCCGAATCAACGGAAGGCCCCCTGTGATCAGCACACCTCACACATTACATGTGAGACGTATGTAGGAGTCAGCCTTATTGAAAGCGTACCCAGGTGGCGTCGGCCCAGTTATCGGTACCGAAGGCACCGCGATAGGTCACCTGGTCAAAGAAACCGTCGTTGGGGATGTCGGCGGCGCCCCCAAGGGCGGGCGAGCCGGCCTGCAGGGAGAAGTCGAAGCCGGCGGGATCCACAAACTGCGGATTCACCTGCTCGATTCCCAGCTGGTTGTAGTAAGGGAGCCCGGTGCCGTCGTCGGCATTGTTCCAACTGATGTTGCCCCCGAACGATAGGGTCTGTCCCACATTCCCGTCGGTTCCGTCGCCCTCGTCCACGTAGATGGGATAGCCGGTGGCTTTCTGGAAGTTGGCGATGACGATGTTCTTGTACTCTCCTTCGATGCTCTCGCGCAGGTAGAGTCCGTAGGTGTTCTCCCCGTTGTCCTGGCCGTTGCCGTAGATGGTCACGTTGTAGATCTGCGGAGCGGTGGCGCCGTTGCCCCCGTCGCAGTCGGCCTGGTCGTCGCAGCCGTCGTTTTCGAATCCACGGTTGGAGGGGGTCGTCTGCACGCCCAGCCAGAACTGTCCGCGTCCGGTCCAGCCCTGGTCGTAGTCAAAGCTGTCGTCGGCGGCCCCCACGGCCACCAGGTATTTGATGTCCACCGTGCCCCCGAAGAGCTCCACGCCGTCGTCGACGGTCTGGAAGAGGCTGATGTGGTCAACCTGGGTGCCGCTGCCCACCGAGTAGAGGGTGAGCGCCTGCAGCTCGGAGCCGTCGGAGATGCTGTACCCCGAATACTCGATGCGTACGTAGCTGAGCGTTCCGCTGTCGTCGCCGTCCCTGAAGGTTTCGCCGTCGTTCAGGTCGACGCCGTACTGCACGCCCTGGCCGAGTCCCTCGATCTCGCCGAAGCCTCCGGGCACGTTGTTGCTCGCCTCGCCGGCCAGGATGATGCCGCCCCAGCTGGCCACCTGCTTGCGATCGGAGGTAAAGACGATGGGATTGTTCGCCGTACCTTCCGCCACCAGTCGACCGCTTGGACGGTCTTCCCTAAAGTTATCGTCGTCGCCGGGCAGGGTGATGATGGTGCCCACGTTGGCGTTCACATTATTGTGGTAGGTAAAGGTGACGGTGACACCCTCCTCGACCGTTAGGGTCACGCCGGGCAGCACGTAGCGGGGACCGGTGAGGGTGGTGTCGTTGGACCAGGTTTCGTCTTCGGCGATGGGTTCACCGGGAAGGTCCTCGTAAAGAGCGGGAATCTCCGCTCCCTCGTCGGGGGGGTCGACGGTGGGGTCGTCATCGTCGGAGCAGCCCGCGAGGAGGAGCATCGACGGCAGCAGCAGAATGGCAAGTAGCTTGGTGAAGGTAGATTTCATGGTAAATGTAGATGTTATTTATGAGTGGTTGGTGTTGTTTGGTGCGTTTCGTTGTTCAGAAAGCATTAAGCCTGCGGCTACAGCGAGAGCCTGGCTCCCAGCTTGAAGGTCATGCCTGGGCTGTAGCTAAAGGTGGTGGCCGGTCCCTGACGGTAGACCGTGTCGTCGTTCAGCAGGTTGCCCGCCTCCAGGCTGAGTCCCACGCGTCCCAGGCGGTAATCCACCCGCGCGCCCAGGCTGTGGAAGGGCTGCTCGTACTCGTCGTACTGCTGTTCCCTCTTGCCTACGGTGACGATGCGTTCGCCGAAGGTGTTGTAGCTGAGCGACAGGTCCATATTCCATCTCGGGATGGTGTAGAAGGCCGAGGCGTTTATCACGAAGGGCGACTGCCCCACCATGGGACGCTTCAGGTTGGGCACGCGGCTGGCGGCTTCGGGATTCATGCGCGACTCGGAAAAAATCCAGGAGAAATTGCCCACCAGCTGCAGCCGTTCCGTCACGTTTTTACGGCCTTCCAGCTCGATGCCGTAGAGATCAGCTTCCGGGGCGTTGTCATAGAACACCTCGTTGGCGTCGGTCAGGCGATAGAAAATCTCGATGGGGTTTTTGAACTGCTTGTAAAAGACGCTGACGGCAAACATCTCACCCGCCTTCGGGTAGGTCTCCAGGCGCAAATCGTAGTTGGTGATGCGAGTCCGCTTGAGATCGGGGTTGCCGTAGACCCTCTGACCGCCGAAGAAGTCAGCAAAATTAAAATTGGCAATCTCGCGGAATTCCGGCCGCGCCAGGGTACGCGAATAGGCCGCGCGCAGATTGGTTTCGGCGGACAGTTCCCATGTGGCGTTGATGGCCGGAAGGAAATCGGTGTTGGCCACCTCGGCAGCCTCCACGTAATCGCCGCCCAGCGACTCGGGCACCTCGATGGTCTGCACGGATTGTTCCACCCGTGCCCCAATCTCCAGGCTCAGACGGTCAACAGGGTTCCAGCCGGTGCTTGCAAAACCTGCGAAGATGGTCTGGAAACCGTCATACCAGTCAGACTGTTTCACACCGAACTGGGTGAATTCGACCAGTTCCAGCACGCCGCTGCCCACGTTGGCGTCGTCGAGCACCTCGCCCGGCGATAGGGTGGACATGTCGGTTATAAATGGCGCCACGTTGTCACGATAGGCAAAGCGGCGGGCGGTGAATCGGCGGTCCTTGACGGTGGCACTCAGGCCCATCGAAACCTCTACAAAATCGGCCGGATCGAAGCGGTACTTCAGCTCCCCGGCGTAGTTGTGATCCTCCTGATCGGAAAAGAAGTGCCCGTTGTAGTCGCCATAGGCGCGGAAACGGTACGTCTGGCCGGTCAGGTTGTAGCGGGTCGTGCGCCGGTCGGGACGAACGCGCAGGGCGCGGCTGTAACTGAGGCTTCCCGTCAGACGCGAGGAGAGAAAGTCGTCAAAGTAGGTGTCCACCTCCAGGGCGGTGGAGAAGATGTTGCGGCGGTCGAATTCCGAGACGGTCAGCCGGTTCACCCCGTTCTGATAGGGTCCCTCGATCACCTTGCTGCTCTTGGTGGTGGAGTTCGAGTAGAGGGTCTTCAGCCCGATCTTGGTCAGCGGGGATGGCTTCATGAAAAGGTTCAGCATGGCGCTGAGGTCGGCCTCCTCGCGTCCCTCGTTCACCTGGTAGTTTGTGCGGTAGTTGGGTCCCAGTTCGTTGAAAAACTGGATGAAGCGCGAAGTCTGGTCCGGCCGCATATCCCGGTTGTATTTGTAGCTGAGGTTGCTCACCATTCCTATGGGGAGGGCGTCTTCGTTGAACTGGTTGGCGTAGTCCACGCTGAAACTCTGCGAGGGCACGGCGTGGCGGCTGTTGCTGAGGTTCCACTCGTCGTGCAGGGCTTCGGCCACCTGCGGGGCGATGTCGTCGCTCACCCGCTGATTATTCAAAATGGAGGGCAGGCTGCGCTTGCCGCTGTCGAATCCCAGGAAGTCGGTGGAGCTGCCGGGACCCGAGAGCATATGGTCGAAGGCGGAGACGGTATTGTAGCTGGTTGAATAGCCGAAGGTGAGGCTGCGCGCATCAGGGAACTCCCGCGTGGTGATCTGCACCGAACCGCCCGAAAACTCAGCGCTCTGGTCAGGCGTGTAGGTCTTCTGGACGACAATGTTATCAATGAGTCCGCTGCCGAAAAGATCGAGGGGCGCCTCCTTTTTATTGGGATTGGTGGAGGGCACCTGCGCGCCGTTGAGCTGCACGTTGCTGTAGCGGTTGCCCAGCCCGCGCACAAAGACGTCCTGCCCATTCTGAATGGTTACGCCCGTCACGCGCTTCATAGCTTCGGAGACGTCGCCGTCACCCGTCTTGGAGAGCATCTCCGAGGAGATCCCGTCCTGCACGGCGGTGGCCTTTTTCTGCAGGGAGAGCAGCCCGGCATCGCTGCTGCTGTTTACCTCGGCGGTGACGGTGATCTCATCCAGCCCGTAGGTCTGCTGCTGCAAGGCCACGTTGACCGTGGTCACTTCGCCGTCGTTTACCTTGATGCCCGTAATGGTCTTGCGGGTGTGGGTCACGTAGGAGACCTGCAGGGCATAGATGCCCGGCTGCAGTCCGGAAATGGTGTATCTCCCGTTGATGTCCGTCGCGTCGCCGCGGGTAGTGCCCACTATACCGACGTTGGCGCTTATGATGGTTTCGCCGGTCTCGGCGTCCACCACCCTGCCGGTGATCTTGCCGGTCTGGACAGCGGCCTGTGCGCCATTTACGATGGATTGAGCTTGGGCGGTGGAATCCTGGGCCCGGATTTCGCTTGAGAAAAGGAACAGGACAGCGAGGCATATCGCTGCCGGCTTGCTGATCGTGGTTTTGGTAAGGGTAATCACGGTATGTGTGCTGATAAGTTGCGGTTGGCGGTTGACTCCTGTTCAACACACCAAGCATAGCACACGCAGGTTGCGATACGGTTATCTCAGCTTTACCCTTCTGTTAGGAAAGGATGAAGCCCATGTTAGGCCCATGTTACCGCAGTGTTACGAAGGGCGCAGGCGCCGCGGGGGGACCGGCGGGGAAAGGCGGGCCGGTGTCCCTTGAAAGGCTTCTGTGGAGGGGAGTAGGGGAATCAGCTGGCGGACTCGCCCGATACTGATTTATCGCCGCCTTCGGTACTTTCGGTCTCGGAAGCGGATTCCTCTTCGGGGCCGCTGTTCGGAGAGGCGGTCGTCTTCTCTCCCTCCTGCCGGCCGGCCGTTTCGGGAGCGGTATCAGATTTGCCGTTCACCTGGCGCTTCTCGTCTTTGAAGATGCCTTCGGGGTACTTGCCCTCGGGCTGGTCGCCCAGCAGATCGCGCAGGTCGTTGTGGTCCAGCACCTCCTTCTCCAGGAGGGTCTGCGCCATATGTTCCAGATTCTCCTTCTGTTCGGTCAGCAGCGCCTTGGTGCGCTCGTAGTTGCGTCGGATGATGTCGTTGACGGCCTGGTCGATGCGCTCGGCGGTCTTCTCCGAATACTTCTTGTTGAAGCCGTAGCTGTTATCGGGATTCTGGGTGTCTTTCAGGGAGATGTAGCCCAGCTCCTCGCTCATGCCGTACTCGGCCACCATGGCAAAGGCCATATTGGTGATGCGCTCCAGATCGTTCTGGGCACCTGTAGAGATGCGCCCGAAGATGATCTCCTCGGCGATGCGTCCCCCGAGCAGCGCGCAGATCTTGTCGTTGAGCTCCTCGGTGGTCATCAGGAAGCGGTCCTCCAGCGGCGTCTGCAGGGTATATCCCAGGGCCGCGAGCCCGCGGGGCACGATACTCACCTTCAGCACCGGATCGGTGTGCTCGAGGTACCATCCCACGATGGCGTGGCCCGACTCGTGGTAGGCCACGATCTTGCGCTCGTGCGGACTGATGAGCTTGTTTTTCTTCTCCAGGCCGGCGATGACGCGTTCGATGGAGTCCTGGAAATCGTCCATCTCCACCTGCTCCTTGTCGCGTCGTGCGGCCATCAGAGCGGCCTCGTTGCAGAGGTTGGCCAGCTCGGCCCCGGCGAAACCCGGGGTCTGGGAGGCAAGCAGCTTCAGGTCGATGTCCGTAGACATCTTGATGTTGCGGGTGTGCACCTTAAGCACCTCCACGCGGCCGCGCAGGTCGGGCTTGTCAATGAGGATCTGCCGATCGAAGCGCCCGGGACGCAGCAGCGCCGAGTCTAGTACGTCGGGGCGGTTGGTGGCCGCCATGATAATGACCCCCTTGTCGGTGTTGAAGCCGTCCATCTCGCTGAGGAGCTGGTTGAGGGTGTTCTCACGCTCGTCGTTGGAACCCATCATCATGCCCCGTCCGCGGCTGCGTCCGATGGCGTCAATCTCGTCAATGAAAATGATGCAAGGCGCCTTCTCCTTGGCCTGCTTGAAGAGGTCGCGCACGCGCGCCGCGCCCACCCCCACAAACATCTCCACGAAGTCGGAACCGCTGAGGCTGAAGAAGGGTACGTCAGCCTCCCCGGCCGTTGCCTTAGCCAGCAACGTCTTGCCCGTGCCCGGGGGACCCACCAGCAGCACACCCTTGGGGAGCGTTCCCCCCAGCTTGGTGAACTTCTTGGGATTCCTGAGGAACTCCACCACCTCCTCCACTTCGGCCTTGGCCTCCTGCAGGCCGGCCACGTCCTTGAAGGAAACCTTGTTATCGGCCTGCTTGTCGTATAACGAGGCTTTGTTCTTGCCGATATTCAGCACCTGCTGGCCGGGGTTCATGCGGCGGAAGATATAGATCCAGAAAGCGATAGCCAGCCCAATGAGTATGAGCCAAATGAGAATGCCGTTGAACCAGCTCTCTTCGATGCGCACGTCATAGACCACCTCGTGCTCGTCGAGCAAGGGTCGTATATCATCGCCCTCCAGCATGGTGCTGGTGAAGGTATTGCCCTCCGAGCCGCCGCCCAGCGGCCACGGGTTTTCATCGGGCGGGGGAGGCGTGACAATTCCCTCCTCAACGGCTTTGGCGCTGTAATCACCTGTAATCTCCGTGCCGTTGCGGATGGTGATCTGGGAGATGTAGCCCTCTTCCACGTACTCCAGGAAGGTGCTGTACTTGATGCGGTTGTCGCCATCGGGACTGATAAACCAGAACTGGAAGGCCAGCAGCGCCAGGAAGAGCACCACATAAATCCAGATCGGAAAGCGGGAGGAATTGTCCCCGCCCTTCTTGGAGTCCCCTTTTTTGGGCGTACGGTTGGGGAATTTGTTCGAATCAGACATCGCGTATAGAGAGCATGAATATTAAGGCCGATAGTACCAATATACGGCAAAATTGATAGAACTGCGCAGCCGCCGGGAGGCCCTTGCGCCCGGCGTGTTGCTCCTTCGGGGAGCCGGAAGGCCTACGTACGGGCGGGTAAAAGGTTCCGCGGAACGCGTACATAAACGTGTCCCCCTCACCCCTCCTCTTCCAGGCGCACCGTCTCTCCTTCGGCGGTCTGCATGGTAACGCCCGGTTCGCCGGTAATCTTGCCCACCACCACAAAATCCTCGAACTGTTCGGCCAGCCGCTCCACGTCGCCCTCGGGCAGGGTGAAGAGCATCTCGTAGTCCTCCCCGCCGAAAAGGGCGTACTTGTCGGCCTCTTCCTTCATCTCGTCGGCGACGGTTCGGGTATCCAGGGCTACGGGGAGGGCGGCCTGGTAGACGTAGCAGCCCAGGCCCGACGCTTCGGCCACCTGGCGGAGGCTGGCCACCAGTCCCTGGGACACGTCGGTCAGTGCCCCCGGCATCAGTCCCGTCCGGCCGAAGGCCTCCACCACGTCGCGCCGTGCGACGGGCACCAGCTGGCGACCCACCACGTACTCGTAGTCTTCAAGGTCGGGCTGAAAGGCCTGCTGCTCCCCGTGCTCCTGCCAGAAATCCTTTTCGCGCATCAGGATGCGAAGTCCTGCGATGGCCCCGCCCAGGTCGCCGCTTACGCAGATGGCCTCTCCCTCGGAGGCGCCCGAGCGGTAGCGCACGCGTCCGGCGGGCACGGTGCCCGTAGCGGTAACGCTCAGGTTGAGCAGGCGGTGCGAGGCGCCGAGGTCGCCCCCGGCCACCTGCGTGCCGTACTCCTGCCCCGCAGCGTGGATGCCGCGGTAGATCTCCCGAAGCATGTCCACCGAAAGTTTGTTGGGCACGGCCAGGTTGACCAGCAGCAGGTCGGGCGTACCGTTCATGGCATAGATGTCGCTTACCGCCGCGCTCGCCACCTTGTAGCCCAGGTGATGCAGGGGCGTGTAGGTCAGGTCGAAGTCCACCCCCTCCATGAAGGTTTCCGAGGAGAGCAGCTCGAGGCGTTCGGATTCTGCGGGACCGTCGTCCCCGTCCCCGCCGGTGCGGCGCCGCACCACGGCAGCGTCGTCTCCAGGTCCGGCCTGGAGGGGCGACTCCGGATCAGGACCGTCTTCCAGCAGTTCGTCGATAAGCCGGCTTCGTCCCACTGACTGTATGCTTCGAAAGGAATCGTTTCCCATGGTCTAGCGTGCGCTATAAAGAAAAAAGGCAAGCTGCACCGGGATGCAGTTGCCTTTTTGTCATTGAAGTACGTGTCAGGATCAGTTGCCGCCCGTGTTCACTTCGCGTTTGGTTGAGTAGTTGATGCGCAGTGCGTTGGCGTCGCGCAACTCTTCCTGTATGTCAGTTACGATGCCGGTATTGACCTCTTCGTCTACGCGCAGCGAGACAATGAGCTTGGGCTGCTCCATCAGCTTGTCGTACATCAGCTTCTCGATGGACCCGATGTCCTCGATGATGGCATCGTCAATCTGAATCTCGGTCTCCCCGACCTCGTTGGGACCCAGTTTGAGTGGACCCACATAGATGTAGGAGATAAGGCGCTTCTGTTCGATTTTTTCGATGTTTTCAGCCTGGGTAAAGTTGACCCGTACCTTCAAGGTGACCTCGCGAAGCACGGTGGTCACCATGAAGAAGATCAACAGCATGAAAACAATATCCGGCATGGAGGCCGTGGGCACCTCCGTACTGGTGCTGGCGGATTTCTTTTGAAAGTGTCCCATATGGATTTAACCCTCGTCAGGCTCTGCAATTGAAATTTTCTTCGGATAACGGTTCTTGACGGTCTCGTACTGCTCGGAACCTTCATCCCAGAAGCTGAAATCGCGGCCGTACATCTCCTGCGAAGCCTGGTTCCGGAGCTCGTTGTAGGCCCCAATTACCTCATCCAGCATATTGATGTAGATGCGGTAGGGCGTCTGCCGGTGTGTCTTGATGGAGACGATAGCCATGTCGGGCGCTTCGGAGAGGTTGGGATCCTGACCGTTGTTGGTCACGAAATCCTTGACCATCTGCTTCACCTGGGAAATGGCCGTGGGCTCCTCGTCCAGCAGCACCTGTCCCGACTCGTTGACGCTGATGTTGAGCAGGTTCCGCTCCTTGATGGGCGGCGGCTCCACATTCTCGTCAGGGGCGGGCGGCAGGGTGAGTCCTATACCCGTGTCGATGTCGATGGTCGTTACCAGGAGAAAGAAGATAAGCAGCAGGAAGGCGATGTCCGCCAGCGAGGAGCTGGGGATCTCCCCACCGTCCCGGCTCTTGTTCTTTTTGATGATCATGAACATGGCGGGAAAATCTAGATGTTAAAGGTGCTGCGGAAACCTGAAAAGAGAATCATCAGAGCCATGAGGGCCATCATGAAGAGCATGGTGGCCACGCCCGCCTCCGTAATGTCTCCCGTCATGCCGTAGGCGATGCCGAATACGGCGAAGGGAACCAGAAAGGAGGAGATTTTGCGGATGTCCTGATTTCCGTTGATCAGGCTTTTAATTCCAGAGATGACGATAGCAATAGAGCCGATGACAATCAGCCCCCCCGCTATGCCGAGTCCTATCATTGCAG
The DNA here is from genome assembly GCA_034521445.1 of Balneolaceae bacterium. Classification (NCBI taxonomy): domain Bacteria; kingdom Pseudomonadati; phylum Balneolota; class Balneolia; order Balneolales; family Balneolaceae; species Balneolaceae bacterium. The sequence continues at coordinate 626,486 of JAXHMM010000003.1, read as the reverse complement.
ACATAAATGTGACCTTGTTAGCTTGGTTGAAAATTGCGGTTTGGCGAACCGGGCTTACTGTCCGGACGCTCCTCCGCCTCCGCCCTGTTTCATGTCGACGATGGAGTCGATCAGGGTAATGGAGGACTCTTCCATCTCGGCGATCAGACGGTCAATCTTGGAAACGCAGTAGTTGTAACCCACCTGCAGAATAATACCGGCCATCAGTCCGGCGGCGGTGGTCAGCAGAGCAGTCTTAATACCGCCGGCCACCAGGGAGGGTGAGATATCGCCCGCCGTTTCAATGGCGTCGAAGGCCTCGATCATACCTACCACCGTTCCGAGGAAGCCAAGCAGCGGGGCGATGGCGATAAACAGCGACAGCCAGACCAATCCGCGCTCAAGGAAGCTCATTTCAATGGATCCGTAAGCGGAAATGGCTTTCTCGGCCGCTTCTACGCCTTCATCCACACGCATCAGACCAGCCTGGAAAACGGAGGCCACCGGACCGCGGGTTTCGGCGCAAAGGTCCTGCGCGGCGGGAATACCTCCCTCCTGCAGTGCCTCCTGCACGTCCACGATAAATTTACGGGTGTCGATGTCGGCGAGATTCAGGGAAATTACTCGCTCGAGGAAAATGGCCAGACCAAGGATCAAGGCAATGAGCACCGGCCACATAAAGCCACCGCCCTCATTAAACCGTTGAACAATTACGTTAAAAAAGCCTTGGTCAGCTCCAGCTTGAAAAAGAAAAAGAGCTATGGACGATGTCATACGATTACTCCAATTAAATTATCAGGTTATGGATTATAGGGGCTTACAAAGATGCAAAATGATAGTTCATTTCAGGATGAATGTCAAAAGATCAGAACCTGTATCGCCATTTAATTCGACCGTTTATAATCTTTAACAAAGCATCCTGTTGCGGCCGTTCGGCCAATATTACTATAAAATAAGTATTTATGAGCCTGGGTTGCAAGAAAAGGTTGCCCCCCTGTCGGCGCGTTCGCCCAGCAACTCCTTCGGTCCACCTGAAGAGGAAGCCTCCTCAAATCGTGCGAGTCCCCGGTCAAGGAAATCCCGAAAGCGTTCAGGACTGGCCATGCCCGTGTGCTGGATGAGCACCTCTTCAGAGGCGGGATCGATCACCACGTAGGTGGGCAGGGCCACGGTGCCGGTCATCTGCAGCTGGAATTTCTGGCGGGCCAGTCCATGCTGCCCGTCATCGGTGTAGAGCTTTACCTTTTCCATGCGGTCAAAGCGCTGTTGGATTTCAGCCAGGGGAAAGACGTTGGCCTCCATGTCCCTGCAGTTCGTGCAGGTGTAACCGGTGAAGTCGATAAAGATAGGGCGGCCCTCAGCGCGGGCGCGCTCAAGGGAGGCCTGGTAGTCCTCCGACCAGCCCTCATTTTCGATGGCCCCGGCGCCCCCGCCCATCATGGCGAGACTGCGCACCACGCTCACGTCGGACGCCTGTTTGGGCGGAAGCCAGGCGTCCCATATGCCCAGGTTGGCCCCCAGCAGACCGGGAAGCAGGTAGAAACAGAAGAGCAGCATGGGGAGGGCAAGCATGATACGGCCGGCACCCACCTTTTTCTTTTCGGGCTCATGTTTAAGCGTATACACGCCCAGCACGTAGAGGCCGGCCATAAGGAAGATGGCGATCCAGGCGGCGATGGCGAGGGGACGCGAAACGAGTCCCCATCCGAGGACCAGGTCGGCGTTGGACAGAAACTTGACGGCGGCGGCCAGTTCTACGAAGCCCAGCAGTACCTTCACCACGTTCATCCAGGATCCGCTTTTAGGCAGGCTTTCCATCCATCGCGGGAAGAGGGCCAGCACTACAAAGGGGGAGGCAAAAGCGGCTGAAAAGGCGGCCATGCCCACGATGGGATAGAACCACTCCCCGCCGGCGGTGGCCGCCAGCACGCCGCCCACGAAGGGGGCGGTGCAGGAAAAGGAGACGGCGCTGATGGTTAGGGCCATAAATAGCACGCCCAGCAGGCCCGAACTCTCGTTGCTTTGCCGGTTCAGCCAGTTGGTGAGCTGGTGGGGCAGCCGCAACTCGAAAGCCCCCAGCAGGCTGAGGGCAAAGACCACCAGCATGGCTGCAATAAAGAGGTTCACCCAGGGATTGGCCGCAAAGCGGTTGGCCCCGGAGGCCCCTACCAGGAGCGCCAGCAGCGCGCCCATCAAGGTAAAGGTCACCACGATGGCCAGTCCAAAGGCCAGGGCCTGTCCCACAGCACCCCCGCCGGGACCCTCCTTCTGCTTGGTGAAGAAGGAGACGGTAAGCGGGATCATGGGAAAGACGCAGGGCGTCAGCAGCGCGGCGAATCCGGCGCCCAGTGCAATCCAGAGAAAAGAGAAGATACCGCCCGAACCCAGTCCCCCGCTGCGCACGGAACCGCTGTCGCCACCCTGCTGGAGGCTGCCGGATCCCTCCCCGGCAGCAGTCCCGTCCTGCGTGTCTCCTCCCTCCCCTGCCCCCGCAGAAGCGTCATCCATCTCCTCAAATCCCGGCCAGGGCTCGGGAGCCAGGTCGGTCACGGTGATGGGCTGCGCGATCTCTTTGGTGGTTGGCGGCAGGCAGGAGCTGTCATTACAGACCTGGTAGCGCACCTGCAGGCGGATGGTGTTGCTGCCCTCGCTCTGCGAGTTGGGCCGGAAAGCAACAGGAATGGTAAAGGTGGCCTCCTCGGAGTGCCAGCCCAGTTCGGTCTCGAAATTGGGATCGTACTCGATGACGGCCTCCGACTCGCGCACGCTGTCGGTGAGCACCATCTGGGAGCTGGCCGAAGTGAAGGCGGTGGGATAAGGTCCTGCGTCGGGGGGGATGTTTACCGAATAGAGGTGCCAGTTCCCCTCGATGGTGGCCTGCACGGTGACCTCAAAGGATTCGCCGGCGCGCACCGTCTCCGGGGCGGAGGTCACTTCGAAGGAGACGGGACTGGGAATCTGGGCCTCAACAAAAAAGGGAGCCATCGCCATGGCGAGGATCCCCAGGAAAACCGTAAGGCGTTTTTTCATGTCGGTGTGCGAGTGTTGTCGCCCTGCGACCTACTCCTTCACCACCCAGACCTTGATTTGGGACTTCAGATCACCCAGCAGGCTGATGGTGGCGGTGTATTCACCCAGGGAGCTGATGTCCTGATCGAGAGATATCTTACGGCGGTCAATTTCGATATCACGTTCGGCAAGGGCCTCAGCGATATCCTGGTTGGTCACAGAACCGTGAATTTTCTCGTCTTCACCCACCGTAACAGGAATGGTGACCGACGTCGTTTCCAGTCGATCGGCCATATCCTGGGCTTTCTCGACGGTAAGTTCGGCGCGGCGCTCGGCCGTCTCCTTCATCCGCTCGAGCTGTTTCATGGCGCCATCGCTGGCGATCACGGCCTTGCCTTGGGGAATGAGGAAATTCCGCCCGTAGCCGGGCTTTACATCCACAATGTCCCCGGCCTCGCCGAGCTTTTCAACGTCTTCTTTCAGTATTAATTGCATGTACTTGGGCATGGCGGCAGTAAAAAAATTGAAAGCTGGGGTTATCGCATGTTGTCGGCCACATAGGGAATCATCCCCAGGAAACGGGCACGCTTGATGGCCGTGGTGAGCTGGCGCTGAAACTTGGCGCTTGTGCCGGTCACCCGTCGCGGGAGGATCTTACCCTGGTCATTCATGAAGCGCTCCAGGGTGTCGGTTTCCTTGTAATCGATGTATTCGACCCCGGCTTTGGTGAACTTGCACTCCCGGGTCTTGATCTGGCCTTTCTTCGGATGTGATGGATTATTAATCATAGACTTTAAGACTTTTCGACTTTTCGACTTTACAGACTATTCATCGTCATCTTCGCCTTCCTCAGTTTCCTCCTGAAGATCAAGAATGCTGGGTACGGCGCCCTTGCGCTGCAGCTCGCGGTGGCGCATCATCTTGGCGTCGTACTTGAGGGTGAGGTATCGGAGGACTTCGTCATCCAGGCGAAGGGTGCGTTCCAGATCGGCGATGAGTTCACCGGGGGCGCGGAAGTAGCAGTTGACGTAGTAGCCGCTGGTCCGGCCGTCCATTTCATGCTCGAACTTTCGGTTGCCCCAGCGGTCGGTCTCGTCCAACTCGCCGTCGTGGTCACCGATAAACTTCTCGTACCGGTTGACGATTTCGTCGTACTGCTCGTCTTCCAGTACGGGATTCAGAATATAGGTAAGCTCGTAGTAGTTCTTGCTCATGTAGGTAGGTTTCCTGTGGTTGTCTTCCTGGTGAAAACAGCCGCCCCCTTCTCCCGTTTTCTGCCGGGATGCCCGAGGCAGCAGGCAAGCAAAGATAGGCCTTTTGCATTTCAAATCCAATCAAGGAAAACACCCCCGACTTCCCGACTTTTCGACTTTCCGACTTCCCGACTTTCCGACTTTATAGACTTACCAACCCGCATAATACGAGTTAAGCAGGTCAGAAATCTCACCCGGCGCCACCCCAAACCATAGGGTCATGGCGGCCAGCACCAGCAGGGTGCCTTTGAATAGCCATCCCGGCTGAACGAAGGGAACCTCCTTGTGAGGCTCGCGCATGTAGAGGTAGACCATGGGACGCAGGTAATAGTAGACGCTCAGGGCGCTGGCCAGCACGCCCGTAATGGCCAGTCCCACATACCCGGCATTGATAGCTGCGGCAAAGACCAGGTACTTCCCGAAGAAGCCAACCATCGGCGGTATGCCGGCCAGGGAGAAAAGAAAGATGGAGAGCATCACCGCCATGGCCGGGCGCTTGAAGCCCAGGCCGGCGTAGTTGTTTACGTCGGTGAAATCGAGGCCCTGCTGCCGCTCGTAGTAGGCCACGACGCCGAAGGCGCCGATATTCATGATAGAGTAGGCGAAGAGGTAGAAAAGCACGGCGCTGTATCCCTCGGGCGTGCCCGCGGCGAGTCCCACCAGCACGTAGCCGGCATGGGCTACGCTGGAGTAAGCAAGCATGCGCTTGATATTGTCCTGCACCAGTGCGATGAGGTTGCCTGCGATCATGGTCAGCACCGAGATCACCATCAGCAGATTGCCCCAGTCGGCCGTAGAATCCGGGATCATGCGCGAAAGAATAAGTATGAGCGCCACAAAAGTGGCCGACTTGGAGGCGGTGGCCATATAGGCGGTGAGGGTGGTCGGGGTGCCCTGGTAGACGTCCGGGGTCCACATGTGGAAGGGCACCGCGGCAATCTTGAAAAAGAAGCCCGTCAGCAGAAGGCCCGCGCCCGCCACGAAAATAAGATCGCCCGTGGCTGCCGAGGCGATGCCGGCCATGTCGAGGGTGCCCGTGGCCCCGTAGAGCAGGGCCATGCCATAGAGCAGGAAGCCGGTGGAAAAGGCGCCCAGCAGGAAGTACTTGAGAGCCGCCTCCGCTCCTCTTTTCTCCTCGTGCACTATGCCGGCCAGCACGTAGAGGCAGATAGACATCGTTTCGAGTCCCAGGAAGATCATGATCAGGTTATCGGCGGCGGCCAGCCCCAGCATGCCGGTGGTGGCGAAGAGCACCAGGGCGTATACCTCCCCAAAATTATGATCGATGGCGATAAGGTATTCCCGGGAGATGAGCACGCAGAAGAGCGAGGCGAAGAGCACCACGGCCGAACCGAATGCGGCGGTGCCGCCATAGACGATCATCCCGCTGAAAGCCTCCCCCTGTGGACCGAAAAGATCCATTATGCTGAGGACCAGCGCGGCGGCCAGCGCGGTGACCGTCACCCCGAAGATACCCTCGTGGTCGTCTTTGTAGGCGTCGATCATGATGGCGGCCAGGCCGGCCAGGGCCACCACGACGCCCGGGAGGAATGCGTTCAGATCGTGTAGGTAATCCATGCAGCTACGTTATTCAGCTCAGTTGGTGTAGAGCGACTCGATGGCCGCTGCCAGTTTCAGATCCTTTTCGGTCACCTTCCCTCCCGCGTCGTGCGTGCTCAGGGAGATGACCACCGTTTTGTAGACATTATAGATCTCCGGATGGTGCACCTGGTCCTCCGCCTCGAAGGCGATGCGGGTCAGGAAGGCGAAGGCCTCCCGGAAATCCGAAAAGCCGAACTCCCTGGTAAGTTTGTCATCGTCGTGCGACCAACCGGGAAGGCGGTCGCCGATGGCCTCTTGAATCTCGTCTTCGCTGAGGGGTTTTGCCATAACATGTACCTCGTCAGTCGGTTTGCGCTTTGGATTCGTTTGCAGATTCGTTTGCGATGCCGTCGACGCTGCGGTGCTCAGGGCCGCTTTGCGCCTCCCCATCGATGGAGTAACCGCCCGCCTCCTCCGCCATCTGCGGGCTCACGTCGTAAAGGGTGCCGGCCCAGGCAGGGAGTTCATCGGGGGAGGCCGAACGGAGTACGGCCGTGCTTTTGTCACGGGAGGATTCCAGCAGCTGACTCACCTGCGCTTCGGAATACTGGGTGAAGTCCACGGGACGGATGCCAATCCAGATCATGAACACGATCAGCGGTACCATCAGCCCGATCTCGCGGGCGTTCAGGTCGACCAGATTTTTGTTCTCCTCATTGGTTACAGGACCGAACATCACCCGCTGGTACATCCAGAGCATGTAGACCGCGGCCAAAATTACGCCGGTAGCTGCGAAGACGGTCCATGCGTTTTGGGGCAGCACCTCGGAAATGAAGGCGCCGTTCAGAATCAGAAACTCTCCCACGAATCCATTCAGCCCGGGCAATCCGATGGAGGCGAGGGTGGAAATCATGAACACCACGGCAAAGACCGGCATGATTCTGGCAATTCCCCCGAAGTCGGCGATACGTCGGGTGTGGGCGCGGTCGTAGATCATGCCCACCACCAGGAAGAGGGCGCCGGTGGAGAGCCCGTGGTTAACCATCTGTATAAGGGCGCCCTGCACGGCGATGGTGTTGAAGGCGAAGAGGCCCAGCACCACAAAACCGAGGTGGCTGACGGAGGAGTAGGCCACCAGCTTTTTGACGTCTTTCTGAACCATGGCCACCAGCGCACCGTAGATAATGCCCACCACGGCGAGGGTGGCCAGGTAGGGAGCAAAGGTGGTGAAGGCATTGGGAAAAATCGGCAAACAGATGCGCAGCAGCCCGTAGGTTCCCATCTTCAGCATGATGGCCGCCAGCACCACCGAGCCCGCCGTTGGCGCTTCGGTGTGGGCGTAGGGCAGCCAGGTGTGAAAGGGAAAGAGCGGTACCTTGATGCAGAAAGCCAGCGCGAAGGCCAGGAAGAGCCAGGTCTGTTCCACCAGTCCGATGGTGTATTCGGACCCGGACAGGAATCGCCAGTCGGAAGAGAAGCTCACGCCCTCGATGAAGGTGCCCGCGTCGTAGCCCACCCAGATCAGGCCCACCAGCATGATGAGGGAGCCCACCAGGGTATAGAGAAAAAACTTGACGGTGGCGTGAATGCGGCCCTTGCCCCCCCAAATGCCGATAAGAAAGTACATGGGGATGAGAGAGAGCTCGAAGAATACGTAGAAGACAATCAGGTCAAGGGACGCAAATACACCCATGCTGGCCGTCTGCAGCAGAAGGAGCATGGAATAGTAGCCCGGCAGATACTTGGTCACCGACTCCCAGGAGGAGAGAATGACGATGGGTCCCATAAGGGTGGTGAGCATGAAGAGCAGCAGACTGAGCCCGTCCAGTCCCACAAGGTATTTAATGTCCATGCCCTCAATGACCGCGGCGCCCTCGGTCAGGTACTGGACCGTGGCCGAGCCGGCCACGTCGAAGTTGAGCATCAGCGGCAGGGAGAGCCCGAAGACCGCCAGGGTGGCGGCCAGGCTGGTCCACTTGATCGCGCGGTCGCGGCCGGGTCCGGCAGGCGTGAAGCCCTGGATCAGCAGGATGGCGGCAATGCCGGCCAGCGGGAGGTAAATACAGAGATTAAGAATCAGTTCCATGGTGCGCGCTTGCTCTTACAGGATCAGTAGACTGAGTACGATGATCACCCCTATAACCAGGGCGAGGGCGTAGGAGCTGACTACCCCGGTCTGGGTGTAGCGGATGAGGCTGCCGAAGAGCCGCACGATGCCACCCACGGTGTTGACCACTCCGTCCACAATTTTCATGTCGAAGGCGGCGAGTCCCCGGTCCGAAAAGCGTACCAGGGGATTCACCACCACGCCCTCGTAGAATTCGTCCAGGCGGTACTTCTCATTCCAGGTGCGGTAGAGGGCTCCGAAGCGGGTGGCGATCCGCGCATCGGACTCTTCGGTGGCTCCGGCGCCGTACATGCGCCAGGCGGTCCATACGCCGCCCAGAGCCACGGCAACCGAGAGTCCCATAAGCCCCCACTCGGCAGCGTGGGAGAGTCCCAGCACGGCATCGGCATTCACGTTGTGCAGCCAGTTGTGCAGCAGGTTGATGTGCTCCTCCTCGTGGGTGAAGGTGGCCAGCAGGAAATTAGGCACGCCCAGCAGTCCGCCCGCCACCGAAAGTCCTCCGAGGGTCCAGAGAGGTATGGTCATGGAGGGGGGATTCTCGTGCAGATGCTTCTCGGCCCCCTCGGCCCCTTCAATGCGGCCGGGCAGCTTGAAAGGTCCGTTGAAAGTGCCCAGGGTGAGGCGGAACATATAGAATGCGGTCAGGAAGGCCGTGAGAATTCCCACGCCCCAGAGCACGAAATAAAGGGCCCCGGCATATTCGCCGAAGCCGGCGTTAAAGGTGAAGGCCAGGATCTCGTCCTTCGAAAAGAAACCGGCCAGCGGCGGAATACCCGCTATGGCCACCGTCGCCAGCATGAAGGTCCAGTAGGTGGAGGGCATGTACTTTTTGAGCCCGCCCATGTTCCGCATATCCTGCGGATCGAAGTGCACGTCCCGCCCCTCTTCCTCCAGCCCGTGCTCCACGTGTTCCATGGCGTGAATCACCGAGCCGGAACCCAGAAAGAGACAGGCTTTGAAAAAGGCGTGGGTGACCACGTGAAAAATGGCGGCGGTGAAGGCGCCTGAGCCGAGGGCCAGGAACATGTAGCCCAGTTGCGAGACGGTGGAGTAGGCCAGCACCCTCTTGATGTCGTTCTGGGTGAGGGCGATGGTGGCGGCGACCAGCGCGGTGAGCGCCCCGATCACGGCGATAATCATCATGACCTCAGGCGACATCACGAACATGGGCGACATGCGCGAAATGAGGTAGATGCCGGAGGTCACCATGGTGGCCGCGTGAATAAGAGCGGAGACAGGAGTCGGGCCGGCCATGGCGTCGGGCAGCCAGACAAACAGGGGTATCTGCGCGCTCTTGCCGGTGGCGCCGATAAACATCAACAGGCCAATCCAGAACTTCTGGTCGGCGGGAATGGCGTCGAGCGCGGCCAGGATCTCCTCGAAGCGCAGGCTGCCTATATATTGGAAGATCATAAACATGGCGACCAGGAAGGCGAAGTCGCCCACCCGGTTGTAAATAAAGGCCTTCTTGGCGGCGGCCGACTTGGCCATGTCGCTGTACCAGAATCCGATGAGCAGGTAGGAGCAGAGTCCCACGCCTTCCCAGCCCAGGAAGAGCAGCAGCAGGTTGTCCGCCAGTACCAGGTTGAGCATGGCGAAGATGAAGAGGTTCAGGTAGGCGAAAAACTTCCAGTACCCCGGGTCATCCCACATGTAGCCGATGGAGTAGAGGTGGATCAGGAAACCCACGCCCGTCACCACCAGCGTCATCACGATGGAGAGTTGATCCACCTGGTAGGCGATATCCACCGAGAAGCTGCCCGCTTCCATCCAACGGAAAAGGCTCACGTAGAGGGCGTCGGAGCCCTCGCTCATGTTCAGGAAGAACCAGAATGCCGCCACGAAGGGGACGAAGACGGCCAGGTTGGAGATGGTGCCGATAAGAGAGCGGTTGCGCCTCCACGAGGGGGACGAAAGCCCCAGTAATCCGTTAACAAGAAAACCGGCCAGCGGCAAGCCGATAATCAGTACAATAAGCGCTGTAGCAGAGTCCATCTAAGGGAGCGGTTCCGTTACGAGGGTCCTCGAAAAATTTTGCCTCAAAGGTAGCTAATCCATGCTGCTTTCCCAAGGAGAAATTAGCTGATGCCCAAGATATAAAAAGTGGCAAAGAATGTTGAATGGATGATGCTGAGGCCCAAAATGCGGCCTAATGGAAGCGCACGGGCGGGTCGCAGCAACAGACAGAAATCCGGTCCGTTATACCGGCGAATGCCGGGCGCCGGAAAGGCTGGCTTTCGAGCAGCCGTCCGATTACCAGCGTAGCAGGTTTACCTTGCTGATATCCACCGAGAGGTTGTTGCGGAAGATGGCGATGATGATGGCCAGTCCCACCACCGCTTCGGCGGCAGCTACGGCAAGGGCGAAGAAGACGAGGATTATGCCTTCGATATTCCCATAGTAACTGCTGAAAGAGATCAGCGTAAGGTTGACGGCATTCAGCATGAGCTCCACACTCATGAAAATCACGATGGCGTTCTTTCGTACAAGCACGCCTACGATGCCAATGCAAAAGAGCACGGCGCTGAGCGCAAGGAACCAGTCAATGTCAATCATTCTCGGCCTTGGGCTTTATTTTTTGTTGTGCAATGACAAGGGCCCCAACCACGGCGGCTGTCAGCAGGATGGCCGTGATTTCAAAGGGCAGCAGATAGGTGGTGAAGAGCACATCGCCTACCGCTTCCACGGTGCCCACGCTGCTCATTTCGGGCGAAATTTCGGGGAGCACGCCAGCCATGCCGCCCGCGCTGTAAAGAATCTGCGTCAACAGTGCCACGCCCAGCAGAAATGCCACAAAATAGCGGGCCCGGAAGCGATTGAAAAGCGACTTCTCGGCATCCAGGTTCAACAGCATGATGACAAAGAGAAAGAGTACCATGATGGCACCGGCGTAGACCAGGATCTGTATGACGGCCAGGAACTGTGCCTCCAGCAGCAGGTAGATACCCGCCAGGGAGACCATATTGAGCACCAGGAAAAGGGCGCTGTTGACCGTGTTTCGGCTGATGACCATGCCCAGTGCCGAGGCTATGGCCAGCAGGGCCAGGAAGATAAATACGTAGGTGACCATATCTCCGGTTTAAATTAAGGCTCCAAAACTATGTAAAAGTCTGAAAGTCTGAAAGTCTAAAAAGTCTTAAAGTCTAATAAGTCAGAAAGTCGTAAAGTCGTGGAGTCCGAAGGTCCACCGACTTTTTGACTTCCCGACTTCTGGACTTTTCGACTTTAATTAGACTTTTGGACTATACATCTTCGCTATCAAGCGAAGATGTATAGTCCAAAACCCCCAAGCGCCCAACAGTACCAGGCAAAGGGATGGATTCCGCGGGTCTTCAACAGGATAATCAGGTATTTCAAGGCGAAGTAGCCCGAGACAAAAGCTGTCAGAAAGCCTACGGTCAACGCGCCCAGCGCGGCAGAATCCACGCCCGCCTGCGCCAGCCCGACTACCTCCACCAGCATGGCGCCGGCGATCACAGGAATCACCATCAGGAAGGAAAAATTGGCCACTTCCTCCCTCTTGATGCCCAGGCCGAGTCCCAGCGAGATGGTGGTTCCGGAGCGGCTCACCCCGGGCAGGATGGCAAAGGCCTGGGCCACGCCGATGGCCAGCGCACTGCCGGAGCCCAGGCGGTTGGGGAAACTGCTGCGGAAGCGTGTGGCGAACAGGATAGTGCCGGTGACCAGCAGCATGACCGAGACGGGAAAGGGAGCCAGGAAGACATCCTCAATGGTATCTTTCAGGGTAAGTCCCACAATAAGAGCGGGAACCATGCTCAGCAAAATGAAACCGGCCATACGCACGTTAGGATCATACCCCTCCTCCCCTTTGGCCGAGGAGGGATCGCGCAGCGCGTCCCAAAGCGAGACCGCCATCTCCGCCAGGGTGGTGCGGTAGTAGAGCAGGATACTGCAAAGGGTCCCGAAGTGCACCACTACCTCAAAGGTGATGCTGCGATCGAGATCGTCCTCCAGAAGGGCGCCGGCCAGTACCAGGTGTCCGGATGAGCTGATGGGCAGAAATTCGGTGAGGCCCTGGATCAGTCCCAATAAGAAAGAATCTATGATCTCCATTTGTTACCTTTGGTGCCTGCCGGCGGCAGGCGGTTGTTTTTCACGCGCCGGAAAATAGTCAAATGCAGAACAAATTATAAAACTCATACGCACGCCATGGATACATCCCCAGCGACGGTCGACATGCAGGAGCTCGGCGAAAAGATTGAGAAGTCGAGCGCCTTCATCGATGAGATTTACCAGGAACTTGACAAGGTAATTGTCGGGCAAAGGTATATGATCGACCGGCTGCTTATCGGCCTGTTGGCCGACGGCCACGTGCTGCTGGAGGGCGTGCCCGGGCTCGCCAAGACCCTCACGGTCTCCTCCCTGGCACAGGTGATCAGCACCAAGTTTCAGCGACTGCAATTCACCCCCGATCTACTGCCGGCCGACCTGATCGGCACACTCATATACAACCAGAAGGAGGCCGAGTTTACCGTCAAGAAAGGCCCCATCTTCGCCAATATCATCCTTGCCGACGAGATCAACCGCTCCCCGGCCAAGGTTCAGAGCGCCCTGCTGGAGGCCATGCAGGAACTGCAGGTAACCATCGGCGAGAATACCTTCGAACTGGATGAGCCCTTTCTGGTGCTGGCCACGCAGAACCCCATCGAGCAGGAAGGCACCTATCCCCTGCCCGAAGCACAGGTGGACCGCTTCATGATGAAGATTGTCATCGACTATCCCACCGAAAAGGAAGAGCTTGAGATCATGCGCCGGCAGGCACGTACCGGACGCAAGGAGAAGCTCAATCCCGTCATCACGCCTGAAAGGGTGCTCGAGGCGCGCAAGGTGGTCAACGAGATCTACATCGACGAGAAGGTGGAGCAGTATATCGTCGACCTTATTTTCGCCACCCGCGATCCTGCGAGCTACGAAATGGAGGATCTGGCCGAGCTGATTAATTTCGGGGCCTCTCCCCGCGCTTCCATCAATCTCAACCTGGCTTCGCGTGCACGCGCCTTTATGGAACACCGTGCCTACGTAACCCCCGAAGACGTGCGGACCATCGCGATGGACGTGCTGCGCCATCGCGTTATTCCCACCTTTGAGGCCGAAGCCGAGGAGATTAGCTCCGAAGACCTGGTCGAGACCATTCTCTCCACCGTCCAGGTTCCTTGATCCCCGGCTCCTCCTGGCGACCATTTTTTTGTCCCGGATGGAATCCCCGGACAGTAATATTGGTTTTGGTTGTGGAACAAATAAGGATAAATAGAGTGAATACTACAAGAACCACCTGTAAATACAGTTGTTTTATTGTTAGATTCACTCTTTCTTACAACCGACTTCTATAAAGACAGCAAAAACAATGAAGATTAATATCGTATCCCGTGACGACGTGAGTGTATCAAAGAAAAGTTCTTCCAAATACCAACCTCTACTGGAGGCCGTCAAGAAACTGGAAAAGGGCGGCAAGGCCCTTGAAGTAAAATTCAAGGACGACTCCGAGCTCAACTCCATGCGCAATGTAGTGTACAACTACAACAAGGAGACCGGCAGCAAAGTAAAAAGCAGCAAGCATCCCAAGGAGAAGGTCGTCTACTTCTACAAAGAGTAACCGTATTAGACCTGAACTCCTTTAACGCCTGCCCGTCGTTCCGGTCCCACCGGGCCGTACCAACGCGACGGGATTTTGGCGTTTGGCACCCCACCTGTAAAACAGAAAACCCCTGCCCCGGACCGTAACGCCGCATGGCGGCACGGTTCGAAGCAGGGGTTCTGCTTTATCGTTGAAAAGGGCCGGGAGGTTTATTCCTCCTCGTCGCCCTCTCCAGACTTCTTGTCCTTCGGCTCTTCCTCGGCTTCGGGTTCTTCCTCAGCTTCGGGCTCCTCCTCGGCTTCGGGCTGTTCGTCAGCTTCGTCGGCATCTTCCGACGCCTCCTCCTGCTTCTCAGCCTTCGCCTCTTCGGATTCTGCCTCTTCGGCTTGCGCCTCGGCCTTCTTCCTGGCAGCCTCTTCGGCCTCCTCAGCCTCCTTCTCCTTGGCCTCCATCTGTTCCTTGAGGTCGGCCAGGCCGGACATCTCGCCCAGGGTGGGTGTGCCCGTCTGTGTCGAAGGCTCGCCTGAGCGGGACTTCTTGCTGCCGCCTCCGCCTCCGTCGCCGCTGCCACCGCGCTCTTTACGGGAAGAGTCGATATTCTCGACGTCCTCCTCGCGGCGGCTTAGGGTAATGTTCTTATTGCTCTCGTCGAGCTCGATCACCCAGGCCTTGACGGTGTCGCCGTCCTCGAAGTGCTCGGAGGGTGTGCCCTCCTCGCCGATCTTGCTGGCCGGAACGAAGCCCTCGAGCTCATGCGGCAGTTCCACAAAGAGTCCTTTGTCGGTGACCTTCGTGACCTGCCCTTCCACTTCGGCGGTGAGGCCGTACTCGCGGCCGAAGAGTTTCCAGGGGTTGTCCTCGATCTGCTTGTGACCGAGGGTGATACGGCGGTTTTCGAAATCGATGGCCAGGATGATCACCTCGATCTCCTGGTCCTTGTCGATTATTTCGTTCGGATGGTTGATCTTTTCGGTCCAACTCAGGTCGGAAATATGGACCAGCCCGTCGATGCCGGGTTCCAGCTCCACGAAGACACCGAAGTTGGTAAGGTTGCGCACGGTGCCGGAGTGCCGGGAGCCCACGGGGTAGCGCTTGTCGATCTCCTCCCACGGATCGTTCTCAAGCTGCTTGACACCCAGGGAAATCTTCTTCTCGGGGGCGTTCACGTTCAGCACCACGCACTCGATGATGTCGTCCTTCTGCACCAGCTGCGAGGGGTGCTTGATGTGCTGGGTCCATGACATTTCGGAAATGTGGATGAGTCCCTCGATCCCTTTCTCCAGCTCTATGAAGGCACCGTAATCGGTGATGGATACCACCCGGCCCTGCACCTTCATGTTCTCGGGATACTTCAGGTCTATCTCGTCCCACGGATGCGGCTGGAGCTGTTTGAGACCCAGCGAGACGCGTTTGGTCTCCTCGTCGTAGTCGATGACCGCGACGTTCATGCGCTGGTCCAGCGAGACAATCTCGTCGGGATGCTCCACGCGGCCCCATGAGAGGTCGGTGATGTGCAGCAGGCCGTCCACGCCTCCAAGGTCGATGAAGACCCCGAAGTCGGTAATGTTCTTGACAAGGCCCTCCAGCACCTGACCCTCCTCGATGGTGGCCAGGATCTCCTTGCGCTGCTCCTCAAGGTCGGATTCGATGAGGGCGCGGTGAGACACCACCACGTTCTCAGCCTGCATGTTGAGCTTGACCACCTGAAATTCCATGGTCTTGCCCACATATGCGTCAAAGTCGCGTACGGGACGCACATCGATCTGGGAGCCTGGCAGGAAGGCGTCAATGCCCATGATCTCGGCCACCATGCCGCCTTTGATGCGGCGCTGGATGGTGCCCTCCAGAACCTCACCGGTATCGGAGGCGCGTTCGATGGTCTCCCAGGCCTGCAATATGTCGGCCTTTCGTCGGGACAGGATCAGCTGGCCCTCCTGGTCTTCCACCTTGTCGAGGAATACTTCCACCTCGTCGCCGGGGGCCAGATTCTCGACCGTTTCGTTGGGAAATTCGTTGACGGAGATAAGTCCCTCGGACTTGAAGCCGATATCCACGACCACATACTTTTCGTCGACGGATACCACGCGTCCGGTAACGATCTCCTTCTCTTCAATCTCGTTCAGCGTGTTCTCATACATCGACTCGAGCTGGTGATACTCCTCGTCGGTGTAGTCTTCGGACGCCGCCTGCAGCTCGTCGAAGGTATAGACTTTATCGTCCATCTCACCGGTAAAGGCGGCCACCTGCTCTTCGGTCACCTGTTGAAGGTCTTCAGCGGTGGTAGCCTCCACATCTGCGCCCTTGGGCTGGATGGCATCGGCCTCCTCGCTCACCTCAATGGGCTGGTCGTCCGTGCCGGCGGTCTCGCCAGCGCCTTCAGACCCGCCGTCATCGGCGGCATCGTCGGTGTCGGCAGTCTGGGCGGTTTCGGGTGTATCCCCGGATTCTTCCGCCGCGTCGCCGGTCTCATCGGCCTCATCGGCCTCGTCAGTCTGTCCGGTCTGTGCCGAGGTTTCCTCTTCGGTTACCTCGGTGGCGGCTTCCTGCTGGGATTCGGAATTCTGCTGTTGTTCTTCTTGCTTAAGATCTTCGGTCATTTTCGGTTTTAGTTGGCATTACCGCGCGGCCAAGGGCCGCGGGATTAGGGTTGGGGTTTGTTAAGCTGGTTTATTAATGAACAAATACGGTCGACCTGTTGTTCGAAGGTCGAATCCGTGGTGTCGATCTCCACGGCGTCGTCCGCCTTGCGCAGCGGATCGGATACGCGGGCCGCATCGCGGTGGTCGCGCTCCCGTATGTTTTCAAGTATATCCTGGTAGTCCGTCTCCGGGTGCTTCTGCTTCATCTCCCGGTAGCGCCGGCGGGCGCGCTCCTCCACATCCGCCGACATAAAAATCTTCAGCGCGGCGTCGGGAAAGACCGCCGTGCCCAAATCGCGTCCCTCGGCAATGTAGACGTCTTCGGCCACCCTCCGTCGCATCAGTTTATTTACATGCTCGCGCACGCGAGGCATGGCAGCCACCTCGCTCACAGAGCGGGTGACTTCGGGAGTGCGTATTTCAGCAGTGCGATCGCGGCCGCCTGCCAGCACCCGAAAGCCGTCCCCGTACGTAAAGTCGAGGGGTTGCCGGTCCAGTTTTCGAAAGAACGTTTCCCGGTCACCCTGCGACTCCAGGTAAAGCAGCGTGGCCGCCCGGTAGAGGGCGCCGGAGTCGAGGTACCGGATATCCATTTTCTGCGCCACGGCGCGGGCCGTTGAACTTTTGCCCGACCCCGCCGGGCCGTCAATTACGATAACCATAATGGAAAGTCTCTCAAATTACTTGTCTTTCGGTAAATTTTCAATGTTTTCTTGTTTAATGATTTCAGAAATTTTAACTTTGAAGTCTATCCGCAGGCGGAAAGATGATACAAAGAATTCTGAATAACCGATAAGGTTTATCCTCGACGTTTATGCCACAGCACCAATCAGCAAAAAAGCGTGTTCGCCAGAATGAAAAGCGCCGCCAGCATAACCAGGCGCAGCGTTCCAAGATGAGGACCATGGTCCGTAAAGTCCTCGAGGAGGACGACAAGGAGAAAGCTGAGGAGTACCTCAAGGACGCCATCTCCGTGCTGGACCGCTATTCTCAGAAGGGTCTTCTTCACCCCAACAACGCAGCCCGCAAGAAGTCGAAGCTCACCAGGCACGTCAATAACCTTTAAACCAGCGCCCGGACGCCTTGGACTCCCCCTCTTCCAAAGCGCTCCTGGTCATCCTGGACGGCTACGGGATTGCCGAGCATCCCGAGGTCAGCGCCATCGACCGGGCCGACACCCCCTTTCTTGACCACCTCTTCGTCTCCGCGCCCCATGCGCGTCTCTCAGCCAGCGGAACCGACGTGGGACTGCCCGAAGGTCAATTCGGCAACTCCGAGGTGGGACACCTCAACATCGGAGCGGGTCGCATCGTCTGGCAAGAGCTCAGCCGCATCAACCGCGCCATAGCTGACGGAACTTTCTACCGTAACGAGGTGCTCGTCAATGCCATGGAGAAGGCGTCCGAACGGGGTCGCCTGCATATTATGGGACTTTTTTCGGAGGGTGGCGTGCATTCCCACAACGACCACCTCTTCGCCTTGCTGGAACTCGCCCGCCGCCACGAGGTGGACCGCGCCCTCGTGCATGCCTTCACCGACGGACGCGACACCGCCCCCCGGGCCGGCGCCGACTATATGCGCACCTTCCAGCAGCGCAGCCGCGAGATCGGATTGGGGACCATCGCTTCCATCGTGGGACGCTACTTCGCCATGGACCGCGACGAGCGCTGGGATCGCACTCGCGCCGCATACGATCTGCTGGTCCGCGGGAATGGCGAACCTTTCGAAGACCCGGCTGAAGCCCTCGAGCATCGCTATGCCAGCGGGGAGACCGACGAGTTCATCCGGCCGATGGTACGCGCCGGCCTGGAAGACGGGCGTATTCGCGAGGGCGATGTGGTGGTCTTCTATAATATACGCGGCGATCGCGCGCGCCAGCTCACGCGCGCTTTCCTGCAGGAGAATCTCGAAGCTTTCCCGGCAGAGGACCTGAAGCCCCACTACTGCACCTTCACCCGCTACGACGATGACTTTGAGAAAGCGCAGGTGGCCTTTCCACCCGCCGCCATCCCCAATACCCTCGGCGAGACCGTCAGCCGCCGCCACCTTCGTCAGCTGCGCATTGCCGAAACCGAGAAGTATGCGCATGTGACCTACTTTTTCAACGGAGGCGAGGAGGATCCGTACCAGGGCGAGGAACGCATTCTCATTCCCAGTCCCCACGTGGCCACCTACGACTTGAAGCCTGAGATGAGCGCCCCTGAGGTAGCCGACGCCCTCTGTTCGCAGCTCATCACCGAAAAGCACCACCTGGCCGTTCTCAACTTCGCCAACCCCGACATGGTGGGACACACCGGCGTGATGGAGGCGGCCGTCCGCGCCGTGGAGACGGTGGATACCCAGCTTGAAAAGGTGGTAACCGCCGCACGTGAACACGGATACAAGGTGCTCATCATAGCCGACCACGGCAACGCCGACTGCATGGTGCAGGAGGACGGCTCTCCGCACACCGCGCACACCTGCGCACCCGTTCCCGTGCTGCTCCTCGGGGAGGGCGAAGGAACCCGTCTCCGCGACGGTATCCTGGCCGACGTCGCCCCCACCCTGCTGAAAATGATGGGACTGGAAGCGCCTGCGGAGATGACGGGGAAGCCCTTGTTTTAAATGTCTTTGTCCTGCGGCCGGCCTCTCCGGCCATCCATTGCATGGTCTCCCTGAATTGCCTTTCATACGGTTTAAAGCGCCCCATTCGGTGCCGCTTACCCACTCGGGACGGGGCGCCGAAAGCCCGGCGTCGGGAAGCACCGGGAGCACGCCATCGGGCTTGCTTTTGCACAGAGCCAATACTACTTTCGATGGGGAAAGGTGAACTAAAGAACACTCCCACTCGTTACACACGGGTACGAACGACCCCAAATTTTTTCAGAAGCAACAGACTCTATGGAGGGCAATTTTTCCAGCAAGGTTCGTGATGTCATACAGTTCAGCCGCGAGGAGGCGCTGAGGCTGGGTCACGATTATATCGGCACGGAACACCTGATTTTGGGTATCGTCCGTCTCGGCGAAGGTGTAGCCATCAAGATCCTCAAGAACCTCAACTGCGACCTCTACAAGCTGAAAAAAACCGTGGAGGACACCGTCCGAGGAACCGGGGGATCGGTCACCGTGGGCAATATCCCCCTCACCAAGCAGGCCGAAAAGGTACTGCGCATCACCTATCTGGAAGCCAAGCTCTACAAGAGCGACACCATCGGCACCGAACATCTGCTGCTGTCCCTGCTCCGCGACGACGAGAATATCGCCGCGCAGATCCTACAGCAGTTCAACGTATCCTACGACTCCGTCCGCGAAGAGCTGGACTTGATTATTTCCGGCAAATCACCTGACGAAGATCATCAGGATGCACGATCCGTATCCTCCAGCCTTTCCTCATCCTCGAAAGGTGGACAATCGTCTGGAAGCTCCAGGGAGAAGAAAATGGACAAATCAAAAACGCCCGTACTCGACAACTTCGGCCGCGACTTGACACAGCTGGCCGAGGAAGGCAAGCTCGATCCGATCATCGGACGCGAAAAGGAAATTGAACGCGTGGCCCAGGTTCTGAGCCGCCGCAAGAAAAACAACCCCGTACTCATCGGCGAGCCCGGGGTGGGCAAGACCGCCATCGCCGAGGGACTCGCCTCCCGTATTATCGAGCGCAAGGTGTCCCGCGTGCTCTATGACAAGCGTGTGATCGCCCTCGACCTGGCTGCCCTGGTGGCAGGCACCAAGTACCGCGGACAGTTCGAAGAGCGGATGAAGGCCGTGATGGGCGAGTTGGAGAAAACCGAGAACGTCATTCTCTTCATCGACGAGCTGCACACCATCGTGGGCGCCGGCGGCGCCAGCGGATCACTGGACGCCTCCAACATGCTCAAGCCGGCCCTGGCCCGCGGCGAGGTGCAGGCCATCGGCGCCACCACACTGAACGAATACCGACAGTATATTGAAAAGGACGGCGCGCTGGAGCGCCGCTTCCAGAAGATCATGGTCGATCCCACCACCCCGGAGCAGACCGTCGAGATTCTTACGCAGATCAAGCCCAAATACGAGAAACACCACAGCGTCAGCTATTCCGAAGAGGCCATCCAGGCCTGCGTGAAGCTGACCGACCGCTACGTCACCGACCATTTCCTGCCGGACAAGGCCCTGGACGCTCTCGACGAGGCCGGGGCCCGCGTACACCTCTCCAACATCCATGTGCCGCAGAACATCCTGGACCTGGAGGAGGAGATCGACGCCACCAGCCAGGAGAAGAACGCCATGGTCAAGAAACAGCGTTTTGAGGAGGCCGCGCGCCTGCGCGACAAGGAGAAGCGCCTCAGCGAAGAACTCGACCAGGCCCAGAAGGAGTGGGAAAAGGAGGCCGAAGACATCGTATTCGACGTGTCCGAAGAGGATGTGGCCGAAGTGGTGGCCATGATGAGCGGCGTGCCCGTCAACAAGATCAGCCAGAGCGAGGGCAAGAAGCTCCTCAAGATGAAGGAGGAGCTGGGCAAGGAGATCATCGGCCAGGACGAGGCCATCGTGAAACTCACCAAGGCCATCCAGCGCACCCGCGCCGGCCTGAAGGACCCCACCCGCCCCATCGGCTCCTTCATCTTCCTGGGTCCCACAGGCGTGGGCAAGACCGAAACCGCCAAGGTGCTCGCGCGTTACCTCTTTGACCAGGAGGACACCCTCATTCGCATCGACATGAGCGAATACATGGAGAAGTTCTCCGTCTCACGACTGGTCGGGGCCCCTCCCGGCTACGTGGGCTACGAGGAGGGCGGAATCCTCACCGAAAAAGTGCGGCGCAAACCCTACAGCGTAATCCTGCTGGACGAGATCGAAAAGGCCCACCCCGATGTCTTCAACATCCTGCTGCAGGTGCTGGACGACGGCATACTTACCGACAGCCTGGGCCGCAAGGTGGACTTCCGCAACACCATTATCATCATGACCTCCAACATCGGTGCCCGCGACATCCGCAGCATGGGCAAGGGCATCGGCTTCAGCAGCGGATCCACCTACGACTACGAGCAGATGAAGTCGACGGTACAGGACGCCCTCAAGAAGGTGTTTAACCCCGAGTTCCTGAACCGCATTGACGATGTCATCACCTTCCGCGCCCTCGAGCAGGATGACATCTACAAGATCATCGACCTGATGGCCGACGATCTTTTCGAACGCATCCGCGAGCTGGGCTACACCATCGAGATCACCAAAGGCGCCAAAGACTTCCTCAGCGACAAGGGCTTCGACCAGAAGTACGGGGCGCGTCCCCTCAAACGGGCCATCCAGAAGTATGTGGAGGACCCGCTGGCCGAGGAGCTGCTGGAGAACGAGCATGCCGACGGCACCACCATCAAGATCAAGATGAACAAATCCCGCGACGGCATCACCTTCGGATGGGACGAGCCCGAGAACGCCGGCGACGAGGGCGACACGGAGGCCTCCTCCGGCGACGACTCCGGATCCTCTGGCTCTTCCTCCTCTACGGGCTCCGGCTCGTCGGGCGGAAGCGCCTCGACCTCCGCCGGCGGTGCGACTGCAGGGGGCGGACGCAAAGCCTCCGAATCAAAGTCTGAAAGCCACCAAGTCTAACTAACTAAGTCTAATAAGTCTTGAAGTCAAAAAGTCCAAAAGTCGGTGGACTTTATGACTTTTTGACTTTCCGACTTCTGGACTTTTGGACTTGTAGGACTTTAGAGACTTTATGACTTTCTCGGTGATTGTGCCCGTCTACAACCGTCCCGACGAAGTCAGGGAGCTTCTGGAAAGCCTTGCCAAACAGACGTTCACCGACTTTGAGGTGCTCATCGTGGAAGACGGCTCCTCCGAGCCCTGTGAAGATGTGGCGCGCGAATTCCAGGACCGCCTCAACCTGCGCTATTTCTACAAGGAGAACAGCGGACAGGGCTTCAGCCGCAACTACGGCTTCGACCGGGCGCGCGGCGACTGGTACGTAGTCTTTGACTCCGACTGCCTGGTGCCCCCCGACTATTTCCGTATCGTCCGCAACCACCTGGACCAGCAGCCGCTGGATGCATGGGGGGGACCCGACCGTGCACACGACGATTTTACCCCGCTGCAGAAGGCCATCAGCTACTCCATGACCTCCCCCCTCACCACCGGCGGTATACGGGGCAACGCCCGCCACGCCGGTACCTTCCACCCGCGAAGCTTCAATATGGGCATCTCGGCCGAGGTCTACCGCGCCACCGGCGGCTACCGCATCACGCGCATGGGCGAGGACATCGAGTTCAGCCTGCGCATTATCAAGCAGGGTTTCCGCACCGGACTCATCCCCGACGCCTGGGTCTATCACAAGCGGCGCACCAGCCTGGGGGACTTCTTCCGCCAGGCCCACTTTTTCGGCCGTGCGCGTATTAATATCGCCCGCTTCCATCCCGGGGAGATCAAATGGGTGCATGCGCTGCCTGCCCTTTTTACGGTGGGACTGGCCTGCTACCTACTGCTGATCCCGCTCAACCCTCCCCTCTTCGGCTGGCTCAGCATGCCCTTCGGCCTCTTCCTGGCCACCCTGCTGATGCACGCCGGCGTGATCACCGGCAGCCTCCGCGTGGGCGCCCTGGCAGTGTTCACCTCCCTGGTACAGCTGACGGGCTACGGAAGCGGCTTCATCCGCGAGCAGTTTCGGAACCGGACAGGGTAATAGCGCCGCTGGAGATTTACCAGGCTTCAGCAGTACTTCGTCGGCAGGTCAAAATATACGCTCTCTCAATATCTCTACCGAAGATTACCTCATCGCGCATTTCTACGAATCCATGTTCCACTTCGATCTCCTCATAGATTTCATCCATGTCCGGGTGATCACCCTCCAGCACCACGACCGTCGACATAAAGATGATCTCCCCCTGGTCAAGATGTTCACGCATCCTTTCGATTAAAAACCTGGTAGCCGCTCCATCATCAGAAGCCAACCAGTTTGCCGATACCAGCAAATCCCACCGATTTGGCGATTCCTCCGGGAGAAAAACTCCAAAAAAATTAAAAGGCCCATACTCTTCCGAAAGCCTGCGTTCCATTTTTCGGAATTTATCTCTAATTACTTTCTTCATAACAAACTTTTAAGTTTTTCTGCGGATAAAATCATCTGTTTGGAGTGGCTTGCATCAATTGTTCCTGCCGGGCGATAACGGCTTTGCGGATCCCACTTGGTTACCCGGGCCCAATCCTCAAAACATTCGGACTTTATACTCTCTTCAATGCCGGAAAGTGTCAAAAGAATATCCAATTTGTGTGTCCGAAAACTCCTCAGATCTTCGAATTCCTTATTGGAGTTCGGATACCCGGACCAACGTAACGTCTTGCATATTCTCAATTTAAGACAAATTTCGATAACATACCCGCAAAGGTATACGGAACTGTCGTATCGCTCACCCTGATGCAACACCCTGGCATCGATCAGCTTCGAGTTCGCCAATTCCTCCAGCTCATCTATTGATATCATTCCGGTACTTTTTCCAATCGGTGCAATTCCTGATTAAAGGCACCCAGTTCCTATATTGGACTTCTCACCCGGTATCAACTTACAAATTCGAATGATGGACTCTGACCCTTGGCACTCATCCCAATCGAAACTTGTCACATTAGCACAGGCGACGCCTTCGATCACACCGGTCGCGATTCGCATTGATTTGTGAGGAGAGGACCCCTATATTTGAAGTCTTTCAAAGCCGCGAAACAAGCCGCCTGAAGCGGTCTCCAGCGGCCTTTTTCTTTGACAGCATGAACGTAATGACGGGGAGTAGCGCAGCCCGGTAGCGCATTCGCTTTGGGAGCGAAGGGTCGCAGGTTCAAATCCTGTCTCCCCGACACATGACAGTCAGACCTTCCGGCGCTGCGGAACCCGCGCCCGTAGCTCAACTGGATAGAGCATCGGCCTTCTAAGCCGACGGTTGCAGGTTCGAGTCCTGCCGGGCGTACCAGTGTAGTTGGACAGATTAGAACAGGGCGACATGGCCGAGTGGTTAGGCAGAGGTCTGCAAAACCTCCTACGGCGGTTCGAATCCGCCTGTCGCCTCTTCCCTTTTTTACCTGCCGCGTTCGTCTAGGGGTTTAGGACGCCGCCCTTTCACGGCGGTAGCACGGGTTCGAATCCCGTACGCGGTACGAGCCCTTCCTTTCGCTTTCCGGCGAAGGGAAGGCGCTTTTCTCCTCCCCTCCCCCTTCCGCCTGCCGCCGCCTGCCACAACCTCCCGTGAAATCCGGGCGTCCACCCGGCATGAGGCTTTCTGCTACCAGCCTCAAAGACATGTTCGACTCTGGGCATGCGTGCAGGCCGTACACCGCAGGCAGGCATTGCAATGACCGCCCCGATTCACGCCAGCGGATGCCACTCAGAAAGCTGGAAGAGGGGCGACGATCACGCCTGCCAAAAAGGAAATAAGGACAGCCGGCATGCATTGCAGCGGATGCGCGGAACGCGTAGCTGACGTATTGAACAATCTGAAAGGAATCCGATCGGCCGACATTTCCTTCATGGATTCAACCGGCCTGCACATACCCGACGAAACGGCCCGGCATTTCTGGCGCGAGGAAGAAACCGGCCGCTATCAACAAGACCGGATTCACCGTAAAGCAAAAGAGTGCCAACGCAAACTGAATAGCCATGAATAACGTATCGTTGACATCAACCATAACTTGTCCCGAATGTGGGCACCGCTCTACGGAGAAAATGCCGACCGATTCCTGTCGCTTCTTCTGGGAATGTCCCCGGTGTGACAACCTTATTAAACCTCAAAAGGGAGATTGCTGCGTGTTCTGCTCCTATGGCGACCATCCCTGTCCGCCCGTGCAGAAAGAAGGAGAATCCTGTTGTTGAAACGACTCTGCCGGTAAGAATTCCCCATCGTATCACATCCATAGGTCTACCCTGTAATCAACACCCTTTGATATGTCTGATTCAGAACATTTCGACCTTATCGTCATCGGAACCGGATCCGGCGGCTCCGTCGCGGCCGGCAAATGTGCCGGAGCGGGCTGGAAGGTTGCCCAAATTGACTCCCGCCCCTTTGGCGGCACCTGCGCCCGGCGGGGATGCGACCCCAAAAAAGTGCTCGTAGGAGCGGCTGAGGCTGTTGACTGGACCCGGCGGATGAAGGGGCGTGGCGTGCACGGCAAAGCGGAAATCGACTGGCAGAATATGATGGAATTCAAACGCGGTTTCACCGAACCGGTCCCTGAAAACAGGGAAAAGGCCATGGAAAAACAGGGCATCACGCCGGTACACGGTCGAGCGCGGTTTACAGATGAGCGGACCCTCCGGGTGGGAGGGCGAACACTTACCGGCGATCGCATGCTCATTGCCGCGGGCGCCAAACCGGCACCCTTGCCTATTGACGGTATTGATCATATGGTCACCAGCACGGACTTCCTGGAGCTGGATAACCTGCCGGATTCCCTGATTTTTGTCGGAGGCGGGTACATCTCGTTTGAATTTGCTCATATCGCCGCCCGGGCCGGAAGCGAGGTGCATATCGTACACCGTGGCGACCGCCCGCTGGAAAATTTCGATGCGGACCTTTCCAATATCTTACTGGAAAAGACCCGGCAGCTGGGAATAACCGTACAATTGAATGCCGAGGTACAGACTGTTCGAAAGAGCCAAAACCATTTTACTGTCGAGGCCTCCCAAAACGGTGACACCAAATCCCTGAAAGCCGATTTGGTAGTTCATGGCGCAGGTCGCGTACCCGACATTGACGATATGCAGCTGGACCATGCGAAGGTTGAACGGGACAAGGGGGGAATTGTCGTCAACGATTTTCTGCAAAGTCCCGATAATCCCCGAGTCTATGCCGCCGGTGACGCAGCCTCCAGCCCGGGCAAGCCGCTGACCCCCGTAGCCGGTTTCGAATCGCATATTGTTGCCTCCAACCTGTTAAACGGTAACAATCGCGAAGCGAAATATCCGGTACAGCCCTCCATGGTCTTTACCATCCCGCCGCTGGCGATGGCTGGTCTGACAGAGGATGAGGCAAATGAACGTGGCCTGGAAGTGGACATAAAAAGTGGACGGACCGACGGCTGGTACTCTTCAAAACGAACCAACGAAACACATACCGGTTACAAAACCCTCGTGGACAAGGAGAGCGATACGGTGATTGGAGCCCATTTGATCGGGGAACAGGCGCCGGAGCTCATCAACATGCTGACCATGGCCATCAACAGGGGCATCAAAACCACTGAAATGAAACAGATGATCTTTGCCTATCCCACCTACGGTTCGAACCTGCAGTATATGATTTGACGCGGAGGGGCCGTCACTCCTCCAGCGCCTTCCGCACCGCCGGCGCCACCTCCGTGGCAAAGAGTTCGATGGAGCGCAGCAGCTTGTCGTGCGGCAGGCTGCCCACGCTCATCTGCAGCAGGAAGCGCTCATGCCCGAAAATCTCATGCTGGTAGAGGATTTTTTCGGTCACCTCCTGCGGGCTGCCCACCACATTGGCGCCTTTTAACTGCCGTGAGGCTTCGAAAGTCTCCCGTGTCATGGGAGCCCAGCCCCGCTCGCGTCCGATCTTGTCCATGGTCTCCTTGAAGGCCGGGAAGGCGATGTCGGCGGCCTCCCGTGAATCCTCCGCGATAAAACCGTGGGAGTTGATGCTCAGGGGGAGGCGATCGTGTCCGCCCTCCTTCGCCCCCTTCCGGTGGAGGTCGGCCAGACCCTTGAACTGAGCCGGCTGCCCCCCGATGATGCCCAGGGCCATGGGCAGTCCCAGCCTGCCGGCGCGGTAGGCCGACTGCGGGGTACCTCCCACCGCCACCCAGACGGGCAGGCGCCGCTGCACCGGCCGCGGGTAGACGCCCCGGCCGTCAATAGAAGGTCTATGGTTGCCCTCCCAGTTAACCTCCTCCTCTTCGCGCAGCTCGAGCAGCAGCTCCAATTTTTCGGCGAAAAGCGCGTCGTAGTCCTGCAGGCTGCAGCCGAAGAGCGGGAAGGACTCGGTAAAGGAGCCCCGCCCCACCATGATCTCCGCGCGCCCGCCGGAGAGAAGGTCCACCGTCGAATACTGCTGGTGGGCCCGCACCGGATCTTCCGAGCCCAGCACGGTCACCGCCGAACTGAGACGTATCTTCTCCGTGCGCGCCGCGGCGGCGCCGAGGATGACCGCAGGTGCCGAGGAGAGGTACTCCTCGCGGTGGTGCTCGCCGATGCCGAAGACATCCAGTCCCGCCTCGTCGGCCAGCTTGATCTCCTCCAGCAGGTGGGCCATGCGCTGTTCGGGCGGCAGGGTCTCGCCGCTGCGGGCCACGGGGGTGTTTTCCACAAAGGTGTAAATGCCAAATTCCATAGGATGCCTGTGATGATGGGTAGGTTTAACCGAAGCATTTCTCCAATCTTCGGCACGCCTCTTCCAGTTCGTGCTCTTTCTTGGCGAAGCAGAAACGAAGCAGGTATTTGCCGTCCCCGGGATCGGTATAAAAGGATCGCCCCGTAACGGAGCCTACGCCGGCCTGTTCGATGAGCGTGGTGCAGGCTTCCTTGTCGTCAGCAAAGCCGGGCCGGTCGCTGAGCGGTTCAAAACTGGCAAAAACATAATAGGCCCCTTGCGGACGAGGGACCTTAAAGCCGGCCGTTTCCAGGGCCTTGCAAATGCGGCTTCGTTTTCGGCTGTAGTCCTCACGCAGTTCCTCGTAATAGGCATCATCGGCGGGAAAGCCCTCCGCCAGTCCGTACTGCAGAGGAGTGGGCGCACAGATGTAAAACAGGTCGCTCAGCAGTCCCATCTTTTCGGCGATATGTTCTGCGGCGACCGCATACCCCAGCCGCCAGCCGGTCATGTTGAACGTTTTTGAAAAGCTGGAAAGGGTAACCGTTCGCTCGAACATGCCCTCCAGGGAGGCCAGGGAGATATGGGCGTGATCGCCATAGGTCATGTACTCGTAGACCTCGTCGGTTATGGCGTACAAGTCGTGCTTCTCGATCAGTCCCGCCAGGCGGCGGAGTTCCTGCTCGGACCAAACCTTCCCGGAGGGATTGTTGGGCGTGGTTACGACGATGGCCTTGGTCCGGGGAGTGATGAGGGATTTCAGTTCCTCAAAATCAACGGGCCAGTCCGGGGGGTTCAGAAGCATCGTTTTCTGCCGCACTCCCCGCAACTGCAGAATATGACTGTGATAGCCGTAGAGCGGCTCAAATAGGATAACCTCATCTCCGGGATCGAGCAGGGCAAAAACCGCGGTCACAAAGGCGCCGGTGGAGCCGCTCGCAACCAGAATATTGTCAGAACC
The DNA here is from genome assembly GCA_034521445.1 of Balneolaceae bacterium. Taxonomy (NCBI): domain Bacteria; kingdom Pseudomonadati; phylum Balneolota; class Balneolia; order Balneolales; family Balneolaceae; species Balneolaceae bacterium. The sequence continues at coordinate 598,118 of JAXHMM010000003.1, read as the reverse complement.
GCGTATGGGGATGTTGTTGAAGGAGATGACCTTCTCCGCAATACGCTGCTTGAGCAGGTCAACTCCGTCAAAGGGAGCATAAATGTTCTTGTCGCGGTCAATGGCCTTTCGGGCGCCCTCTTTGATGGCGCCGGGAGTGGGCATGTCGCAGATTCCCTGTCCCAGGTTGATGCCGTCCACCTCATTGACCCGGGCGGTAATGGAGCGGATATCGCTGTGACGGAGTGATTCGGTCAGGGAGGAGAGTGGTTTCATAAGGACTGTCTGTCGGTTACAATGACCGTTGAATATACGGAAGCACCAGGGCCCCTGCATAATTCACGGCCCTGGCGATCGTTTTAACGGCAGAGCCCTTTCTAATCTCTTACTCCAGTTCCGCCAGCAGTTCTTCCAGGTCCAGCGGCCGGGTCACCATCTCTACGCTGCCGTCCTCCCCGTAGTTCCATTCCCCCCGCGGCCGGTCGCGGTAGAGCTCCACGCCGTTGCCGTCGGGATCGTCCAGGTAGATGGCCTCGGAAACTCCGTGGTCGCTTGCTCCCGAAAGCGGCCACTCTGCCTCCAGGATGCGCTGCAAAACGCGGGCCAGCTCTTCGCGCGATGGATAGAGGATGGCGGTGTGATAAAGTCCCGTGCTGCCGCGAGGGGGCGGTGAGCCGTCCTTGCTGTGCCAGGTATTGAGCCCGATGTGATGGTGGTATCCGCCCGCGGAGACGAAGGCGGCCTGATCGCCGTAGGTGGTGGTCAGCTCGAATCCAAGCAGTCCGCAGTAGAAGTCCAGGGCGCGATGCAGGTCCGCCACCTTCAGGTGAACGTGCCCGATGCGGGTCCGGTCGGGGACTTTGTAGTCGTTGCCGGTGGGAGTATCCATGGGAAACAACAATAATTTGGGGTCCGTGGCCGGTGAAAGAACTTCACGTATGTCTCAATATAATAAAACCGCTACAGGTGGAAGAAGGGGAAGAGGTAGCGACGGACCCGTGCGGCGGCAAGCCCCTTGAACCGGGCGAGTTATTTATCAGGATAGAAGACGGAAAGAAACTCCTCGAGGGCCATCCAATATCCCTCTGAGCCTTCTTGGCCTTCTCAAAGGGAAAAGGTATAGCTGAGCCTGACCTTCCCCGGATTCCATGCCACGGTCTCCAAGGAAACCAATTGCGGCATATTCGCAAACACCTGAGCCAAAATGGTGGCTGTAGCCGAGGATGGGTACGTGAGGAAGGTCAGTTCCTTGCTAAGATATTGTTTTAAGGGATCCACACTTCGCCCGGCAAAGCTTTTCTGGAGCGCGTCAATCTGGTGTTCATAGCTGTTTCCCTGCGCGGAAAGATCGTTCGAAAAAGACAGACCAAGAATCGCCAGCAGCAGTATGGCCCGATATGCCATAGAACAAGTTAATTTGTTTATTCTCCACAGTACGGTGGGAATCATATCAGTATTATTTGGTTAATGCGGTTGTGTTTCGGGTCCCAGACCGGGAGAACTATCAACCGGCTTTTCAGGCGTAGGAATTACCGTTTGAAAGTTTCAACTCCTTCAGATAACCCTGCAGTTTATTGAGATGGCTTCCGTGCTTGCCCTGCATCAGCCAGTTTGCCGTGACGTAGGCAAAAAATGCGGTGCCTGCCATGATCATGACGAGATAAATGAGACGAATATCCCACGCAAATTCCTGTCTCTGAAACAACCAGATGTAGGCGACGAAGCCTGCTATGGCAGGTGTGAAAATCGCGTCCGAGTAGACTCCGATCATCATGATTCTGCGAAGCAGAACAACACTCTCTTCCAGCATTGCTTTCAGGGGCCGGGTGGAACATTCAAATCGGGTTATGCGCCGGTAGCCTATAAAATTGACCGCGGCCACCGTTAGCACTACCATACTCATCACAGCCGCAACCAACCCCATTTCAAATGCGGAGAGGAAACTGAAATCCAGTATAGGCTCCTCGGTGATCGCCAGCAGCTGCACCACGGAAACGGCCAGCACGAAGGTCCCGATGACGCCGGCCGCAACCGCTTTAAGGCGCATGGATCGTTTAATATTCGCAAAAGTAGTCTGTGATTTCTTCTTCATAAGTGATTGTATATGATCTTTATCCATGGTGTGGCCGTGATACGGGGACTTTCCCGCTTCCTGCCATATGGTTTTTAGAGTTTCCAGTTCCATAAACTCATTCCTCCACGATTTTTTTGAGCTTCTTCCTGATCCGGGTCATCCTGACCCTTACGTTATTCTGGGATATTCCGATGATTTCGGAGATCTCCTCATTGCCCTTTGCCTCCAGGTAGAGCATGACTATAGCCTTTTCAATCTCACTCAACTGTGCAATGGCCTTATACAGCAGGTTTAATTCATTTTCCGGCAATTCCTCTTTCCCGGGCATCCTCATCCGGTCGAAATCTCCCGGCGACGTTGTATATTCCCTGCTCTTGTCACGTTTCCGCAACTGCTGAAACGCCACATTCAGACACACCCGATACATCCATGTGGTAAACTTTGCGTCTCCCCGGAACGACGGGTACGATTTCCACAGATTGACCAGCATTTCCTGGAACAGATCCTTCCGATCTTCTTCGTTGTCACAATACATGCCACATACCTTGTGGATGATCTTCTGATCATCCATCACCCTTTCCAAAAATTTCTCTTCCCGAATATCTGATTTCACAGCGACCGTTATGTACGGTAAGTTTCTGGGGTTACACTGCATTAGTTGCATCAATACCATCGCAATTACAGTGTCGGCAAAAAAATATAGTGCGCATTCACCATTCCGTTGCAAACGAAGTGTTCCGAATCTCGCCAATATAATAAACCCGGACCGCCTTCCGGCGGCCCGGGTCTGGGTCAGGGACCGTATCGGGATTACACGGCCGCAAATTCAAGTGCTTCCGGCTTGAAGGCCTCGTCCAGCGGGGTATCCGCCAGGTGATTGGTATAGTTGCTCAGGGTCTTCAACGTCACGATGAGGTTTACCTCCAGCAGGTTGCGCTTGCTGTACCCGGCGTCCAGGAAGGACCGCACCTCCCCGGCGTCCACGTGACCGCGGCTGCGTACCACGCTGCGGGTGTAGCTCACCAGTGCATCCAGTTTAGGGTCATCCAGGCCCTCCCCGCTGCGAACGGCGTTCACCGTATCCTCATCCACCTTGAGCTGGTTTTTCAGGATGGTGGAGTGCACCGCCGAGCAGTAGTGGCACTTGTTTTCAATGCTGGCGGCCAGGATGGCAAGCTGCTGCTCTTTGGGCGAAAAGTCGGTTTGCGAAACCGCCTCGTTGAGCTGCAGGTAACCCTGCAGAACAGCGGGCGACTCGGCAAATTCGCCCAGAAGATTGGGGATGAAACCGAAGTTCTCTTCGGCCGCATTCAGCAGCGGTCGGGAGTTCTCGGGAGCGTTGTCTGCGGTATAAATATCAAAGTCCATAAAGATCCGATGTTTTGTTACAGGTTGGGAGAGTGACGGTGACCGGAATTCCGGCCCCGGATTATTGGATGGGATGCGCCGCAGATTTATTACCCGCAGGGCATGAAGATTCTGTCGATGAGGCAAATAGGTTCCGCCAATACGGGCGGTCCCGCGCATGTCCGGCCCGGGCAAAGGACCGCTTACAGGTAGCGGCGGGCCCAGGCTGCGGCCACCGAACCTACGTACCGGGCATCCTCCTCCTTGCTCAGCAGATGGTCGGCTTTATCCAGAGAGATGAAGCTTTTGGGGTGGCGCGCCATCCTGTAGATGTGGGCGGCATTGTCGATATCCACGGTCTTATCCACGGGCGAATGGAAGATCAGCAGCGCTTTGCCCAGTCCACGGATAATCTCATTCATATGCTGCTCCTCCAGGTCCTCCAGGAATTGCTTTTTGATGGTAAAGGAGCGTCCGGCAAGCACGACATGCGCACGTCCGCTGGATTCGATCTCTTCCCTGCTGTCCGACAGCAGATGGGCCACATGTTCGGGCTTGCAGGGGGCGCCGATGGTGGCCACGGCCTGAACCGATTCCAGCCGTTCCGCTGCCTGAAGCACCGCCGCGCCTCCCAGCGAATGTCCCATCAGCAGGCCGGGGGCCTGCCACTCCTTTTCCAGGTAACCGGCGGCGGCCAGCAGGTCTTCTACGTTGGAGGAGAAGTTGGTATCGGCGAAATCGCCCTCGCTCTCTCCCAGACCGGTAAAGTCAAAACGGAAGACCCCCAGCCCGGCCTCTGTCATGGCCCGGGATATACGTCCCACCGCGCGCAGGTTTTTGGAGCAGGTAAAACAGTGGGCGAACAGTACGGTGCCCCGGCGGATGCCCCCTTCGGGTTCGTCGAGGCGGGCAGCCAGCTCTTCGCTGTGCCCGGGAAAACGCAGGGTATGGCTTTTCATGATGTGGATGCGTTTGCGTTTTGAATAGATGCGTATAGCCCGCCGGAAGACCAAACAATGCACTTGAATGGTACGCTATGGTTCGGTATTTATCGACCTGAAAATACACAGCCCGGTTTGCCATGTTCAACTGGTTCAAGAGACGATCAGAACAGTCCAAATCTTTCGCCTCCAACGAGGAGTGGATGGAGGGACTGCGCAACCCGCCTGACGAGCGGGCGGTAAAACAGCTGCGGCAGACGCTCGTTCGCGGCCTTAAACCCGCCCTGAGCAAATACGTGGACCGGGAGCTGGAGGACTTCGTGGAGGATGTGGCCCAGGATGCCCTGCTCAAAATTCTTGATAACGTGGAGTCCTTTCGGGGAGAGAGCAAGTTTACCACCTGGGCGATGAAGATCGCTGTGCGGGAGGGATTGACGGAGCTGCGGCGCAAGCGTTACGACGATATTTCCATCGACGATCTGAAGGCCGAGCCCGGCGACCGGGAGATCTTCTCCATGAGCATGGCAGATACCGGTCCGGAGCCCGACCACGACACCCACCAGTCACAGATCATGGAGATGGTGATGCGCATCATGGACGAGGAGCTGACCGAGAAACAGCGAACCGCCATACGGGCGCTCATGGTGCACGGGCTGCCCATTACCGTGGTGGCCGAACAGATGGACACCAACCGGAACGCCCTCTACAAAGTGGTGCACGATGCCAGACTCAAACTCAAAAATCGTCTGCAAAAAGAAGGGGTTGATCCCGAGGAACTGCTGAAAAAATGGTAAGACATGACGGTTTCAATGCATCCGTTATCCTGTATCGCACCATCAAGTGCAACTGCCTGAACCCATGAAACTGACAACTGAAGTACTCAAAAAACTGATCCGGGCGGTCACCGCCACCAAAGCCGATGAAATCGGCTGCGATGATTGTTTTGACAAGCTTCACCGCTTCGCCGAAATGGAGCTGGCCGGCAAATCGCCCGAGGAAGCCATGCCCCTGGTTCAGGAACACCTCGACCATTGCGGAAACTGCAGGGAGGAATACGAGGCCCTGATCGAGGCCATGCAGGAACTCGGTACCTCCTGACAGCGATTGGAGGCGGAAACGAACGCTACACGCTCACCTTTTTTACCTGCCTTTTTAATCCCCCTGGGGTAAGAACTTTCACCGGTCGGTAGTCTATTCATATAACCTGAAGCTGCCGACATGCAACAGCCGCCTTACATACTCCTGCTAGCGGGCACCCTTCTTGCAGGGATCCTGGCCATGCCCGCACCTGCGGAGGCCCAGACCTGCAGTTGCGCGGGCGCCCCCCTGATCAGCTCCCAGAGCATCAGTACCACCTCCAGCGGGAACCTGCTTGTGGGACTCACCTACCAGTACAACGACATTTCCCTTCTCTACAGTGAAAATTCGCGGCTGAAGAACAACTCGGTGCGTCGCCACACCCGGTCCACACTCCTTGAATTCAGCTACGGGCTCACCCGCCGAATCACCCTTACAGGCACCGCCTCCCTCGTACAGAAATATCGTGAAACAGGACTCGGAACGCCCGGACCCAATCCAACGCTGACCACGCGCGGAATAGGTGACGGGCTGCTGATGCTCAAATACGTCCTCCACCAGAACACCATCCGCGAGCAGTACCAGCTGGCAGCCGGCATCGGGATCAAGGCGCCGGTGGGACGCCATTCCCTGCGCGACGGGCGGCTCCCGCTGAATGCCGACATGCAGCCGGGCACCGGCGCCTGGGACGGGGTACTATGGTCCTATTTTTCCAAGAGCTTCGCCCCCGCCACCACTCTAAATGTCTTCTGGTTCAATACCTACCGCCGAACAGGCACGGCAGAGCGTTTTGGAAAAGGCGACCGGTACAAGTTTGGCAACGAATGGGTTTCCACGGCGGGGATAACCGACAAACTGGCCGGCGACCTCTCCTATGTGTTCATGCTGCGCTACCGCTCCACGGCCTTCACCGCCTCGGCTTCCCTCTTTTTCAATCTGAACAGGAGCGTCATCTTTTAACCCACCCCACGAGCCATGTACCTGTCCGACACCATCCTTCGCATTCTTCTCATCCTGCTGCTCTATGGATTTCTTTTTACGGCCTGCAGTAACTCGGTGAGCGATTCCTCCAACGACGGGCACGATAACTGGATCATCCCACGTGACCAGGTGGTCAGCGGTGGCCCTGGGAAGGACGGCATCCCCTCGGTGGATAGACCCGTCTTCGCCAAAGCGTCGGAGGTGCAGTACATCGACGACGACCGCCGCGTAGTAGGCCTGCGCATAGGCGACACCATCCGGGCCTATCCCCACCAGATCCTGGACTGGCACGAGATCGTGAACGACGAGGTGAACGGTACACCCGTAGCCATCACCCACTGCCCGCTCACCGGCACCGCCATCGGATGGAACAGAAAGGTTAACGGACAGGTTACTGAATTCGGAGTTTCCGGTCTGCTCTTCAGGAACAATCTCATCCCCTACGACCGGCATACCGACAGCAACTGGTCACAGATGCAAATGCGAAGCGTGGCCGGGGAACTGGCTGGCACCGACATTAAGACAGAGGACCTGCTGGAAACCACCTGGGCCACCTGGAAATCCATGTACCCCGATTCAGAGGTGCTCACACGGGAGACCGGCTACAACAGGGGTTATACCGGCTATGCCTACGGCAGCACCTACAGCACCGACGATTCGGCTATCCTCTTCCCCATTACCCATCACGATGACCGCCTGGACCGCAAGGATCGCGTGCACGGCGTGATCCTGGAGCGTCCCGCCGATGAGGTAGCGCCGGTCAGGGTATATCCCATCAAGGTGTTCGGGGAGGGCGTCAACGTCATCCAGGAGACCCTGCGCGGGCAGCGAATACTTGTGGTGGGCAGCAGGGAGCACGACTTCGCCGCCTCTTTCAGGAGCACCCTTCCCGACGGCACACAGCTTGAAATGAAGGCCGTGCAGGACGCCCTGCCGGTAGTTATGGAGGACGGCGAAGGCAACCGCTGGAATCTCTTCGGGGTGGCCGTGGAGGGGCCGCGCAAGGGCCAGCGCCTGCAACCCACCCACTCCTACACGGGCTACTGGTTCGCATGGGTCGATTTCTTCCCGGCACTCGACCTCTACCAGGCAGACTGACCGTGCTCTTGCGACCTGCCGCTGAATGCATATCTTAGGAATGAACGCTCAACCCACTACCCATGACATGCCCTACATCTCCATCATAGAGCCCGAGGAAGCCGAAGGACGCCTGAAAGAAATCTACGAGGAGCTCCGGGAAAAGCGGGGCAAGCTGGCCCATGTGCACAAGATACAAAGCCTGAACCCGGAGAGCATCGTCACGCACATGGAGTTCTACCTGTCGGTCATGTTCGGCCGTTCGCCCCTGAGCCGGGCGCAGCGCGAGATGCTGGGCGTGGTGGTCTCGTCTTCCAACAACTGCCCCTACTGCGTCCAGCACCACTCGGAGGCGCTGAACCACTACTGGAAAGACGAGCGGCGGGTGCAGGCCCTGGCCCGCGATTTCGAAAGCCTCGACCTGGAACCGGCCGACCGGCAACTCTGCCGCCTGGCCCGCAAGCTGACGCTCCGGCCCGACGGCATTAAAAAAGATCCTGACATTAGCTCCCTCACCGACCTGGGCCTCTCGGAACGGGCCGTCCTGGACGCCGTGTTGGTGACAGGCTATTTCAACTTTGTCAACCGGCTGGTCCTTGGCCTGGGTGTGGAGCCCGGCGAAGAGGAGGTCGGGGGCTATAAATACTAAGCGATCCTGACACAAGAGACCTGTATAACCCTTAAAAAAACGGATTCAACATGACGCTATCCCAACAGCAGCAGGAACTTTGCAGCGAAAGCCGGTGGGACTTTTCCGGCCTCAGCGCCCTCTATATCAACTGCACGCTGAAACCGTCGCCCCGCCTCTCACACACCGACGGCCTCATCGAGGTGTCCCGTTCCATTATGGAGGAAAACGACGTGGACACCGAGGTGCTGCGGGCCATGGACTACGATCTCGCACCCGGCGTCTACCCCGACATGACCGAGCACGGGCAGGAGACGGACCAGTGGCCCCAGATCCAGCGCAAGGTGATGGAGGCGGACATCCTGGTCATCGGCTCCCCCATCTGGCTGGGCGAGAAATCCTCCGTCTGCAACCGGGTGATCGAGCGTCTCTACTCCTGGTCCGGCAAATTAAACGATGAGGGGCAGTACGCCTACTACGGCCGCACCGGGGGCTGTATCATCACGGGCAACGAAGACGGTATCAAGCATTGCGCCATGAGCATACTCTACGGACTTCAGCACCTGGGCTATGTGATCCCCCCCCAGGCCGACTGCGGCTGGATCGGTGAGGCTGGCCCCGGTCCCTCCTACCGCGATGAGGATTCCGGGGGACCCGAAAACGATTTCACCCAGCGCAACACCACCTTTATGACCTGGAACCTGATGCACATGGCCTACATGCTGCAGGAGGCCGGGGGCATACCCGCCCACGGGAACCAGCGTTCGGAGTGGGATGCGGGCTGCCGTTTCGACCATCCCAACCCCGAACACCGGTAGCTTTGCGGACGGCGACGCCGCATGTCCCAGAACCACCCAATTCAAACAGCCCCCCATGCCTCAGGAAATCGCCTCCGGCAGCCAAACCATGCGCCGGGAAGTAATCGAGGGTCTCAGCCGCCCCCAAAAACGACTGCCCAGTAAATATTTTTACGACGAACGCGGCTCCGAGCTCTTCGAACACATTACCCGCCTGGAGGAATACTATCTGACGCGCACCGAATGGTCTATCCTGGAAGATCACGGCGGTGATATGGCCCGGCGCATCGGCGCCCGCGCGGCGCTGGTGGAGCTTGGCAGCGGCAGCAGCCGCAAGACGCGCCTGCTGCTGGACCGGCTGCCGGACCTGCAGGCCTACGTGCCGGTGGACATTTCCAGCGACTACCTGCGGAAGGTCAGCCGGGAGCTGCGCCGGGAATACCCCGGGCTGTCCGTCAGGCCCGTCTGCGCCGACTACACCACCCACTTCGAACTGCCCGACCTGCCCGGCGAAACCGAACGCCTCGCCTTTTTCTTCCCCGGATCGACCATCGGCAACTACAAACCCACCCGGGCGCAGGCCATACTCGCTCGCATCGCGGGGCTGATGAAAGCCGGCGGGCTGCTGCTCATCGGGGTGGATCTGAAAAAGGACCCCAGGGTGCTGGAGGCGGCCTACAACGACCGCAAGGGCGTCACGTCTGCATTTAACCGCAATATCCTGCGCCACCTGAATCGGGAGCTGGAAGGCAACTTCAACCCCTCGGGTTTCGAACACCTGGCCTTCTACAACCCGGAGAAGGGACGCATCGAGATGCACCTGGTCTCCCGCAAGCGCCAGAAGGTACAGGTGGCCGGCCGCACCTTCGAGCTGGAAGAGGGCGAGACCATCCACACCGAGAATTCCCACAAGTACACCCTGGAGGAATTCCGCCGACTTGTCAAAGACCGCTTTCACATTGAGAAGGTCTGGACCGATCGCCGCGACTGGTTTTCACTGCAACTGCTGAAAAAAATCGACGACTCCTCATGAGCAACACCATAACAACCCAAGAGCTGGCCCGTTGCCTGGGCCGGTCTGACCTTACGCTGCTGGATGTGCGCCCCCTGTCCGCCTACAACGGCTGGTGCCTGGAGAATGAGCCGCGCGGGGGACACATCCCGGGCGCCAGGAGCCTGCCCCTGGATTGGACCCGCTACATGGACTGGGTGGAGGTGCTGGAGGAGAAAGACATTACTCCGGACCGGCCTGTGGTGGTCTACGGCTACGGCGAGGAGGAGGGCGCCGGAATGGCGGACAAGCTGAAGCGTCTCGGCTACAGCGAGGTGCGCGTCTACGGCGCTTTCACCAACGAGTGGGCCGCCAATTCAGACCGCCCCCTCGAGCGGCTTCCCCGCTTCCGCCACCTGGTCTGGCCCGGCTGGGTGAAGGAGCTGGCCGAGGGCGGCCGCCCCCAACACTACGATAACGACCGTTTCGTGATCTGCCACAGCCACTACGATTATATCGAAGACTACCGCAGGGGACACATCCCGGGGGCCGTGCCCGTGAACACCAACAGCCTGGAGTCTCCCGATACCTGGAATCGCCGCACACCCGCCGAGGTGAAGGAGACCCTGGAAGACCTCGGCATCCGTCACGACACCACCGTCGTACTTTATGGCCGTTTTTCATCCCCCGTCTACGACCAGAATCCCTTTCCCGGCAAGAGCGCGGGTCACCTGGGCGCGCTTCGCTGCGCTGCCATCATGCTCTGGGCGGGGGTGGAAGATGTGCGTATCCTTAACGGGGGCATCACCTCCTGGGAGCACGCCGGCTACGAAATCACCGAAGAACCGGCGTCTCCCTCTCCAGCGGGCGATTTCGGTCTCAAGATCCCCGGCCACCCGGAGTACATGGTGGACCTGCCGGAGGCACATAAGCTTCTGAACTCCGGGGATGGTGAACTGGTCAGCATCCGCAGCTGGGAGGAATTCATCGGTGAGCGCAGCGGCTACCACTATATTGAGAAAAAGGGTCGCATACCGGGAGCCCTCTTCGGCAACTGCGGCAGCGACGCCTATCACATGGAAAACTACCGCAACTTCGATCACACCATGCGGGAATACCCCGAAGTGGCCCGCACCTGGGAGGAGGGCGGCATCACGCCGGACAAGCACATCGCCTTCTATTGCGGCACGGGATGGCGGGGCAGCGAGGCTTTCCTGAACGCCTGGCTGATGGGATGGCCGCGGGTGTCGGTCTACGACGGGGGGTGGTACGAGTGGTGCAGCGATCCCTCCAACCCCATTGAAAAAGGAATCCCGAAGCAGGCGCGCACCCGTACCGGGTGACGCTTGCTTCGGGATGGTGATGTGCGGCCCGAATAGGCCGCGTCACGTTGATGGCCCTGTGGATGTTACGCTCCTTCGGGAACCGGTACTTTTTCCTTGAGGCTATTGCCCTTGAACGCATAGAGCAGGGAGACAGCAATGATGAGGACCTGGAATTCCATGCCTCGGCCCCCGTTGTCACCCATGTTGATGGAGTTCCATCCGAATTGGGCATGAACCATGAAGATGGCCCCGATCATGATCACGGTAAAGATCAGCCCGGCCAGGCGTGTGGCCCACTCAGGACCGAATCCGCCCCAGAGAATGAGCAGACCGCCCGCCGCTTCCATAATGCCCAGCATGAGCACCATAACAAAGGGCATGCCCATCATGGAGGATACGGCGCCCGTCATGGCTATTTTCGGAAAGGCGTGATAGAGGAAAATGGCAGCCAGGGAAAATCGGGGCAGCCAATGCGCAATGCCGGATAGTGAATTTAATTTTTCCATAAGATTGAGCGTACGTTGATTGAAATTGTGGTTTCGGTAGCTTTATGGATGAGGCGACCGCGCATTCTCTTACCTCACCGCCGCCTTCCATCCCCCCCTTTCTCTCCTGTCAGGCGGGAAACCCTTTCACAGCAGGGCCGTCTGGTAGTGGATCACGTAGATACCTGCCAGAATCAGCAGCACTCCGGCTATACGCTCCATATGCGGAAGAAGTGTTCTGAGATGCCTCATAAACCACTCCCTGGCCAGCGAGGATAGCACAATGGCCAGGATCATCATCCCGCTGATGCCTGCAAAGTAGGCCGCCAGGTAGGATACGCCCTGCCAGAAGGGAGCGGCCATGGCCTGTACAGCCACGACCAGGAAAAGGGGAAACAGGCAGCCCAGGGCGCCTATGGCATAGGCCAGACCGAACAGGAAAGCATCCGCCGTCTCGTTGGAGGCGCGGCCGAACCGGACGCCGGCCGAATAAGCCACACTCCTGCCCGCGACCATGAACGCTCCCAGTATGATGAGTCCCCCTCCCATGGCCATGGCGATCCACTTCATATAGGTTTTCAGGAGCTGGGCTGCCACGACAATAAGCAGGCCGGCGACCAGGTAGACGGCCAGAATGCCCAGGATGCTCAGGAGCGCCAGCTTGAAACCGCGCCAGGCACTGACTCTCCAATCTGATGTCTCAGCCCCTTCCCGGGAAACGTAGGATACGATATATCCCGGCAGCAGCGCGACGGCACAGGGGGCGAAGAAGGCAAGAACCCCCTGGAGGAAGGAAAAATGAAGGAAATCCATAGGCCTAGTTGACCAGGCGGTCGAAGAGGTCACGGTACTGCTGTTCGCTGAGCGCGGTTTTGTTACGCTGGAAGACCACACGGCCTTCACGGCTAATGCCCACGGTGGTGGCCTGTGCCTGCACGCCAAAATCCAGCATAATGTCAGGGTGCCCCCAGGTAAGCGGGAAGGTGAAGTTTTCCTCCCGGGCCAATTCGGTCATGACTTCGCGGGTATCGGTGGGATCAATCCCGATGGCAATAAAGTCCAGGCGATCCTGATAATCGGGATAAACCTCGGAGAGCACCGGCCAGTTCTTGGCACAGATGGGACACCAGGAAGCCGTAAAGTAGACCACCATGGGTTTATTCTCGGCCATCGTCTCTTCCAGGCTTACCGTATTGCCCTGGATGGTTGTGACGCTGAAATCGGGAGCCATCCGCTGCTGCGATTCACCGCTCTCGGCGCTTTCGCCTCCGGATTGGTTCGTATCGCCCTGCGAACAGCCGGCCGCAAACGTGAGTGAGAGGACAAGGGCAAGAGTCAGAAGGCGATATGTAGCATTCATGGTATAAAGAATCTATTGGTTCAGAGTATTTCCCCCATAATAGACGACCTGCCTCGGCCCCGTCTTACCCGGGATTCCTGAAATTATTTCGGATCGGACAGGGAGTAGCGCAAGCCGGCACGGAAGGTAAGAGTTACCGAACCCGTGTGGTCTTATGAAGTGGAAATCGAAACGATAAAAAACTTGCCTCTGCCATGTTAAAAGCCCTATTACGATCAACTCGCATACTAAGCCTCGCACTCGCCGCCCTGTTAATGGGACTGGCCACCACCTTCCAAACGGTCCACGCCCAGGACGATCCCGACCAGCCGGAAAAACTCGAAATGCTGCAGAAAATGGCTCCCTACCTGGGTTACCTGCAGGCCCACATGAAGGCCGAGCCCCAGGCGTTGCTGGGCGGTCCACTTGAAATCTCCATCAGCCAGAACAGCGGCGGGGTGTTCACCGTCGTGCCCTCCCGGCGTGAGCTGGACCCCCATGTCTTCGGCACGCCCGAAGTGCCGCGGGCGCTGGCCGGCAGTCCCGGCATCAACGGACTTCCCCCGGGAGCCCGCGGCGTGAGCGACGGCTCCTACACCCGAATGAAGAATCCCTCCCCCTTTGGTGACAAGAATATCGTCATGCCGAACGGGCAGCTCAGCATCGAGGCGGTAGACGCCACGGCAGCGGACGCCTCCTCCACCCAAGACCAGGTAACCTTCCAGGCCAGCTGGGAAGACAGGGAGGGCAACACCTACTCGGTGCGCTGCTGCGCCCAACTGGCTGCCCACGGGGTTGAATATCCAACTTTCGGCGGTGTGGTATCCAACACGATTCTGCACGGCTCCAGCCGCATCGGCACCGCGCTCATGCCCACCGAATACGTCTACTTCGCTTTCTGGGGCATGGGCGAGGTGCGCAAAAACGGCGAGGTACAGCAGAAACCGCGCCTGGTACACGGCATGCTCACCGAATACGTCCGCACCGAGGGCTACGAACTGGCAACCGACGAGGAAGTCTCCCCGGGTCGACGACATTTTCACCTGATGGTCCCGCCGATGATGCCCGAGCCGAAAGAGCAGGAGTTCGTACACAGCAATGTTGAAACCGGCTTTCAGCTCCCAAACGGCATGCAACTTCCCTTCTGGCACGTGATGTTTGAAAACCTGGAAATCAACGCCCAACGACAATAAGCTAACTCCACAAACCCGGTTCGCCCCGTCCTGATACGGCGGTGCGGACTTCTTCCGAGCCTACCGGCTCCTTTCACACGCATCCTAATTCCAGAGTACCCGTACCTCCCATGCGCCACCCTTATCAAATCATCTCCCTGCTCCTTTTGGTGCCCCTGCTTGCCTCGACCGGGGGCCATGCCTACCTCCCGACCTACCACTCCTCAGGCGAAGCCCTTTCCGCGACCGCTTCCTCCGACCCGACCGTCACAGTGACCATGACCAACACCATGAAGTTCGAGGCGGACACCGTACGCATCTCCACCGGGGAAACCGTGCGGTGGGAAAACACCTCCCTGCTGGCGCACTCAGTGACCGCCGATCCGTCCGAGGCGACCCTCGAGAAGAGCGCGCGCCTGCCTGACGGCGCAGAGGCCTTTGACTCCGGCATGCTCGATCCCGGGGAAAGCTATGAGCACACCTTCCGGGAGCCGGGCACCTACCGGTATTTCTGTATTCCCCACGAGGCGGTAAAGATGTACGGGTGGGTCATCGTGAACTCCTGACCGGCGGACTGTCCCTATAGCTCTCCGGCCTCCTCTTCCCCGGAAAACTTCCGGGCGTTGAGGTAGCCCAGCACCAGTCCGTACAAGAGATGAAGCGCCAGGGTACTTACCGGGTATGCGGGGCCCGGCGCCAGGTAGAGGGGATGATCCGGCGCCAGCATATGGGCATAGCCGAAACCGAAGATGCCCCAGCCAATGAGTGGGCTGTAAACCACCATCATGAAAAACCAGAGGACCACAGAAAGCACCAGCGCTTTGCGAATGCTCACATCCTCTTCGAAGGTATAAACCAGCACATACGACCAGAGCGTCCCGTAGCAGAAGTGAAGCAGCAGGCTGTAAATCCTGTCCTCCACGCCGATGTTATAGAGAAAGGCGGCGGAGGGAGGGATATTGAACGGCGCGATGCCGGCCAGGTTGATGGCCAGGTAGATAAAGAAAAACATGACCAGGCTGGCCAGCAGCCCGCTCACGCCTGTATAGAGAAGTCTTCCGCTCCGCATGCGCCTGTTCTTTGTCATGTTTCTTGGTATGGTTTTAAATCCGCTCCCTGGGTTTTATGGTAACACCGAGGCGGCCGGGCCCCGGCTGTCGTTTTTCCGGTAGCGCAGCTGAAAATAAAAGCCGTCCCGATCGCCGGTTACGGCTTCTCCCTCCAGCTGGCGGACCAGCTCGCGAATGATGGTAAAGCCCGCCGAGTCGGCGTCTTCGAGCTGGAAATCGCCTTCCACGCCCTTCCCGTCGTCTTCCACGCTGAGGTGCACCTCTCCTCCGTTCTGTCCGAGACGGATGAGGACTCGTCCCTCCTCCCCCATGTCGTAGCCGTGCTCAATGGCGTTTGCAAGCAATTCATTCAGGATGAGTCCGGTTGGAATAGCCTGGTTGATATTCACCTTCACCTCTTCAATCTCGCCTTGCAGGCGTATCTTCGAACGGCCGTTTCGCAGGTGGGACTCCTCCATGTATTCCATCAGCTCCCGGGCGTACCGCCCCAGGTCAATGCTGGAGAACGATTCCGCGCTGTAAAGCTGCTCGTGTATCAGGGCCATGGAACGGATGCGGTCACGGCTTTCCTGCAGGGCGTTTTCCGGCTCGCGGCCCATCATGCTCTCCAGCTCCAGCAAGCCGGAAATCACCGCCAGGTTGTTTTTGACGCGGTGATGAATTTCGGAAAGCAGCACCTTCTTCTCGCGCAGCGACTCTTTCAGGCTCTCCATGGCCTGCTCCCACTTCGCGATGCTCTTGGAGATGCGCACGGAGACCACCACCCCGATCAGCACCAGAAGAATGCCGGTGATGACGCTGAACCAGAGCGCGTACTGCTTCAGCAGCCGGGAGATACCGGCCAGCTCAGCCTCCAGTAGATCCTCATGGCGGTTCGCCCGGCGATTGAGGGAATCGAGCTCCCCCGCATAGGGTTGCAGATCAACGCTTTCGCCGGGACGGTTTTCCCCGCTTTGCACCCGCCCGGCCAATTCATCTTTCTGGCGGTCGATGCGCATCAGCTCCTCCCAGGTGTTCTCCAGCTCCACCACGGGATCCGTATTCCCGAAATGCCGGAAGGCAAAGAGCAGGGTGGACAGCTCGCCGGGATAGACCTCCCCCGAGGGAAAACCCCGATAGACCTTCTGCGGGTCAGGCCGATCCCGGAAAAGCTCGTTTATGAGTCCCTCGATGGGTTGCTCCCCGGCACGGATACGGCGGAATTCCTCCAGGTGACTTTCACGACCTGTCGCAAAATACCGCTCCAGTGCCACGTCCCCGCGTTCGTGCCTCTCAGACCAGTCGCCCAGCAGGACCCGGTAGGAACCGGAGGCCGATATCAGGTTGATAGAAAAGTTGGTAAGCACCACCAGTCCGCTTGCCAGCCCGATAAACAGCACGACCAGCGCCACCATCTTGCGACTCAAATAAAATCCGTTTCGACTGTTATCGGGTCCCGGCATGGACGAAGGCTATGCGTTAATAAACGCGGCGTTTTCCTAGACGCGCCGTGGCAGGCCCTTCTTACCTCCTCGGCGCGTTTGCTTGCCTAACCCGCTGTCCCGCCCTCAGCCCTCGAAGTAATCGGCCAGGGCCTGCGACATGGCCTCCTTGTCCTCTTTCATGTCACGGATGACGGTGCCCTTCTCCAGCAGCACGATGCGGTCGCAGATGTCGGTGACGTGGGTGAGGTCGTGGCTGGAGATCAGAAAGGTGGTGCGCGTCTCTTCCCTCTTGCGGTTGATAAGCTTCTTGAGCTTGATCTGTGAGCTGGGGTCCAGGTTTTCGAAAGGCTCGTCCAGCACCACCACCTCGGGATTGCCCAGGAAGGCCGCGGCGATGCCCACCTTCTTGATATTGCCTTTGGAGAGGTCGCGGATGTACTTCTTCTTGTCGCGGATCTCCCCGTGGAAGAGGTCGTCGAAATCCTCCAGGTGCACCTGAAGGTCCTCCTCGGCCAGTCCGTAGATCTTGCGAAGAGTCTCAAAATACTCGTCGGGCGTCAGGTAGCCCAGCAGCATGTGCTCGTCGAGGTAGGAGCCCACCCGTCCTTTCCACTCCTCGTCGGTGCTCACGTCGGTGCCCTCCAGGAGCACGCGTCCCCCGCTGGGACGCACCAGGTCGAGCAGGATGCGGAAGAGGGTGGTCTTCCCCGCCCCGTTGTTGCCCACCAGTCCGAAGCACTCGGCCCTGGGAATGTGCAGCTCGGGGATGTCGAGAACCGTCTCGCCCCCGTAGGTTTTGGTAAGAGATTCGATGTCGATCATCAGATTTCCTGTCTGAATGAGGATGAAATTTCGTGGCGCTGGGTCGTCAGCCTGCGCACGCAGACTTCGGTCAGCTTGTCGGAAAAGAGCAGCCCGGCCAGGCCGGTGACGCCCAGTGCAGTCAGGCCGATGTAATCGCCGGCCAGCAGCGAAAAGGGAATGAACACCGCGTAGGGTACGGCGATCATGGGAATAATCATGACAAACTGCGCCGCCCCTATGCCCTCGTAGTTGAACATGGCGCCCTTGCTTAGATCCATCGGCTTGGGCTTCCAAAGGGAAATCCAGACGATGAGGTGGATGGTCACGCCCATGTTGAAAAAGAAGGCCGCCGTGTGCACCAGCAGTACGTCCCATCCGAAGTAGACGTAGGGGATGGAGAGCAGGTAGCAGAGCACGGTGATCACGTAAAAAAGCAGGTACTTGCCGCGGACCAGGTCGTCCAGTCCCCCGCGCCGTGTCATGTAAAAGTCGAAGGTGCTGGAGTTCCAGCTCAGGAAAAGCTGCCCGTACTGCATGATGAAAATGCCGGTGATGAAGACCCCCAGGAAGATGTACATCCACGAGACGCCGGTCTCCGACTGGTAGGCCGGCTCACCGTAGAATATGAGTCCGTAGAGCAGGAAGAGTCCTGTAATGAGCAGGTAGATTCGGCTCTTCTTGTGGCGCAGGATGAGCTTCCACTCCAGGTCGGCCATCTCGCCCATGCGGCCGAAGCGCGAGAAGAAATCGATGGACCGGTTCACGTAGGTGCCCCCGCGACGGTCGCCCAGCTCCTCGGTGTAGGCGTGGCGGCGGTAGTAGCGCCAGGCGAAGACGTAGGCCGCAAGTCCGGCTGCGGCCGTTACAGCAACCGGCAGCCAGCCCTCCAGGGCAGCGTTCCAGAAAGGGGCCGCCCACTGCCCCGCATTGAAAAGACCATAGTATTGCGCGCCCAGTGTCAGTACGGGCAGCAGCACCAGCGCGATGATGCCCGGGAGACTGCTTCCCAGCCGCTGCTTGTACCAGAGCATGAACCAGTGAATCAGCAGGCTGACCGCCCAGAGGCAGAGCAGCCAGCTCCACGCACCCGCCGCGCCCCAGGTGGAGGCCACCTCCGTAAAGGCAAAGGGAGCGAAAATCAGGGGCACCAGCATGGTAAGCGGCGTCAGCTTGGAGCGCCCCAGCAGGTAGTGAATGAGAGTACTGCGCCGTACGGGCAGGTGCAGGTAGTGCTCCAGCTCCATCACAGGCATCTTCTGCATGAAGAAACGGACCATCAGCTCAAAGACAAAGTAGTAGAAAAGCAGGCCGTTCAGGAAGACCGCGGGCTGCTCGGCACCCAGGCTTTCCACCAGGATTTCGTCCAGGAAAAAAGCCAGAAAGAGCAGATTGATCAGAAAGAAAAAGCCGATGATCGCCAGGAAGATGCCCCCGATCACGTTCCGGGAGAGTGATACCGACCGTACGCTTTTGAGCACTTCCAATTTAAAAAGCTGGAAAATCATAAGCCGTCGCGCGTGATTACGTTCGAGGACGCCGGTATGATGCATGTCCCATCCGGGCCCGGAATTTCAATGCCTAATATAGTAGTATGACTTAAAAGCGCAAACCCTCCCGGCAGGATGTGTTCTCCCTCCCTCGGGTTTGTTGCCCCTGATCTCAATCCCATTACCCCTAACCCGAAATTGGACAAATTGTAAATCGCATTGACAATTTGTCCAATAATTTCAATCACCAGCGATCGCCTGTCTGGTTCATCCCGTTTTCGTGACCTCATCCCGTTTTCGTGACCGTTGAAAACAGGGAATTTACCTCTTTTCAGGGGGAGTCGGAACTCTTTTTCCGGCGCCTGTGCTGCCGCCGCGCCTTAAGGTAGCGGCGGTCTTCGTCGTAGGTGGTGGGATATACCCTGGGGACGGGACGGGGACGCATTTGCCGGTCCACATTCACGAAGGTGAATTCGCAGGTATTCGACAGGGCACGGGTCACCTGGTTCTTGCTGATGCGCTCGATGTCAATTTCCATGCTGATGGAAGTCTCCCCGGTATAGACGATGCGGCTGGTAAAATCCAGCTTGTCACCTATGTGCACGGGCTGCAGAAAGTTGATGCGGTTCACCCGTACGAAGACCGGCCGGTCGGGGGCAATCTCCTCGGCGTGCATCATGGCCAGCTCAAAGGCGCGGCGGATGACGTAGCCGCCGAAGATCTTTTCGGGCACGTTCTCCTGTTCGGGGTACATGCGTTCCCAGTTGCTCCGCACCAGGTCGGAGGCTAGCAGCCCGTCAAAATCGTCGCGCTCCTGCGCCTGGTGTACCTCTCTGAGGTGGTTGTACTCATCCCGGTCGGGCGGCTCCTCCATCTCCTCCATGCGGCGGCGGTAAGCCTTGCGTCGCCACACCGCGTTGTCGCGGCGCTTCATCTCCAGGTCCGACTCATAGGATAGCGGCTCCACCGCCAGGCTCCCGGCTTCGCGGCCGCGGCCGGATCGCGCCACCATGGTAAAGTAGCAGGAAGCCAGGGAGCGTCCTTCTTCCCCCTCCTGGTCCACGCGTATGCCCACCTCCATGGAGGAAGTGCCCACATAGTTGATGCGGGCCCGCAGGTGAAGGTCCCTCCCGATGTCGGCCGGCGTACGCAGCATGATGTCGTCGATGGCCGCCGTCACCACCGCCGCATCTTCCCGGGTACGGCGCGCGTACGCCAGGGCTACATCCTCGGCCAGCTTGTCCAGCTCCTCCAGCAGGAGTCCCCATCGCAGATTCCCCGACACCGGGTCGTCAATAAGCATGAACCGGCGGCGCAAGGCCTCGTCGGAGCCGAAGGGAAGGGTGCGGGTCTGGGAGGTGTCTCGAGGTCTCATGGCCCCAATATCCCACTCGGCAGGGAGAAGCGAAAGGCGATCTCCGTACCTACACTTCCTTTACAAATATTGCTTCCACTCCGTGAAAAATGGAGAAGACGCAGTGCCTTCTCCCTTCTTGATACCGTAAACAAAAAAACTCTCAGAATTGTATACAGGCAGGAAAAATTATATTATTGAATCGGCGATGGAGTTCGCCCTCAACCGCCCCGGCTTCCGCCGGCGCTGATGACTCCTGCAATTCACAGTCAAACATCAATTGACAGGAGTCACTCTTATGAAAGCATTTCTCTTGGTGGGACTGGGCGGTTTTGCCGGCAGTTACCTTCGTTACCTTCTCTCACTCCGAATCCAGCAGCTGTTCCCCGCCTACGCCTTTCCTCTGGGCACCTTCGCGGTCAATATCGCGGGCAGTTTCCTTATTGGGTTATTGTTCGGGCTGGGACAGCGGCATATCATCGGCCACGAACTCCGAATGCTTCTGGCCACCGGCTTTTGCGGAGGGTTTACGACCTTCGCCACCTTTTCCATGGAAGGGGTCCTGCTGGCTGAACAGGGACAGGTACCGACGCTGTTGCTATACACGGCAGCGAGCCTGCTGGCCGGATTCACAGCGGCATGGCTGGGATGGACCATCACGCGGTGAGCAGTCAGCCATTCACGCAGAGAGAGACGGATCCAGCTTTAGCAGCTCCTTGCTTGCCCTATCGTCAAATTCAACCGTCCACATGTGACTGCCCTTACTTCTGATCTACCTCCTCCTCCAACTGCTCCAGGCTCCAACGCGGCCCCTCCGGGTTCTCAAGCCGGTATTCGGTAACATAGCGATCCTCCCACTCATCGAGCTTTTCCTCCAATGCCTCCCGCACGTAGTAGGATTTTGTTCGGCCGGTTAGTTTGGCCAATTCATCAAGGCGTTTTTCCAGATCTTCGGGCAGGCGTATCGATAGGGCCATAAAATTACCTCGCCAGCGGATTGGGCCTGATCTGGAACTTGTACACCTTGCTCGTGGTCCCCTTGCCGCCCTCCATGTGGAAGGGGGCCCGGGTGCTTACCGTTGCCCAGACGCCGCGGCCTCTCCAGCCCGCATCCGGGTCGTCGATCCGGCCGTCCATCCACTTCGTATAGAAACCCAGCGGGTAGGGCACCCGGAGCACCACCCACTCCCCGTCGTCCCACGCCAACAAACCCCCTGAGGCGTTGCCGGTGTTGATCGGGGTGTTTTCGCCCAGGCCGAGCGTGTTGAACTGGTCGACCCAGGTGTAGTAGCTGGCCTCGGCGCTTCCCGAATATTCCACGTTCTGCATCTGAGGCATCGGTTCGGTGTAGAACGTCCAGCCTTCCGGGCAGTGCTGGCCGGTGGCTTCGGGACCGTTCAGGGGACCTTCGCACTGGCTGCGGTCGAACCGGGCCATATGTCCGCTGGCCAGGGCCACCCAGGCAACGCCGTTGCGGTCGATGTCCATGCCGCGTGGGGTGAATCCCTCGACCGGCTCCCCGTCTTCGTCCAGGGGCAGCTCGTAGTACTCCGTCAGGGCGGTCTCCGGCGGATTGTCACCGGGGATCCAGACGGAAGATGCCGCCCGGGTAACCCAGGTCCGATCCCCATACGGTGCCGTCCGGGGCCGGGGCCACGGCGTAGTACCCTCCGCTGATCCTCTTGTCCCGCTCCGGGTCGACCGGCTCGCCAGGCTCCACGTAGTCGTCCCGCTCGCCGTTGCCGTTCGTGTCGAGGATGAAGGCCGTCCATCCCTGGGAGGCCTCCTCGTCGCCGGTCCGGTCGTACTCTTCGGTGTTCAGCCAGCCGATCACCGATCCGCCGCCGCTGGTCCACAAGGTGTTCTCCTCGTCCTCGGCAAACATCAGGTGGTGCGTGCTGAAGCAGGTGCTGATGGTGCGTATACTCCTCGCTCGCCGGATCGTATACGCCCAAATGGCGGCCGGCCCGCTCCAGGGGAAACAGCTGTGCCGAAGGATGATCCGAGCCTTCCCGGCAGAAGTCGGGATTGGCCGGGGGACGCACCGTAGCGGTGATCCAGACGCGACCCTGCCCGTCAAACATGGGATTGTGCACATTGGCGCGGCTGTCCCACAGCGGCTCGTCCCCCCAGTAGGGCGACGGGGCGGGCATGTTGGGCCCGGACGCCGGCCGCGTGTCGGGGTCGCGCACCGTGACGGGAACCCGGCTCGTGTCGTGGGCGGCCGGGTCGAGCACGGGGAGGTAGTCCGAACTCGCTTCGAGCGCGCCGTAGATCTTCCCGTCGGCGTTCAGGGTGGGGTCCCTGCGGTCGGTCGACACCAAATCGTGCAGGTACGATTTCGGGTCCGCCCAGTCCCACATGGTGATGACCACGTTACGCTCCACGCCCTCCGGACGCGGCGGCGCTGGCGGGACGGCTCCCTCCTCCACCCTGTCGGTCCAGTCGGCGAACATCTCCAGCGCGGCCTCCTTGCCCATGTTCTGCAGTCCGTACGTCATATAACCGCCCGCCTGGCCCGATTGCAGGCGCCGCTCCCACGCCGCCTCGGTACTCTCGTAATCCTGCATGGAGGGATGCAACTCACGCGTCGCCTTGTTGCCCATTTGGTGGCAGATGGTGCAGTTGCCCGTCTTGATGTTGCGCAGGAATTCGGCCTGCGTCTGCATGTTGGGCGAAATGCCGTTTCCGTCCGGACCCGTGCCGGGAAATTCGCTCTGTTCCGGCACATTGATCATGGAATACCAGTAGCCGGCCGGGTAGTACTGGGCGGCCGCCTGTGCGTCAGGCGCCAGCTCCGCCCGAAGGTCCATCATGGTTCCCGGGGATGCCTCGGACTGCGGGGAGTCGACCAGCCCGTAGCCCCGAACCCAGACCCGGTATTCCGCATCCGGCAGGTCGGGTATCAGGTACCGTCCCTGCTCATCGGTGACTACAATCCGGGCGAAACGGGTGGGGAGGTCTTCCGTCTCGGCAATTACCCACACCCCGGCCTCGGGTCCTTCGGTGGAGGTGACCACCCCCGCGATTTCATCCTCTTCGGCCGCCAGCGGCCCGTCGGCGGAGGTGCAGGCGGCAAAGGCCAAGGCCAGAAGCGCCAGCAGGGGAAGTGTGAACAGGTGCAGCTTTGCAGAGACTTGCGCGTCGCGTGACGTCAGAGGTCGGGAAGATCTCATAAGGGCAGGGTTGGTTGGAAGGCCGTGTAAACAGCAGAGTAACAGAAATGCTCAGAAAATACAATAAGCGTTCTATACAGCAGCCCGGCCGGGAATATTCAGGCGATCTCATTCAGTCAGACCGGAATGGCCCTCTCAAGAAAAGCCGGCTTGACTGTGAAACTATGGCAGCCAGGGATTAATAATCTCAACCAATCAAGGGTCAAAACCGATATCATCAGGCTTGCGCATCGGCTTCCGAGGCAACACAGGCAGTTCAATCCCGCCCAACGGAGCAAATCGCTTTCGGATTGCATCAACGATATTGTCCGTATGTTCCGGCTCCTTTGCCAGCGCTGCTCTTAAAATACTACGCACTTCCTCCTCCATGGAGTGACCATGCTGAGCAGCCTGAATTCTGAGACGGTCCATTAAATCTCCGTCCAGTTCTCGGATTGTCAATCTTGACATAAAACAGCAGGTCTGGGTTCTGTATGATCGAAACAGATTTCATATTACTCAATGTTTCCTTGACTGCAAAGATCAACATAATTCTCCGGCGACCCATCCTTGCCGAGCGCCATATAGAGGATCTTGCTTCCCTCCTCCCCTTCTACTCGGAGCGCAGCGAATCAATGGGATTGGCGAGGGCAGCGCGCACGGCCTGCCAGCTTACCGTTGCCAGGGCAATTCCAAGACTGGCGACGAGTGTGATAAGCAGGGTGTCCACGCCCACGCTGGTGTGGTAGGCGAAATTCTGCAGCCACTGGCGTACGCCGAACCAGGCCAGCGGGATGCCGATCACCAGGGCGACCAGCACATAGCGTATGAAATCTTTTGAAAGCATGGTGGCGATCTGCCGCGCCGTGGCGCCCATTACCTTGCGGATGCCGATTTCCTTGGTGCGCTGCACCGTGCTGTAGGAGGCGAGCCCGAGCAGCCCGAGACATGCGATGAACATGGTGAGCCAGGTCAGCCTGCTCAGCAACCTGCCGATTACCTCTTCTGTCGTGTAGATATCGGACAGATCCTCTTCCACATAGAAATAGTAGATGGGCTCGCCGGGGAACATCTCCCGCCACAGCTCCTCCACCTGCCCGTGCAGGGAAGCGGTGGATTCCACCCCGCCCTCGCCGCCGGCGCCGGGAACCGTCCGGACCAGGATATTGTCGAATTCGGCCGGACGGTAGCGCAGGATCAGGGGACTGATCCGGTTCTGGAGGGATTCAAAATGGAAATCCTCCACCACCCCGACCACCTCCCCGGTAATCAGGTCGTCCCCGCTGCCGGTCCGAATGGTCTTGCCGAGACTGCTCTCAGGTTCCCAGCCGAAGGTGCGCGCCGCCGTGGCGTTGATGATAAAGGCACCGGCACTGTCCGAGGCCAGGTTCGGGTTGAAATTCCTGCCCAGTTTATGGTCCAGTCCCAGCACCGGAATCAACCGCTCATCCGCATACCAGGTGCTGACCAGTATACCCTCCTCCCATTCCGTGCCCTCGATCCGGTACTCGGTGACGGACCCGCTGGAATACGGGCCGTTGGAGGCCAGCGCCACCTGCTCCACGGACGGATTGCGAAGCAGCTCCTGGCTGAACAGCTCGGCCTGCCGGCGGGCCTCTTCGTTCGGGAGGATAACCTGTATCAGGTTTTCCTGCTGGTATCCCATATCCTTGGATTGGAGAAAGCTGAGCTGACGGTCTACGGTCAGCGAACTGACCAACAGAAAGACTGCCAGCGTGAACTGTGAGACCACCAGACCGGTACGAAGCCACGATTTGCGTGACCGTGTACCCGAGGACTGAAACACCCGCGAGGGTTTGAAGCGGGAAAGGTAGAAGGCGGGATACCCGCCGGCCACCAGCGTAACAAACAACAGGATCCCGGCGCACGAGAGCCAGAAGAAGGCGTTGGAGGTGTAACCCACCACGACCTCCCAGCCGGTCATGGAGTTGAACCACGGCAGCCCGACCTCCACCAGCAGCATGGAGAACCCCACGGCGAAAAGCGCAATGATCAGAACCTCAAAGAGATACTGGAATACAAGCTGCCTGCGCATGGCCCCGAGCACCTTGCGAATGCCCACTTCGGTATTTCGCCGGGCCGCGCGCGCCGTGGAGAGATTGATAAAATTCACGCACGAGATCACCAGCACCAGGAATCCGATGGCCGTAAATATATATACGTAGCTTTCATCGAGAGTGGCGTTCTGGCTGCTGTAGTACTCGTCGGCAAGGAACATATCGGTATACTTGAGCAGGGAGGGGGTGTACCGCTCCGCCGCATCCTCGTCGATGTAGCTCCGGAGAAAGGCAGGAAACCGGGACTCCATGGCGGCTATATCCGCCCCTTCCCTCAGCAGCAGGTAGGTATAGATGCTGTGGGTCCGCCAGTTGTCGTAGTTGGCGTAGTTCTGCGGGGTCAGGTTGTCGGAGGAGACCAGCATGTTGAAGCCGATGCTTGAATGGGCCGGAATCTCCTCGAGCAGCCCGCTCACCACATACGGCTCCCCGTCCAGCAGGATTTCCCTGCCTACCGGCTGTTCCTGTCCGAATAGGCTGGTGGCAACCGGCGGGGTCAGCACCACCTTGTTCGGCCCGTCCAGCGCCAGGGCGGGATCACCCGTCTGCAGGTCAAAGGAGAAGACGTCGAAAAACGCCTCATCCACGTAGTGAACGCCGTAACTGAGAATATTTTCCTGGTAGGCCACGCTGTGCGACCGGTCGGCGAAGCGCACATAGCCCTCCACCTCGGGAAACTCATCGGCGATAGCCGGCGCCCACGGCCAGGGCGTGATGGCCGCGTTGATTTCACTGCCCGACTCGGTAAGGATATGATCGTTGAGCCGGTAGATCTGCTCGGACTTCTCGTGGAAGGTATCGAAGTTGAAGGTATACTGGACCAGCAGCAGGAGGAACAGGAAGCAGGCAATGCCTACGGCCAGGCTGGCCACGTTGATCAGCGTATAGGAGGGTTCCTTGAACAGATTGCGAAAAGCGATCTTAACGTAGTTTCTCAGCATGGCTGGGAAGATGGAGTTCGGGGTTGGTGGCGGACCGAAGCGCTTCCCCGTCTCTCACGAAAAATCGCGGGCCAGGTTACGATATAATCCTCAGCAGCTCCTCCCATGTGTAAGCCCGGATCTCCGACCCTGCGGCATCACGGGTGCAGAGGGCGGCCGAATGTTCATTGGCATATTCAGAAATCTTTACTCCCTTGACGTGTGTCTGTGATATGCTTTCAGCCCGTTCAAAGATATGCTCAATAGTGCGATGGGCGTAGAAATGATACCTCAATAGCTCTGCCTCGGGGTCATTCATTACTTTACTGTTTTACTTTGAATACCTCGTATTAGAAAGAATAGACTGATGCCTATGAGCACCGCTACAACATGCGCTACGGTCGTAATTATTGGAAACACAATTGCATAATAAACTATCGCTGAAAATGCAGATAGGACGGCTATTAAAGCTAATCGTTTTGGAACATTCTCATGGGCGCAGTGCCATTCATACCAATAGCAGATAATTGTATAACCTGCCATCGTGCACCATATCAGTGAGACCCCCACCGCATCTATGACAAACCAAACAATAACTTGGAAAGAAGTTATTATTGTTAAGCTTATCGCCCATCCCCGATTTTCCCAATGAGTAGGCGAGCCACGGTACAACACGAATGGCATAACGGTCAAAATGATCAGGGTATAGTTTATGATGATATGTAGTAGTTCACCTTCGTAGGTTAAACCACGAATAAGGGTTTGCAGAATATCACTCATGAATAAACTTCAGTAAAAATGAAAGTTGATGAGTAGAGGATGCGTGTATAACGTGTGGAGCATAATCTGTGCAGAATTGGGATCAGCTACCCAGATTTGATATTCTAAATCTGATTGATGCCTTCCAGAAAAGCAAGCTGCATCAGGTTCATGCGTTTGATATTGTTCATGGCCTCCTCCCGGAATCGTAGAATAGACATATGGAATAACTTTTGGTGATAGGCATTGTATTTTTGGACAAATAATAACATTGTTATAACTTAAAGAACCGCAAATACGTGGCTATGGAAACCAAAATTCGCAAAATTGGAAACAGTCTGGGTGTCACCCTTCCCAAGCAATTGATTGATGAACTCCATCTGAAAGAGGGAGATACCCTGACTATCGAAACCCAGGATGGTAATGTGAAACTAACGCCGATGGATCCTGAATTTGAACAGTGGGCCGAGGCCTATCGCGAGGCCAATACCGATTACAAGGACGTGCTCAAGGAGTTGGCCAAGTGATAAAATTTCTGGATAAGAAGACGATCCTTGCCTTTCATCAGGATCAAATAGTCTCCTATGGAGGCAGCCAGGGGATACGGGATGAACGACTGTTGGAATCTGCCCTTTCCCAACCTCAGGCCAGCTTTGGAGGAGAGTATGTCCACGAGGATCTGTTTGAAATGGCAGCGGCCTATGGATTTCATATCTGTCAAAACCATCCGTTTTATGATGGCAACAAACGAACAGCTCTTATTGCCATGTACACCTTTCTTTTTGTTAATGGTTACCGGATGGCGGCTGATAAGAAAGGGCTGTTTGCTATCATGATCGACCTGGCCAACGGTAAAGTTGAGAAGAAGGAATTGGCAGAATTCTTGAAAAAGCACTCATCGAAGCGGGAGGATTAGCCTTTCAGCCGCCCCTCCAGGTAGGCCCGGCCCAGCCTCAGGTCGTTGCGCAAGCCCATCTCCCTCAGGTTTCGGAGCGTCGAAGTGCCGGTGGAGGCGTCCTTTTCCACCAGCCAGATCTCGTCGCGCCGGAGCAGCGACAGATCCAACAGCACGGGATCGTGGGCGGTGAGTACAAACTGCGCGTTGCTGGCTTTGCTGGGCTTGCTGGACTTGTTTGACGAGTTGGCCTTGCTGGACGAGTTGGCCTTGCTGGACGAGTTCGGCGAGTTGGCGTGGCTTGGCCGACTGTCCGAAATTGCGGGACCACTCCAGGGCTCCACGCAGCATTTCAGCAGCCTGCGCGCAACGCGGGGATGCAACCCCCGGTCCAGTCCGTCGATGATCAGCAGCTTGCCGTTTCGATGGGCATCGTAAATACAGGCCAGCTGCTGCAGGTACCAGGCCAGTCCCTCCGTCATGATTTCCCCGGTGTTTGAAATCCTCGCCTTCTGAAGGCGGTAATGGTTCCAGGATCCGAGCGTCCCCTCATGCTCCTCATAATGCGTTCCCTGTAGAAGTCCGTCGGCCTGAACCGCCGCAAGGTGCTCCCGCAGATACCGGTAAAAGGGACTCCCGGGCCGTGCGGCGAGGATGTCCATCAGGGGCACTTCGTCGCGACCAGGAATGATGCGAATCGATTGACGGAAGTAGTTGAGCAGCGGCACCAGCATCTCAAGACCCTCCTCCTCCGCATGGGCAAGCAGAATCCCGTTGCGCGGCGTAGCTGCGGCCATACGATGCAGGGCTCGGATGTCCTGTACCTTTTCCATTTGAGGCCGAATGGGACGTGCACGGGTGGTTTCCCCCCGGTTCCAGCGATGATAAAGGGCCGCTCCCTGGGTACCGGGGAGGGTGTCGACCCGGTAGAGCATCTCATGTACCACATGACGCGGAGAGATCGACAGCCTGAAGCGATAGCGGACCCCTTCATGATAGAACGAATACACATAACTCGCCGAAAGGTGTTTCGCCCCGCCTCGGATCCGAAACATACGGGCGTTCATGCCCTCCTCGGGCTCGGGGCAGCGAACGACCCGGTCGCGGATATAGCGTATGGCTTCCAGCAGTACGGATTTGCCTGAGCCATTATCGCCGACAATCAGTGCGTTTCGAAGCAGCGACGGATGCGATCCCTCCAGGTGTAGCAGGTGAGAGGGGTGTTCTTTGTAGTGGGAGGCGGTCAGATCGAAGTCGGCCTGCCCCAGAAAGGGTCCCCTGTTTTGGACCCGAAAACGGCCCATCATATTTGTGATTTTTTCGCAGTTCTAAAGGGTGTGGTACCCCTATAGACCCTGTAACAGCCATACCTTACATTCGTTTTTGTGAAAAAATCACAAAAATAAGGGGTCAAATTTTGGCGCCGTGGGGCACCCCTAATGCCCCTGCCTTGACACGCCCTGGCACCCCCGGCACTTTACCTCCTGCACTTCCCACACCCGGCTACCGACAACCCACCACGCGCCGGCACCCATTCACACCCGACTCTCCAGCAACCACTGCCGCGTAGTCGCCAGACCCAGCACCGCCCCATACACCAGGTGAAGCACCAGGGTAACCGACACATAGGCAAGGCCGGCCTGCAAAAAGAGCGGGTGCCCGGGACTCAGCAAATGGGCGTAGCCGTAACCGAAAATGCCCCACCCGATCAGGGGCGAATAGACCACCATCATAAACAGCCAGAGCACCATCGAAAGCCCCAGCGCCTTGCTCACCGTAAGGTCATCCTCAAAAGTAAAGACCAGCACATAACCCCACAGTATGCCATAGGCGAAATGCAGCAGTACGGCGTAGATGGGCACTTCCACCCCGATGTTGTATAGAAAAGCGGCGGAAGGCGCCACATTGAAGGGGGCCAGGCCGGTAACGTGCACGCCCAGAAAAATAAAGACGAACATCACCAGGCTGGCCACGAAACCCGCCAACCAAATTTTCAGAACATTGCCTGCCGTACGTTGAATACCCATGATTATGATCTCCTATCATTATTTGGGGCGGTTTCATTGCCGGCGGATTCGCTGCCGTCAGGCACACTTCCGTCACTCACACTCCCGGCGGTTTCGCCGCCGGAAGTTTCGCCGTCAGGCACACTCCCCGCGTCTTCGCTCCCGCGATCCTGCGCATCCGGGGTGTAATTCCCGGCAGCCCCGCGAGCCTCCGCCTCCTTCTGGAAACGCAGGACAAAACGAACCCCCTCTCCCGGCGCGGAATCCAGCGCCACCTCACCTTCAAGCTGACGCGACAGCTCCCGTACAATCGTAAAGCCCACGGTATCCTCCGATTCGTAGTCGAAATGCTCGGGAAGCCCCTTGCCGTCGTCGGAAACCATCAGGACAACCCAATCTCCCTCCTGGCGAAGCTGCACGCGAATCTCCCCCTCCTGGCCCGAATCGTAGCCGTGCTCGATGGCGTTCCCCAGCATTTCGCTGAGTATGAGTCCTGCGGGAATGGCCTGGTTGATATTAATGGTGACATCCTCCACCTCCTTCTTCAGACGGATGGCCCCGTGCCCGTTGCGTATATAGGTGTCACCGATGTAGTCGGAAAGCTGCTCCACGTAGTGCTTCAGATTCAGATTGGAAAAGGAGTTGGACCGGTAGAGAATCTCGTGAATGATGGCCATCGATTTGATGCGGTCGCGGCTCTCCTGGAGCGCCGTCCCGGGATCACGTCCCATCATGCTCTCCATCTCCAGCAGCCCGGAAACCACCGCCAGGTTGTTCTTGACGCGATGGTGGATTTCCCCCAGGAGCACCTCCTTCTCTTCAAGTGACGCACGGAGCTCGTGCTGCTGCCGGCGCTTGTCGGTCACATCCTGGGCATGAATGTGGTAGGCGTCTTCCTCGCGGACATAGTGAATCAGCTGCTGATACCAGGTACCGTCCACTTCCACCGTACGCGTGCGTGAAAATTCCATGTCCCGATCGTGATTCAGGTGATCCGCCATATGGCGCAGAAAGGCATGATCGATGCCCTCTTTCCTGATGCGAGGCAGCAGCTCCTCAGCCGAGGAGTTGCAATAGGACACCTCCCCCTCACCGGACAACACAAGCACCGGGTTGGGATTCATCTCGGGGATGCGGGCCAGCCGGTCGCGCTCCGCCATGCTGTGCTCCCAGCGGTTGATGCTTTTAGATACGCGCACCGAAATGACCACCCCCACGAGCAGCAGGAGAAGTCCGTTGATGACGCTGAACCAGAGACCGAACTGCCGCAGTCCCTGCGAAATGCCGGCCACCTCCGCGGTAAGCTGCCGGCTCTGCCACACCCACTGCTCGTTGATTTCGTCCAGGCGGCTCAGAAAGGCGCGGCTCTGGGTGGCGTTCGTTCCTGCAGGATCGTCCGCCCGTTCCAGGCGGGTTACCAGCCTTTCCTCCAGCCGGTCCAGGCTGTCCAGTTCGTTCCACGATTCCCTCAGGCGCTGCACCGGCCGCAGGTCCCCGAAATATTGAAAGGAGATGATGAGGGTGGAAATCTCGTTCGGATAGAGCTCGGCTTCGTTGAAAACATCAAACACCTTCTCCACGTCCATATCCTCCAGAAAGAGCTCGTCAATCACCCCCGATATGCGCTCCTCGTACTCCTTAGCCTGACGGTAACTCGCCAGATCCTCCAGTTCGCCGTCGCGGGCATAGCGCTCCAGGTATAGGGTGCCCTGGGAGTGGAACTGGCTCCACTGCGACAGCAGAGAAGTGTAGTTACGGGAGGCCGAAATCATGTTCAGCGAGAAGTTGACCAGAACCACCATACCGCTGGCCAACACGACGAAAAGCCCCACCGCCCAGATCAGTTTCCGGGAGAGGTAGAAACGACGGCTCTCTGAAGATGAAATTTCCATGTCGGTCCCGCTTAATTCAGGGCCTAAAGGTTATTAAATAGGATGACGGCCTTACTATTTCTACACTTTTGGGGCATCTCTGCACCTCTGGGCCATCTCTGCACCCCCGGGCTATTCCTGCACCTCTGCTCTCGTGCCCTAGGCCCTCCCGCTCTCCCTGCCCGTATGTGCCACCCGTTCATTCCTGTACCGGCCGGTATGGTCTTGCTTCATCCGTCCTTGATGTTATCGCCGCAGCTTCAAGGTCCTTTAAATGAAAAAATCCTAATAATGGCCCCTCCCGTTACGAGTATCTCCCAATACGGGCACCTCCCGATCCGCGGCCCTGGAGCGAACACCCCCCAGGAGAGGGTTTTTGAGGCACAAAGGGCATTGAAACTCCCGTATTAATCCGTATCTTTGAGGCCTGAAAATTCCCAGATGGAGCTCGTAGCTCAGTAGGTTAGAGCGCCAGGTTGTGGCCCTGGAGGCCGGGGGTTCAAATCCCCTCGAGCTCCCTTTCACGCGGGATGCAGGCGCGCTGTCCGGTCCGGAACGGAAAGGCATTTCCGGCAAACGAGCGGACCCGCAGCACCTGCCGTTATCTTGTAAGAGAGGCGGAAATCCCGTATGCTTGTAGCCCTTTTCGGATTTATGCCGCGTTCGTCTAGGGGTTTAGGACGCCGCCCTTTCACGGCGGTAGCACGGGTTCGAATCCCGTACGCGGTACGAGCCCCCGCCTGCTTCGGCAAGCGGGGGCTTTCTTTTTATGCAGGCAACTTTCGCTGACAATTTTGACTGGCAACTTGCGCTGGCATCTCTCGTTGGCATATTTACAGCCTGGAATCGCAAACTCACACCGCCACCTCATTTACTGCCACGTCTCTAACTGCCTCATCTCATACCGCCACATTAAATGCCGGACGCATTAGTGCAATTTCTTCTCTGGATATTCCCCTGGAGGCAGCCAGATCACGCCATGCTCCGACCTCCTTCTCCATTTTTTGAATAATACTATTAGCCTCACCTTCATCCAACCGAAAATGAGGGGCCACTTCCCGTACCAGGTCGAGATCTAAGGCGTTTTCCCGCTCGTTAATATTAAGTGTCAGGCCGATACCGGCTGGTTCAGGATTCAGATCAAATGCAGGAGATAACTTCCAACCGGCTGGAGTAAGCAGAAAACCATGATTTCTCAGGTGATCATCTGTATTTGATATTAATACATTAAAGGCCATTCTCTTCCATAGATCCATCAAATCTGCCTGAACATCAGAGCCCATCTCGATAATTAATGCGACCAATTCAAGATAGCTGGCACCGTCTCTATGGTCGATCCCGTCCCGGTAGCCCAATAAAGTCATGGCCGAAACAAAGTGCTTTCGGTAACCCGCATCAGATCTGTCAAATCTCCTTGAGATAAAAGTATGACCCATCTTGGAAAATTTCTCCAACCTGGATTCAGCCGTTGGGATTCCACATCGATCTGCTAGCAATCCGGCAACTTTTTCCCAAGCACCAACATCACGGTCGTCACTTCGGCTGGGAAATTTAGCGATCCAAAGCTGGTCATCCGGATCAAGAACACTGGCTTTGGGACGGGCTCCTCCCAGGGAGGAGCCCGGTGCTACCAGCAGGTCAAGCCACTTATGATACTCAGGTTCTTCAGAAGCATCTGGTCGTTCTGCCTGACGGCTGATATACTCCAAGTCACGTAACATGGACCAAGGAGGGGAAGCATGCTGATGGTTGTCATCCAGAAAAGGCCCTGATGGAGTCCGTTTGAATCGCAGAGCCCCCATACGATGCCCGTCATATACGCCAAGAAGGTAATCAGATTCCCTTAATGTCCGGGGTTCCTGCTCATTCCTGCGTGCATATAGCGCTTCTCTTCGGTTCATGAGCATTCGACCCCATCGATCGGGTGAGGAATCTAGAAACATGCCAAAATTACGCCTTTGGTCTGGTACATACTGCTCACCTTCATATAGGCGAAGATTCGGATCCAATCGTTGCGCATGAGGGGAAGCAAGCCAATCTTTTTCGTAAGCAAATGAAAATACTTCCTCGCCTCGAACAGGCGTGGCATGCAGCTTGCCCATCATTAGGGGTTCTGTCATACCCTGCCAATGTGCATAGACGTAGATCGTAGTTCTGTTGTCCGAAGCTGCCATCTTCTCCCTACGCCCCTGACTTAGGAGCTCTTTTGTTGACTTTCAACTCCGCATCCTGAAGCTTACGGCCCAACTTATCATCGGAAGCAACCGCCAAAAGATCATCCTCCAGGCCCAAAATGGATAAAACCTGCAAATAATAGCCCATGGCCACGCTTGGGGAGCCCTCCTCAATATGCCAAAGGGTCGTTCGGCTGATATCCGCCCGTTCGGCAACCTGTTCCATACTGAGCTTTCTGCGAAGCCGAGCCAATTTCATATTCTCCCCCACTTTTGCAAGAATACGTTTCTGCTGTGGAAGCATCGTAGGACGTTTCTGAGACATAATGTTCATTAATCTGAACTAAATATAGTTAATTTGTTCATAATATAAAACATTATTGACAAAAGCGGGATGTGCTAATCTATCGATTGCATGCTTGTAGCCCTCCCTTTCCAATGACATCTATCACTGCCCGCTCAACATATAGAGGGAAGCCATGCGGGCATTCTCCTTGATGTTCAGGCCGGCGGCAGGCACCTGGAAATTGAGTGCGAGGGCTTCGGGATCTTCCTCGGGTGCGATAAGCAGGCTGTCAGCCACCACACCCGCCTGCGAGAGATGGCGATGCGGGGTCAGCAGCATGAAGAGTTCGCGTGGCCCCTCCACCTGCTCGTTAAAACGCACCCGGTAGCCTCCCTCACTCAGCTCCCACCAGCCGTAGTCGTCCGAGGCGTCTCTTTTCTGCGGTTCCATCCTCTCGGTATGGGCGGGTTTAAACTCCCCGCCCCCGAAGTCCAATTCACCCGCGCCGACAGGCTTCAGGACGGCCGCGGCGGTAAGGTCCACCCGGTGCGTGTGCTGCTGCGTGCCGGCATGGACGATTCCGGTAAGGTGTTCCATCAGGGTATCGGATTGCAGTACAATAGGCATGGTATGGCATTTCCGTTAAAGTGAGCTCGTTGGGAGTCGGGTTTACAAGCAAACCCTGCATAACCCAACTATCCTGCATATCCCAACAATATTGACGTCAGGCAGCATTCGGCTGTATGATGTGGGAGGCTGGCCTGGCTGAAGCCCCGGACTACAAATACCTCCCCCGTATTCCCAATCTCATTGCCTCTTCCTGCCTCTTCCGCCCCACATACCCCCCCCATGGGCCCAAATTTCTTACCTCCATATTTGTGATTTTTTCACAATCTCAAAATGCCCTGTATGGCGCAGGAACTCCCAGCGGCCCTTCACCTCCTGCAGAGTTGTGATTTTTTCACAAAAACGAGGGTCCCTTTTCGGGCCTCTGAGGGGCATGTACCTGCCCGATCCTGCGCCGCACCAAATTCCCACATAATTCAATTTGTTTAGTACACACTGAACTACTTATATTGACGACCTTCTTTCAAACAGACTGAACGGACGGTCATTAACTGACTGTCCATACATCATGAGCACCGAAGAACGCAGAAAACGCGAAAAGGAACGCCGCCGCCGTCAGATCCTGGAGGCCGCCAAGGAGTTGATCTCCGAAAAAGGGATCGACAGTCTTACCATGAGCGAGATTGCCAATCGCGCGGAGCTCAGCAAGGGGACCCTCTACCTTTACTTCGAAAACAAGACCGACCTCTGCCTGGCCATCACTGGCATGGAGCTGGAAGACCTCTTCCAGGATTTCAACGCCATTATCCAGAAAGACAAGCCCGGCCTTTATCTCATCGAGGAGATGGGCGATACCTTCCTGGATTACGTCTCCAGCCGCCCCCACTACCTTAACACCATGATGATGAACGAGGCGCGCCGTCACAGCGCCTCGCCGGACGAATTCCCCGAACAGGAGGAGCTGGAAGACGTAGCCCGGCGCCTGCTGATGACCATTACGCGCGCCATACAGATCGGCATGCAGGACGGAAGCATTACCTCCGATATGAATCCCAAAATCCTG
This sequence comes from Balneolaceae bacterium, assembly GCA_034521445.1. Classification (NCBI taxonomy): domain Bacteria; kingdom Pseudomonadati; phylum Balneolota; class Balneolia; order Balneolales; family Balneolaceae; species Balneolaceae bacterium. The sequence continues at coordinate 561,992 of JAXHMM010000003.1, read as the reverse complement.
GCTGTCCAGTTCTGGGGAGGCATGCGCGGCATCATGCACCTGTTGGTATGCGACCGCCACGGACCTGTCGAGTCGGTGCTGGAGGAGAGCGGCCTGACCAAGCACGACATATTCCGGCAGTTCAACCGGGTGCTCCTGCAGGGCATAAAATCGCAAAACCACAACGCCGAAGACCATCACGATGAATAAGATTCACCTCCCTCCTTTCGATCCCGGCAAGTCCTCCCTCGGCAAGGCGGCCGCCACATCCCTATGCCGTACAACCGCCACATCCCTGCGCCGCGCAGCCGTCGCCTGCCTGCTGGCCATGCTGATCGGCCTGGCCTACCTGCCGGGCAACGCCTCCGCCCAACGCACCTCCGACACGAGCCAGCACAGCGCCGCCCTCCCCGACAGCCTGCAGTTCAGCGGGGAGATCAACCTCACCCAGGCCCTGCAGATCGCCCTCTCCAACAATACCTCCGTGAAGCGGGCCCTGCTGTCCATTCGCGACGCCGACCAGCAAATACGCTCGGCCTGGAGCAACGTGCTGCCCACCGTGGCCGGATCCATGAACTACACGCGCAACCTGGAGGTGCCGGTCAACTTCATCCCCGAGGTGGTCTTCGATCCCGAGGGCGACCCCAACACGCTGGTGCCCGTGGCCTTCGGCACCGACAACAACTGGTCGGGCGGCTTCAGCGTCTCCCAGACCCTCTTCAACGGGCAGGCCTTCGTGGGCATCAGCAGCTCGGAGCTCGTAAAAGCCTCCCAGTCGGAAAACCTGCGCGCCACCGCCCAGGGCGTAGTCACGCAGACCCGCATCGCCTACTACGACCTGCTCATCGCCAAGCAGCAGCTGGCCATGCAGCAAACCCGTGTAGAGCGCATCCGCGCCAACCTGCGCGACACCAGAAGCCGCTACGAACAGGGCTTCGTAGACCGTTACGCCGTGACCCAGCTGGAGGTACAGCTCAGCAACCAGGAGCCCCAGCTCACCAACGCACGCTTTGCCGTCGAGGACGCCCGCCGCAACCTGCTTGACCAGATGGGACTGCCGGTACACCTCGACCTCACTGTGCGCGGCGACCTGAACAGCTTTGACATCCGCACAACCCAGGCTTCCTCAGCCGAAAACCAGGCCCTCAAGCGCATCGACCGGCTTACTCCCCTGGCCGAGGCCGACTCCACCTTCCTGCAAGGCGCCATGGAATTCCGCGGCGACATGCGCATCCTGGACGTGCGTCAGGAACTCCAACAGAAGCAGATTACCGCCCAGAAAAGCCAGTACCTGCCCACACTGTCGGCCTCCTACAACCTGCAGTGGTCAGCCGCCCAGTCGGGCAGCCCCGCCTTTTTCGGCAGCTCGGAGCAGCGGGCCCGCTCGCAGACCCTGATGATCAACCTGCAGGTACCCCTGTTTCAGGGCTTCAGCCGCGACGCAGCCATCACACGATCGCAGATCCAGCTGAGAGACCTTCGCCTGCAGGAGCAGCAGGCCCGACGCGACGCACGCAAGGAGATTATCTCCGCACGCCAGAACATCGAAAACGCCATGCAGACGGCCCAGGCGCGAGCCCGCGCCCTGGAGCAGGCCCGCGAGGGCTATGAACGCGCCCGCCAACGCTACGACAGCGGACTGGGCAGCCAGCAGGAAGTCACCGATGCCGAACTGCAGCTGCGCGAGGCGGAAACAGGTTACGCCCAGATGGTTTACAGCTACCTGGCCGCCAAGGCGCAGTACGACCAGGCCATCGGCCGGGTGCCCTTTGTACAGCAGAACATCGAATCCATACGAGACGACATACGGATGGAGCCGGCCGCAGAGCGCTGAGCCGCGACAAGCCGGCGCAGAGCGCCGAGCCTGGCCGCCGGTAAACGGCCGCTGGGCCATCCCGCGCCACCACGCGCTACCCCGCGCCACCCGGCCCCATCCCCGACGAACCTAATCCCAGAACCCCGTTTCAAGCCAACATCACATGAACTTCTCCACGCTTCGCTACCACCTAATGCTCCTGGCCCTGGCCGGCACACTCGCGGCCTGCGGCGGTGAGCCCGCACAGCAGCCCGCACAGCAGGCTGCCCAGCAACAGCCCGCGCAGCAACAGTCCGCGCAACAACAGGCCACCCAACAGGCTGCCACACAGCAACAGGCCACACCCAACAACCACGTCCCGGTCTACACCGAGCAGGTGCAGCCGGGCACCTTCCGCCACTACGTGCACATCCAGGGCGCCGTCGAATCGGACCGCACCATCCGCATCCTTCCCAAGGCCACGGCCACCGTCGAAACCATACACGTCCGGTCGGGCCGGCAGGTGCAGGCCGGCGACACCCTGGCCACCCTTGACGGGGAGGTCACCCGCACCCAGATCGAGGAGCTGAAAACCCGGCTGGACCTGGCCCGCACCGTCTACGAGCGCCAGCAGAACCTGCGCCGGGACGACATCGGCTCAGAGATCGAGCTGCTGCGCGCCCGCAACCAGGTACAGTCCCTCGAAAGCCAGCTGGCCACCCTCCGCGAGCAGTACGACAACTACATCATCACCGCCCCCATCGGGGGAACCGTCAACAGCGTCTCCCTGAAAGTGGGCGAGACGGCATCCCCGACCGCGCCCGCCTTCCAGATCGCCAATTCCGAGGCGCTGAAGGTCACCGCCGAGCTCTCCGAGTCGTACATCTCCCGCATCGAAACCACCGACAGCGTGACCGTCACCATCCCCAGCATCGGCTACGAACGGACCACCGTCATCGATGTGGTCAGCAGGGTCATCGACCCGGCCAACCGCACTTTCAGCATAGAAATATTCTTGCCGGGAACCGACAACAGCATACGTCCCAATATGATGGCTCGCCTGCGCATTAACGACATCACCCGGCCCGGGACCCTCACCATCCCCGTCAACGCCGTGCAGTCGGGCAACAACAGCCGCTTCGTCTACCTGGCCGAGCAGGCCGGCGGCGACAGCGCCTGGACCGCCCGCCGGCAGCCGGTCGTCACGGGCATGTCCTACAACGATCGCGTGGTGGCCGACAGCGGAATCACCGCGGGCGACCTGGTCATCACCCGGGGTTACGGCAACGTGGAGGAGGGCGACCGCATCACCCTGCAGCGCCAATAAAGCAACCCGAGCTTAACGCACAACACAGCACAGCACAACCGACCACCACCCATACATGGACATCAAAGAGTTCAAACCGTCCAGCATCGCCATCAACAACCGCACCAGCGTCTACCTGCTGACGGTGCTCATCACCCTCATCGGGGTCTTCTCCTACATGACCCTGCCCAAGGAGCAGTACCCCGAGGTGGAGATCCCCATCTTCAACGTGGTCACCGTCTACGCGGGCGCCTCCCCGGCCGACATGGAAAACCTGGTCACCCGCCCCATCGAGCAGGAGCTGCAGGGCATCGACCAGGTGGACGTGATCCGGAGCGTCTCCAAGCAGGCCACCTCCATCATCACCATCGAATTCGAAACCAGCAAGGAGAAACTGGTCGCCCAGCAGGAGGTGAACGATGCGGTGGAGGCCGCGCGCAACGAGCTCCCCACGCTGCTCACCCAGGAGCCGGAGGTCACCGACGTCAACCTGGACGACCAGCCCATCATGAACATCAACCTCTCCGGCAACTACGACCTGGTGCGGCTCAAAAGCTTCGCCGACGAGATCCAGGACGCTGTGGAGAGCCAGTCAGGCATCAACGAGGTGGAAATTGTGGGCGCCCTGGAGCGCGAAATCCAGATCAACGTGGACCTGCACAAGATGCAGGCCGCCAACGTCACCTTTAACCAGATCCGCGAGGCCGTAGCCGGCAAGAATGTCACCATTTCGGGCGGCAACCTCGACGTGGGCGACAAGGAGCGCGCGGTGCGGGTAGACGGGGAGGTTACCGACGCTTCCGACCTCAGCGAGGTCACCCTCACCAACACCCTGGGCCGCGACGTCTACCTGAAAGACATCGCCGAGATCCGCAACGGCTTCGCCGACCGCGAGAGCTATGCGCGCCTCGGTGGGGAGACCGTCATCACCCTGAACGTGATCAAACAGGGCGGCGCCAACCTCATCGAAACCTCCGAGCAGACCCGCGCCACTGTAGAGGAGCTGCGCGAGGGCAGCTTCCCCGATGGACTGGAGGTCACCTACACCGGCGACCGTTCCGACGACACCCGCGAGAGCGTGGCCAACCTCTTCAACACCGTGGTACTGGGCTTTTTCTTCGTGGTGCTGGTGCTCATGTTCATCATGGGCGTCGAAAACGCCATCTACGTGGGACTCGCCATCCCCCTCTCCTCGCTGATCGCCTTCGCCCTCATGCCGGCCATGGACTTCAGCATCAACATCGTGGTGCTCTTTGCGCTGATTCTCGGGCTCGGCATCGTGGTGGACAACGCCATCGTGATCGTGGAGAATATCTACCGATATATCAACACCACGGACATGGACAAATACGAGGCGGCCAAGAAAGCCTCGGGGGAGATCGCCCTTCCGGTGATCACCGGCACCCTCACCACCGTAGCACCCTTCATTCCCCTGCTCTTCTGGGGCGGCATCATCGGGCGCTTTATGATCTACCTGCCCATCACCATGATTGTCACGCTGCTCGCCTCGCTGGTGGTGGCGCTGATCATGAACCCCGTCTTTGCGGTCAGCTTCATGGAGTCCGGGGACGGCAAGGGCTCGGAAGGCTACGGCATGACCGACGGGGATGCGGCGGAGGCCGGCGCGCCTGACGGCTCCGGCGACAGCGCATCCGGCGGCTCGTCCGAAAGCGCATCCGGCGCCTCGTCCGACAGTGCGCCCGGCTTCACGCGGGGCCTCGCCATAGGCGGCGGCATTTTCGTGGTGCTGGGCACGATCTTCCACCTGCTGGGCCTCACCATCGTGGGCAACCTGATACTCTTTCTCTTCGCCCTCTACCTGCTGGAACGCTTCGCTCTCAAGCCCATGATCCTGGGTTTCAACCGCAGCGTACTCCCCTGGATACAGCGGCGGTACCGCGCCACCATCTCCTTTGTATTGGAGGGGAACCGCCCCTGGTACACGCTGGGAGGCACCGTATTGGGACTCATCGGGAGCGTGGTGCTGCTGGGCATCGCCTCCCCCGACGTGGTCTTCTTTCCCGGCAACGAACCCAATTCGGTCTACATCTACAACACCATGCCTTCGGGCACCGACCTGGACGTCACCAACGAGGTCACCCGCACCATCGAGGACCGGGTCTACGAGGTGATCGGACGCGACAACCCCGTGGTGAAATCGGTGATCTCCAACGTGGCTGTCGGGGCCTCCGCGCCCAACGATATGGACCAGACCCCCAGTCCCAACAAGAGCCGGGTGGCCATCTCCTTTGTGGATTACCAGAACCGCGGCGGGGTCTCCACCCAGCGCATCCTGGAGGATATCCGCGCCAACATGAAAGGCATCCCTGGGGCCGAGATCGTGGTCGAGCAGGAGCAGTCGGGCCCCTCCACCGGCAAACCCATCAACATCGAGGTGTCGGGCGACAACTTCGAGCAGCTGATCAGCCTGGCCACCCGCTTCCGCGAGTATATCGAGTCGCAGGACATCCCCGGCATCGAGCAGCTCAAGTCGGACCTGCAGGCCAACAACCCCGAAATCGTAGTGGACATCGACGGGGTGAAGGCCAACAGCTACGGTATTTCCCACGCCCAGGTGGGTAACCAGATCCGCACTGCCCTGCTGGGCGAGCCGGTCTCCACCTTCCGGGAGCAGGAGGAAGAATACGACATTACCCTGCGGCTGCAGGAGGAGTTCCGCTCCAACATCACCGACCTCATGAATATGCGCGTGCCCTCGCCCCAGGGACTGGTGCCCATCTCGGCGGTGGCCGACGCGCGCTTCGAGTCGAGTTATGGCTCCATCAACCGCATCGACCTTCAGCGCGTGATCACCATCTCCTCCAATGTACTGGAGGGCTACAACGCCAATGAGATCAATGGGCAGATTCGTGAGGCCCTGCAGGATTTTCAGGTGCCCGACGGGTACGAGGTTTCGCTGACCGGCGAACAGGAGGAGCAGGCCGAAACCGCCAACTTTCTGATGATGGCGCTGTTATCGGCCGTGGGATTAATTTTCCTGGTGCTGGTCTCCCAGTTCAACTCCATCGGCAAGCCGCTGATCATCATGTCGCAGGTAGTCTTCAGCCTGATTGGGGTGTTCATCGGCTTCGCCACCTTCGGCATGGACATCTCGGTGGTGCTCACGGGGATGGGGATTATTGCCGTGGCCGGCATTGTGGTCAAGAACGGCATTATACTCATTGACTATACGGACATCCTGCGGAGGGAAGGCCTCGACCTGCGGGAGGCGGTCATCGAGGGCGGGGCCGTACGCCTGAACCCGGTGATCCTGACCGCCGCCTCAACCATACTGGGACTCATTCCGCTGGCGATCGGACTGAATATCGATTTCTACGGGCTCTTTGCCAGTCTGGACCCGAATATTTACTTCGGCGGCGACAGCGCCTCCTTCTGGGGACCCCTGGCCTGGACCATTATTTACGGGCTCGCCTTCGCCACCTTTCTGACGCTGGTGCTGGTGCCCTCCATGTACTACCTCGGTGTGAGGGTTAAGGAGAAGGTGCGCGGCTGGAGGGAGCGGATGGCAGCCTGACGCTGTTTGGGCGGCTGAGCGCGGCTGGCTGAGCGCGGTTTCCGCCTCAGCCGGAGCTGGCTGGGGCTACTTGGGCGGCGCTGCCAGACCGCCCCTATTTTGTGTCCCGCTTATTGTTGTACTCCTCGATAGTCTCCTCCAGCTTTTCAGAGACAAATTGGTGAAATGCGTGCATTTCCCGCAGGCGGGAGGTGTCTACGGCGTTCTGCCCCGCGTCCTTGCCGGTATTTTCTCCTGCAGCTTCTCCAGCTCTATCTGAATCGCCTTTGCTGCGCCCCTCCTCCCCTTCCAGCCACTCGCCCGCCATGTCACGCAGCGTATGGGCAAATTTCAGACGATGCTCCATCACCCGGCTCCAGGCATTCTCAGCCAGACGGAAATAGACCTGCCGCTCCCCCTGCTTGCGCGTTTTTACGATGAGGCCCGACTGAAGCAGCCTGCGCGTCATGGTGCTGATGGAACCCTTGCTGACCTGCAGGTGCTCCACAAGCTGTGAAAAGGACTGCTCCGGCGGGTCGCAGACCAGCAGCCAACCCAGAATCTGACCGCTGATGCGCGGTTCTCCCGCCTCCTCGAATATAACACTGATCTTCTCGGTGAAGGCGATTTTACGGCTATAGCTGACGTCTTGGGGGTCGGCCATTCGGATAAGTCCGTTTGAGGTTTAAGGCGATTCGGGCAGTGCTTGGCGTTCCGGCAGTAACTGGCGATCCATCGGTGCGCGGCGTGCCAGCAGTACCCGGCGCTCCATCGGTGCCTGGCGTTCCGGCAGTACCTGGCGTGCCAGCAGCATCGGTGCCTGGCGTTCCGGCATTTCACGCCTTCTGGGATAAACATAGGTAATGGCGGCCATTTATTCGAGTACCGGTGGCAAACGCGCTGAATACAGGCATCCAACCTTTATAGCCCCCTCACGGCCCAAAAACCACCCCTCATATTTGTGAATTTTTCACAAAAAGCATTTTGCCAAAAGCCTTCCAGATTGCCTCAGAGTGATTTCAACAATCTGTATTTGTGAAAAAATCACAAATCCAGACCAACGTTTTTGGGCCGATATGAGGCATGGGGTGACCAGCGGCGACCCCAGCCAGACACCCTAGAACTGCACATTGACGTCTAAAAAGAATACCCTTCCCGGCTCCGGAATCTGCATGCCGGTGAAAGGATTCTTGGCGTTCAGATGATTTACGTAGTTCTCGTCCAGCACATTCTTCACGCCCGCCTGCACGGAGACCCGCTCCCAGAAGGTGTAGCCTGCCTGCAGATCGGCGGTCATGTAACCATCCGTGGACGTTTCGCCGCGGGTGACCGCCACACGGTCCTGCTCGCCGACCAGGTGCAACGTCCCTTCCACAAAGAGAGGACGTTCATCCCCCTCGTAACGCAGGCCCAGATCCGCGCCGGGAGGCGCCACGCCAAGGGCTGGCTCATCCAATTCGGTATCCTCGCCCCACAGGTAGTGCACGCCCGTCTTCAGGCGCCATTCGGGCGCCAGGCGGTACACCGTACTCAGATCGAAGCCGTGAAATTGTGCCGAGCCGTTCACGTAGCGATAGACGGTGGAGGGACTCAGCGGGAGGCGCTTGGGCAGCTCTGTAGGCTCCAGGGTGATGTAATCGTCCATGCGGCGCACAAAAGCGTTAAGCGAGAGCGTCCACGCAGCGAACTCTCCCTCCAGCCATAGATCGGCCTGCAGGCTGCGCTCGGGATCCAGTTCGGGATTGCCTACAAATTCCGCGCTGGTTTGTGCCTTGCTGGCAGGAATGCGGTCGGAATAGCGCTCGGTGGCGTCGGCCGTACGTGTCACGCTGCCGGCACCCAATCCCAACGACCAGTGGTCGCCCAACAGGTAGTTCAGCGTGGCTGAGGCGCTCATGCTCGTCTCCGAGGAGGCAAGATCGCCCGATACATTGTCGCGAAAAAAAGTGCTCACCGTGTCGGCATCAGCCGACACCAGGTCAAGACGCACCGTACCCGTGGCGCTCAGCCGGTCGCTGAAGGTGTGTGTCGCCCGCGTAAAAATACCCACGTCGTTAATGGTAGCCTGTGGCCACATGAAATCGGTGAACATCAGCATGCCGTTGTCGCGGCGGCTAATGTACCGGGTGGCCTCGCGATAGGCGCTATAGAAATCACCGCCCGCCTCCAGGTGCCAGTCACCGGCAGGATCCAATTCCGCCGCCAGGCGCCCTCCAACCACCTTCGCCTGGGCATCCACCTCCACATCCAGGCCGAAGGGCGGCATGCGTCCCGGTGCAGGCTGGGCGGTCGGTTTATCGTCGTTGTCCATGCCATGATCCACCTGGTTCAGGTAGAGCTTGGCGTTCACGGCAGAAACCAGGCCCTCCTCTGGACGCAGCTCCCAGTCGGCCGCCAGGTTGTAGGCGTCAAAATAGTCAGCATCCAGCAACCGCCCGGGGTAGTCGATGTTCTCCTGATTCTGGTAGCCGGCCGAGAGGGTCAGCCAGGAGTTCTCCCCGGTGCCGTAACCCGCCTTGCCACGGATCTCACGGGAGAGGTAGTCAGCCGGCACGCTCACGCCGTCGCCGGTCGTGTAGTCGCTGCCCGTGCGCCAGGCGCCGCTCAGCAAATAGCCGAAATCGCCGGCATCACCGGGATTCATGCGTCCGGATCCCCCCGCATCCAGCCTTCCCTGCACCGAAAAAGATTCTTCAAAGGTGTTGAAATTGGAGTCGTAGCCACTGCTGACGTTGCCACCGAAGGATCGGTTCAGGGTGCGCAGCTGCTGCGTCTGTACGCGGATGGCGCTCATGTTACCGGCGCCCCAGGTGAGGGCGTAGGGACCCTTGACTACCTCTATAGACGAAATGGTGGAGGGATCGAGGTGACTCAGGGGCGAGTCCATCCGTGCAGGTCCCCCGGGAAAAATACGCGTGCCGTCCAGGTAGGTGCCCACCTCGGTCTCGCGCAGCCCGCGCACCACCGGATCGAGGCCCACAGGGCCGCGCCGCACGGCTCCCACCCCGCTCACGCTGCGCAGAAGTTCGCCGGAATCGCGGGGATTCGCCTCGCGCACATCCGACTGCTCCATGGTGGCGTCCACTTCCAGGTTGGGGCTGAGAGCGGTCACGCGGATGCCCTCCATCATGAAGGATGAGGGCTCCAGGTTGATCTGCATCTCCAGGGTCTGGCCGGGTTGCAGGGTGACCGTCTCCACCCGCTCTCGATAACCGATATAGGTAAAACGCACCTCGTGAGTGCCCGGTGGCACCGAGCTGAGGGAGAAGCGTCCATCCACATCTGTGGAGGCGCCCAGATTGGTGCCGAGCACCAGCACGTTGGCGCCGACCAGCGCGCGGCGCTCCTGCCCTTCGGCGCCGCCGGTAATGACGCCGCGGAGGGCGGCACGCTCCTGGGCATGGAGGGCTTGAGGCGCAAGGGCCGTCAGTATGATTGCAAGGACAAATAGAATCGAGAAGGTAGATTTGTACATAAATTCATGCAGTTATGAAAGGCGGACCACGCCGCCGGGTGCTGCCTGGCAATAAGGCACGCAAATGCGGCGACGTACGGGGCGCACGAAATGAGCCCGCCGATGGGTTATATCGATAAGGTTTGGCCGGATGAACCGATCACCGGAAAGGGAACTTCGATCGTATCAGGCCGCCTTGGGAGGAGGGAAAACGGGCTCGCCGTACCAGAGGGTCTGCATGCGTTCCAGGTGGGATCTGAAACGGGATTCCTTGCGCTCGCGGTCAGCTGAAGGCTGCTCTTCGTCGCTGTAGAAAAGCTGGAGGCGCTTGTCGGTTTGTGGCGCTGGAGCCTGAGGCGCGTCCTCGCTGTGGTCATTGTGCTGCTTGCGCACCTTATCGTGGAGCTGACAGTAGCCCTCACACTCCACGTCGGGATTGAAACGATTCACGCAGAGCTCGGTCACGATATATTCGTAGTTGGCGTAGTACCAGAGATAAGGCAGTGTGAACTGCGCCAGCGCGCCCAGGAGGCATGCCACAAGTAGTATGGAGATGACCTTACGCAACACAGTTCCCAATGTAGGGAAGTTCCCCCGGTAATAAAAAACTGACAGGCCTTCGCGGACGCCGTGATTTTCACATTATTCCCTTATGTAAGGAGACACCTGACACCACCCCTCAAAACCGCCAAAAAACCACCCCTCATAATTGTGAATTTTTCACAAAAAGTATTTTGCCAAAAGCCTTACAGATTGTCTGACAGTGATTTCAACAATCTGTATTTGTGAAAAAATCACAAATACAGACCAACGTTTTTGGGCCGATATGAGGCATGGGGTAACCCGTACCGAATCGCCGCGCAATCCAACGGCCGCCCGAACGGCAATTGGCCCCGCGATATTCCTGTAATCCCCTTATGTTTACAGGTTATCCGCAGCAATCAACCCCCGGCGGCGCCCATGCCCGTAACCCACGAACGATGCACCCTTTGTGAGCTCCCCCTCCCCGACCCGCCTGTTACGGCATCGGATACAGAGGGTGCCTTCTGCTGCCAGGGCTGCCTGCAGGTCCATCGGCTGCTGCAGGATCTGGACGAGGGGGAGGCACGCCAGGTTCGCGACGAGGCGGCCGCACGCCGGGAAACAGGCACTCCAGCTGGAAACGTAGCTGGCACCGCCGCCGGAACTGCCGCCGGTACCGCCGCAGAACACACCTCCGAAACCCTCTTCCTGCACGTAGAGGGCATGCATTGCGCCACCTGCGAATCCTTCCTGGGCGCCCTCGCCATGCGGCAGACCGGCGTTCGCTCCTGCGAGGCCAGCTACGCCTCGGAGATGGCCCGCGTGCGCTACGACCCGCGGCAAACCGATCCCACCGAGGTGGCCTCAGCCCTCAGCCGCATGGGCTACCGGGCCCGGCCGGCGGGGCGCCAACGGCCGGCGGGGCAACAATATGCGGCGGGACAACGTCCAGCGGAGCACCAGCCTCCAACGGGGCAACAACAGCCGGCAAGGGAACATCCGCCTGCCGACCACGACCAGCCGCCCGCGGACACAACAGACGCAGCTGCCGCGGAGCCCGACGACCAGTCCGCGCGCCTGGCCATAGGAGGCTTCTTCGGCATCATGGGACTCCTCCTCTACGCTCTCTTCCTCTACCCTGTCTACCTGGGCGGCGAGGGCATCGTCAGCCTGCGTCCCATGGAGAGCCGCTTCATCATCGCCAACATCTTTGTAATGACCACCTTCGTGCTGGCCTACACCGGCTTCCCCATTCTGCGCGGCGCCTGGGTCTCCCTCTCGGTGGGCCAGCCCAATATGGACCTGCTTGTAAGCATTGCGGCCTGCAGCGCATGGTTCTACAGCACCGGCGTGCTGCTGTCGGGCGGCGGGGAGGTCTACTTCGACGTCACCATGGCGGTCGTGCTGGTGGTCACCCTGGGAAACCGTTACGAGCGGCGCATCCGCCGCAGCCGCAACAGCATTCTCGACGAGCTCACCCAAAGGGGCGCCGACCACGCCCGTGTGCGGCGAAACGGCACGAGCTAAGGCTCGCGAGCGACAGCATGCGAGCACGGCTCCGGGCTACGCACCCTCGGGAAGTGCATCCCGCCGTGGTGGTGCTGGCCGGGGAGCGCATTCCGGTGGATGGCACCGTGATCGAAGGCGAGGGCGTGGTCGACGAGGCGCTCATCACCGGCGAATCCCTCCCCGTCACCAAAAGGGAGGGCGACAGGGTTTCCAGCGGGACCGTGCTCACCCAGAACCGCCTCGAAATCGACACCGGCGAGACCGTACGCAGCACCCTGGACGCCCTCCTGCGCATGATGTGGGACATCCAGAGCAGTCGCCCGGGCCGGCAGCGACTGGCCGACCGCATCGCCTCCTGGTTTGTGCCCGGCGTGCTGCTGCTGGGCGCCGTCACCTTTCTGGTCGGCTGGCTCGGAGGTGCTCCGGCCTCCGCCTCCCTCCTGTCGGCCCTGGCCGTGCTCATCGTCTCCTGCCCCTGCGCGCTGGGACTGGCCACGCCGCTGGCCCTGGCCTCGGGCATGCGCGAGGCGCTGCGCCGTAACATCATCTTCAAGACCGGTGCGCTCTTTGAGGAGGAGGGCGAGGCCGACATTGTGGCCTTCGACAAGACGGGCACCCTCACGGGCGGCAGGATGGAGCTGCTGGACGCCGGCGATGACCCCCGCGCCCTGACCCTCGCCGCCGCCGTGGAGCGCTACTCCACGCATCCGGTAGGACGGGCTGTGGCTGCTGCCCTGCCCGCCGCGGTCACGGGCGCCACAAACCCCACAAACCTCCCCGTGACCGACCTGCGAACCACATCCACCGGCATCTCAGGCACGGTGGACGGTAAGCTGGTGCATGTGGGCCAGCCCGAATGGATACAGGAGCTGGGTTTTGCCCTGAGTACCTCGCAGCAGCATGCGGTGGAGGACGCCCGGGGTGCCGGACAGGTGCCGGTTGCGGTGGCGTATGAAGATCAGCGGGATGACCCGGAACCGGCCGCCCGCGCCGTGCTGGTCGTGGGCGACCGCATGCGGGAGGATGCGCCCGAGGCCGTGGCCCACGCCTCCAGGCTGCCGGCAAGAAAGTGGCTGTCATCACCGGCGACAGCGAGCGCGCTTCCCGCCGGTTGGCCGACGCCCTGCAACCTGATTTCCTCTTCAGCGGAGCGCGTCCGGAGTCAAAAACCGAAATCCTGCGTAAACTGAAGAAATTCGGCACCGTGGCCATGATCGGCGACGGCAGCAACGACGCCCCTGCCCTGGCGGAAGCCGACTACGGCATCGCCTTCGGGGACCTTACCGCGGTGGCGGCCGAATCGGCCCAGGTGGTCATTCCCGAACCCCGCCTGGACCGCATCTTTTCGGTTTTCCGGGCCATCCGGCTCACGCGCCGCCGAATCCGCCAGAACCTGGCCTGGGCCTTTCTCTACAACGCTGTCTGCATTCCCCTGGCCGTGGCAGGCCTCATCAATCCCCTCTTTGCCGCCCTGGCCATGGCAGCCAGCAGCCTGCTGGTGGTCGGCAACTCCGCGCGCGGTATGAACCTGGATGATTAAGATCCGCTTGCCGAAGAGATGAAGGGAATGCATGGACGTGGTGCTACGTCACTACCATACCATGCACGAGGGCTGCGTGGACCACCACAGCCAAGTCCGGTTCCCTATTCAGAAGGCTCGTTTCTTGTGTCTTCCCAACGATCGGTTGAATTGTCTGAATATGTCCTTTCCTTTTCGCAGTAACCAAAGTGCCAAGCGAACCGGTAACTGCAACTCCCATTTCTTAGGCTGCTAGAGGTCCATGCGATTGTAATGTTTTGAACTACTGTATATCGAGGGTCACTTTCTTACCAAGGGCTTTGGCATACTTGGTAAGAGTGGAAAGCTTGATATCCTCCGCATGGTTTTCCATTCGGGATATAACCGATTTGGTGGTATTCAGTTTTTCCGCCACGTCGGCTTGCGTGATCCCAATATCCTCTCGGGCCTGACGCAGAATCACCCCGATTTTAAAATTGAGGTATCCTTCCTCAAAGTCCTCCGCAAACTCCGCGCTTTCTGCCTTCTTTTGGTCAATAAATATTTCCAGGTCGTCTTTTTTCATTGTCCTTTCCTCCGGTAATAATCCAGTTTTCGTTGTTCGGCCGTCTCGATTTCTTTAAGTACTGTGTTGGAACCTGATCCAATTCTCGAACCACTCGCATAGTCCAGGCAATCTTTTTTGACTGTTTGTCCGGAAGGGTTTTCAAGAAATCCTCCACAGGACAATTCCCGGACTGGGTTCAGTAGAATATGATAACGCGCATTCATCAAAGTTAGCATAAATGCGAACATTTGCAATTTAAAAATGGAGGAGGGTAAAGAGAGGGATGAGATTAGCTATTGAGAAACATATCAGCTCTTTTATAGAAATAGACTTTAGTACAGTTCCAACCCTTTAAACAAAAAAGCCCCCCCCTACTATTATCCTCTCCAACATCCTCCTGATGCTCTCCCGACACCCTTTCAATACCCCTCATCACCCTCACAGGGCCCTCCCAGGGCCAAAAAACTATCCCCCGAATTTGCGAAAAAATCACAAAAACGATTTCGCCTGATTGCTTCTCCATGCAGCAAGACAAGGTACCCTTCTCTACATCTGTGAAAAAATCACAAATTTGGAGGTGCAAAATACACCGCTTTTGGGGAGGGTCCACAGGTCACCAGCCAGATATCTTCAGCCAGGCTCCTCCAGCCTGGCCTCCCTCCGACAGGAAGTACACGTTGACAATAGACAGAAATGATGGTACTATAATCTAGTATTAAGACATAATACTCTTTATTCAGTAAATCCTTATTCACTATTCACTGAATAATCACGTTCAGTAAATTAATTTTCTCCTGCGATGAGTGCCACACTGAACCCCTTCTTCCGCCCGGACGGCATTGCGGTGATCGGCGCCTCGCGGGATCCCCACAAGCTGGGATACGGCGTGGTGCGCAACCTCAAGGAACACGGCTACCGGGAACCCGTTTACCCGGTCAATCCCACAGCGATGGAAATTCTGGGGCTCACCTGCTATTCCTCCCCTTCCGAAGTGCCGGACCCCGTAGAGCTGGCCATCGTCATTGTACCGGCCCCCGCGGTCTCCCGTACCCTGGAGCAGTGCGGGGAACGCGGCATACGTCATGCCGTGATCATCAGCGGGGGATTCAGCGAAACGGGCAAGGAAGGCGAGCAAAGGGAGGAAGAGCTGAAAAAGATCGCGCGCAAATGGGACATGCGCATCATCGGCCCGAACTGCATCGGCACCATCGACACCCACACCCCGGTGAACACCACCTTCGTAACCGGCATGCCGGAGACCGGTGACATCGGATTCTGCTCGCAGTCCGGCGCCATGGTGGCAGCCGTCATCGACTGGGCCCGGGGCGCCGGGGTAGGCTTCTCCCGCATTGCCAGCCTGGGCAACCAGGCGGACGTGAGCGAAACCGAAATCATGGAAGCCATGTGGCAGGACCGCCAGACCCGCGTCATTACCGCCTACATCGAGGGTGTGTCGGACGGACGGGCCTTCCTGCAGACCATGCGCCAAGCCTCCATGGACAAGCCGGTCGTGGCGCTGAAAGGCGGCCGCGGCGAAAGTGGCGCCCGCGCCGTGGCCTCCCACACCGGCGCCCTCGCCGGAAGCGCCGAAGCCTACGATGCGGCCTTTCGCAAATGCGGCATACAGCAGGCGGACAGCATGGAAGAGATGTTTGACCGGGCCCGCGCCCTTGCCTGGCAGCCGCTGCCGGCGGGAAGAAGGATAGCGGTGCTGACCAATGCCGGCGGGCCCGCCATCCTGGCGGTGGACGCCTTGGAGGCGGCAGGCCTGGAATTGGCACCCCTGAGCGACAGCACACGTGCATTTCTCCGGTCCCGGCTCCCCGGTGCCGCCAGCGTCGGCAATCCCGTGGACGTGCTCGCCGGATCGGGACCGGGCACCTACGCCCTGGCCCTGGACGCCCTGCTGAGCGACGACACGGTGGATGCGGTCGCGGTCATCCAGGCCCCGCAGGACTGGTTTCTGCCGGAGAGCCTGGCGGAGGTCATCGGGGAGGTGGCCGGCGTGCACGACAAGCCGGTGGTCGCCTCCATCATGGGCAAAGCGTCGGTTGACAAGGCCCTGGCCATGCTTCACAAACGGAGAATCCCCAACGTATCCTTCCCGGAGCGGCTGGCTTCGGTCATGTCGGCCCTGGCCGAGCGACGGGAATGGCTGGACCGGGTTCAGGACGCTCCCGAAGCACTCCCTGATATGCGCACCAACGCATCCCCGAAACCGGAGAGTGAGCGTCCCTCGCAAAAGCAGGCGGGGACGCCTTCCCCATCGCACGCAGAGACGCCTTCCCCATCGCACGCATCTTTCCCCGGCGAAGATAGCTGGCGAGCACTGCTGCAGGACTACGGCGTGGAACTTCCCCCCGAAAGGGAAGCCGGAAGCCCGGAACAGGCGGTCGAAGCGGCAGAGGAGATCGGCTGGCCGGTGGCCCTGAAACTGATGTCGGACGACGTCACCCATAAAACCGAAATGGGCGGGGTCAAACTGCACCTGGCAGACGGGCAGGCGCTTCAAGAGGCCTGGAACGAGCTGGAAACCTCCGCGGCGCGCAACGAGGTGGACATGAGGGGCGCCCTCGTGCAGAAAATGGCCGCCGAATGCCAGGAGGTCATCGTAGGTATCCGCCGGGATCCCCAATTTGGTCCCCTGGTGCTCTTCGGTACGGGGGGCACGGAAGTGGAGCTTCTGCGTGACGTGGCGACGGCCATCGCACCGCTCAGCGAGCGGGAGGCCGCCCGCCTGATCGACGCCACACTGGCCGGCCGCAGGATGCAGGGGTGGCGCGGCAAACCGGCCGCAGACCGCCGGGCCGTCATCCGGTGCCTGGTCGCCATGGGCAAGCTGGCGGCCGATCATCCCGAAATCGAGGAACTGGAAATTAATCCGCTCTGCGTCATGGCCGGGAACGGGGGAGCCTGGGCCGTGGACGTCAGGGGCAGCTGCGCAAGAATCTCTTCATCGTAATCTCTGACCCATACAGGACCCTTTCCATGAACGCTTCACCCCACACTTTTTCCATTCCCGTCATGGGAACCGGACACTCCATCGACTCTCCCATCCGCGTCGCCCACTACGGCATCGATTCGGTCATCTCCATCGTTGACGACCTGCTCGTGGAGCGCATCCGCAAGCACTACTGCCGGCAGGCCAGCCTCCCCTACGAAAACATCCCCCGAAAGGCCGAGGACGGACGGGCCCGACGCATCACGGCCTACCTGGATCTCGTCGGGCGACTGGTGAGCGAAAATTTCGAGCGCGTGAAAAGCCAGCCCTTTTTTGAAGAGAACGACAAGGCCACCTACTTCGAGATGCTTCCCGGCAGCAGCAGGCTCCGGCAGATGTACGACCGGATGATGTCCGGCGATGCGGGCCCCGCGAGGGACTCCCTGGCCTGCGAACTGACCCGCCTGATGCGGCCCGGGTCCATCGACGTGAACATCATGGCCAAGGTGGACGGGATGAACTACCGGAAGGACGGCACGCCGATGAGCGCGGAGTTCACCGACGCCAGCGCCGCGCTGCGTGGATACGCCCGAAGCGGACTCCGTTCCAGCCTGGTGCTTTCGGCGGGTTTCAATCCCCGCCTCTACAACTACCTGGAGGAGTTCCAGGATTTCTACCGGGACCGGGCCGGCGAGATCAAAAAACGCATCATCCTGAAAGTGTCGGACTTCCGGTCCGCCCTGATCCAGGGCATGTACCTAGCCAAAAAAGGGCTGGAAGTCTACGAATACCGTATCGAATCGGGGCTGAACTGCGGGGGACACGCCTTCCCTTCCGACGGGCACCTTCTGCCCGCCCTGCTTAAGGAATTCCGGGAACGAAGGGATCAGCTCATCTCCAAAGTCCGTCCCCTGGTAGAGGCATGGTACGAAAAAAACGACTCGTGGGATCCGAAATGGGAACATACCGAGCCGCGGTTGACCGTCCAGGGCGGCATCGGCACCGCGGGCGAGGCCCGCAGGCTGATGGAGGAATACGGCATGGACACCACCGGGTGGGGCAGCCCATTCCTGCTGGTCCCGGAGGCCACCACCGTCGACCGTCCCACGCGCCGGCTGCTGGAGAACGCGGGGGAGGAGGAGCTCTACCTGAGCGGGGTCTCCCCTCTCGGAGTGCCTTTCAACAACGTCCGCGACACCGGCTCCGAGGCGTGGCACCGCGAACGCATCGAAAAGGACAAGCCCGGGTCTCCCTGTCCCAAGGGCTTCCTGGAATCCAACACGGAATTCACCGAGAACCCCATCTGCACCGCCTCCACACAGTACCAGCTGCTCAAGCTCAACCAGATCGCCGAGTCCGAAATGGATGAAGACAGGAAGGCATCGCTGCGGGAGGAAGTCCTCGACAAGGCCTGCCTGTGCGACCACCTGGGCAACGGCGCCCTGATCGCGCTGGACATCCTGGAAGAGCACCGCGCGCCGCAGGCCATCTGCCCGGGTCCCAATATCGCCTGGTTCGACCGTCGCTACAGCCTGCGCGAGATGATCGACCACATCTACGGCCGCGGGGAATCCCTGGTGGCGAATGAGCGCCCGCACATGTTTGCCAAGGAGATGGCCATGTACGTGGATTACCTGGAGGAGCGAATTTCCCAGTGGGAGGAGGCCCGTGATTCGCAGGATGCGGTGGAGGCGGGAGCACCGGCGTCCGCGGACGGATCGGAGGGCGAACGCAAGAAACTCCTGGATTTCCTGTCCAACCTGCATTCCGGCATCGACTACGGTGAAGAGCTGGCAAACGGAATCAACTACGGAATGGAAAATCTCGCCTCCATCCGCGAGGTTGCAGACAGGCAGCGTAAACGGCTGCGCGAGCTCTCGCACCGGCTGGAAGGGGAGCCGGCTACGGCCTGACCTGTCGCTCCGCTCTCGACGAAAGAATTCGGAACTCCGCGTACCCATCAAGCTGTCATGAAAAACTATCTTCCCATCCTCGCCACGCTCATTCTCACCGCCCTGGCCGCCGCACTATTCCAGGCCTGCACCCCACGGGAGTCCGGCCGTTCAACCGGGCAGGGCGGGAAGGATGCCGCTGGACAGACTGACCGTGCTGCAGGTCAAGCCGAAAGCGCCGAAGGACAGGCTGAGCTCGGAACCGGGCAGGGTGAAAACGAAGCCGTGTAGGGCAAGCGGCCTGAAACCCTAATGCTGGTTCCCATGATGCAGCTGCTCCTCGAAGATGTGAAAACCCTCGACGAGGGCATCTACCTGGAGGATTATGGCCTGATGGCCGAAGGAGCCGGCGGCATCGCCGACCATCCCGTCATAACCGGCTGAGAAAAAGAGTTGGTCAATTCGCGTCCCCCTCCCACTCAAATCGCACATACAGTCGCTGTGGCAGGTCTCCGGGCGGGAAAGGCCGTCGCCAGCGGAACCGAAAAATCTCGGACGCGCGCGCGAGCGAGGCTGCACCCTCGACCATGTCCTCGCTAATGTCCGTGCGTGTCCGTGCGTGCCGCACCTTGGTTACAGTAAGAAGTACGTTGCAAGCCGGGTTCCAACCCCCCCCAATAATATCCTCCCCGACCCCCTCCTGATCCTCTCCCGAAACCCTTTCAATACCCCTCAATACCCTCCCAGGGCCCTCACAGGGCCCAAAAAACTATCCCCCGAATTTGTGAAAAAATCACAAAAACGATTTCACCTGATTGCTTCTCCATGCAGCAAGACAACGTGCCCCCCTCTGCATCTGTGAAAAAATCACAAATTTCGAGGTGCAAAATTCACCGCTTTGGGGGAGGGTCCCCTGGTCACTCATTCAACGGCCTGGTTCCTCATCGCTGGTTCCCGGAACGGGAAGAAGCGCCCTCCTGGTAACGCGTGGGGATATTCCCCAGGCTGAACTCGCGGCGAACCACGCGGAGGGAATCCTCGGCAATACCTGCGACCCCGGCGGCGCTGTCCCGCTCGGCCTCGGCACGTCCAGCAGCACCGACAACCGCGCCCCCCTCCCACTCAAATCGCACAAATACGCGCTGGGGCAAATCACCCGGCGGAAAAGCCCACCGCCAGAGAAACTGCTGAATCTCGGGCTGCCCCTGCACCCCTTCTCCCTCCAGCGGCCAGCGAAAAGGTCCTTTCCCTTCCAGCAGCTCGCCGCTTCGCAGCCGCAGGCTGTCCACAAAAAACCGGAATTGCACACCCTCGGATAAAACAGAAAGGCTGTCAGGCGCCAGGCTCAACGTAAACTGCCACTCCTCCGGGGCCACCATTATCATCTTCTCCTCCAGCCGCAGCACAGGCACATCGCCCTCAAAAGTCAGACGGTCGCCTGCGCCCAGCACGGACAGGCCGTCGGTCGCGGCAGCCGGGTCTTGGCTGCGCACCTCTGAGGCGGGGTCCTCCCCCTCAAACAGCCGAACCTGCACCAGGTTGAAGAGCGTCAAAACCTCCACCAGCACGGGAATGCCGATGCCGATAATCACCAGCCACTTGACCAGCCGCATGGTGTTATCAGAGCCGCCTGACTGGCCGGAACCTGGCTCACGCGAGCCGCCAGACTGGTCAGAGCCGCCAGACTGGCCGGAACCGCCGGCGCCCGCGCCGGATAAACCGTCCCTGTCACTCACGAGGGACGCGGCAGGAAGCCGGGTTCAAACACGCCGTCGGCTACCATCTCCCAGAGCGGGAAACTGTAGGCCAGCAGCACCAGGGCCACCGCAATGGCCACCCACAATTTAATATTATCAAGCACGGCGGGGGTGTGCTCGGGACCCGACAACGGCTCGGGAATGTGATCGTCCACCGGCCGGTCAGACTTCTCACCAGCCAGCCAGGTGCGGGCCACCACCCACAGAAACAGCAGCAGTGAAATGGTCAAAATGGTGCCGCCGATGGCGATCTGCCACTGCATTTCGGCCATGGTGCCGAACACCGGCTCGAAATCAAACTGCGTATACTGCGGCTCGGAGGTGCGGCGCGGCACCCCGGCCAGTCCCGCGCGGTGCATGGCGTTGGACATCAGCGTCATGCCCAGGAACCAGGCGTAGGGCTGAATCAATGCCAGCGTCTTGTCCTTGAGCTTGCGTCCGGTGAGCTGCGGCAGCAGCCAGTAGGTGACGGCCATGAAGGTCAGCGCCACCGCCGTACCCACGGTCAGGTGAAAGTGGCCCGGCACCCAAATCGTATTATGGATCAGCAGGTTGATGTTCATCGAGGCGTTGATCATCCCGCTGAAGCCGCCCGCGGCAAACATCACCCCGGCCAGGGCGCATCCCACAAACGCGGGCGAATCCCACGGCAACTTCTTGATCCACGCCAGCCTCCCCGTGCCCCCGCGCTGCCGCGCGCCGTGTTCCATGGAGGCGATCACCGTAAAGAAGGTGATCATGCTGGGCAGCAGCAAGAGCAGCGTGGTAGCCATGGCGTAAAACTTGAATGCCGTCGAGATGCCCGGATCCGCATACTGGTGATGATACCCCACCGGCGTGCTGAGAATGAGAAAAATGATAAACACCACGCGCGTCATGGAATCGCTGAACAGCCGCCCCCCGCTCAGCTTGGGCAGGATGGCGTACCAGACGTAGTAGGCAGGCAGCAGCCAGAAATAGACCACCGCGTGCCCGAAGTACCAGAAGAGCGTGCGCGGCAGCAGCGGCTCGATCTCCGTAACCCAGCCCAGCGACCAGGGAATAAGCAGTCCCACCACCTCAATGGCCACGCCGATGGTGCAGACGTACCACATGAGCATGGTGAACAGCGTCATGAAGGTGAGGATGGGGATGCGCTCGGAGGGATGGTCCTTCCTCCATTTCAGGTAGGAGCGGAACCAGTCGGCCCCCGCCATCCAGGTGCCCACGATCACCAGGGCCAGCCCGATGTAGAAGAGCGGGTGGGCCTGCAGGGGAGGGTAAAAGGTGTAGAGCACGGCGGCCCTGATCGAAGATCCCGGGACCAGTCCACCGAGAATGGCCACCGAAGTCATGGTGAGTCCCACCACCATCAGCCAGTACCAGCTCCAGGTATAGGCCATATTCTCAGGCTCGCGCTCCAGGCTGCGCGTCACGCCCCAGACAAACAGGCCCATGATGAAAAAGGTGGTAAACACGAGGGCCAGCAGCACGCCGTGGCCTGTCAGCAGGGTGTAGTACTCGGAAGAGTCAAAAAAGCCCCGGAAAACGTCCGTGCGGTGAAGGGCCTGGATAAAACCGAACAACCCGCCCAACAGGAGCGCAATAAACGCTACGAGAAAATTGGCCTTGGCCAGCTTGGCCGCCTTGGGATATCGTTGCAGAAAGTTCATTGTACGAGGTAGCTTTGGTCAAACTCGGATTTGGGAACCACGTTGATCGAGCCCTCCATAAAGTGGTGGGCCAGTCCGCAATACTCGTTGCAGACGATGCCGTAGCTGCGGACCTCTGGGAAGATGGTGGTGAATTTGGCAACCTGCCCCGGGATGGCCATGGTGTTCAGGTTGGTGCCCACCACATCGAAACCGTGCAGCACGTCGGGGCTGGTGATATAGAAGGTGATGCGCGTGTTGGCCGGCACCGTAATAGGCTGGCTGGTACCCGGCTGGAAGGCGAACTGAATGGTCTTGACGTAGACCTCGTACTCAGCATCGCTGCCCTCGGCGGCCTCGTAGACGCCGGGATTGCCGAAGCGTGTTTCGTTGATCCGGTCAGGGTCCAGGGTATTCTCCTTGTCGATCACCTTCAGTTCCATCACGGTAAAGCCGTAGACTACGGTGCCGATGAAGAAAGCGATGGCCACAAAGGAGAGATAGATCCAGAACTTCTCCAGTTTGTGTATGTGCATTTCGGTCGTTGGTTTGGTTTATCCGAGGATGGAGGGATCGTTGCCCGCGAACTCGAAGAAGTACATGAAAACCCACATGAGAATGACGATCACAAAGTAGATGAGCGCCAGCGTCAGGGTGCCCGTCGGCTGGAACTCCTCCATGGAGATTTCACGGACGATCTCGGGATCGCGGTTCTGGCGGCGGTCCGTGTCGCGGCTATCGGCGGTCTGGTCGCTGCCTCGGCCGCCGGTATCGCCGCTTGGCGTCGCGGCCTGCGGCGCGGTGTCACCTGCGCCGGCAGAGGATGCCGGTCGATCCCCGGATGGGTCGGAAGGCGTGGAACGGTCGTCGGTCATCAGCTTGTCCCTTGGTTAGTAAGCAATGCCGTCTGCCCTTTTTAGGTGCAAACGCCCCGTTGATTTTATATCATAAACTAAACAGTAGCCTCAAAAAGTCAAATAGTCAACCGGAAGCCCGACAACTATCAAGGCCAGCAAATGGAACACATTTTTGGCGTACGTGACGTAGGGGAAAGGGTGCAGGGAGTTGTGGGAATTTTCCCTACAGGCGAAGTAGCAATGGGCCGGGCCGTTCCGGTATCGGCTGGATTTCGCCTGCAAGCTGTCCGCCTCGGCCGGAGAGTCGCTCCTCCCGGTTCAGGCACCTTTCCCCTCCGCCGGGATGGAACTGCAAGTACAGGGGTGCTGATCATGGAATGGATCCTCGCCGGATTGACCTTTGGCTTCCTGGGCAGCTTCCACTGCGTAGGCATGTGCGGCCCCCTGGCCCTCGCCCTCCCCGGGGAGGCGCGCCGCGACGCGGCTTTTATCGGGGGACGCCTCCTATACAACGCCGGGCGCGTGTTCACCTATACGGCTTTGGGGATGGCGGCAGGACTGCTGAGCCGGGCTTTTTCGCTGGCCGGCCTGCAGCAGGGGTTGTCCATCGGCGCAGGCGCCCTCCTGCTGCTTGGACCCCTTCTTCCCGCCCTTCGACGGCAGGCCAACCGCTGGAAAGCCATGCCCGCCCGTTGGGTGTCGCGCGCTTCGCGACCCCTCAAAGAGCTCTTCCGGCACGAAAACCCTTTCTCTCTGTTGGCCATCGGACTGCTGAATGGGCTGCTTCCGTGCGGATTCGTCTATACGGCGCTGCTGGCTGCGGTTACGTTGGGCGACGCCCGGGCCGGGGCGGTGTTTATGCTGGGTTTTGGGCTGGGAACCGTTCCCGCCATGCTGGGGGTCAGCCTGGCCGGGGGACTGGTTCCGGTGGAGTTTCGCGAACGGGTGCAGCGATGGTCGCCCTGGTTCGTGGCGGCGGTGGGTGTGCTGCTGGTGCTTCGTGGACTCGGCCTGGGTATTCCGTTTTTGAGTCCGGTGTACTGAGGCTCGCGGTGACAGGGTGCATGCGACGGGCTGGGCAGGGCCTGTGACGTGTCGGGAGACAACGGACCACGCAGCCAATCGGCCGAGCAGCCAGATTGTACAGGAGTAGCACATGCCCCCCAGGAGCCTGAAAAGCATGGTCAATATTTGTGAATTTTTCACAAAGTAATCAGCTACCAACGGCCCCTGCGGGTTGTATAGCCCATGCGCGCTGTCCCTATTTGTGAAATTATCACAAATTCTGACCACCAAAATATGGCCGCATGAACACCCCCCCGTAGCAGCCACATCCCTGCTCCAATGCGTTCCCCAACCCACCCCTGACGGGTATGTCCCTACATCCGCACCCTACATCTCCCCTCCCGTTCGTACACCGATAATGCCTATTATTCCGAGAAACATACCCGGCATATCAACTGAAATCATGAAGGACCAACACAGCTATACGGTAGACCTGAACTGGCGGGAAGACCGCAGGGGCACCCTCAGCTCGCCCGAACTGAACGATCGCATCGAAGTGGCCACCCCGCCCGAGTTCGAGGGTGGCGAGCCCGGCATCTGGTCGCCCGAGCATCTCTTTGTCGCCTCGGTGAGCAGCTGCCTGATGACCACCTTCCTGGCCATGGCGGGATACGCCCGCCTCTCCTACAGTCATCTTGAAGTGCATGCCCGCGGCACCCTGGATAAGACGGAGGAGGGGTACATGATGACGGAAATCACCCTCTATCCCGCACTCACCATCGAACGCGAGCGCGACCGCGACAAAGCCGTCCGGCTGCTGGAAAAGGCCGAGAAAAACTGTCTCATCTCCCGTTCCGTCAAAACGCGCATCCGGCTGGAATGCGAGGTAACGGTGAGCGATCCCGTCTGGTGAGCGATCCCGTCTGGTGAGTGATCTCGTCTGGTGAACCCACCGGGGCGAGGCAGCCAGATATTCCAGACCAAGTCCCTTTTTCTACTTGCCCCAATTCCGGTATATTCCCCACTTTCAATCACCGGAATTACAAGAACCACTCCATGCGGCACCACCCCGAAGGCCTCATCTGCATCCACGGTCTGATCAGAACGATCGCTGCCTATAGCCTGACGTTTTCCCTGGCCGTTCTATTCGCAGCCCTGCTGGCTTTGCCGGCCCAGCAGGCAATCGCCCAG
Organism: Balneolaceae bacterium; assembly: GCA_034521445.1. NCBI lineage: Bacteria > Pseudomonadati > Balneolota > Balneolia > Balneolales > Balneolaceae > Balneolaceae bacterium. The sequence continues at coordinate 536,573 of JAXHMM010000003.1, read as the reverse complement.
GACCTCGACCTCTCCGTGCAGACGCCTACCGGCGACAACAACCCCGCCACCTACGCCCTCGACAGCGGGGAGGTGAGCTTCATTGACGGCACCGTGCGCTTCCTCGCTACGGGCACCGAGATCAACAACGTGCAAGCCTGGGGCGTCTCCCCCGGCCTTTCGGTGGTGGCCATGGCGCAGGATGGCGGAACTACAAACAGAAACGCTGGCGCCGGCACCGGAGCTACCGCCGGAGGCACCCGCGCCCTGATCATGAACACAACCGGCGACACCCTGGCCAGCTACTCCCTGGGTTCCACCCCCGCAGGAGACGAATCCCTCGCCCTCTTCCCGGGCGACAACGGCTCGCTCTGGGTGCGCAGCAACATAAGCACCTTCACCGGCTACGACATCTTCGGCCGTTCCTCCCTTTCCCTCTCCGGAGGCAGCCAGGGATCGGGCGGCGCCACCATGCCGCATGTGGCCGCCGACCCTTCGGGCAGAACCCTCATGCTCTATACCACACAGATCAAGACAGAAAGCGGCAGCCTGGGATCAGGCGCCCAGCGGCTCGCCGTGAACGGGCAGCAGTCCGGCGGAGGCAGGCAACAACAGGGCGGGCAACAGCAGGGCGGGCAACAGCAGGGCAATATCACGCAGCCAGAATTCGAATCCATCTTCTACAGCCAGGACCGCACCATCATCTACGCCGACGTCTCCGACGACGGGCAGTTCATGGTGCTGGTCACCCGCGCGCAAGGCACCGACGACCGCGTGCACATCCTCGACCGCTACGGCAACACCATCGCAGCTGTAACCACCGACGAGGAGCTTGCCGGCGCCAACCTCTCGGGCAGCGCGGAATACCTGGTGGCATGGTCACCCGGACGCGCCATCGTCTATTCCACCCTCACCGGCGAGCGCGTGCGCAGCGCCAGCTTCGGCGACCCCCTCTACCACGCGCAGTACTTCCCGGAAGATAAAACCATTGTGGGACTCACCGGCAACTTCAGCGAGCGCGCAGGCATGCTCGGTAACGCAGGCTTTTACGCCATCGACCTGGGCGCCGGCAGCATTTCAAGCGCCGAGATGGGCACATCCCTGGGCTTCAGCGGTGACTTTCGCCCACAGTTCCGGCGCACAGGCGCCGGCCAATACCTGCTTCTGGGCGGCAGCCGGCAGGTATCCGTACGCACCTCGTTCTGAGCGAGAACCGTTGGCAGATGAGGCTATAGGTCGCGTTCTGAAAGAGTCCTGTTGGCGGGGTTAATACGGGAGGCATGGGCAAGCCTAACCAGCAACTAGGCCAGATGGGATTCCGGAGTGCGTGCAATTCCCGGAAATTCTTTCAGGATCTTGCGGTCGAACGTGATCAGCGTTATGTCGAGGTCTTCGGCCAGGGCGACGAATTCGCAATCGTAAGCGGAACAGGAGGAATCCGACACCTTTCCCATCACGCGCACCGAGGGCACTTCGTACTCCCGCTGATCCATTAATTCCTCCGCCTGCTGCATGATTTGCAGAGCGGTATCAAAGTCCAGAAGCTGCTTCCGGTAATAGAGACTCAGCATGTTTCTGAACTCAGACCGCCACAACCGTGGTGCAACCCATTCAGAATCCGTACGAAGCAGTTTCCGGACCACACTTTCCTCTTCACTGGGCATCCAGACAGCCGCCAGAACATTGGTGTCAGCCACAATCACGGCCGTCCCTCCTCGATGGCATCCTGAATCTCTTCCATGGTAAGGCTTCCCTTAATCCTCTTCCTGAGTTGATCCGCCCGTGCAAGAATCTGATCCGGATCCCTTTCATGGCTCATTACACTCCGCTTCAGGGAGACGATAATCTCGCTGTTGAGGCTTCGATGATGGCGCTCCGCACGCTCTTTCAAGCGCCGGTGTACCTCATCGGGTATTTCACGGATGGTGATACTGGCAGGCATATGAGATGATTTCATTTTGACACCATATTAAAACTACCTTGAAATGACATAAGGCACAAGCAACGGGTAACAAAATGAGATACGCCAGAAGTGCAGCCATTACATCAAAAAATGTTTCCCGGCGCACGGGGGACGGCAGCTACCTGCTGCTGGGCGGCAGCCGGCAGGTGAAGATCCAGGCCGGCAGGTAAGCAGCCACCCCCTACCCCTTCCTCGCCAAAGCGTAAATCCCCGTGCCCCACTCCTTCTCCTCCTCCATGTCCTGCCGCATCAGCAGCAGGGCGGGCGGCAGCACAAACAGATACCAGACGGCCATAAAAGGCAGCGCCCAGAGCCGCCAGCGCGTCATCCAGAGCATGGGGTATTTAATAATCCACTCCCAGGCGCGGTGCCCCTTCCGCCCGTAGGTATAGGAGATCTCCACGGGTTCCAGGCCGGCCTCGCGCAGCTTTACGCGCAGGTCCTCCTCCGAGTAGCCCGTGCGGGCGTGCTCGTCCACAAAGCTCTCCTCCCCTTCGGCGTCCTCCTCCGAGTAGATGGAGGGCGAATGCATCAGGAAAAGCCCGTCTTCTTTCAGCGCCCCGGCGATATTGCGCATCACGCGCACGTCCTCCTCAATATGCTCCAGCACATCCACGCAAAGCACGAAATCGTAGGCATCGGGGGAGTTCAGCTTGAGCAGGTCGGCCTGGTTGAGCGTAATCCGTCCGCGCCGGATCTCCCGCCTGAAATACCTGCGCGCATCCTCCAGGTAGTCCTCCTTCACGTCCACCGCCGTTACCAACACCCGGTCGAACTCCCGCAGAATAAAACGGTCGTACTGCCCGAAGCCCGACCCGGCGTCCAGCAGGGTCCACGGCCCCTCCCCGTCCAGCCGCCCTCCCTCGCGACGCAGCACCCGGCGGATGTACCAGGAGCGCAGGAAAAAGAGGTCGAGGATTTTGTAGAAGAGGGTACGGAGGAGGCGGGACGATCGGATGATGCGGGCGAATCGATCCTTTACCGGGTCGTAGGCGATGCGGCTCATAGATCAGACCCGGTCTTTTATATTGGGGGCCTGCTTCTTCTCGTTGCCCTTCTGAATGAGCTCGCCCAGGAATCCGATAGAAAAGAACTGCGCGCCCAGTACCATGAGCATCACGCCCAGCAGCAGCAGCGGCCGGTCGCCCAGGTTGGCCCCGTAGAAGATTTTCTCCACGGCCAGCCAGGCGTTGATCACGCCGCCCACAAACAGAAACAGAAAACCGACCGCCCCGAAAAAGTGCATGGGGCGCTGCAGGTAATTGCGCACGAAGATCAGCGTCAGCAGGTCCAGGAACCCGTTCATGAAACGCGACAACCCGAACTTGGTGGTGCCGTACTTGCGGGGATGGTGCTGCACCACCTGCTCCTCGATGCGGGTATAGCCCTCCAGCTTGGCCAGGAAGGGAATGTAGCGGTGAAGCTCGCCATAGAGCTTCAGGTGCTCGACCACCTCGCGGCGGTAGGCCTTCAGCCCGCAATTGAAATCGTGCAGCCCGATGCCGGTCACCCAGGAGGTCACCTTGTTGAAAAAACGCGAGGGAATGGTCTTGGAGAGGGGATCGTGGCGTTTCTTTTTCCACCCGCTCACCAGGTCGCAGCCCTTCTTCAGCCGGTCGATCATCTCCGGAATTTCGCGGGGGTCGTCCTGCAGGTCGGCGTCCATGGTCACCACGTACTCGCCCCGACTGGCGTCGAAGCCCGCCTGCAGGGCGGTGCTCTTGCCGTAGTTGCGCTGCAGGCGGATGCCGCGCACTTCGTCGTGCTGTTCGGCCAGGCGCCGGATCACCTGCCAGGAGTCGTCCTCCGAACCGTCGTCCACCATGATGATCTCGTAGCTGAAGTCCTCCTTCAGGGCGTCACGGATGCGCCGGGCCAGCTCGGGGAGGGATTCCGATTCGTCCAGCAGCGGCACCACCACGCTGATATGCGTCTGCGTATCGGGCGTCAGCTCCTTCCGGCCGCGTTCGGAGGGCCGCGGGGATCCATTGGGTTCCCTGCGGCCGTTGCCGTTGCCGTCGCTGGTCGACTGCTCTTTTATGGGGTCGGTATGGCTATCCGTCGATTCGGGCACGGTCAGTGGATGCTGAACAGGGTCTGTTGGAGTTTGGATGAATCAGGAACCGGTAAAATATAGAGCATGCAGTCCAGAATTCAGAATGCGGGAGAGAAATTCGGGATCCGCGCTCAATCCTGCTTCAACGATCCCGCTCCAACTCCTGTGTATTATTTGTTACATTTGGCACGCACCGGAATAACACCTGACACACATGCTCGAGACCCTGAAATCACGCATTCCCCACTCTCTGAAGCAACGCATTCCTCGCTCCCTGAAAAACGGCATTCAAACCAGCGCCCTTTTTCGGTTTTTCTACGTGAAGAGGCAGGCTGAAGTAGACAACATCTATCACTGCTGCACCCACAAATCGGCCAGCCAGTGGGTCAAGGGACTGCTCTTCGATATGGAGACCTACCGCTACAGCGGACTGACCGGCTTTCAGTACCAGAAGGCGTGGATGCCAAACGGGAAGGACTCCCGCCCCTACAACGAACGCCGCTTCAGCCGCGCGTTCCCGCGCCGGCGCATCTGCGGCCCTCTCTATTTTCATTACGAGTGTTTCGAGGCCCTGGAAAAACCCGAAAATCACCGCGCCTTTTTTGTCATGCGCGACCCGCGCGACCTGGCCGTATCCTACTACTTTTCCATGAAGCACTCCCACGGGAATATCGGCGAGGGGCTCCGCAAGAGGCTGGACGCGCTTTCCCGGGAGGAAGGCCTCTGTTGGTCCATCGACACCCTGCACAATATGGGAGCTCTCGAGGCCCAACGCTCCTGGGTGAGGGATGGCGCCCAAAATTCCAACGTGCGTATTTTTCGCTACGAGGATCTCGTGGGAGGGGATCAGTTCCAGCACCTGCGGGAGCTCTTCGATTTTTGCACCATCCCCATGCCCGATGAGGCGCTTGCGGATCTCATCGATCGTTACGCCTTCCAGAAACTTGCCGGGGGACGCAGCAAGGGCACCGGCGACCGCAAGCACCACTACCGCAAGGGCGTGGCCGGCGACTGGCGCAATCATTTTGACGAGCAGGTGGAGAGCCATTTTCGCGAGGTGACCGAGGACCTGATCGAGGTACTGGGCTACGCCTGGTAGGAATTGCGAGGCGTTGCGAGTTATGCCAGGCATGGCAGGTATTGCAAGGCGTAGCAGGTAATGCAAGGCGTGGCTGGTCTTGCCAGGCGTAGCAGGAGTCCCGGCATGACCCCCTGCACCCCTGTCCCCTGTCTCCTATCCCCTAGTCCCCCACTCCCCCAGTCCCTTCCAAAAGCCCAAAATTCGGACCCTGATATTTGTGAAAAAATCACAATTCCGCAGGAGGTGATGGGCCCCTGGGAGTTCCTGTGCCATACAGGGCAATTGGGATTTGAGAAAAAATCACAAATATAGACCATAGAATTTGAGGCCTTTGAGGGGCGCCCTCATCCCAGCACAACCACAACCACCGCCTTACCAGCACAACCGCCACCCCGGCACATGTACCACCTCTCAGGCACAACCACCACCTCCTCGCCCCAACCCGCGCAACAGGTTAGACAATATTCCTCAGATCATGTATAATAGCATTAAGCAAATGGCCCAGGCCCGTCACAGGCACACCGGTCCAAGTCCGCTGCCCAAACCAGAATCCGTCCAGCCATGAAAAAACTTTATTACTCCATCGGGGAAGTCAGCGAGATCGCCGACGTGGAAGACCACGTACTTCGCTACTGGGAAACCATTTTCAAGGAACTCAGTCCCAAAAAGAACAAGGCGGGCAACCGGGTATACCGGGATAAAGACATCGATACGGTGCTCAAACTGAAGGAGCTGATCCAGGAGAAAAAGTACAGCACCAAGGGGGCCAAGCAGGCCCTGAAGCGGGAACGGCAGGAGGACGACGGCAACGGCAAGGCCGAAGTACCCACCACCGTCAAAAAAGACCTCAAGGAAGTGAAGCTATTCCTGGAAAAGCTGATTGAAAAACTATAACACGCCATTTCACCACGAATTCTTTCACCTCTACACCGGTCCTCCTGAAAGCAGGCCAAACCAACTGAGCCAAACTCACCCACCCAACCCTATTCCGTGAGCGACTCACGCATCCGATTACGACCACTCAGAAAAGAGGATTCAGATCGTTTCTACCGATGGATTACCGATCGGGATTTGCTGTTATACAACGCCACCTATCATCCCGTCTCCGAATATGAGCATGAGGAATGGGTGGAGACCATGTTAGAGGGGCGGGACGATATGGTACTCTTTGTGATCGAGCATATTGAGGATGAGATTCCCATCGGTTCCTGCCAATTGAAGGAAATCCACCGCACGCACCGCAGGGCTGAACTTCAGATCAGGATTGGTGAGCGTGATTATTGGGGACAGGGCCTGGGAACCGAGGCCGTGAACAAACTGGTCCGGTTTGCTTTTCAGGACCTCAATCTCCATCGGGTGCAGCTGGAGGTACACGCCCCCAACACCAGGGCCATCAAAACCTACGAAAAATGTGGTTTTGAACATGAAGGGACCTTGAAGGATGCCAAGTACATTGACGGGGAGTATATTGATGTGATATTAATGGCCATTTTGAACACCTGAAAGGCCACCTTCGAGCCACTAAGGCAAAACAGGTATGAGCTGAATAGGCAATCAGCCCGATCTGAGCACGCAGCACCCTTATAATTCCAGTCGCTTAAAAAGCCGTTCGGGCACCATTTTCACCAGGGATATGATCACGCGCCAGTACCAGGTTACGTAGGTTACGCTCTTGTCTCTCTTCCAGGCGGAATACGTTTTCCGGGCGACCTTTTCGGCGAGATACCAGGGGGCCCGGCAGGTCCATGCCGGCCGCCATTTTGGTGTCCACATAGCCCGGTTCCACCGTGACAACCCGGATGCCTTGCGGGGCCAGCCTCTGGCGCAGACCTGAAAGATAGGCCGACAAGCCGGCCTTGGAGCTCCCGTAGACATAATTGGCCTTCCGTCCCCGCTCGCCCGCCACCGAACTGAGTCCAATAAATAAACAGCGATGCTTCACCCCGGTTCGCCCGCCCTTCGAACTCTCCGGCAACCACCCTCAGAATACTGGTCGCCCCCAGGAAATTGCTCTCCATGCACAGGACGCTGCTCCTCTGCATCGGTCTGCGCCCTCTCCTGGTCCCCGTTGTACCCAGAACAAGCACCACCCCGTCGGGGTCTGTTCTCCAGCCGATCTCGAAAAATTCCCCGTGAGCATCAAAATCGGCGGGCATCGAAGCGAACCGCGTCCACCTCCACGCCGTACCGGATGGATACAAATCGGGAGGACATCGCGTTCAAGCTCCCCGGTATTCCCGGGATGCCAGGGTCAGGGAGGCCCCCTCCTTTTCGGCGTAGGTCCGGGCAATGGCAAGTCCGATGTCCGAATTACCGCCCAATATCAGTATATGCATCTTAGATTTCGAGTCTTCGTGACTGTTCTGATTCAAAGCACCCCGCCATGCCATACCTTTTGCGTACCTCGCGGAAACGTTGCAGCCCGGGATAGCCTTCTTCGAAAATGCCGACCGACATTCGGGCGTCTTTCGTCGAGGTAAATGCGGCCTCCCAGGTCAGCTACCAGGCGATCCAGCCCGTCCAGGAAATCGAAGCAGGCCCGGCTGCACCTCTCGAAATCCAGCGCAAGCGTATATCCCTCCAGGGAAAGGAAAGAAACGTATCGTTTTCCGGTCCCATCAATTTCAGAACGGAGAGAAAGGACCCCATGCCGGAGGCGCTGATCTCCTCCAATACGGATTTCATGCCCTCGTAGCTGTTTTTCTTGGGGAGCACAAACTGGTACTGCAGGAACCCCTGCCTGCCGTAGATCCTGTTCCAGTTCGATATGATATCCAGGGGATAAAAAACGAATGGAGATCCTCCTGGATTCCCGAGGTACGTTTGCCACACACACGGTGATAGTAGAGGGCGTTAAAAGCCGAAACGGTTCCCCTGTTCAAAAGGAAGCCGGGCAGAGTAAAGGGAATCCCCGGGGCGGCCTTCTCCGTGTAGTCGCAGTCGGGCCATTCCTCCCGAACCGGCCCGCCATCAGCAGGGATCGTCCCGAGTTTCCCTCCCCCCGCCATGCAGTCCGAGCCACGCCGACGGAGTAGGGCCAGTCGCCGTACTCCTCCATCAGGCGGAAAATCTCCTTCAGGTTTTCCGCCTTCAGGGTCTCAACATCCAGTCTTGAGCTCCCGATCGGCTTCATCCTGCATCCGGGCCTCCAGGATAATGCCGGTGAGTCCCATGCCCCCGCACGTCGCGTGAAATAGTTCCGGGTTCTCCTTCCGTGAGCAGACAAAGATCTCTCCCCCCGGCCCCAGCAGGGTCAGCTCCCTTACGTAATCCGAGAAGCAGCCATCCCGGTGATGGTTTTTGCCATGCACGTCGCTGGCAATGGCCCCTCCCACCGTAATATGCTTGGTGCCGGCCGTCACGGGCGGGAACCAGCCCCTGGGCACGAAGACCCGCAGCAGTTCGGCAAAAGAAACCCCCGCCTCGCAGTGCAGCTCCCCGCGCTCCCTGTCGAAATCAAGCATACGGTTACGGGGAAGAGTCTGGTACATGGTTTCCGCAAGGGCACTGTCCCCGTAACTGCGACCCAGTCCCCGGGCGATAACCCCCTCCTCCGGAAGGGCAGGCGTCGAGCCCGGCAGAAGCTCCCGCACCTCCGCCTCCATCACCGGGTATCGACCCCATCCGCTTACGGTTTTCTTCATGGAAGGTATCGCCCGCCGGCTTGCTGTTCGTTTTGGTTGAATAAGGAGCTGTTCAATACAAAATTTCCATCGCTCGCTTTGAAGGTAATTCTATGATCCAAAGCTAGCAAACATCACTTGTCAAGAGATACGGGGACCGTGTTTGCCATTCGAATAGATTAGGAGTCACGGAATCGCTGGCTGTTTTTGCCATTCGCGGGAAGTAGAGGCCATGGAGTCGCTGGCCGTGTTTGCCCACCACATGGTGATTAGGGGGCACGGAAAAGCTGGCCGCGCCATTAGCGAGGAATAGCAGCCATCAAATTCGGGCACAGGCCACGCCGCCCGGTAACACCAATCAGGTACGCGCAGGGTAGAAACAGGGCGCACATTTTCGCCTCGGTTCGGTGCGCAGGATCCAGTCGGTCGACCATGCAGGCGTGGCGGTTTCCTGAAAGTTCCAGAACGCATGACCAGATCTCAGCTTGTAGGTCCAGCGTTCACCCACCTGGAAGTCGCTGCCGAGGCGCAGCGACGCGTCCAGCTCGGCGACGAGTTGCTGCCGGGTATAGCCTTTCAGGGGATCGTTCATGACCCGTTTCCCTACGTGTTGCAGATTCCTGCCGATAGACCTGAAAAATTCTTCAGCAACTCCTCCTCCATCCAGGCCCTCCTCCAGCCGCTCAAGGGTCTCCCGGGAGAGAGGACGAACGCAGGAGCATCCCCGGCAAGAGAGTCCCGCCGCGCCCAAGTAATATCAGAAGAAATTTTCGCCTGCTTAAGGTATCAGATTCAGCCATGATTGAGCTCCCCTTTCAGATGGTCGGATAACCTGATGGCCAGCGCCACGATGGTCAGCGTGGGATTGGCAAATCCTACGGTCGGAAAAACGGAGGCTTCCCGCGACGTAGAGGTTATCCACATTATGGATTTTACAATTCCGGTCCACCACGCCCTCGCCGGGCCCCTCGCTCATCCGGGTGGTACCCATGTGGTGATAGCCTCCCCCCACCCTGCTTTCACTGCTGAGGTCAACCCGGAACCGCCCTTCCCTCATGAGGCCGAGCACGTTGCCCAGGATGGAGAGGGATTTCCTGTAATTAGCAATTTCCGCGGAGGAAACCGAACAGGAGAGGCGGACTTTCTGCATGCCAAGGGCATCCTGTTCGTCGATCAGTTCCACCAAGATTGGATGCAGACGGGGCCGGTTCGGTCCGGACGAAACAGGTGTAGAGCTGCGCCTTGTCCAATAGCCCGATTCCCGTCAGGCGATCCACGATGGACCTCTCTGCAAACACCTTCTCGGAAAGGGAGGCCAGAGCGCCTGTAAACCTGCGCTCCTCCTCGTCAAGCTGGTCGGTGTCGAGGCCCAGCGCACGGTGAAACTGAATGGACATGTTGTGGAGCTGCTCCTCGCGCATCCGCTCCTCACTCAGGGAAAAAACCCGGAAACAGGTGACCCCGTCGCGTGTGTGCGGATCGAAAGCCTCCACCTGCCCAGACGTTCCGACTTCAGGGTGTCCCACACCAGGCACATCCCGCCGCCGCTGTAGTGGGGATGGTCCATAAAAAACCTGCCCACCAGTCCCTCCTCGTTTCCGATGCCGGAGGAGACGGTGTCGCGGCAATTGAGCAGGATGCGGGGGTTTTCGATGCCCCCGCAGGCCAGGACTACAGCTTGCGGGCCTCCAGCGTAGCTTCCTTATCGTTCAGGGACCGAATCAGGCAGTGGCTGACCCGCGAGGCATTCTCCGTCAGCCTGAGATTGGTGAGATTGGCGTGAAGAAAGACGTCAATATTCCCGGCGTCGACGATCTCAGATCGATACTTCTGGCCGAACTTGGTGGGAGGACTCTCCTGGAAGAGGGGCGCGCGAATGTCGTGTTCCTCCGGTGCTGGTCCGACCATGTGTACTGAAGTTGGTCCAGCGGCTCGAAAGAGTTGATTTCGACGACCTCTTCCGCCCTCCGGTAATAGGGATTCAGGTCGTCCCTGGAAATGGGCCAGCCGCTGTAGGGCATCCAGGCTTTCTCCTCAAAATCGATGGCATCCAGCGGCCTGCACCATCCTCCCCAGTGGTTGGTCGTTCCCCCGAAATAGCGAAGCCTGGAGGTATTCAGGTAGGAGTCGGCGCCCGGAATTTCGCCCTGCGCCTCGCCCTCATACAGTTGCTGCACCTGCTGCTCCTGGGTGAAGGAACCGCTTTCCACCAGCGCAATCCTGAGGTTACCACCCGCAAACTCCCTGGCCAGGGTGATGCCTGCGGCTCCGGCCCCGACGATACACACATCGTAGGTCTCCAGTTCGGGTACCTCGTCCTCTCTGAGGTCAATGATCATGGGCGTTCAGCTTGGGCGTTGACGTGGGAGTTGCTGCTTGGGCGTTCACTTGGGCGTTCACTTGGGCGTTCACTCGGATTACGGGTGGTCAATAGCCTCATAGCTGGGTGGAAAGAAACAGGAGCGCCAGGATCAGCACGCCGCACGACACGCTGACCCAGTCTCTGACGGCAAACACCACCGGATCGTCGTGCATGTTCCGGCGTATGGCCACGCTCCACATTCTCATAATCCAGTAGATAAGCACGGGCGTGATAAGCCAGAGCAGGGGCGGGAAAACGTACATCTTCCGAACGGTCTCGCTGTTAAGATAGAGGGCGAAGATCAGCACCGATATCAGGCCGGACGAAATCCCGGTAGACATCAGGAGGTTCAGGTCCCCCGCCTCGTAACCCCTGCTGCTGCGAATGCCCGCATCGTCGCTCTTTCCTGTCCATGAGCTCGGTATACCTCTTGATAAGCGCCAAGCTCAGAAAAAAGAAAAAGAGGAAAATCCATGAGCCACTCGCTTATTTCAACCTGTGTGGCAACGGCCCCTCCATACAGTCGGGTCGTGTAGAGGCCGGCAAGGATCAGCACATCCAGCATGACCTTGCGCTTCAGGTAGAAGGTATAGCTGCAGTTAACCAGCCCGTAGAGCAGCAGAACGCCGGCGAATTTCGGGAAATGAGAAACCAGCCCAGCGACAGCCCCCCCAGCAACACGATGGGCACGGTGATCCAGGCGACCCGCAGGCTGAGCGCACCGGACGCAATGGGGCGATATCTCTTGGTGGGATGCCGGCGGTCCGCTTCACGGTCCCAGATGTCGTTGACCACATATACGGAGGAGGCCACCAGGCTGAAGGAGAAAAACGCATAGACGGCCGATATCCACTTTCCCGTGATATCCCACTCGTGAGCCAGGATAAAGGGCAGGAAAACCAGTACATTCTTGACCCACTGGTGGAGGCGAAGCTCCCGGAGCAGCAGGCGCGGCAGGGATTGAGGGCGGTCCCCCGCCGAGGATCGGTCCTCCATCCCGGAATGTTCGTGATTTGCCATAATCCCTATGAACGCTTGTTAACCATGCCCGTAAACGATACCAAAGAGGTCCTCGCCGTCTTCGATTTTGACGGTACCATAACCAGCGGCGATACCCTCCTGCCCTGGCTGTGGCATCTCAAAGCTCACCCGTTGAGTTTTTCGCCGGGATGACCAGGTGCATGCCCTGGTTGCTGGCCTACGGCCTGGGCATAGTTAGCAACGAAAAAGCCAAAAATCAATTACTGGATACATTTCTCAGGGGTAAGTCGACTCGCACGGTTGATCAGGCAAGCCAATTCTTTCTCAACGAAGTCCTGCCCGGCCTGCTGAGACCGGCCGCCCTCGATCGCATAGCCGATCATCGCGCCGCCGGCCATACCCTCGTGCTGATTAGCGCCTCGCCCGATCTGTACGTCAAACCGTGGGGCGTTAGCCACTCCTTTCACCATGTAATCTGCTCTTCGATCCGCCGGGACAGCCGCCGTATTACCGGCGGACTGGAGGGCCGGAACTGTTCCGGGGAGGTAAAAGCGGCCCGCTTACGGTCGCTCATACCCGATCTGGACGCCTGCCATATCATCGCCTACGGAGACAGCGAGGGCGACCGCCAGCTTCTTGATCTGGCCGACGAGTCGCATTACAAACCCTTTCAATAGCTCGCATCTGCTTCTTGTTCTACCGTGTCAGGCGCTCTTCCTGAGATGATCCGCCAGCCTGGCTGCAAGAGCGACCAGGGTCAGGGTGGGATGGGCGAAGCCGGAAGTTGGAAAAACCGAGCTGCCCGCTATATATAGATTATCCATACCGTGAACCCGGCAGTCGGGATTCACCACCCCCTCTCCCGGGTGCGCGCTCATCCGCGTAGTTCCCATGTGATGGGCCCCGCCATCCACCCGGCTTGCCCTGTCCAGATCCAGACGCAGGCGCCCCATCCGCTCCCTGCCCAGCGCGCCGGCCAGCAGACGGAGCGAGCGGCGGTAGCTGTCCGCCTCGCGGTACGACACCCGGCAGGCAAGGCGGACTTTTCGCAATCCCAGCGCATCCTTTTCCCCCGTGAGCCTCACGGCGTTCGAGGCGTCGGGTATCTGCTCCGCGCGGACGTAACAGGTAAAAAGCTGGGCCTGGTCGGTCAGTCGAAGCCCGGTAAGCCGGTCCCCAGTCCGACAGCTCCACCTGGGTCTGTTCGGATAGCCGGGCCACCGCCCTCGCCATGGAAGTCTCCCGCTCTCCCAGCCCGGGATCGGAGAGAGAAAGCAGGCGGCGAAACTGGAAGGAAATATTCAGCAGCTCCTCCTCCCGCTGTGTCTTTTCCTGCAGGGCAAAAAAGCGGGTCCGGGGAACATCCTCGCGGTTATGCAGGCGGAATTCCCGCCACCGACCCCAGCGTATGATCCGAGCGTCCCATACCAGGACCAGCCCTGCCCCGCCGTAATGGGGGTGTTCCATAAAGTATTTGCCCACCAGCCCATGCCCGTTGCCCAGTCCGCCTGGCGGCCCCTCGGTGCAGTTCAACAACAGGCGGGGATTCTCGATGCCTCCGCAGGCCAGCACGGTGCGGGCGGCCTCGGATTTCCATCGCTTTCCCATTCAGCGATCGCACCGGCAGTCGTTCGACCCGCCTGGCGTTCTCCCCCAACCTGAAACCGGTGACATTGGCGTTGAGGAAGAGGTCGATGTTTTCCGCTTCTACGATCTCCTGGCGGTAACGGTCACCAAACCGGGTGGGGGGACTCGACTGGAACCAGGGCGTGCGCATGCCGTCAAAGCGATGCCGCGCGCTGGTCCAGGTGCCCCCTTTTGGACAGCGAGGGAAAAGGACGGATCTCCACCAGGCGCTCGGCCTCCCGGTACCAGGGTTCCAATTCGGCCCGGTCGATGGGCCAGCCGCTGTCAGGCACCCAGGAACGCTTCTCGAAATCGATGGGATCGCAGGGGACGGCACCAGCCTCCCCAGTGGTTGGAGTACCCCGAAATAGCGAAGCCGGGTACCTCGCAGATAACCCTCCCCCGCAGATTGCCGGCGGTTTCTCCCGTGTAGAGATTCTGCGTCTCCTCCGAAGGTTCAAACCCGCCGCTCTCCACCAGGCACACGCGCAGGGAACTTGACGCCAGCCCCAGGGCTATAGTGATGCCGGCCGCCCCTGCCCCGACAATGCAGACATCATAGGGCTGCAGTTCGGGAACCGGATCGGTTTTCAGATCGATAACCATTCTCAGAGTCGTTTATAGATCTCAATGAGACTGTTGCCCCGGCCCAAGATCCGGCGGCTGCTTTCCAGGCGATAGCCTTTGGACAGGCCGCGGCGGACCTGCCCGGCCACGTCCCTTTGCCGGAAGAGTCCCCAGTCGCGGTCGGTCAGGATAACCAGCTCCGCCCGGGACTCGTGGATGTACTCCAGGAGTATTTCACCGTTCACGTAACCCAGCCTCCGGGCCCGCTCCCGCTCCATCTCCAGGTAGGAAAAATGTGCCATGGACATGCCTGGCAGCGTGGAACGGTCCGCCTCCACCACCAGCCACATGGCTTCCAATACCAAGAGACGTTCTCCCGGGTCTGACTGACGTTCAACCTTCTCCCCCAGGGTGCGTATTTCCTCCAGGGGAAGGTCGCCGGAAAGATCCAGGTGCTGCACGTTGTGGCGCATGGGGGCCACCAGCAGGGCTACCGCCAGAATTCCCCGCCAGGATGAGACCGCCGGCCGACGCCCGGTATCTTTCCAGCAGGCGGTCGTAGGCGATAGCCACTAGAGGCAACAGGGCCGCGATGGAGGGAACGAGATGTTCCAGATGCCATCCCCGCGCGGGAAAATGGCTCAGAGCAACGAAGCAGGATGGCCCCGGCCCAATCCCCAGCTCCGGACGATTTCGCAGGAAGGCGCATAGGCTATCCCGCAGCTTCTGGTCCCACACCGCCAGCACCAGCGGGGGAATCGCAAGGAATAGGTAATAATCATAGAAGGCCACAAAAGAGGGTAGACGATGGGCCGCCATGCTTGCCAATTTTTCTGCCAGGCCGGCGTCTCCCCACTGGGCCATGTGATAGCCCAGGATATTCCACCATACCACGGGCGTCCAGGGATATACATACCATGCGAAACCCGCAAGCAGCGCCACGCAGAAACCGGCCCGCAGCGCCAGGTTCAGGCGGGACGGGGAGAGTCGATCGCCTTCCAGATCGCGTAAGAAGCTACAGGCAGGAAAAACGCGAGGGCCGAAAGCCGCACCGTCACCGCCAGAAACGCAAACAGCAGGACCAGAAACCACGCGTGGCGCTCATCCATGCCCGCATTCATCACATACAGCGCAAGCATAATCAGCAGGCTCAGCAGGGCGTAGGTTTTGACCAGTGCGAGATAATAGATGCCGAAAGTAAAGCTACAGAAGCAAAGCGGTCAGGGGCCGCGCTCGTTCGCCTGCGTGCCGCCCCGCAATGCTCACCCCCAAGCCATGGAGGCCATGGAGCAAACGGCCGAAAACACGCGTCCCAGGTACATCTCCGATCCGCCCAGTTCCAGCACAAGCCCATAGAGATATAGCAACAGCGGCATCTGGGTGAAGGCGAAGTCATGATAGGTGCGAGTCCCTCCATGGTCAGCTGTGAAGCATTGAGATACCATCCCTCGTCGGCGCTTGGATGTCCGAAAATAAGATAAAGCAGGCATAGCAATCCATATCGGGCCAGTCCGGCCGGCGAAGTACAAGCCAGTTTATGTCGCCGAATAACTGCTCTCGGCATCTTGCATAATCACGGTGATGGCCTCCTGGAGGTATTGGGCACGTAGAACGCCAGTGGAAACTCGCAATACAAAGGAACCAATTTGACACCAATTATAAAAGATGAATCGAATGTTTGACCGGTTTAGCACAACTGTTCAACAACGCCGGAGAAATGTCAGGCGGGCATGAGCGGCATGGGGGCATGTGGGGACGTGTGGGACCATGCGGCTGAGCGGCCATTCGGGGGCATGGGGCATGAGGTTCATTGGGGGCTCCCATGGTGACCAAATAGGGCCCTCCATATTTGTGATTTTTTCACAAATGTTCGCGGACCCAAGTGGGTATACATGCTCCACGCACCCTTCCGTCAAAAGTCATTTGTGAAAATCACAAATATCAACCTGCATTATCGGCCCCATTTGCGGAGTACCCCCTCCCCACGTGCTAGCCATCCAACCGTTAGACAATAGAGCTCAGATAGTGTATAATAGCGCAGTACGCAATTGGCAAGGAACAACTTCGAATCAATAAAAGAGCAACCGGCCGCCCTTCCGATTTGAACGATTTGAAAAAACTAACCGATTAGCGCAACACATCATGAGCCTCTCCCACACCGAAATCGGCCCCTTCCACCTCTACACCATCGAAACGGGGCGCTTCCGGCTGGACGGCGGCGCCATGTTCGGGGTGGTGCCCAAAACCCTCTGGTCACGGCAGATCGAGGTGGACGAGAAGAACCGCATCCCCATGGCCATGCGCTGCCTGCTGATCGAATCCAAGAACACCGGCCGCCGTTACCTGGTGGACACCGGCATCGGCACCAAGTTCGGCGAGAAGATGGAGAAGATCTACGAGGTGGATCACAATCACAGCACCCTGGAAGGCTCTCTGAAAGCCCACGGTTTCGGGCTGGGCGACATCACCGACGTCATTTTCACGCACCTCCACTTCGACCACTGCGGGGGCACGACCCAATGGGTCGAGGGCGGGGAGAATACCGCCGAAGTCATCTTCCCCGCGGCACAATTTCACGTCACCGCCAAGCACTGGGAAACGGCCAACAATCCCAACAAGCGAGAAACCGCCAGCTTCTTCGAGGAAAACCGGCGTCCCTGAAAAATTCCGGCCGGCTCGAACCTGGTGGAGGAAAACCATGAGTACGAGCCCGGCCTCTCCGCCATCCCGGTGCACGGCCACACCATCTCCCAGCAACTGCCCAAGATCGAGGGAGGCGGCACCACCCTGGTCTTCATGGCTGACCTCATCCCCACCCACGTACACGTGCCCCTGCCCTGGGTCATGGGCTACGACATGCATCCCGTGCAGACCCTCGGCGAGAAAGAGGCCTTTCTGGAAAACGCCGCGGCCGGCGGCTGGCACCTCTACCTGGAGCACGACGCCGCCGAGGAGTTGATCACCGTCCGCAAAAACAATAACAAATACGAGGTAGATCAAAAACTGCACCTGAACGAGCTTTAGGCAAGCAGGAAGGCCAAATCCCCATATTCTTTTTACCTCAAAATTACTTAATTTGGTGGCTTAGTTTTTCACTGGACTCCAACCGCTCATAAAACAAGGGAATCTTAATGCGACTGATAAAGAGTTTCTTCGTAATCGCACTGCTATGCCTGGCCTCCGCGGCGACCGCGCAGAACATCGGCAACATCGACTTTCAGACCGCCGATGTAGGCAATCTGAGTGACCAGCGCATTATGGCCATTTACGAAAGCGCCCAGGCTCGGGGGCTCTCCATCGACCAGATGGTACAGCTGGCCGTCCAGCGGGGTCTGCCACAGTCGCAAGCCGCTGAACTACGCCGCCGGCTGCAGGACGCCCAGAGCGGTGAACTTGGTGGGCAACAGGCGGGAGACCAGACCACGGGACGGCAACGTTCCGGGTTGGACCTGCAAACCGCAAACAACGTATTTGACACCGTATTCGGGGGCGCTACAGGCATCGATTCCCTGCGCCTCTACCGCACCATTGAGCAGATCAAATATCAGTCGCGTCAAGACTCGACCAACCTTGCCAACCAGAAACTGCGGGACCGTATCTACGGCTATGAACTGTTCAAGGTGCGACGCTTCCAGATGGACCAGGGGCAAACGGGAGGCATGCAAGGCCAGGGTCAGGGCCAGGGCGGGCAACGCGTTCCAGGCCGAACTTAACATTCCCACACCCGAAAGACTACGTGCTCGCCACCGGCGACCAGCTCATCGTAGATATCTGGGGCGCCGCGCAGATGACCTATCAGCTGGAGGTCTCACCCGACTGGATGGTACTGATCGACAACCTGGGACCGGTTCAGCTGAGCGGCCTGACCATCGAGGAGGCCCGGCAGCGCCTTTACGAACGCCTGGGCACCATCTATAGCGGACTCAGCCCTGACAACGAAAATCAGAAGGATACCTACATGCAGGTATCGCTGGGACAGATCCGCAGCATTAACGTGACCGTCATGGGCGAGTCCACCATGCCCGGCACCTACACCCTCCCCTCCCTGGCCACGGTCTTCAATGCGCTCTACGCCTCCGCCGGACCCAACGTCAACGGGAGCTTTCGCCACATCAACATTATCCGCGGCGATTCGGTGGCCGCCACCTTCGACCTGTACGATATTCTGATCAACGGCGACCGTTCCGGTGACATCCTGCTACGCAGTCAGGACATGATCCAGATCAAGCCCTACACCAACCGCGTGGCCATCTCAGGGCAGGTGAAACGCCCCGGCCTCTACGAGGTGGAAGAGGGCGAAAACGATAGCCGATCTTATAAAATTTGCCGGCGATTTCACGGATCAGGCCTACACCGACCGGGTGACCGTCATCGGCAATACCCCCCGCGAGCGGACCGTAGCAGACGTGGGACAGGCCAACTTCGGCAATGTTCGACCTGGAATCGGGCGACTCGGTGCACGCGGGTAAGATCCTGGACCGATTCGCCAATATGGTGGAGATCAAGGGCGCGGTCTACCGTCCCGGCAAATACGAGCTCTCCGAGGGAACCACCCTCCACTCCCTTATCGAACGGGCCGACGGGTTGAAGGAAGACGCCTTTATGAACCGCGGCGTCATCTACCGGGAACAGGATAATTTCGATACCGAGGCTATCTCCTTCGACCTGCAGGCGGTGATGCAGAACCCCTCCGCCAACGACATCGAGCTTCAGGAGCGGGACGTGATCTACATCAACAACATCTTCGAGATGCGTGAAGACGCACACCGTCCGTATCAATGGACCCGTAATGGAGCCGCGATACCATGCGCTTCGTGAACGGCATGACCCTAGGGGATGCCATCTTCCGGTCCGGTGGCTTCCGCGAATCGGCCGCACCCTATCAGATTGAGGTCTCCCGGCGCATACGCGACCTGAACCAGGAGGAGGTCAGCACCAGCATCGCCGAGGTATTCACCTTTGAGGTGGATCCCGACCTTGGATTGACCGGCGAGGAAGCCCAGTTTGAGCTGATGCCCTACGACCAGGTCTATGTGCGCGAGCTGCCCAACTACGAAGAGCAACAGGAGGTGAGAGTCGTGGGACAGGTCCGCTTCCCAGGTAAATACACCCTCTCGGACAAGAACGAACGTATTTCCGACTTGATCGAGCGGGCCGGTGGACTGACCCCCGAGGCCTATATCGAAGGCGCCTCCCTATTCCGTCAAAGGAATCAGACCCAGCAGGAGGCCCAGATGGCGCGGCAGGCCCAGGGAACCGGTCTGGCGGCCGTGGCCGGGAACCAGGGAGACGGTAACGGAGATGGCCAAATGGGCGGCCAGGGCGTGTCCTTCTCACAGAAAGTGCAGGTGGGTATCGACCTGCAGGAGGTGGTGCGATAATCCCGCGTTCCCGATACGACCTCTACCTGGAACCGGGCAGACTCCTCGTTCATCCCGCAGCACCCTGCAGACCGCGTCACCATCCAGCGCGGCGTGCAGCACCCCACCACCGTGCGTTACGACGAGCGAAGCAATTTTAAGGACTATATCTCCCAGGCCGGCGGCTTTACCGAGCTGGCTCGCGACAAAAAGGGCTACGTGATCTACGCCAACGGGGAGGTGTCCCAGACCAAAAGGCCCTTGGGCATCTTCACCAACTACCCCGAGGTGCGTCCCGGTGCCACCATCGTGGTGCCCGAAAAACCGGAGACCCTGCGCCTGACGCCGCAAGAGCGCGTGAGTCTCTACTCGGCCATCGTCTCCACGGCCTCGCTGATCGTGACCACCATCATCCAGATTTCCAGGTGACCGCAAGCGGAAGGTGAGTGTTCGGGAGGTGAGTGTTCGGGAGGTAAACCTTCGGGATCCCACATTGCAGCGATGGGACGGTACGCCGGTTGGCGCATCGTCCCATTTCCATATCTTATTACAGGGTCGCGCGCACGAGAGACATGGGGCCGTTAGCCTTAACAGCATCGTTAAGGAAATGCATCCATTGTGAGCCAGGCAGAACCCACATAGCGACAGCGGCGGTCTGGAGGAGCTGCAAAAGATGCTCCACGGGGCCTGGGAACGCCTGCGCCGGAAATACCTGGCCGCCTCCCTCCTGTTCACCCTGCTGGCGCCGGTGGCGGGATTCGCCCTGCTGAGCCTGCTGGAGAGCGAGCTCTGGCTGCCTGCCTGGGCCAAGACCGCCCTCGTCGCCCTGTTCGCGGTCACCGCAGCGGGCACGTCGCCTGGCTGCTCATGCGGCGGCGGCAAGCGTAACCGGCTTCCGCTCCTTCTACCTCGACTTCTGCAAGCTCGCCGCAACCTGCCCGGTACTGCGCCACGCCCTGCGACCTGCGGCTCCACCTGACCGCGCCGACGCCTCCCAACGCCTGCGGGAGGCCGCCATCCGCGCCAACCTGGAAGGATCTGGACCGCGAATCAGCGTGCGCTCGGAGCTGGAAGCCTACCTGAAGGCCTCCTCCAACCAGCGCCTGCTGCGCCGCGCCGGCCTGGGCGCCGGAAGTTCGCTGCTCCTCCTGCTGGCCGCCGTGCTGGTCTTCGGCAGCGCCGCCGGACGCGCCCTGCATTTCTGGAAGAGCTACGAGCAGCCCAATCCCTACGAGTTATACTGTGCTGCCCGGGCGACCATACCCTGGAACAGGGCGCACGCCTGGAACCGCGGGTGGTTTTCCACGGGGAGTGCCACCGGCGGGTGAACCTGGCCTTCAAGACCGACGCTGGAGCAGCAGTACCGCAGCCGTCCCGCCGGCCGCCGGGACGGGCTCCGCCAGCTCGGACCGCGCACGGCCTGCGGCCGCCTCCGACACCCTGCGCTTCGAGGGCGTCACGCTGCAGACCGACGGCAGCTACTACGTGGAAATGGACGGCTTCCGCAGCCCCCTCTACCGCGTGGACGTACAGCTCCGCCCCCGCTTCGAGTCCCTTTCCGTAACCGTCGATCCCCCGACCTACACAGGCCTGGATTCCACCGGCTACCGCTACCCCTTCTCACGCATCGAGGCCATGCACGGCTCCGAGCTGCGCATCGGGGCGCCACCAACAAGCCGGGCACCTCCATCGCTCTCATGGCCTCAGGAAATGCTGCAACGGAGAAGCAGCAGCCGGAGGAGGTCACCTCCTTCCAGCACGCCTTCACCCTGGCCGGACCCGACAGCCTCTCCTTTGCCATCACCGACGCCAACGGCCTGACCAACGAGAACCGGTTCTCCTTCACCGTGGAGCCCGTCAGCGACCGCTTCCCCTGGGCGGAGATCACCGCCCCCTGAAGGCGATCCCGAGATGCGCACGCCGCAGCCGCTGGAGGTAGCCTGGGAGGTGGGCGACGATTTCGGGCTGCAGGCGGCCACGCTGGACTGGGAGCTGCAGAAGGCCTTCACGGACAGCCCCTCCAGCGGAAGCGTGCCGCTGGACTGGAGCCCCGAACAACAGAGCGGCAGCCTGGAATGGGACCTCACCCGCCTCGGGCCGGGTCCCCGCGACCGCCTCACCTTCCGCATCCGCGTGCTGGACAACGACCCCGACAACGGTCCCAAGGAGGGCCTCTCCCGCACGGTCACCATCCGCTTTCCGTCGGTGACCGAATCGATGGAGGAGCTGAGCTCCCGAGCGGGGAGTCCGACGTTCAGGAGTCCCTCGAGAAAATCAACGAGAATTACGAACAGATGCAGGAGGAGTTCGACCGCTTCCGGCAGCAGCTCCGCGAGAATCCCCAGACCAACTGGGAGCAGCGACAGAGCCTGGACCAGATGCAGAAGCGGCGCGAGGAGATGCAGCAGCAGGTAGAAGAGCTCAACCGGAAATTCCAGGACCTTCGCCGGCAGATGGAACAGAGCGACGCCGTCTCACCGGAGACCCGCGAGAGCTACCGGGAGCTGCAACGGCTGATGCAGGAGATTGACGACCCCGCCTTCCGGCAGGCCATGGAAGAGCTTCGGAAGGCCATGGACAGCATGAGCCAGGACCGCCTGCGTGAGGCGCTGGAGAACTACGAATTCAACGAGGAGCTCTACAGCGAGCGCCTCAAGCGCACCCTGGAGCTTTTCCGCAGCCTCAAGCTCAACAGCAACCTGGACAAGCTGGCCAATACCATGGAAGAGCTGGCCAAACAGGAGCAGGAACTCAGCCAGCGATGACCAAACCGGCCGGGAAGAGGTGCAGCGCCAGGAGGCTGTCCAGGCAGGATATGGAGCGGCTGCGCGGGAAGGTGGACTCCCTCAACCGGGACGCTCCCGAGAAGGCGCGCGAGCAGGTGGAACAGCTTCAGCAAGGGGCAGGGCGCCCGCATGGACTCCCTGGCCGCGCAGGTGCAGGAGAACCTGGAGCAGATGCGCGCATGCAGGCCGATAGCACGCCACGGACGGCACCGGGACTGCCGCTGCCGACAGCAGGCGCAGGCCGGCGGCCAGCGGCCAGCAGGATGGCAGCAGGGCGCAGCAGGCCGGACAGCAGCAGGGAGGCCAGCAGTCCCCCGGCGAAGGCCAGCAGCAAATTCAGCAGCAGCAACAGCAGATCAGCCAGGGCATGCAGCAGACGGCCGACGCCATGCGCAGCGCACGGCAGCAGATCAGCCAGCAGGGCCGGCGGATCAACATGTCCGGCCTGGCAGTACATACTCTTCTCTCTCATCGACCTTTCGCTCAACCAGGAGGAGGTGGCCCGGGAGACCGACCGCCTGGCCAACCGCAGCCAGGCCTTCGTGGAGCAGGCGCGCACCCAGCGCTCCATACGCCAGCACTTTATCCAGCTATCCGACTCCCTCTTCAGCCTCTCCACGCAGATCCCCGGCTTCTCCAACGCCATCAACAAGAAAAAGCTGGAGGTGGAGCGGCAGCTCGAGAACGCCGTCACCTACCTGGCCGAACGCAACAAGTCCAACGCCTCCTTCGCCCTGCGGGAGTCCCTCGGCGGCATCAACGACCTGGCCTCCTCCCTGGCGCAGCTGCTGGACCAGATCAGCAACAGCCAAAGCCAGAGCGCCAGCATGAGCATGCAGCAGTTCATGCAGCAGATGCAGAACATGAGCCAGAACCAGCAGCAGCTCAACGACCAGCTCCAGCAGATGATCAACGACATGGCCGGCGACCGCCTCTCGCAGGACCAGATGGAGCGCCTCAACCAGCTTGCCCGCCAGCAGCGGCAGATACGCGAGCAGCTTCAGCAGCTCCAGCAGAGCGGCGTGCTGGAACCCGGCGACGAGGTGCTCAGCGAGATGGAGCGCATGTCCGAGCAGATGGAGCAGAGCATCAACGACATGCGCGGGGGACAGACCGACGCCAACGTGGCCCAGCGCCAGCAGAACATCCTCTCACGCATGCTCAGCGCGCAGCAGGCGGTGCAGGAGCGCGGAGAAAAGGAAGAGCGCGAGGCAAGCACCGCTAAAGATGCCCCGCGCGCCACGCCCCCCGACGTCACCCTGGAAGAGCTGCAGAACCGCATCCGCAGCCTGCTCAACGACCCCCAGCGCACCCGCTTCAAGCAGGACTACCAGCAGCTCATCCAGCGCTACTTCGAGCTATTGAAAGAAATCGAAGACAACTGATGCCAAACCAGCCGTTGATTTTCGGCCCGCACAGAAAGTTCAGGGAAACAGCAGAACAGGCTGTTCATGCAGCACCATGTATACCCCTCACAGGGTGATTTTTTCGTACCTGATATTTGTGAATTTTATCACAAATCCCGAAACGCCAATCGGCTTCTGGAAGCGCACATGGCCCATGGGCCATTTAGCTTTTGTGAAAAAATCACAACTTTCGGTACCCATATTCAGAGCCTCTGGGGGGAGGGGTAGAGAAGGGGGAGGCGGTACTTCCGACTTCTGGACTTCTAGACTTTAAGACTTACTAGACTTATTAGACTTTAAAGCATGATCTGGCAAAACATTCATTACCTCTGGTTCTCTACTGCTCATTCCCGCCCTGGCGGCCGGCATCTGGTGGTACCGCCGCAAGCTGCACCAAAAGCGCGAGCAGTACTTCGAGGACGGCCTCTTTGAAAAACTGCGCCGCGGCTACTGGGACACCGGCGAGACCATCCGGTCCGCCAGCCTCTACCTGGGACTCCTCTTCCTGGCTATCGCCCTCGCCGGGACCCAAATTAGGCACTGAGGTGCGCGAGGTGCAGCGCCAGGGCGTGGATCTGCTGGTGGCGCTGGACCTGTCGGCCTCCATGAACGCCGAGGACGTCAGGCCCAGCCGCCTGGACAAGGCCAAATACGAAATTTCCCGGCTGGTCGACCGGCTGGAGGGCGACCGGGTGGGCCTGGTGGTCTTTACCGGTGACGCCTACCTGCAGACCCCCATGACATTGGACTACTCCGCCATGCGTCTTTTCCTGGACATCGTGGATTCCGACCAGATGCCCTCCACCTCCACCGACTTCAGCGCAGCCATGGAAACCGCCCGCCAGGCCTTTGAATCCATTGACGAGGAGAGCGGCTCCACCGAGGCCGCCAAGGTGATGCTCATCATGTCCGACGGAGAGAACCATGGGGAGGGTTACAGCGAGGAGCTGGATGCCCTGACCTCCATGGGCGTCTCCATCTACACGGTGGGCATCGGCACCACCTCCGGCGCCAACATCCCGCTCTATGACCAGAGCGGCACGCTCATCGGCAACAAGCGCGACGCACAGGGACAGGTGGTCACCACCCGGCTGGAGCCGCAGGTGCTACGCGACATCGCCGGGCAGGGCGGCGGAGAGTACTACGCCATCGATACAGGCGGTAAGAGTATCGACCGTTTCCTGGGGAGGCTGGACGAGCTGCAGCAGGGCGAATTCGCCAGCCAGGAGTACGCCGACTACAAGAACCAGTACCAGTGGCTGGCGGGCATAGGACTGGCCTTCCTGGTGGTGTCGATGGGCGTCAGCAACTACCGGAGACAGACCACGATAACCCGCCAAAAGGCTATTTTTTGGGCTCATAGGCGACCCATTGATCCATGCGCTTCAGAAAATCATAGAGCGCATGCGGATCCAGGTCGTCCTTCACCCAACACCAGGTCTTGCCACAGAAACACGATGCGGCTTTCAAACTCATTGGAAGAGGTGGCCTCCCGCTGATCCTCGCAGTTGGCAGTCAGGCGGAGATCCACCTTCTCCGACTCAATCTCCACCACCACGCAGTTCCGGATATCCATGATCCGATTCCGGCTGATGGTGCTGACTATCCAGTCCAGGCTGACCTCCTGGAGCGGTTTCGTCTCGTCTGCTATAGATAGGGTCGTCATTCAACAAATATTGGTTTTCGGTTGCGGCTTCACGTGCATCGAATTCGTGAATGCGCAGGTAAGATACGAAAGCAGAACGCCAGTTTCGTATCGCCGTCAGGCTACAGCTCGAACAACTCCCTGTATTTTTCTTCCATAACGGTGAATTACGACCGTTCCAATCCGCAAAAGGATGGATGAAGACGAATCCAAAGGCAAAAAGGGCATCGACCAGAACGGTATCGAAGTCTCCTTCGAACAATTGTTTTTCCGCCTGCAACAACTCCTCGATCAGGTCGGGGACGTCCTGCCACCGGGCGGAGATATGCTCCGGGACGGGTTTTCCGGTAAGGTGTAACGGCGAAATGCGGCTACAATATCGTGAAAATCGATTACTTTCTTCCTTTATATTGAAAATCTATGTTATTCAACGGTAAGCGTTGAATAGCGTACCCGCTACCCAACTATTAAACATTACCGGGAGATCATATCCAAAGATCCATTTGAGCCATGGGCTTCTCTTACCGTTTGACTGATTCTTCGGGGAGATTCTCAGTTCAAACTCAGTATCCAAAGCCTTGGAAATTTTGACCATGGTTTCCAGATTGATCACTTTTTCACCATGGAACAATTTGAGATAAATAGCTTTCGGAAACTCCGATCTCCCCGGCCAGCCTCTTTCTAGTCCAGTTTCTTCTATCAAGTTCCCGCTGGACATCACTCAGAAAGCTGAACACTGGACACCATTTCCGCATATTCAATTTCGTCTTCCCTGCTTTCAAATTGATCGAGCCGCTGAAATCGGCGCTTCAATTCCTCAACTTTCGAAATCATATTCATACCCTCCGATCCGATTTATAATATTCCCTGAATCTGGTATCCAGGCTCTTGGCTTCTCTTCCGCGTTCGCCTCGTCTACATACAGTATTTTATGTGCAGATTGGCTTCTATCTATCTCAAAAGCAGGTACGTTTCAAAACAAATTAATCTATAGGTTAATTAATTACAACAAAAATCCTGATACAGGCTATGTGACTCACAAGATGGGAAGATGCCTTACAGGCGTGGAAATACGACCAGTGCCAGAGTCTGGCGGGCATAGGATTGGCTTTCCCTGGTAGGTGTCGATGGGCGTCAGCAACTACCCGGAGGCAGACCAAATAGCCCACCGATTCCGGTTTATTAAAGCCGCGAAATAGCCTATCTTTGCCGTCCACGAACGTGATTATCATCAACAGCTACCCGCCCAAGCCCCCCGCCGCATTCCCGTGAACTATCTTGCCTTCGCCCTCCGGGAAAAAAGGATGCTGACCTTCGGCCTCTCCTTCACCTTCATTGCCAGCTTCGGCCAGACCTTCCTCATTTCGCTCTTCGTGCCCCATTTCCTGGAGGATTTTCAGCTTTCCAATGCCGCCTTCGGCACCCTCTACTCCCTGGCGACCCTCGGAAGCGCAGCCACCCTGCCCTGGCTGGGCGGCGGGATCGACCGCCTGCCATTGAAACGCTACAGCTACCTGGTGGCCGGGGGACTCCTGGCGGCCAGCCTTCTTCTGGCGCTCTCCTGGCATGTGGCGGTATTCTTCGCGGCCCTCCTGCTGCTTCGCCTCACCGGACAGGGACTCAGCGGCCACACGGCCCAGACCGCCATGGCCCGTCAATTTACCGTCCGAAGGGGTAAAGCCCTCAGCATCGTGGGACTGGGCTACCCACTGGGCGAGGCCTTTTTCCCTATGCTCATAGCAGGACTGCTCACCATCCTGGGCTGGCGGGAAATCTGGCTGATCTTTGCCGGAGTCATCGCCTTCGTTTTCATCCCCTTCCTGGCGGTCGTTCTGAAGCGCCCGGCGGAGCAAAGGAACGGGCAAAGGACGGGCAAACGGCCGGGCAAACGGGTCCAATAAAAAAGCCAAAGGCCCTACCTTCCCCTTTTACCGGAAGATGGTGTCCGATCTCCGCTTCTGGCTGCTGGTCCCCGCCGTCATCCTGCCTTCCTTCTGGGTGACGGCACTCTTTCTGTACCAGATCTCCATCGCCGAACAATTCGGGTGGACGGCCGCCCTGCTGGCCACAGCCTTTACCGCCTTTGCCGTCGCGCGTATAACGAGTTCCCTCGGAATTGGTCCCCTGATCGATCGCTGGAGCGCCGCCAGGCTCTTTCCCTACCACCTGCTGCCACTCGGCGCAGGCCTGGCCGTGGCCTGGTACCACCCGGGCGACTGGTCGGCCTTCCTCTACATGGCGCTTATGGGACTCACCCTGGGGGCCGGAAGCCCGATCAAGTCGGCGCTGTGGGCCGAGCGGTACGGGGAGGAGGTCATCGGAAGCGTGCGATCCCTTTTCGCCACACTCATGGTGTTGAGCACCGCGCTGAGTCCCGCGCTGATGGGCTGGCTGCTCGACCGCAACGTTACCATGGAGACCATCCTGGCCTGGGCCGTCATCTCCGTCGCCTTGGGCTCCCTGCTGGCCTACCTGTCGCTCCGGCCGCATCTGCCGCCGAATAGCAAGGCAAGCTGACGCACGGGCCCGCTAAAGCACGGGCCGCCGAAGAGCCAGGCCGGCCAGCCGGCTAGAGCAAAACCTCAGCTGCAGCTGTCCCCGCTGACCACTTCGGTATAGGAGGTCTCCGGGGCCGTTACCGTGATGGCCTCCCGGGTATAGGTATCCCCGTCGTAGAAGATCTTGAAATCGTAGTCCGCCCCGTCCGTCACGCCCTGCACGGAAAAGCTGCCTCCATCCAGGCGGTGCTCCTCTTCGTTGATAGTCCCACTGCAGGTCGGTGGCCGTATCCCAGGTAGTCCCCTCCGAAGCGTCGGTTCTGCGGTACTTCACCGTGGCGGTCGGGATGCTGGTCATGCGAACATACTCGTCGGTATTGGGACATTGAAGCGTGACATTGCCCGTAACATCCGACGCTTCGTCCGGTGCCTGCGCCAGAACGATGTTAAAGCTGCCGGAACACAGGTTGCCCGTCTGCGTGCTCTCGCCCGTTTCCGTACGAATGGTCAGCGTTGCATCGAGCGCCGGTACGCTGCCCAGCTTGAGGTCATCGGGAAGAGAGATGGTG
The DNA here is from genome assembly GCA_034521445.1 of Balneolaceae bacterium. Lineage (NCBI taxonomy): Bacteria > Pseudomonadati > Balneolota > Balneolia > Balneolales > Balneolaceae > Balneolaceae bacterium. The sequence continues at coordinate 508,071 of JAXHMM010000003.1, read as the reverse complement.
CTGACACCCGCCGGTATGGTCAGGTGTTTGCTGAATCCCTCCGCACGCAAGGTCGCCTGGAGTGGACCCGTGTTCCCGCTGCGATTAATGGTAATCGATGCGCCGGAGGTGCAGGTCGGGACGCCGGGAAAAATCAGGCTCCAGTACGACAGGTGATCGACCGGGTATTCCACGAAGTAGTTGCCGTTGGCCCTGGGGCCCTGCACCGTGGCCGATCCCTCATGGACCCACTTGGCCTGGTCCGTATCGTAGCTGTAGATGTCGATATCGTCGCCGGCTTGAATGGGCTGACCGGTGCCGGGATTCGTCATGCCGGACGGAAGGTCAACGGTAAGCTGCACGGGCTGCGAAAAGGTGGCCGCCTCGCTGCCGCCGGATTCCTCGATTTCAATGGAGGTGTAGCCGGCGGTAACCAGGTTCTCCCCTTCCGGAGTTTCCACGCCGCCCGGAAACGACCTCAGGGACGGGCCCGAGCTGTTGTTGAAATAGCCCAGCGTGGTCGTCAGCGGACCGCTCAGGGTTCCGCCGTCGGCATCACGCACCACCGTGCCCTGGCTGAGCTGTATGGCGGCCCGGGCACTGCTCTGCTGTTCGGTACCGGACCCTACCGTGACATCCTGCTGAACCGTTCCGTCCGATCCCGCCTCACCGCTACGCTCACTGCGAACGGCAGATCCCGCGGGCGGATTTCCGGGATCGATCATGTACACGATAAAGGTGGTCTCCCCTTCCGAATTCACCGTGACCGGCCGGCCGGTAGGGATATATCCATCCGACTCCGCCACCACGGTTACCCTGGCCGGCGACTCCTCCGACAAATTCAGGCTGTTGCGCAAACCGAAGGAGGCCAGTCCGCCGTCTATCTCCTGCCGGTCCATGGGCTTGCTGAACATGTCGATCACATCATCGGCGTTGGGTCCCTGGAAGGTAACGGTGAGCGGCTGTTCGATGAGTTCGCCCGTACGGGCATCCAAAAACTGTCCCGATACCGTGGTTTCGACGGAATCAAGGCCGATAACCACGTTGAAATCATCCAGTGGCGTTGTTCAGCCGGGTGGTATCGCACCCTGCCGCAAGGGCGACCATCAGCAGTGCAGCGGTCATGCAGCGTATCGAGCTGGTAAAAAAGTAGGTTTCCGTCCTTTCATGTTCTGCATCTGAGGGTATGGCGTTAACGTATCTTTACGGAAAATCCGAGATTAAGTACCGGGTACCATTTGAAATCCTGCAAGCCCTCCTCTATATCCTCGTCCTGGTTGGCGGTCGGGGCGATCAAACCCTCACCCTGCATGTCAAAGCGGGGTGCATCGGTGTACATCACGCCAAGCCTGACAAACAATCCCAGGGCCCGGCTGCCTTGCACAGGATTACCGAATCCCAGTCCCACATAAGGTGCGATGTTCGATTCATACCCCACTTCCGCCGATAATGATCCCAGCTCATCCGGGCTGAAAGTACGCGAGCCGAATTCGTAATTCTCAATGGGCAGACCTGTAGCGGTGCCCTGCGTACCATTGTGAGATTATCCCCCCGCTCAGGTGGAAGGCCGATTGGGATGGGTACCAATCCAGAATGGCCGACAAGGACATCAGTTTTACCTCTCCCTCGTAACGCACATCCACGTCCGCATCCTCAATGATCATGTCATGCGAATAGGGAAAATAGGAGCCTCCCAGGCGGACATTCAACGACTCGTTGATGGAACCGATCACATCCGCACCCAACCCGGTGGTCCCTCCCCTGAAACCTACACCGAAATTCTGGGCGGCGGCGCACAACGGCAGGCACAAAAAAAGCGATAACAGACAGGCCTGAAATGATTTTCTCACGGATCGTAGTATGATATTTAGAAGAAATTGACGCTTGCGCAGTGTACGCAGGATACCATAGAGATTCAATAACAAACGGCTGGATTGCAGCCTATGGCAAAATTATGCCCCCGTTTGCCGGTTTTTCCAGGTAGTGCCGCAGCGCCTGCCACCTCCCCCTGTCCTCTTCCGGTTTTGCCGGGTGGTATAGCGTATTGGGAAGCTCACCACGTAGTGCCCCTTCCAACCATCCCGTAAAGCTTCGTGCAGGAATGCCAGCGATTCAGGACGGGCTGACCAGCTCCTTCAGGTAGTCCCTGTAGGAGGTCTTGGCCAGCTCTTCGGCGCGCCCCAGGACCTCCCGGTCCGTAGATCCAGCCCTTGCGCCAGGCGATCTCCTCCAGGCAGGCGATCTTCATGCCCTGCCGACGCTCGATCACCTCCACGAACTGCCCGGCCTCCATAAGAGCGTCGTGGGTGCCGGTGTCCAGCCAGGCAAAACCGCGGCCCAGCAATTCCACATGCAGCTCTCCGCGCTCCAGGTAGGCCTTGTTGAGATCGGTGATCTCGTACTCGCCCGGGGTGGAGGGCTCCAGTTCGCGAGCCATCTCGACCACCCGGTTGTCGTAGAAATAGAGGCCCGTGACGGCGTAGTTGCTCCGGGGCTTCTCCGGCTTCTCCTTCGATGGAGACGGCCTTGCGGTCTTCGTCGAAGGCCACCACGCCGAAGCGCTCGGGGTCACGCACCTGGTAGCCGAATACCGTGGCGCCCTCCCGGCCGGCCTGCCGCCCTCTGCAGCAATTCCGTAAATCCGCGACCGTAGAAAATATTGTCCCCCAGAATCAGGCATACCGGGTCCTCCCCTATAAATTCCGCTCCCAGCGTAAAAGCCTGGGCGATGCCCTTGGGCTCGGGCTGGGTTTTATACGACAGCTCCAGTCCCCACTCGGAGCCGTCGCCCAGCAGCTTCTTAAAACTCTGCCGGTCTTCCGGCGTGGTAATCACCAGGATCTCCCGTATGCCCGCCAGCATCAGCACCGAGAGCGGGTAGTAGATCATCGGTTTGTCGTATACCGGCAGCAGCTGCTTGGAAACCCCCTTGGTGATGGGATAGAGTCGGGTTCCGCTGCCGCCGGCCAGTACGAATTCCTTCATGGGCGTCATCTCAGGGTCTTATTTGCATAAATCTTGTGAAGACCGAACTTAAGCTTTCTGTCTCATACCTGCCAAGCGGCGCAGATTCCCGGCAAATCTCCCGTTTCCAGCGCTACCGGTCGAAGAAGGACGTTATTTCATTGGCCACCTTGTCAATAGCCTCCTCTTCCAGTTGGGGCCACATCGGCAGGCTCAACACCTCCTCGGACATTCTGCGGGCCTGGGGCAGGGCGATATCCCTTCTCCTCGTAGACCGGCAGTTCGTTCTGGGGAAGGGGGAAATAGATCTTCGAGGAGATGCCTTTCTCCTTGAGGTAGCCCTTGAGGGCATCCCTCCGGCCGTTTCGGACGCGAATGGTGTACTGGTGAAATATGTGCCCGCCGGTGACAGGAGGCGTGACGATTTCATCGATCTCTGACAACCTTTCTGAATAGCGCTCGGCTACCCTCCGCCGTCCGGCGTTGAAGTCGTCGATATGTTTCAATTTCACGTCCAGCACCGCAGCCTGTATGGTGTCGAGGCGCGAATTGTACCCGAGCATCTGGTTGCGGTACTTGTCGTGCGCCCCGTGTGCCCTCAGCATCCGGGCTTTTTCCGCCAGTTCGTCGTCATCGGTCGTGATCAGGCCGCCGTCGCCGATACCCCCCAGGTTCTTGGTGGGGAAAAAGGAGAAGCACCCCAGGTCCCCCATGGCGCCGGTCTAGTCGCCGTCGTCGACCGCCCCGAATGACTGGGCGCAATCCTCGACAATCCGGAGCATCATGTTTCTCGGCCAGCCCCGCAAGCGCCCATAGGCGCCGGCCTGCCGAGAGATGCACCGGCAGATCGGCCCTTGTGCGGCTCGGTGATGCGGTGCTCCACGTCCGCTGCGTCCAGGTTATAGGTGTCGGGATCGATATCCACGAATACCGGCTTGGCGCCCACCTGGCTGATCGACTCGGCGGAGGCGGAGAGGACATGGAACTCGTTAGCACCTCATCCCCTTCCCCTATGCCCAGCGGCTTCCAGAGCGATCACCAGGGCGTCGGTGCCGAGTCTGACGCCCACAGCGTGCCTGACACCCAGGTAGTCCGCGGCATCTTCCTCGAACTGCCCGAACTTCAGGACCCAGGATAAACTGCCCGTGGTCAGAGGACCCGGCCAATAGCCTCGTCAATCTCATCCCGCAGCTCGGAAATTTCCGGTGACGGGTCAAAAAGGGAAATGCTCATAATCAAATCCTGTTTGGGGGTAAATGAAAAACATTTAGTTCAAAATTCATAGCCGAACATCTCGATATCGGGGGCAAAGGCCTCCTCCACCCACTTCCGGCTCTCCCGATCGTAAAAAGTACGATAGGGCCTGGTATTGGACACGTTGGTGCGAGGCAAGCTGAGCGACGGCAGGCCGATGTGTCGGCAGACCTCCGCGAAGTCCTCTTCCAGCCGCTCGAACCGGCCCACGTAATCGACCAGTACGTCCCCCTCCTCCGAGCAGATCATGTTTTTCTGAAGCCGCACTTCCTCCTGGCAGCGCCAGAATACGTATTCTTTGAAATTATCCATTCGGCGGATTTTTTCATGCTGGAAGTGAGCGGGAGTTTTCAGCATGTATTTATACAACGATACCTGCCAGTCCCAGGGATTGCGCACGAAGGCGAAGGAGAATTTGCGGTCGAACGCCTCTGGTCCCATGGCTGACCGCAACTCCGCCGCCGTAGCGTGCTCGGGATAGGGCGTTGGATCCATGGAGGCCGGCACCGGCAGTTTGAGCTTTTTCAGCGCCCGCGCGGCCGCCCATTCCCACCCGTTCACGATAAGGGGCCGCAATACCTGCTTGATGCTGGTTCCCGCTGTCTTGTAGAGATGAATAAAAATAAACTGGTGTTCCCTCGATATCAGCATGGACAACGCATGGTCACGTGTTGGGTATTCAACCTAAAATGTACAAATTGAGTTCGTTTTCTGCGCCATAAATGCGGAAGCCAACTTGCAAAATTGATCGCGCAATGGTATTGACGGACAAACTACGTATTTCTTCACATGGGTAAGACGGGGGGTACTTTCGTGACAAGCGCCCTCCAGAAAATGTACCATCCCGTACTTGTCGAACTGCTGAGAACTATACAAACTTTTCTTTTTGAGCGATTTTTACTACTACAAATTTTACCGCACGCCAATCAGATGCATGCCGAAATGGAGAATTGTGTGTATTTCCCAGTCAGCACAAATTTCATTACGGATCTCCCCGACCGCTTTCAGGATAAACCTGTAATCTCTTCTCCGTACGTAATCCTTACGACCGATATGTGTCATTGTATCACTTCGGCTGGTGGAAAAAATACCCAGCCATGGATATGGCTGAAATTAAAAGGAAATATCCCGCATTTCCTGATCTCTCCTTCAGTGAATTTCTACCCTTCTTCATCGAGGGTGTAGAGTACAAGAAACAATCGGGTTATGAAGTAGAATATGGCATCGATACCGACAAGTTCATACAGATGTATTATAAAAATTCCTCGGAATTGCTGCGGAAAAGACAACCCGATCTTACCAAATCCGATATAATTTTTCTCGAAATGGAAAATTTAAATAATGAATTATTTGAAGCTTTAAAAAAGTGGGGTATTCTAAAAACAAACTGAGTCACATTTATTCGATGGATCGAGATCAATCTGCTAGCATGCGACTCCCAAAACTTTCAGGGCATATTACACCTCAGCGACTGCTTGAACTGATTTACAACTACGAGCGACCAATTTTTAATCTATTTGGTTACAAAAAATTGTAATGCAACCTAATAATTGAAATCAAACAAGAATATATAACTTAGTGACAGTAAAAATCTTAAGGATGGGCCTCCCGCCCTGTACAAGTACGGTTTTCTTTCAACCTAACGACCCACACGAATAGGATCGATAGTACGATGAGCACCCCACCAACGGATTGGCGCATCCATTCTCCTCCCTCTTCAAAAAAGGATTGCTCCAAAAAAAGTACAAACAGAAAAAGCGGTATAAAATAAGGTTATATGGGCATGAGACCACCCCAAGCGGTTTAATCTTTGATATAGATGTGTCCGATGGGGTATAAAAACCTTTCCCCCATTAATCAGTCGGGCAATAAAGGTATAGAACGGGTCAAAGAGAAAAGGCCAAAGCATAACCGCAGCCAGCCAAACAGCATATCCCGCTTGCAAACCTTCTACCTGAACAGACGCCAGAAATGGCATCATCCCGAAGGTGAATCCCAAGAATACACTACCGCAATCTCCCATAAAAATTTTCGCGGGCAACCAATTGTCGATTAGAAAGACGCCAATGCTGATTAGCAAAAAAACATTGAATGCTAAAATCAAGGGGGCATCCCACTTTCAATGCAAAATAGGACCATCCCATGGCAACAACAGCAGCTTGGCTTGCCGCAATCCCATCTATGCCATCCATAAAATTGTAGGCATTCATCCATCCCGTTAACCAGAGATAGACCATTAGGTAGCCAACGATTCCGGTTTGCACCCACCCAAAATAGGGAATATAGAAGGTCTCTAGGCCGAAATCGTATACATCACACTTAAAGCGGCCAGCGAATATACACCAAACCGGAAAGCCGGTGTTAATCTCCAATGATCATCCCACCAGCCGGTAATCAGTAACATGCTCATCGCAGACAGCGTAGCGATAATGGGATACTTCAAACTCTGCCCCGTATGTACCAGAATCCATAGCACCATTGCAACAATCACCGCCCCGCCAAATCCAATGCCCCCACCGCTGGGAATGGGATGAGAATGCGAGCTTTGTGTGGGTAGGAACATCCGTCATACCGCAGTTTTTTTGCATAAGCGATAAACCACCTGTAAAACAGGTAGTTCATTACCACCAGTCCCAATACTAATAGAAGAGATGTAGAGGATATTATTGGCACTGGTTAATTGTCGGCTATTCCTTTCGGTAGAGTTCAAACATCTTGATTAAGTATTTGGGTATCTGAAATATCATATTTGTATATATTCCGTTCTCACGACATGCACGTACGACCTCCTTGTTGAGAACATATTTGTCTCCGCATGAATCGTTGCTTGCTCCCCCTAGTCGCATTTTAACCATATTCAGAGGTATATATTTATAGGGCACTTTGTGAATCATCAGGAAACGTCGTAACAGTTCAAAATCGGCCGCTATTCTGTAATCTGACTCTATAATACCCGTACTTTTCATAGACTCGTTTTCTGATAAACATAGCAGGATGAGCTGGCATAAATCCAAACCTGAATTTATAACACTTAAAATGAGCTGACGAATAGTATCGAGTTGTGGTATCGAGATCGTTTCTTTTAACATAATGTAGGTCACCAAAAACCACGCCTGTCTGTGGTACTTGGAATAAGCGAACAACCTGCGAAACCACATCCCGGCGATTGTACATATCATCTGAGTTCAATATTCCGATAATCTCCCGACTTGCGGCTTGTATACCCTTATTCATAGCATCATAGATACCTTCATCCTGCCCGGTAAGCAGGATTGGTTTCCTCCCATCGAGGTCACGTACAGTTGCCAATGTACCGTCTGAAGAACCGCCGTCCACAATGACATGTTCTATATCGGGATAATCCTGTCTGTTGATCGATCGGATACAATCCCCGATGGTTAATTCGCTATTCAAACAGGGCGTAATGATCGAGACCTTCATGGGAATCAGACCGTCTGATACGTAAATCTTCAAGGGGTGCTTCCACTTTGCAACACGTTCTGAGAGAACTCTTCCTTCAAATCGCTCAATAGTACCCAAGCAATTCCAACCATAGCACCAAGTAATATTGAGAACAATAGGATAAGCGAACTTTTTGGCTTGCTTTTTTCCAATGGTTGGTTTACCGGTTGAATAATGGAAAATACAGGCGTGCTCTCCTGTACACGTATACGCGCCTGTTGGAGCTGCTGGCTGAGGGAGTTGTAAAGATTCGACAGACGCTGGTATTCAGCTTGCAGCTCCTCCCCTCTGACCTGTGCCCGGGTCGTGGCCGGGTTCAGATTGCTGTCTTGAAATTCCGCCCATTCGGCTTGAGCCTTTTCGAACTGACCTCGTACTCTATCCACCTGCTGCTGGTGGAAAGCCAGATCGGCCTTCGCTTTTTGTGTCCTGATATTCTTTCACGTGTTGTTTAAGCAATTCAATGGCAGCTCTTACCTACTTCCGCAGCCGCCCGTGCATCAGGCATTTCGGCGGATATATTTATAACGCCTGTTTCCTGATCTTGGTTAACATTAATTCGTCCTATTAGTGTCTGGATAGTTGCCATCTCCGCCTTAGTGGGGACGTACGATAGTATCCCTGTCAAACCCTCCCTCTGGAGTATCTCTGATAACCTCACTGGGACTTCCCGAAAACAGTCCGAATAACTTGCTGGGTAAACCAATAGTATACTCACGTACATATCCCCCGAGGGACCAGGAATGCCAGTTATAAAAATATTCATGCGGTGTTAATGTGGTATCCAGACTCATGAATTTCGTGGGAGTATGCATAAGCTCCATCTGGAAAGGAAGACTTCGGACAATTTGTGGATATAGCTGCGTAGGAATAACGTCACTCTGCATCTGCGAGACGCCGGTTGCTTATTCCCAACAATCCTCCGTACTGTTGCAACATATTACTGGACTGACTCTGTGCAGCTCTTGCATTCCGGCATCAGTGTAGCTTCCGTCCGGTATTCGACTGAACTGAGAAATACAACAATGAGCCCCATAACAGCAAAGATGACGATACTCATTAAAACTCTGTTTCGGGACTGCCATATTTTACTTGTGAGTGCGAAGAGATCTATCTCATTATCAGATTCATCCTCATACCCTTGATTATGTACATGGATATGAAGTTCACCCTCGTATTCTCTGAAAGTAGGCTTGTTCTGATTGTCGTTTTGGTTGTCTTTCAAACTCAATACTCTGTGGGTCTTAGTTTGGGATCACCGATTGAAACGGGATTATGCATATACGTATGAAATCAGCGGTTTTAAAGTACATCCCTTCTGAGTTCATACAATTTAGCATTGACCTCGCTAATGTAATTTGAACGTATCTTTAGGGCGTAATATCCCGGAATTCCTTCCAAGATGCCAAGCCGAAGAATATAATGATAAATGAACCAAAAGAAGTGTTCGAACGGTAGTCGAATTATACATTTCTTCAAGAATCTTCGGCGTTGTTGAGCATTCCCGAACGGAGTAGGTTTTATACTTTGCTCACCGTAACGATCTTGTTTAAAAAATTCATGCCGAAGATGAGCCTCCCAAGTTGAGTACTGATTGTGACGATCTAAATATGCTTGGAGATCCTTTTGATCAGCATGTATCAAGGCAGAATGCAGTCGACCTATCTTCCCTTTCACAATCAATCGCTCACGAACCTCCATGTCCAGGTTATCTGGCGAATTATCAAGCAAACGTTCAAACATTGCCTTTCCTTTTCTGAACAATAATATGTTATCGAATGAGAATCCACCGTATCGAAATTTTCTACCCATGAAATGGAAACCCTTGCGAATGAAGTATGCATCTGCAGGATTCGGTCCCTCCACAGCTTCTTTTATTTCCGTCATGAGAGATTTAGGTACTACCTCATCGGCATCCAGTAACAGTACCCAAGGAGTGTGGATTTCCAATGTGTCGATTGCCCATTGGCGTTTTTTGGGATATCCACCCTCATAAGTGAAATTGCCGAACATTCGCCCCGTATTCTTGGGCAATTTCAACGGTCTGGTCAGTACTCTGGGAATCAACTACATATACCTTGTCCATTACATCAAGCGCCTCCAGACATGCCGGAAGATTCCGCTCTTCATTCTTAACTGCCAAAATGGTTGTAATTGGTAAAGACATTAAGAACAGACCTTTCGATACAGGGTCTCCATACGAGCGCTGACATTTTCCCAAGTATAGTTTCGCTCTATAAGATCTCGTCCACGCTTACCCATATGCTTCAGTTCCATGCGTGATAGGTTCAGGGCTTCTTCTAGTGCGGTCCGAATATGATCCAATTCCGGTGCCACCCACCACCCGCACCTATGGCTCCGCAACTCCTCCCAAGGTGTGGATGTAGTAGTAATCACCGGCAAACCAGTTGCAAGCGCCTCTGCTACGACAAGCGCAAAATTTTCCGAGTGACTCGGCAGAATAAACAGATCTGAATCACAATACAGATCCCACTTGTCATTTTCAGCGATTTCGCCATTCAGTTTCACGTTCTCCAGTTGCAATTTGGAGATTAAATTTCGAATTGAGTCAATATATGATCCTTTGCTGGGCCCAGCTAGTATCAGTTCCCAACCTGAAGTATTCAGGCTATTCCATGCTTTCAGAAGCATGGGCAATCCTTTTATCGGTTCCATACGTGATAGAAAAAGAGCCTTCCTGAGTCCCCCTGAATCCTCACGGGAAAGACAATCCGGAATATTAACGCCATTGGGAATAACCGTTATCTCCGTTTTAATTCCTAGGCGGAGTAGATCTTCCTTTTCGTCCTCTGAGGTTACATGGACCAGATCTGCCTCTTTCAGGATGGTTTTCTGATATAAATTCCAGGCCAGCCGCTTCTTGATGGTATTCTGGCGCATCGCCCCTGATTTCAAAAGTCCATGAGGTGTGACAATTAAAGGAATATCATATTTACCACTTATGCTGAAATGCTGCCCAGTTGCTGGGAAGCCAGGCCCCGTGGTCATGTATAACATCCGGACGTATAATTTCTACTGCCTTACGTAGGTGGGAGTAAAATTTAAAAGGACTGCGAAAAACACGATTAAACCATCCCTGTTCTACCAAATTGTGAAAATGGACATCTCGCGAGAGAAAATCCGGTCGATCAATATCAGGGGGATTTGCTGTGACGATATGCATCGGATGACCTAGCTCTACCAAGCTATTCGCCAAATATGCTGAAACACGTGTAGTGCCTCCGTGGGACGGACGGGTTGACGCTATGCCGAATAAAACGACCAAGCTATCAATGTTATATAATTTGGTTTTTGTAGTATCGTAAGGAATTCAATAGACCCGCCGATGATTCCGGTTTTACGGGGTGGTAAATTTTATTTGAAATGAGTCCGGGACTACGGAAAGCTGGCCTGTGACGCATCGTTTCCGAGAATTATACCAAGAAGAGGAACCACCCATGTATAGTAGTATGGCTCCCGATTTTCATCAACGAAATAACCTCTATTCCCCATATCCAATATCTGAAATCCACTATGATTTAAAAGGGTAGCATATGTGACTTCATAATGGCCCTTCCAACCATCACGATATGCTTGGTCCAGAAATTCCAGAGCCCGTCGTGAAATGCGGTATATGGGATTAAATGAACGGACTCGTTTTTCTTTAAGGGATATGTTCAACCGGGTGTTCCAAATGCCAGAGAGACCAATCCGGGTGATCCGAAAACCATTCAATATGAGATGATATAAGATCTGCTTTGCTATCCGACAAGCCATCGAATAGAAGATGCCACGGGCCGGTGAATCGAACGTCGTATTCCACCACCCAGAAATAGTCAACTTTTATTTCTTGGTTATTCGCAAAGTATGAGAATAGGGGGAAATGTACATGCCATGGAAATAATTGCCGGTCAAAGGTAGGATAATCAGCATGCTGCACCATTTCGTCAGAGTACTGGAAAATGGGCTTGGGGCTTGTTTCAGTGTTTGGGCCATTATATAGAAAAACCACGTGTCGGTTACCTGCTGTTTCCCGCAGGCGCTGAAATTCCTGGACTACCGGCTTGCTAAGGATATGACTTTGAAATAATACTGTTTCCCTTGAAGTACTCACTACTTAGAATTTAGTATACATATGAATGTTTATAAAATGAAGATGCCACTTCCTTGGTTGCCGTTATTACACGTTCTGCCTCTCCTTCCGTTAACCGATCCTTCCAAGTGTAAAGTGTTTCTATTGACGCTCGTGGCCCATAATTATCGGATTGTGACTCCACAGGATTTCTCTCTGAAGTATATTTCTCAATATACTCTTCCACTTCCCTGTTGAAAGGTATATCCAGAAATTGAAACAGTTGTCGGAATTCGTTCCGGGGCTGAACTGCCAAATCTTCGTGTTTCACGAAATACCAGTCAGTTTGATTTCTTTGATAGTCCAAAATAATAAAATGGAGGATGTTCCATAATAAGCTTGCCCGATCAATAAAATCACCCGGCCTGGATCGCGAACACATAGCCCGTATTTGATTAGCAAAAGGGCGACAATTTACCTTCCATTAGCTCTCGCTGGTGACGAAAATGTTCAAAGTCAAAATCCCATCCCACTTTCTCTGAGACTGCCCACGAATCCAAGTGGGTTTCGTATCGTTACAACCACCTGAAAGTCCAGTACTTCGCTAAACCAATCAGCCGATACGAGGGCAAGAGGATCTTTTAAAAGAAATCGCGGTTGATGGCAGAACTCGTACAGTAATTCACCTAGAAATAGTTGTAAGAATTGGGGACCAATGCCGTTTACCTTGCTCTTCTTGACAGCATAGCCAAATGGATTCATCAGATAATTAAGCTTTTTATGTATCAGTTTTTCCTTTCCAGATGAAGGGACATGAAGAAACCACGTATCGAGTGCAAGACCGTACAGCGGATTAGGGCTATTCACATTAAAGGGTTCATGGATATATCGGATTCCAGGATTCTGAGCAGAGTGTTTTCCCCACCCAGGTCGTCCCCGACCGATGCGCACCAGTAATAAGTATCGGAGACTTTTCAAATGGGGATCTTTGGATACACCTCGCAATTATTCATAGAGTGGGACACGTAACAGATAGTTAACTAGACCCGAGCAATTTCCGATAAATACGTGCTGTTTCCCTCGTGCAATTCTCCCATGAAAACCTGCCGACTCTTTGTAAACCCTTTTCCTGTAATCTCTGCTTGAGATCGTCGGAATAAAGAAGTTCTTCAAGGGCAGAACGAAGTTCCTCCGTTTTGTCAGAATAAAAATACAATCCGGCATCCCCTACTATTTCGGGCAGAGCCCCTCCCCTGGAAACAACCACTGGGCATTCGTAAACCATGGCTTCGAGGGCAGGCAACCCAAAACCTTCGTATTTGGAAGGAAATACAAAAGCCTCAGCTCTCTTGTACAGAGAAGCCAGCAGTTCATCTCCACCCTCCAAGTGACTAACACACCCCTGGAGACCCTTATTCTGAAGGTAGCGAACCTTCTAAAGGGGTGAAATTACCACCCGAAAGCTACAATTCGGAAATCTCGTGCCAGTCTGTCGGAAACAGAGAATGCATCCAAAAGTAGTTTGAAGTTCTTGTAACTGTCACGCCGTCCTACAAAGAGAAGATAAGGTACATCCAACGAAGGATTAACTTTGCTTCCTCCTCCCCCTTCTAGACGGGATACACCGTGATATATAACGGATATCTTCTTCTCCGGTACATTAAATATCTCCATAAGATCTGTTCTAGTACATTCAGATACGCATATGATATGATCGGCGCGCCGGACAGCCGCTCGTTTAGTATCTTGAAGAAACAATCCTTGGAACATAGGATTCGTGAAACCGCTCAGTTATCAGGTCGTGAACCGTGAGTATGGAAGGCGAGCAAGGTGAATGCAGGTTCAGAGCGGTAGAAGGTTTCGTGAACGATGTCCGGGCTCCATTTCTCATTGTCCTGCGCCCCATCCAGTCATTGTATTTGAGAAACAATCGGGCGGTGAAAGGAGGAAATGAATTTATGGAGCGACCTGCAAGCTTCACCTCGGAGCTTTCTAAGAAATTGGTTAATATATATGGGAGCAAATACCTTGCAGTCCACGTCCTCATTGGGCAGATGTTCAAAAAGACTTGTGAAATAACGTGAAATACCCCGTATTTTTGCATAGCGAAAATTGTATGGTCGTAGGCTACCTTCATGATTTTTCACGCGCTGCTGTCGAACGGGAAAGCTGTTGGTGATCCGTCTTAGTTTCGAATCAAGCCTTCGTCCTACCCACCATGCAATCACCCTATTCAGGCGAATCGCCCAGTTCCAAAACGTCGCAAAAATGGCTGACTGGATAATAAATGGCATGAAATCCCGTCACTGGCCAGATATTTTTCAAAACGCCTGGCCAGGTATTTTAAAGTTGTTAAGCGATAAAAACCGATATGCTGACCATGTTCTGTTCCGTAGTACCACCAATCACTAATGCGAGGTGCGGGATCAGGAATCATCATAGTTGAAGAGAATGTTTGGAGCCAGATTCACCATTTTTTTGAGTTCTTTGGTGGGATGCTCCAAATGCTCAAAGAGTTCAAAAGCGGTAAGTAAAGATACCTTTTGACCTTCGAATTCAAATCCACGGGCCAACAGATTTTCTCGGCATATGGATCTTCCCAGTAAGCATCCACCCAGATCTCTCAACCGTCTTACCAGCAGTCCGTAACCACCGGCATAATCCAAAACTGGTTCTCCCAGATGACCTGTCAAAACCTGTGCACAAAGGGTAATCCGTCATTGAGCAGATTACGTTCTAAAATTCCAGTATCCGAACGGTTTATTACATCCACCCTATATGAATTGCTGAGCCAGTGGGGATCTTCCGTAAATACAAACCGGCACCGGGGGCACTCGAAGTAGGAAACCTCAAAGCCTAATATTGTACCGGTCATAAATTCCACGATTTCTTTCCACATATCCGGCAATCTGCCATATTCTGATCATCCCCATTGCCTCTCCTATTTTAGCCATGTTGCTAATCGGTGTTTAATACGGTGCCAAATTGATCTCGAGTAATGATGCCGATACGTATACCGATCGGCCTTTTCACTGCGCACAACGGAAGGAGGATGTTTCAGCGGCCATTTTAACGAATTTAAGGGACGGCTTGCCCAAGGATCATCTGAATCAAGAGTGTGCGTTCCCTCACTTCCGAAACCAATGTTACTGACCAGATTCACCTCAGGAATAATTGAAAGACCATTTTGCCTAAGCATACAGTAAAACCAAACATACGCCCAAGAATCAATATTACCTTTCTTCACCTGATTAAATATGTTATTCCAGTATGATCTTTCTTCGGGTAAGTCAAATCTGTCGGACATCACAGCCAGATCCGGCCAATGATCGAGATAGCGATCGAAATGACTCCACGCACCTGCCCATGTAGCCCAACCCCAACAGTGTAAATAGCGAGAAAAGTAGTAGCTGTAGTTTGTTCTTCTGTATGGCTGAAAGTTCACTCCTGATATGGACATTATCCGCTCATCATCTTGATATCGCTGGAGCATTTCGCCACAAAATCGATAAAAAGTTAAGTCTGGAACACAGTCATCCTCCAGAATGATACCGGCGGCTTCATGTTTGAAAAACCAGTTAATAGCCTCACTTACAGCGCGGCGGAGTCCCAAGTTTTGATCCCTGAATAGTGTTTTAATTTCGCATTCCCAGTCAATACCATTGACAACCTCCGATCGAACCAATTTACATAGTTCAAGATCTCTAGGACGTTCCGAACAAGGTCCATCAGCTGCCACATAAATGCGTGAAGGCTGGGCATTTTCGCAGGGATTTCGTCACCTCCCCGTGTTGTATCCGGGCGATTGTACACGAGCAGCAAAATAGGAGGTGTTTCCACAAGAAGGGACTGTATTTAATCAAGTATTCACAAGCAAATATACACGGGGTCCTGCTTCTGCACTAACATAGTAATCCAACAGACCCATTTCCTCAAGCAATGGCAGGGAGGTGTAAAACTGATCATAGTTCCAGTTCATTATGGGACGGATATGATAACCGAGGCGGGAAAGAAGATGTCCGCTCCAAATAGGAAAATAAATTTAAACTCTTCCGTCACCCAATTTTCGTGTCGAATACGACCTCCAAGCTCCAGGCAAATAAAAGATTGATTAAATAGTTGCTCAATAATTTCAGGGAATTGGTTGACATAGTTTTTCACTACAAATATATCGCAATCATTTTCTGACATGTACTTTAGAATAGGACGATCCTCGCGATGCCAGTTCCGTCCCCGTTCGCTCCAAACGGCTTTTCTTACTTGACCAACAGCATTTTCCATTTGAATTCGCCAAGTATCAGGAAGGGCCGAATTAGGTGATCGCTCTCTAATGCCTACTGCTCTTAGGATGCCACTGGTGATAAATTTTTGCTTCCGCATCTATCCAAATCTCCCGATATCCATTCCTACGAAGTCTGAAATACCAGTCTGTGTCTTCACCTCCCCAAAAATGTATTCGCTCATCGAATCCTCCTACGGTTTCATAAGCCTTCCTTCCGGATGAACTGAAATCCACCTCTCTGGGCTTTATCTCCCGACACAGCCCCTTTGCGAATTCCTCCTTTCGGGAAGCCGACGCGGGCGGCAATATATTACTGATTTGGGCTTCAACGCTCTTTCAAGCACAGGGATATCACATCATCTGCAAAAACCATGTCGATATCCGTTCGTAAGGACGTATTCCGTCTCCGATTGGCGAACTCCTATATTCAGTGCATGCGAACGGTTCCAGGGCAAGACCTTCGGCTTCGCAACGGATATATTTGAGTGACATCTTCCTACAGATGACTTCGATTTGCGCTGCTACCTTCGGTTTACTGCCGTAATCCACTACATTCACCTGAAAATCCTGGAATGCATGTGACCTCAATGACTGGACGGATTTATCAAGTCTCTCCGGTTCACGATTACAGTATGGAGTAAACTTGCCGGTAACCATTTTTTAATTATTTACGTTTGACAGGCCAGTAGATTAAAGATTTGATGACAATTTTCAGGTGTGCCCCACAAGCCAAAGGCGGTAAAATATTTACTTTCCAGGTGAAAAAAAATCCAGCAATAATGATGGATCTAGACGTCTTTTTGTTTTCAATTTATCATAAAACGCCCTTCTCCGGGTCCAGCCGCCGTTTCGGATTTAGAGCCTGCTGTCGAAGGGATTTAGGTTTATCTTGTCCTTTTCCCGGTTCACTTGCATTAATGAAGATTGTCCGATCGCGCACCTGTAGACCAATTTCATCATTCAGTCAATGACTCCTCGAAATGCAACCATCGATGAAGTTTTTCCGCTACCTTTTTCGTCAATGAACGCCCCAGCAAATCTTCTGCTCCAGTTCTTCCCTTATTCTCTGAGAACGGTTGGATTTTTTAGGTAACCTGCCTAGGGTGAGAGACGGTACTTCAGTAACACTTCGGGAATATTTGCCAACTTACTACATTCAGCAAGTTCTGTCCATAATTTATAGTCTTCCGATCCTACGTAGGAAACCCTGTAACTAATATTGTGTTGATCTAACACCTTCTTACGGATAATTGCTCACAGGATGCCAAAGTTTGTTATCACAAAATAGGTAGGAATGTATATCTTCATGTTGAACCGGACTCTTCCAGATCTGTGAAGGACCTTCACCGCAAGTAAAATCCAAGCGGATGAAGCGCCCAATTCAGGATTGTCATCCATATATGCCACCTGCCGCTGCAGTCGTTCCGGCAAACTGATATCATCCCGAATCCATTCGAGCTATATACCTTCCTTGCGCCAGCTCTAACCCTTTATTGAGGGTGGCAATTAGCCCTTCATTTGTATCGTTCCGAAAGAGACGAATTCGCGGATCGGAATATGCCTGAAGGCGGCGCCAGCACCCGTCTGTGGAGCCATCATCAATGATTAGAAATTCATATTCCTCATATTGCTGTTGCAGAATGCTTGCAACTGCCTCATCAAGGTACTCAATCGTGTTGAATACCGGCATCAACACCGTTAGAGGAACAGACATAGGTCAATTTCCGAAATCTCAGAAATGAAACGATTGAAGTATCGATTTAAAAACATAGCTAAAATACCGGAAAGCTCTAGGCAACCTATTCTCAGGAATTTCCAAGGCCTTTTATATTCACGCACTCGACATCAAATTGCTCGATTACCTTCTGCAGCTCAATCTCGGCACTGGTTTTAAGTTTTTTGTACAATTCGCCCTTTCCAATTGGTTTCAAGTGTCTAACTTCTATGGTATCGAATATGGCTACACTTTTGGGCCCATATTACCTTCCGAATGAGATCTCCCGAATAAGATCGATACCCAGACTGGATTCAGTTGCACGAAAAGTCTGCAATACCAATTCCAATGTTTCCTTTTTCATCATGGGACACATAACTTCGACAGTGGACATATACCGGTATGCGGATAATGGTTTGGATATGACATCCGGCCATGCGTGGTATGACCCCTTAGCCAGTGAAGGTTGCGCCATTTTGAAGTCACTACGGTTAAAATATTCAAATAGATCGTTTAAAGCGTGTTTGCCAATGGCCAAATCATCATCCGGGAAGAAGAATGTCTCATAGGTAGCCAATGTTTCAGGATCAATTTCGGGTTAAAAACCGGTGAATCAGTGAACCATTTAAAATCCTGTAGGTGAAATATTTAAAAGCGTCTGATCTCTTCGATTATCCAGTCATGTTGAATCTTCAGGATCAGTAAAAAAAGAGTTTGACGTCAAAGTTCCTGCCGGTCGTATCGAATATCCAATCCTCGTAATGAGATGAATTCCCGGCTGGCATGATCAGAACATTATTTTTTTGGTTATTTCTGTGTTTCATGGCCTATATCTTATTACAATTAACATACAGCACTAATCACCTATGGACGCCATCCTTCTACGCCTTTATCACTAAATCAGGAGCATCAGATACGTATCCATAATAAGTTGAATATATATTCACACTGTTTCACAGGATATGATCAATGTTCATCACCAGGCGGCGGCATGCTTGACCGGAATCTCCCAATTTCTACAAAGTACTTCTACATGGGATCCTTAAATCCCTTCTTCGGGCAGGATCGATATGAATATATTCACACCCAATACCAGATATCAATTAAATCTCGTTTTGAATCAATCGACAAAAGTTTCTGGGAAAAGCCGATTTTTATTCATATACCTAAAACGGCAGGAACCAGCATCCGGCAATTAAATGTCAGTTGTTACAAGTGGCGCGAACCCGTGTCATTTCTACTCCGAAAAAAGCCTGAACAAGTTGATCTCCCCCCTGTATTCACTATTGTGCGAAATCCCTACCATCGCATATGTTCTGCCTATTACTACCTGCAACAGGGAGGAGCGAACAGTTACGATCAGAGTATGGGCGAAAAATCATCTGGCAGCTTACGGCACTTTGAATTCTTTTGTACAGAAAGGATTGTCCAATAAATCGATCCGAATGGGAATTCACTTCCGGCCCCAGATTTACTTTGTAACTGACGGGAATGGAAAATTATTGGTGGACAATATACTCAAATTTGAGTATCTGGAGGAATGAATGGAAGAGATTTGCGAGACCGATTAAATCTGGAAGGTGATCTACCGCATATGAACGTAAGCGAGGGAGGGAGAAGTACTCCAACTTGTCGCCCTCAAGCAAACAGATCATTTACAAATTTGCTGTAGAAGCAGATTTCGAATATTTTGGTTATGACTCCTAACGTCCACCCTGCAGTTATACGCCTATTGGGTAATAGTTATTGAATATTTTCGGATATCCTGTCTTGTGAGGACAGAAGTTTATTATTGGGAATGATCGCAATCAACTTTTCAGCAATTCCATTTTCATCATTTTCTGTTGCGTTCATTCGATTAGACTATTCAAGTTTATCCTCAAATTCATCTGGCAATCCTTTCTGTACAGCAATGTGTATTTTATCATATCGAGTAACCCGTGTATGTTCTTCTGATGTAAATAACTCTTCGTGCAACTTTTCGCCTTTCCTTATACCCGTAAATTCAATAGGAATGTCTATTCGTGGCTTAAGACCCGAAAGGCGAATCAAGTCTTCTGCCAAATCTAGTATGTGTACTGGTTCCCCCATCTCCAGAATATAGACCACGCCATTTTCCCTCAGACCACCTGCTTGAAGAACAAGCATGTGAGGCTTCGGGGATTGTCATAAAATAGCGCTTCATATCGGGATGAGTGACTGTAACCGCCTCTTTGCGCTTGATCTGTTGCTTAAACTTGGGAACAACACTGCCGCTGCTGCCCAATACATTTCCAAATCGTACTGATACAAATATCTGATTGGAAGCGGCTTTGTTGCTACCCACTCGATAATGAATTCCGCCACCCGCTTGGAAGCTCCCATAATGGAAGAAGGTTCCACAGCCTTTGCTCCGTGGAAATATTTACAAAATGCTCCACATTGTATTCAAGCGCCAGATCGACCAGGTTCTTGGTACCTCCTACGTTATTAAGAATGGCCTGACACCGATTTTTTTCCATCAGTGGTACATGCTTGTGGGCCGCGGCATGGAAAGGTATAGTCGGCCGATATTTTTCAATAATGGCCTGGAGCCTGTTTATATCACGTACATCTGCAATAATAGATTCGAACTGAATATCCGGTTTGGTCGACCGGATCTCTTCTTCAAGCTTGTAGATGTTGTACTCGTTATCATCGAGTGAATATTAATTTCTGAGGTCCGAATGGCAATATTTGTCGTACAATTTCCGAGCCTACAAAACCGCCTGCTCCGGTCACCAACACCGTTTGGTTTTTCAGATAACCTGCAATTTCATTCGTATACGAGTTTAACAGGCTCTCTACCTTCAGCAAGTCCTCTACATCAACATCGCGAATTTCATTAACGGAAACCTTACCACTGATCAACTCATGAATTGAGGGAATAATTTTGTGTTCAACTTCGCATGACCGTGCCTGCTCAATAATTTCCCGAATCACATCACCACTTTTAGAGGGCATTGCTATCAACAGCACATCAACAGCATAGTTATTGATAATTGACTCAATCTGATGTGTGCCACCTAATACAGGTAGGGCCAAGAAAACTCTGCTTTTTTTTTGGTATTGTCATCATCTACAAAACCAATGGGATTCATCCGCTCTTCCGGATGTCGCAGCATCTCACGCGCTATCATGGTTCCAGCCTCACCTGCTCCTGCAATCAGGACCCGTTTTCCCTTACGTCCGTAGCCTCCTATTTGATGATATTTATAATCATACCATAGGCGGCTGACTAGCCTTACGCTACCTGAATCCAAGTACAAGTAGCATGGCCTCTATAAAGGGTACGCTGTAGGGTATGAAGAATTCGTCCCTGAACAGTACAGCCAGCGCAACAAATATCAGTGAGTAAGTGATTTACCCCTTGTTAATGCTTGAAAGATATTCTCAGACCAATGCGATGCAGGATTGAAGAAAATATTTCCCCGAAAGAGATAATGGTCGTCTTGAATGGAAGAACAATAGCAGCACCCAGAAAACAGACTCCAGGTGATTGGTCCACGAGCTCTCAACACGTAACAGATATGCTATCGGCGTGGCATAGCAGCCATATAAGCAAATCTATACCGAATTTAGCCCCAATACGCTTCAGCGTAAATATTCTTTAATGGTATTCATCTGGCCAAATGCATTTTCATTCTTTCGGGACGTCTCTCGCCTGTCGAATGATACCGATAAATCAGCTAAACAATTTCAATGCAAATCGTACTAATAATAAACAATAACATTAAATAGCGATTTTTTATCCTAACCGTTTATTAGAACAAATATCGTAGCCCAAACTGTAATTGTACACTATTAACATCATCTTTTTCGACAGATTCGAAATTAACATCGTAATTTCCATAATTAAAGCGCCCGTAATTGTAGGCTTTGGTCTCATATAATTTTAGCGCTTATTGCAAAGGGATCTCGCACCCATCGCACTCGGGTTCCTAAATTAAGATTCACCCTGTGACGCCATTTATCTCCTTCGCGCCATGCCGGCTGATTTGATAGGTCATAATCAAGATGGAACTGCATCAGTTGTCCACCCCAGCGCTGTACAAACAGACCTATCTGCCAATCTTCTTTATAGGCGTCCATTCCAAGAAATAAACTATTGGATCCGGGACCAATTGCCGCTCCGAGCAATTGCCCGCCGGTTGGTGTGTCCCTCTGTCACGGAAGAGTGGTTATACAATGAGCCTGAATTCTACCAACCTCATTAATCCGGGAATAAGTAAGGTGGTTATATTCCAAGTTTATCTTGAGCGAATTAGAGATCGTGAGGAAATAAATTTCTGTATCCCGATGGTGTATGCACGGTCTTTATCGGGATGTGTAAGGAAGCCACGTAAATCGTGATTGTGATCGTCCTTCAAATACTCTCCATAAATTTCTGTCTGAGCTTCGGGGAAAACCCATCGGAAATAAAAAGAGCAAGTCGGTTTTCACTTCCCCTACTCAATCTTGTGGGATCATTGTCTTCGGAGGGAAGTCTGCTTTTTTGAAAGGGATCAAATACACGGAAAATATCACCTAACAACTGGTCCTTTTGAGTATACACATGAAATATTCGGATTAAACCGCAAAATGCAAATTGGGAAACACCGCGGGAGACCATGAAAGATTAACACCGTTAAATAACCGCCTGCCATATTCGGCATGAAGATTATCCATTTCGAATCTTCGGGGCAAGCCAACTGCCCAAGTTATTTCAATAGACCCGATATAGGGCACAATCAATGGCTTACGTGTACTGAAAAATCCGTGGAAAAAACCCGGTGCATTGTTGCTCATTAGAAGTGGATATCGAACAGCAGGCCCCCACCACATCGGTTCGGTGCTGAAGCCGGCTTCCAGTGATCTAGTGTGAAAGCGGAGGGATGAATGTCCCAAATTCAAGGTCCAGAAAGGTTTGGGACCAAATCTAAAAGGCCGATCATAGGAATAACCCACGTCAGAGCCGTAGATAATATTTCCCTTATTGTCCCGTCGCACGAATCGAGGGGGTTCAAAGCGGGTATTTTGCTGGTAGCTCAGATGGGGGCGGACAGAGAGTGTGATATAGTCCGATTTTATCAAATAGTCCTCCCTGCATTTCCGTATTCAATCCTCTACCGTACCATGCCGCTCCATTATTTTCTCCTACAGGTAATGTCGAGTTGACTGTATTGGTAAATTCTGAGTCATACAGCCGATACGGTAACTATTTCCGGTATATACAGTCCGGTATGACCATGCGCGTTTCCACCATCCTTGAACACGCTCTCTCCTCCCTATTGCAGCTTTATATTGATCCAAACCCAAGGAGCAATGGGAAAACGAATGGGAAAGCGTATCCTGTCCCAGCAACTGTTGTATCCTAAACTGTTCTTCTCGAATATCGCCGACTGGTATAGTCTGAGCCCAACCACCATATATCGGCCCAAATACCAGCAATATTCCTATGATTATCGCTTTACGCATTCAGGCGTCCTAAATGAGCTTATTTACAGCTGTTATAATGCGATAAAAATCAGATTCGGTCATATTGGTGCCGGATGGCAGACAGAGCCCATGTTTAAATAAGTGCTCCGAAACTCCATTGCCATAGAACGGGGCATCATGATATACAGGTTGCATGTCATGGGTTTCCCAGAGAGGGCGTGATTCAATGTTCTCCATCAAAAGACCCTTTCTAACATCTTCGCGATTTATTCCTCCCGTGGCCTCAGGATCAATTATAACAGTACGTCAACCGAACGATTACTATAAGAGTTATCGGATTCCTTTAAAAATTGAATGCCAGAGATTCCCAAGGAAGTGTCATCGTTCTCACCAATAAACCACGATCCTTCGAGCCTCTCGAAATACCGTCTAAATAAAGTTCGTTTTTGTTGAATTCTTTTATCCAATACCTCCATTTGCCCCCTCCCTATTCCCGCGGATATATTACTTAGTCTATAATTATAACCAATAGTGGAATGTTGATAGTGAGGTGCGCTATCTCCAGCTTGCGTTGCAAGAAAGCGAGCATGATCTATTAGCTTTTTTTCATCTGATAAGAGAGCTCCGCCCCCTGAGGTTGTAATGATTTTATTACCGTTGAAAGAAAACACTCCAAGACGACCGAAGGTACCGGCATATTGCTCACCAATCTTGGATCCCAGAGCTTCAGCTGCATCCTCAACGACCGGAATTTGGTAATGATCAGCAATATCAAGTATGCTCTGCCATCTAGCTGGCATACCATAAAGATGAACCGGAATAATTGCCTTAGGTTTTTTCCCAGTTTTTGCTATTCGATCTTTAATTGCTTTCTCCAGTAGTCAGGATCCATATTCCAAGTTTCTAGCTCGCTGTCAACAAAAACAGGGGTTGCCCCTTGGTAGACAATAGGATTAGCTGTAGCTGCAAAAGTCATTGATTGACAGATTACCTCATCACCTCTTTCCACTTCCAAGATAACCAGTGCGAGATGGATTGCTGCAGTACCGGAGGAGAGGCAGCTCAATGAAGACCCGGTATACTTTGCTATATCGTTTTCAAAACCATTCTACATTGGCCCCGAGTGGTGCAATCCGATTCCTATTGAAAGCCTCATGAATGTATTCCAGTTCGTTATCCCCCATGTGCGGAGATGATAACCATATCTTGTTCTTACTCATCTGAGTGTAGTTCGTCAGGTTCCTGTGCTGTCTCGCTGGACATAACATTATTAATTACAGTCGCGCCAGCTCCTACTACTGCATGTTCACCTATTTTCACGTTGGGTATCAAAGCGGCACCAGTTCCAATAAATCCTCCTAGTTTAACTTCAATTTGGGCTGCTAAATTTGCGCCCGGACCGACATGTACAAAATCACCTATACTGCAATCATGATCAACTGTAGCACCCGTATCTATAACTGAATGTGATTCCAATGACAAAATCCGCCTGTCCTACAACCCTGCACAAATCAAGGTGCCTTCAGCAATTTGGGCAGAATTCAAAACCGATGAATACGGGTGAACAAGCGTCGCCAAACCGGTTCAATCGATTTACTTCTTTCATAAACCAATCGACGGTCCTTATTATTCCTATAGCTATAAATAAAGTATGGTCAGATTTTGAGTAATTCTCCTCCAGCCATTCTACCCCCCTTAATACGATTAATTTAAAATATCTTGTCCCCATTTGGTGGAATCATCGTCTAGTACAGCCACAATTCCCCTATCAAGAAGTTTCGCCAGCTCAATGACGATCTTTGCATGCCCTCCCGATCCGAAAACAATCGATCTGGTTGTGCATTTAGCTTTAGTTGCCCTTGAACTCTTCCATGGTAACTGATTCTGAAGAATTGATTCCTTCTCTTTTAAAAATTTTCCAAATACTAAAAACTAATATCTTCGAATCAAGAGAAAAAGAATGATTTTTCACATACGCATACATCCAATTCAAACTTCTTCTGCCAACTTATCGCATTACGCCCGTTACCTGACCCATCCCGTCACACCTGGCTTTACAAGGTGCCTCTGCATTTGGAAGCCGTATAGCGTTCCACGTATTTTACCAGAGTGGCCTGGGTCCCACAAGACTCATCTCCCCCTTCAACGCATTCCAAAGTGTGGGTAGTTCATCCAAGCTGAGTAGAGATAGAAGGATCCGATTCGAGTACATCTCTCCTTGTCCGGTAGCAAATCTCCCCTTTTCATTGGTTTCATTGGTCATTGTCCGAAATTTAACTAGTCGAAATATGTCACGAGTACCTGCCCTCCTCTGGGTGAAAAATACAGGAGACCCCATCGTATACCATATCAATAGGCTTATAATTAACATGAGCGGGAGACTCAAAACTAGTAACAGTGAATAGCCACAATAATGTCTAAAACACGTTTGAGGTATTAGAATACAATTTTTATAAATTTTTTACAGTTTCTTTCAATATTCGTTCTCTAGTTTCATAGCCAGTTTATCCCGATCGAATTTCTCCCTACCCAATCGTTTCGCATTTCGGGATGCTTTCGCCAGCCACGCGCTGTCTGTAATCCTACTGTTTAACAGTTCAGCTGCAGCGTTCAAATCTGTGGGATGCAACATGAATCCCGCCTCTTCTTCTTCCAGCAACTGGCCTGCCAACCTGGGTGATTAACAGCTATGGGAGTGCTAGCAGCGAAGCTGTCAAATAATTTATTTGCAGAGTTCTTCCATAGAGCCTCGTTATTGATTACTACGGAAGTCGCAATATCTGCCGCAGATAAAATACTTCTGGCACTTGATACTTGGGCACGCTCTTCATCATATAAAAATTTTTCTCCAATACCTCCTCTACGTTGTGCATAATTTTCAACCTTATTCCATTCACGTCCACCACCTACTACTCAGAAATCTAATCTCTGGATTCTTCTCGTAGGTCATTACTGCCAAGTCAACCAAGTATGACACACCGTTTACCTTACCAAAAGTCCCAGTATATACGATCAAGGGCTCTCCCGCCAGGATCTTGTCTCCCTGAACTCTGTCCCCCGGTATGCGGGTATGTCGAACAATTCATTGTCGGAGCTGTTTGGTATGACGGCTAGTTTTTCTGAGGATATTCCTCTGCTGATGACTCCATCTCGTTCCGTCAGATAGGACCACAATCTGATCTGAATTGGAATAGGCTACCCGTTCCAAAAGTCGTGATAAATAAATCAATAGTGGATTTTTGAGTATTCCCGTGGCTATGGGCGCCTCCAGCCGTGATCCCTTACCTCAAAAACCATTGGAATAATCGTTCGGTCTCGATATTATTACAGCGGGAATAGCATGGTCAACGGCGTACTCAGAGGCATATATAAGATCAGCCTCGAGCTGATTTGTCCTTTGTAATGCATGCCGAGCATAGCGGATAAATGAACTAATTCTACGGTAAAAGGTCATGGTGTTTGAATAGGCAATGGGATACCAATGCACCTTTATGCCCGATTCTTGAGTCACATACCAACTATCGGGATTATTTATCATCCCTCCTTCCCGGTCGGTAGTTATCATATGAACTTCATGTTCATACGCAACCAACCTTCTGGCCATTTCATATGACCGGGTGCTACCGCTCATCTCCGGAGTATTAAAATACTGGTGCAAATATATTATTTTCATCTGGACATGATATATTTGGCTACTACATTAAATGCCATGCTCAGACATATTAAAGCACTTTTAAAGGGGCTATGTACAGAGCGCATCAAACGATACTTCACCCTCAGTATTTGTCGATTTAATATCCCAAAAACTATGCCACAATTCACCAAAAGATGCCAAATCAGCTGGTAACCGGTCCTTTCCGTTCGTAATAGAATTGTTGTTTCAGGAACACATAAGTAGGTATTCCATGCCGATGATAGGCATGAGAGCAAGTATTATCACCTCCGTAGTGATTAATGTATTCTGGAATCCGTCCTACCTTTTTTAAACTTTATAGCTAAACGTTAGAAAGCGTGCCGTGCCTAAATCCACTCTTTCAGCTTTTTCTTCAACTAAAGGGTGAATAGTAAAAAAAGGAAACCAACTTAATACTTGATCCGGCAATGCGCAGTTTCCTTCACCATCAACCACTTGCGGGTGTAAAATCTATCTGGAGAGTAGCACATCGTTTCAATATGTGAACTATAGATTGATTAATTCGGATATCATCATTGGAAAAAACAATGATGTCATTCATGTCAGGATCATATTTACTATCTAGATGATTTATGCATAAGTTTATTGTGCCGCCCAATACATCCTCCCGTACCGGTAACTACATCAGTATGACTCCTAGTAATAGTTTTTCTATATCTCCTGGGTGAGTCATCGCCAACAATTATTCTAATTCCTGATCTATTATCCTGTTTATGTCACTAATTAAGATGTTAATATTTTCATAATCGCGATATATAGGAATTAGCACATATATCATTTCACAGGAACTCTGTTTCCAATTATTTCAGATATAACCAGTAATCAAAAAATACTGAATGGTTCTGTACGATGAGAAAAGGGTATCGGCCGCTAGTCCATTGATAAGCAGAAAAATGAGGATGTATAATAAGAGCCTATCCTGAAGACGTTTTTGAACATGGAGTATTACAAATAACAGGGAGAGGAGAAACCCAATAATCCCGAGGTTGAATAGAATTCGAAAATATAAATTATCAACAGGACCAACCCTGTCAAATGCCAATCCCAAATAGCTCTGTAAATATGGAATAGTTCCATAATTGAAAGTTGTATTGCCAAACATCAATTCTAGCTAATACAGATCCAGAACCCAATACATATTGTTCATAATCAAATATGTAGTTTAGAATATTGAATGATGCTTTACGTACTGTACTCATATGAATTTATAAGGTAATAGTTCAAAAAAACTATTGTCGCCATTATTCGATGCATACACAAATGACTTTATCTATTTCTAGCTTCATAGGCAAATAGTAATGCCAATACGAATATTAACGCAATCTGATTAGTACGGGAGTATGTAAAATATATAATTATGGTATTTAATAGTATTAATATTGATCCATATAGCCTGTATTTTTTATTATTAAATATAAAGTATAGTATAATAATTATATGAATCGCTGATGAAACCTGCAGGATTAAAGAAACTCCTGTTTTGAATGGAAGTCCCATCCGGTACCACTGATTACCGACAAATAGAGCCCATACACCATATGTAAAAATGATTACTGTACTTATACCAATTAAATTAATGCAGGCATGACTTTTACATTCCTATAACTATATATTGCCAAAATATATATAATCGGAAATTGAATAAATTTAAAATATAATCCTAAATTTTTTACGTTAGATAAGTCTCCAATTAATAAAAAGTTAATAGTGACATATAGGATAAAAAACGAGTATGCAAGGGCAGAATGGTCATACTTAATTACGCCCTTCTTAAAACGATCGTAAAAAAACAAAATTCCAAATAAAAGAATATATATATCAAATATACCAATGGATTCCTCTTGGATACGGACAATCGGTAATTGTGCTAATGCTAAAATACCAATTAAAGAAAGCTGTACTTTTACTTTTATACATGCTAGTAATGGAGTGCCTCAGTTCTTCTCTATTATAGGTAGTATCCTATCGAGTAGTCCAGCGTCCCTTAGTGTAGATAGACAAGCTATTACAATTCTAGGTTTCTGTCATCGTATGTGTCAGCAGGAAAAGCGTCCCGCAATTCATTTTGGTAGTTTCCATAGGCTTGCCGATTCATAGCTACGTTTCCAAGTAGTACAAGACGGATTCTTTACGGGTATACTAGTTCTCATACGGAGTACCCGCAATAACCCCGGTTGAGCCGCTAGTTCCAGTACGTGGTATCGATCATCGAACGGATCCGATAATCATATCTAACGTACGTAAAACTGTGGCGATATCCGGTGTCGTTCTTTAAGATCTTCAAGGTACGCTACCGACTAAACCATTTCTCGCATAGGTGATGCCATCGTACCGGGGCTCACATTAAACCCTGGGCGTTTCAGTTCTAAAATGTTACTACCCTGTCATTCTACGCAAGAAGATAGGGGACACACGATTTTGCACATCCATGAAAAATTCACAGCCTTATTGCATATTCTGAAGAACAATTGTTGATACCCAATAATTATAAACTTGGCTTAACAATTAATACTTTTTATTGGTAGTTTAGGCATTTTCCATATCTAAGTATTTTTCATATATAAATATTTATTAAATATTATATATTTCACTATGAGATTTAAATGATGATTTTAAGTTGCAGTTTTTAAGCTTGATATTATAAGTGGCGGGACTACTTTCAGATAATATTTATATTTAAATTCAATATAAGTACTATTGTTATGCGTACTGACTATCTATTACCCATTTTTTAAAAATACTTCCATACCATCCACCCTTTGTTAACATCATATGACATTCTATTTTTTGTTACTTTACTCGATATGCTAAGTTTCTCAGTCGTTGAGTACACAATTCCATTACTGACAGCGATCTTAAACCGTCAGGTCGTGATCCTGACAACTAGTTAATGCCTCATCAAACCCATCTATTTTGTTGAAAAATTTCCTGCTTATGATTACTGATGATGTATTAGGGGCAGTTCAACCGTTAACTAATTGCATATATATTTTTTGTAATTATTTCTTTGTTTGATGGGACTATCCCACTTTTTCTTTCAATTTCTATATCGCTGTACAAGACGTCAAATGATTCGCTTTCAATAGCTGGTAAAAAATGTTCAATTTTATTTGGCTTCCAATAATCATCTGAATCTAGAAAAGCTATATATTTACACCTTGCATATTGTACGCCGAGGTTTCTACATACAGCTGCCCCCCTGTTTTTCATATTTGAATAACACCTTATCTTTGGTGAAGAGAATATACTAGATAAGTAACCACAGACGTCATACCTTGAATTATCATCAATAACTATTATTTCTTCAGGGACAGATTGATCAATTACTGACTCGAATAGCTCTTACCAATAACTGTTTACGATTATAGGTTGGAATAACAACACTAACTAATCCCATGCATTAACTATAAAGGTTTTATATAGTTGATATGTACTGATACTTTTCCGACATAAGAATTACTTGCTGCTTCTTCCCTCTTATTACTCTAGATTGAAATTCAATTTCTCTATGATTCAATTCCTCCTTTAAGGAATCGAAAACCAATTTTATTTTTGTTACATAATCGTCAATCAAGTTACCAAAATCTCTAGCAAGTGAATTGGTTTCAAATAGAAATTTACTTACCCTTCTCTCCCCTACTTGGTCGGCCATCCACTACTACGAAATCATATAAGCAGTACTATCATCTATCACAGACATATGCGTAATGCTTTATACTATCACTATTATAAGATGATACTTAATTCTACCATGCTTACATTGTGGTAATTAAATTTACTAGGACTAGGCCCTATCTCAGCACTTATTTTGTTATACCAATCTATATTATGTTCAATGATATACAATTCTATTATATTTATTTATTTATTGCATATAAATTTATTAATTTTGTCGACTGTCCTGAACCTAATTCAAGTATTCTATTTTGGCTTTACACTATAAAGAATTTTTAGCAAATAGTATAAAAATGTAGAGCTTCCTGAAGATCCATCAGGGAATACTAAAAATTTACTGGACAATACATTCAAATTGTCGAATAACTTTATAGTACACTCAAGTTCATGAATTCTGTCATATGTATATTTTTTAATAATATTCTTCACCATAAAAATTCACTATATATTATATTTATTTATCTCTTTTGCTATGTACTCAATCTGATTGTCTGTAATACCAGGAAACATAGGTAGTGAAACTATATGAGAAGAAACAAAGTCTGTTGTCGGTAGATTAATATCCATAATTTTCCTTATAATATTTTTGCTTATGTATTGGAGGGTCAAAATGAACAGATGCACCAATACCCTTATTTTTTAAATAATTTATGAAATCGGTTCTGTTTATATGATCATCTACTATAATGGAATATGTTTGATAAACATGTGTCCGATTCTGTAATTCAGTAGGAGTATCAATCCATTGAACTTCTGACAATAGATCGCTTAATTTGTGTGATTTTTCTCGCCTAGCTTGATTCAAATCCTCAATTTTTTGCATTTGAACTACGCCAATTGCGGCTAAAAATATTAGACAGCCTGAAATTATAGCCAGCTGCAGATGCATCTTTGTACCACGATTTTTCTGCTGCTTCCCGCTCATATGTACTGCTGTCCAATCCGTGTGCCATTAAGGTGCGTATACGTCTTGCAAGAACATCGTCATCTGTCGTTATCATCCCCCCCTCACCAACTGTGATATTTTTAGTTGGAAACAATGAGAAATTGCCAACTCCAAATGAACCTGCTTTTTTCCTTATAGTCACCACCTATAGTTTCTGCGGAATCCTCGATCAAAAGTAATTTCTTATCTCTACATAGTGATAAAAATGGATCAATATCAGCTGCCATCCCTCCATAATGTACCAACATGATCGCTTCTGTGGATGAATTTACCAATGATTCCACATGATCAATATTCAATGCTCGATCCTCCTTTTTGATATCTGCAAAAACTAGGTCGCACCAGCAGTAACTATAGCATTTGCAGATGCCACCCAAGAGAAACTAGGAACAATTACCTCACCATCAATATCATTTGCTTCAATTGTGAGATGAAGGCCGGATGTACATGAATTTAGTACGATGGCATGTTTTGTCCCAATATAATCAGCAAATAACTCCTCGAATCTTGAATTCATCGGGCCGTGTGTTAACCAACCAGACTCAATTACCTCATTCACCAACTTCTTCTCTTCTTCTCCTACTGCAGGGACACAAAGTGGGATATCCATAACAGTGACTAATTATTGGTTAAAAACTCCAAGTTTTCTGTAAGTATCGATATACATTTTTAATCCCCTCTCCAATGGATATTGTGGATTGTAACCGAGTTTTTCTTTTGCCTTCTTTATAGAAAGTGCTCCACGACTGGGTCTAAAGTCATCTTGTTCATCAACAATGTAATATTCAGTAGATGGGATCAATTCTTTTGAAAATTTTGACAAACTCTAGCAAGGTATATCCTTTCCCATAGGTCATGTTAAACGCCTCTCCCCTAGACTCATCCTCAAATAACTAGAAAGTAGTCCCTGGCAATAACATCAACATAAGTAAAGTCCAATGTGATTTTCCCCCCGCCATCCAATCGAAGTTTTTCACCCAATAGCGCCTTTTCAACAAAAATCTGACTCACACGACGATTGACGTCATATGGCCCATATACTGCTGAGGGACGGACAATACAGTAAGGAATATTGAACCTTTGACCAAAGGTTCTGGTCATTACTTCACCGGCATGTCATGCATCCGCCATATATGTCTTTGGGATTCTTCGGATGAGTCTCTGGACAAGGGAATTCGTGAAAATCTCCATAAATCATACTGGAGGAGACATAAACAAACTTTTTCAGATCATCCAAACCCTTAATTACCTCCAGTACGTTAACAGCCCCCTGCAGAATATTGGCCACTGCCTCCTCCACGTGCTTATTGGAAAGGTCCGCCAACGGCATAGCCGCTAGATGTAAAATATATTCCGGCTTATATTTGTTTATCACATTTCGGGAGTGGCTGATATTAGTAGTGTCTCCCCTTTCAAAGATTACTTGATCTTCGATACCGGGAAATCGTAACTCGATGTAATTCTTAATATTGATTTTAAACGGGCTGATATATTTCACAAAGGGATCAAAAATAACAACATTGTAGCCTTTGCTTTACCGATTTCAGCAACGCGCGATCCAATTGCGTCCCGCCCACCGTTAAGAAATACCGTTTCTTTGCTATGATCCATAATCATTCATATTTTGTCCGTATTTTAAAAAAGATGCTGCTGGAGTCACATTTCCTCAGACTTTAACTTCCTCGACCGATCAGCAATCCGCGATTCCGGCATATTATGATAATTAGCCTACTCCGACGGATCTTGTCAATCGACCCGGAATACCGTAGATGTTTTTTTGTCAGCAGCGTAGATTGTTAGATTCGACCCTAATCTCATCTCGATAGACTATATGCCCAAGGATATGGACCATGCATGGCCCGTATTAAATTATGAACCTGCTTGTCAGTCCGTTGGTCCCAATGAATTTCGCTGTCTTCCGGAGTATCTTCGTCTGTGTAATACCCTCCACCTCCATTGGATTCATCTATACTCTTACTGTCTAAGTATTTGATTTCAATTGGATAAAACTTCGACTAACATTTTCAGGAAACTGGGATAATGTTTTCTCTAATATGGAGAAATGGTCATCACGTTTAGAAATTCTCTAGTATTTTTCAAGAGTAAGATCGGCCCCATGTGTCAATTCCTTCATTTACCTCCAATACGCAACATGCCCCCTCGGTCTCACCCTGTAATATCTACCAGTTGATCGGTTGCTACCCCCCGATATTTTGGTAATGCTCCACCCATGCAAATTGATGGAAGTTATCCGTCGAATCGAAAAAATGTTCTCCTTTAAAAATGCGATTGTAGCCTGATGGAATAAAACACATCGGGTCTATAAGGACTTTAGCCATTGCTCGGATTCTTTGAGATTAATATTATTGCTGTACAATATGGGTAGTTGACAATAAGAAAAGCATATTTCGCGCACTCCTCATTTGGATACAGCCCGACGAATGCCGAAACATCAAAGCCCTCCCTCCTAAGTCGGTTACGAAGACAAGTAATACCTCTCACGCCCTTACCAAAAAAAACAATTCTCGTAAACCTTTACGTGATATCAGGGTGTCAATTTGATTTGAGAGCATTTTTACATTTTCGTGCCGAAGAAGAAAAGCCGATTTGTAATACTTCTTATCTAGAACTCGAAAATAGTAATAGTGCCCAGAAAGCTTGGAAATTCAAAGAATTGTAACTAAGCGCCTTGCGAAACAACTTTCGTCCCAATTCGTTTTACCCAACTTACAGTAGAAATCGCCCAGTCCTTGCCAATTCGCTACGAATAAATATTAGGGACTCTTAAAAGGTCATCTTTTGTATCTTCAATTTTTATTTCCCAGAGATTTTATCAGATTTTTTAATATCGTGAATCAGTGGAAATATCAGGTAATCGCTTCCTCATGAGTACACGTCAGTCTGAGAACATATTTTCTTCCACGTAGTCTATCTTATACTCTTTGGCAACCTTACGGAAATAATGTTGCCCACATCCCCGAGGCATGTCCTCACGAAATCGACCTATATCTGAGAGCACCTCCTTTCGTAACATTATCACCGAAGGAGGGCCAAAAATATCACCACTCGGGCCCAATGATTTCAAGTATACGTCGCCTCTATTTCGCGGGAGCCAAACTTTAATTTCGCGAGGTCTCCCATCATAGTTTTACCCAATACTGTACTGCACCAGTGACGAGACCAATATCCTCAGGAGACTCCTTCAAATAATCGTACTTGCCTTTCAATTTTATAGGGTCTCCATCTATCATCATCATCTAAGTATGCAACATATCTTCCTGATGCAACTTCATTAGCAGTGTTAAATCCTGCTCCAGTTCCCCTATTCTTATCATGCCGAATATATTTAATTCGCGAATCTCTCTTTTCCCATTCTTTGGCTACTTCAGGTGTATGGTCGCTTGAATGAGCGTCGAGAATTTATCGATTTCCAGATTTCC
This sequence comes from Balneolaceae bacterium, assembly GCA_034521445.1. NCBI lineage: Bacteria > Pseudomonadati > Balneolota > Balneolia > Balneolales > Balneolaceae > Balneolaceae bacterium. The sequence continues at coordinate 473,153 of JAXHMM010000003.1, read as the reverse complement.
TCATATGTTTGCAGTACAATGCTTTCTACTGCATCTGAAAGTCGAATTAGCCCTATTGTCGTTCTTAGCTACTCCAGTCCCCAGTGGCAATTCCTTTTGCATAGGTTATAAAATGAAATTATTTCAGTTTCTTGAGAAGTGCGTTAAACCTGATGATCCAGAAATTTTTATCCATGACGTTTTTAACACCCTTTACTAGTCGGTATTTAAGATAGAATATACTCCTGATTGATTCTACCCATATGTTTCCTAGTTCGAACGTTATTTGGAATGGGGTATTCCAAAACGATTCATCAGACGGGAAAGGGTTTCGTTTTCTTGATACGAGTTTCTGAGTTTTTCAGACTTTTCTCCCCTGTAACTCCGGAAGAAATAGAACGGTTTTATCATCACAGCGGAGCGATCAATAATTTCTTTATTCATCTCTAATTCTAGAAAATTATATATTCTTCCTATAGTGTTACGGGGATAGCGTATTAAATCTTCATAGCGAATTTCTAAATAGTCTCCTGTAGGTATTTTCTTGGCCTCTTGAAGAATTGATTCAATATTGTCCGCCCAAAGATGCAAGTGCTTCACTTTGTGTTCTGGGTCGTCAGAGGCGTGGAACAAACTCTTACCGTCGGTCATTTTTGATAGTTCATTGGTGGATATCGTTGAATTGATTAGTTTAATAAAGCCCGGATGTTTAGTCATAGATCTGCTTGCATACATGCCATCACGAACTAAATGTATGAATCTAGCTTTGGGCCACATCTCCTTTAACAGAGACATATCCAAACCATACTGTGGCGTTTTGTCTCCAATAATAAGATCACCATCTCCATAAATAAATTTGTTTAAGCAGTTCAGATAATTATATAAATCTGTCCGGCCATCCAGATTACAAAATCGCCGATAACTCGCTGGAAAATCATCAACAAATACTTTTCCTTTCTTAAAACGATATCAATCCACCTGTTCCCACTCGAATCATAGCGATCCATCAATACGGATAGAAAATCCTCAATTTTAATTACTTGATTTCCAAATGTCCGATACAATGTTACTATCCAGTGTGATTCGGGATATATCTTTATTCTTTTATTACTTATAAGCATTTGGCGCAGAATCTGTGTGCCACACCTGCCAGTTCCAACTATAAAAAAATCCATCAATCTTCCTTGTATATATTTCTACTGAAGTAGCCATAAATAAATAGCAACACCTTACTATTAGTATATTTTTCTATATTATAAATAATATATATATATATTGAAGACAAAATCATGATATATGATATTAATATGTGCTCCATGCTCAGGAAACAGGTTCTTGCAGGCATACAATGCAACAAATAATAGAGCCAGAAACAAGTGAAGGCCAAATCATATGTATTATCCGCTCGACACCTCCAAACGTCCTCTGGTATAATAACAGATGAAAACTAAGCATTACGAAGGTGGAGGCAATAAATGCCCAAGATATTGCTATCAATGAAATATTAATTGAACGCAAATGAATAGTCCTAATATTAGAGTGCTAGACCGTGCTAGTTCAACTTTGAATACATTCAAAGTATATCCCGTTGCTTTAAACAATGAAACGGTGGTAGACCCTAAAGCTCTAAAATGCCCCAAATACTAGAATTGGGAATATGGAAGTAACATCAGTCCAGTTTGGACCCAACAAAAGATGAATAAAATCTTCACCAAAGAGTATTGAAATTATTACGAACGGCAATAACAGCATCAAAACTATAGCAAATGTTTTGCTATAGACCTCCACAAGAGAAATGTCGGCTTATTTTGGATTTCTGAATAACTTGATTGTAATACTTTGGCCAATTGCTTCGCCACTTCTGTTGTTGGGAGATTCGCAAGGTAATACCCCATTTGATAAATCCCCAATGCTCCTGCACCAATTATTTACCAGCAACAATATTATCCGCCTGTAGGGAAATATAGCTAAGTATACCAGAACCCAGTAACCATATTCCAAACCGAAATAACTCTTTTGCTCTATTCCAATTGAATGAAAGTTTCGGTCTGTAGTCGTGAAAGAAAAAGGATACTAAAACTAACAAAGCTTCAGATACAACCTTACCCATACAAGTGCCCAAACATCTCGCCATAAATACGCGAGAATAACGGTTACCAGAAAATTTGCCGAGACACCTATGGCAAGTAATCCGGATTCCCGAGAAAACTTCAATTCCTTTTAAGTACTACTATGCCTACACTCCTGAAACCTTTTAAAATTTCGGTCAATGCTAGTACTTGGACAATAAGTGCAACACGAGGTTCATTGGAAAAATTCCGATATTAACGGAGCACCTACATAAACTATTGAACCAATTACAATGCCACGAGCTACTTGTATCCAATAACTCGTATGTAAATACTCGGATAAATTATTCTGGATGTGAATAATTGCATCGTCAAATCCTGTCCTGGTAAGGACCTCAAATGCCAGTAACATTAGTGCGGCTATACCAAAGAGACCGAAGTCTTCTGGAAAGAGAAGCCGAGCAAGAATAATTTGTCGAAGTGCATCAAAAACTTTCTGAACGGCACGAAGTCCAATTACCCAGAATGTGCCATCAAATACCTTCTTTGTCAAAGAAGCCATGCAATATTGATAGATATTTATTCTGTCAGCCGAGTATTAAATAAGCTCAATTACGAATCATTTCATTCAAAATTTTCCGAGGGATAAGTATACTTATCTATTATTTAATAATGAGTAAGAAAACAAGGTTTAGGCAGCTATGACTTTCGCTGGACTTTCCCTTTAATAAGTTTGTATTCTTCTTCAGTCTCAGGGCAAAATGCTACTTGTCCATGAAAGTACAACTGATTTCCGGCTTGGGAAACCCACCCTATCTGCCTAGCAGGATTACCCACAACTAAAGCATAATCAGCCACATACTTTGTTACCACCGGCACCTGCTCCAATTAAGGCATATTGGCCGATCGTATTAGCCCGCAAATTATTACTGCATTTGCGCCGATTGGTAGCTCCTTTCTTTACGTGGGTTTCTTTGAAAAGATTCGTCTTTCGTTCAATTCCACTCCGAGGATTGATGACATTTGTAAATACCATACTGGGTCCACAGAATACTTCGTCTTCAAGTATTACTCCTTCGTAGACCGAGACGTTGTTCTGGATTTTCACCTTATTCCCAATTCGCACCCTATTGCCGACAAAGACATTTTGGCCCAACACACATTCCCTGCCAATTTTTGCTTGACTCATAACATGGCTGAAATGCCACACTTTCGTACCCTCGCCAATTTGAGCGCCCTCATCAATTACCGCCGTTTCATGGATAAAGGGTTTGGATGTGCTCATACTTTCCGATGCTTATAAATACGTTCAATGATATCCACCACTTTCATACCGTCAATACCCGTGGTCGACACCGAGGCCGAACCCGATAAGGTATTAATGACATTTTCAATGACGAAATGATGGTTTGCCGCGCTTCCTTGGTAGGGGCCGTAGTCGTTAGGGGGATTGGTCTCGGGCAATTCCGGTTGATTATAGTCTTCTACGTTGCAGTATTCGATGGTATTCATATACTGGCCTCCAATTTTAACACTCCCCTTTGAGCCAATCACCGTGATACTGCTTTCCATGTTTTTTTCCCAGCAGCCTATGGTGTAGTTCAAGCTGCCCATCCCCCCCCTGTCAAGCTCAAAGATCACGGAACCGGTATCTTCAAAATCAATCAGATCACTGCGCGTCTCATTGGAAAATAGGGCAGAAATGTTATCAATATCCCCGAATACCCAATATAGGATATCCACAAAGTGACTGAACTGGGTATAAAGCACGCCCCCGTCCAAATCCAGGGTTCCATGCCAGTCATCCGGGCTGTAGTACCGTTCGTCCCGGTTCCAGAAACAGGATATTTGCACCAGGTTTATTTTCCCCAATACGCCCTCCTCCACGATTTCCTTGAGCCAGGTGGAGGTCGGGCTGTAGCGATTTTGCTTGACCACAAAGACAAATCGCGCGGTTTTTTCCGCGGCTTCAATAACGCGTTCACAATCTTTGCGCGTCAGGGCCATAGGTTTTTCGATGACCACGTGATATCCGGCCTTTAATGCCATAACGGCCAAGGAGGCGTGCAAACCGTTAGGAGTACAGATGTTTATAACATCGGTGTTGTTTTGATCGGCACGGATGAATTCCTCCAGACTCTGGTACACGGGCACATCGAGTCCGGAATCGGCCACTTCCTGCTCAGCTTCCCTTCGGGGATCTATGATACCGCCGAGATTACTCTTGTCATGGTTGTGGATGATATGCGCGTGCCTCTTGCCAATTCGGCCATAACCACAAACGGAAAAGCTGGTGTTGTCCATTTATTAGGTGATTTAACTATGGTTGGACCCGATAATAGGATAGGTACCATTCAACAAATTTACGAATACCTTCTTCAATGTTAATCTCAGGTCGGTATCCAATATAATCAATCAGGGATTCTACGTCCGCCCACGTTCGGGCGACGTCACCGGGTTGCATCGGGAGCATATTCTTCTCCGCCTCCTTTCCCAACTCTTGCTCGATGCATCCTATAAAGTCCATTAGATCCACAGGGCTGCTGTTACCAATATTGAAAAGACGGTACGGGGCAAAACTGCGGGCGGGATGGGGGTCCTTGCCTGACCAGCTCTCGTCAGGTTCCGGTTTCATGGGGATGAGACGCGTGATGGACTCCGTAATATCATCGATATAGGTAAAATCCCGTTCCATGTCTCCATGGTTAAACACCTTAATGGGCCGGTCGTTAACGATCGCATCAGTGAATAGAAAGTAGGCCATATCGGGACGTCCCCAGGGTCCATACACCGTAAAAAAACGCAGCCCGGTCACCGGTATATCGTACAGGCTGGCATAGGTATGGGCCATCAGTTCGTTGGATTTCTTGGTGGCCGCATAGAGGCTGACCGGGTGGTCCACGTTGTCCTCTACCGAAAAGGGCACCTTGGTGTTGGCCCCGTAGACCGAACTGGAGGAGGCGAAGATCAGGTGCTCCACCGGATGGTGGCGAGCCGCCTCCAGGACATTCAGAAATCCGGTAATGTTGCTGTCGATGTAAGCGTGGGGGTGCTCCAGGCTGTAGCGCACACCCGCCTGGGCGGCCAGGTGGACGATCACGTCAAAGTTCTCTTCCTCGAAGAGAGCGTTCAGGGTTTCCTGGTCTTCCAGGTCCGCCTTGATAAACTGGAAGGAATCGTGCGATTCGCTGGAAACGGTTTCTTTTTCCCGAATGGCATCATGGGCTATGCCCAGTTCCTTCAGCCGGTCCTTTTTAAGCTGCGGGGAGTAGTAGTCATTGATGTTATCCAGTCCGGTTACGCGGTACCCTTCCTCCACCAGTCTGCGGGACAGGTGAAAACCGATAAAGCCGGCCGCGCCGGTCACCAGTATGTGCTTGTCAGGCATTCTACGCTTTCCAGATCTGGTTGGCATGGGTTTGGGCAATGCCCTTCATGGCATTGCGGGTATCCACGATGCAATCGCTCCACTCGGCCAGTTGCCGGTAGTCGATCTCCGAGTGGTTGGTGGAGATCACCACCGCGTCCATGCTGGCGATGGTTTCCCGGTTCCAGTCCACCGACTTCTTCCCGGTCCAGTTCGGATGTTCCCGCGTGGGGGGTACGGCTGGGAGGTAGGGATCGTAGTACTCCACCTCCGCCCCGTGCTCGTCAAAGAGATCCATCAGTTTGAAGGTGGGCGACTCGCGGGTGTCGTCCACGTCCGGCTTGTAGGCCAGGCCGATAAGAAGGATCTTGCTCCCTTTTACCGGCTTGCCGTGATGGTTCAGCGCCTTGAAGGTCTGTCGCATGACGTAATCGGGCATGGAGGTGTTGATCTCCCCGGCCAGTTCGATGAAGCGGGTATTCTGTTCGTGCTCCCGCGCCTTCCAGGTCAGGTAAAAGGGATCGATGGGTATGCAGTGCCCGCCCAGGCCCGGACCGGGCGTGAATTTCATAAAGCCGAAGGGCTTGGTATCGGCGGCGTCCAGCACCTCGTGCACGTCGATGTCCATCTTTTTGAATACCACCTTCAGCTCATTCACCAGCGCGATGTTGACCGAACGGAAGATATTTTCGGTGAGCTTGACCGCCTCGGCCGTTTTGGTATTGGAGACCGGCACGGTTCGGGTGATAGCCGTTTCATAAAGAGTACAGGCCAGCTCGATAGCGTCTTCGGTATGTCCGCCCACCACCTTGGGAATACTGCCGGTGTTGAACTCCCTGTTCCCGGGATCCTCCCGTTCCGGGCTGTAGGCCACGAAGAAATCCCTGCCCGCCTTCATGCCCGATTTCGATTCCAGCATGGGAATGATCAGCTCTTCGGTGGTGCCCGGCCAGGTGGTCGATTCCAGGATCACCAGTTGTCCCTTGCGCAGGTGCTCCCGCATGGTCAAGGTGGTCTTCTCCACGTACTCCATGTCCGGCTCGCGGTGGCGGTCCAGCGGGGTGGGCACGCAGATCAGGATGGCGTCCGCTTCGGCCAGACGGGAGAAGTCGGTGGTGGCGTCGCAGCGGTCCGATTGGGCAAGCCGCTCCATCATGCCGCCGTCCAGGTGGCGTATATAGCTTTCGCCTTCCTTGATACAGCGTATTTTCTCCTTGTCGATATCAAAACCCAGCACCGGCATGCCCGCCTCGTGGAAGGTCCACATCAGCGGCAGGCCCACGTAGCCCAGCCCCACGATGCCCACGGTGTACTCCTTTTCGTTCAATCTTTTCCAGCAGCTCTTGCAGCATCGTTTTATTTCTTGATCATTGGTTTCGGGAAGCGCGAAATATACAAAAAATAGTTAGGGTTGTTATCCGCGTATGTATCATTATCAGGTGTTCCCGTAATCGAGTATGGCCTCCCGGATCCGCTTGGCCGCGTTTGCCCGTCCCACAGCTCGGGCCTGGACGGGGGTTTCCTGTTAGACAGCTCTTTCTCCAGTTCCGACCGGACGGCAGCACCCAGTTTTTCAGGGTCAGCGCCCGCCACCCGGTTGGTCCCCTCGGTGACGGTGATCGGGCGCTCGGTATTCTCCCGGGCCGTCAGGCAGGGCACGCCAAGGGCCGTGGTCTCTTCCTGTATGCCCCCCGAGTCCGTCAGGACCAGCCGCGCGTGCTCCATCAGCGCGATGTTGTCGAGGTATCCCACCGGCTCCAGCAGGTGGAGGTTATGTTTGCTTTGCATGGCCTCCCAGATGCCAAACTCCTCGGCGCGGTTGCGTGTGCGGGGATGCACCGGAAAGACCACCGGCAGTTCGTCGGAGAGCTCTGCCAACAGGCGCATGTAGCCCTCCAGGGTCTCCTTGCGGTCCACGTTGGAGGGGCGGTGCAGGGTCACCAGCAGGTAGTTTCTTTTCTTGAGACCCAGCTCCTCCAGGATGGTGGACTTTTGGGCTTTTTCGCGCATCCGGAAGAGGGTGTCGATCATGATGTTGCCCACGAAACGGATCTTCTCCCCCGGTATGCCCTCTTTTTTCAGGTTTTCGCCGGCGCCGGGCGAAGGCGTCAGCAGCAGGTCGGCGATGGCGTCGGTCAGGATGCGGTTGATCTCCTCGGGCATGGTGCGGTCCCCGCTGCGCAGGCCGGCCTCCACGTGGGCCACCCTGATGCCCAGCTTGTTGGCCGTAATGGTGCAGGCCATGGTGGGGTTGACGTCCCCGACCACCACCACCCAGTCGGGTTTTTCTTTCAGCAGCACCTTCTCAAATTCGATCATCACCCGCCCGGTCTGCTCGGCGTGGCTGCCGCTGCCTATGCCCAGGTGATGGTCCGGCTCCGGCAGTCCCAGCTCGTCGAAGAAGATTTTGGACATCTCGTAGTCGTAGTGCTGGCCGGTGTGGACCAGCACGGAATCGATGGGCTCTTCGCTCTCCTTGAAGGCGTGGAGCAGGGGCGCCACTTTCATGAAGTTGGGGCGGGCGCTGGCCACGCTGATGATTTTCACTGGTGCTGTTCCTTGAATTCGTATTTGAGGGTACGCTCCAGTCCTTCGTCGATGCTGTAGGGCGGCTCGAAGCCGTTGCGGCTCACCTTGCCGGCGTCGAAGCGGGTGGTGGCGCAGAATTTCTTTACGCGTACCGAGGAGATGGGATACTTTCTGCCGGTAAGCTTGGAGAGGGCGTCAAAGGTATAGCCCCCGGCCAGGCCCAGCCAGTAAGGCACATGAAAATCGGGAATATCCAGATCCAGCGACTCGCTGACCGTGTTGATAATTTCGTTGGTGGACAGGTCGGGCTTGTCGGCGTAGTTGAACACCTGGCAGCCGTCGGGGTGCTCCACCAGGTAGCGGATGAAGCTCACCAGGTTGCCCACGTAGGCCATCGATTTCCGGTTCTTGCCGTCTCCCACCATCAGGAATCGTCCCGTGACGATCTGGTTGAGCAGGTTGTAGACGTTGCCCCGGTTCTCCTCCCCGAAGACCACGGTGGGTCGGAGTATGGAGGCCGTGCGTTCGTCCGGTTTGGCCTCGTACCACTTCTTGATAAGCCGCTCCGCCTGCAGCTTGCTCTCCCCGTAGTCGTTGAAGGGGGTGGGCGTCTGGGTTTCGTTCGGGGTTGTCGTTCTCCAGGCCGTAGACGGCCGCCGTACTGGTGAAGATGATGTGCTTTACGCCGTTTTGCTCCATGGCCTCCAGCAGGTTGCGGGTGCCGTCCACGTTGACCTCGTAGTAGAGGGATTCGGGGCTTACGTTGTCGGCATGCTCGGCGGCCAGGTGCACCACCAGGTCCACGTCCTGCAGCTCCCTGTTGAGCAGGTCGGCGTCGCGGATGTCTCCCTTGACGGTCAGTTCCGGAAATTTGTCGCCGGGGCTCCGGTCGATGATGGTGACGGAGTGCCCCTCCCGGATCTCTCGAACCAGGTGCGAACCGATGAAACCGGCCCCTCCGGTAATACAAATGCGCATGTACCTTGCCTGTCTTTCGTTCTGCGGTCGCTCAGCTTGCAGGAACAAAGGAAATTTAACGCTCTTCCACAAGTTGACTGAGCACCTTCATAGGTTCGAAGGTCTTGAGCAATTCCTTGAAGCGCGCTTCGCTCTTGGACAAATTGACGTAATGCTTGAAACGGGATCCCGCCGGCAGCTCTTTGATGACGGGCTGGTCCGGGTCGATTTCCCAGGGATGAAAATAAAAAATATATGGCTTATGGGCGGTGATATTTTCGATGCCCTTTTTGAACAGGCGCCAGGGCAGCATACGGAAGTAGCCTCCCCCGCCCCAGGGGATGTTGAGTCCCATGAATTTGAGGTTCTGAATGGGGATTTCGTAGAAGGGCGTGCCGTTGCAGCGCCAGACCCCCTGACAGATGAGCTCCCAACGCTCCATGTCGATGCTCCCGTAGCGGCCGTGGCTGCCGAAATCGTTGTAGGAGGAGTCGTAGCGGTAGCCCGCCGCGCGAATGTGTTCGATAATGCCGTCGCTGATGGAAAAGGAGGGCGCGCGGTAGCCGGTGACCTCGCGGCCGGTGAGGTCCTCCAGCAGTTTCTTCGAGCGGGTGAGGTCCTCGCGGAGCTCCTGTTGGTTCATGGAATAGAGCAGCTGGTGGTTGTAGCCGTGCGAGGCGACCTCGTGTCCCTCGTCGGCGATGCGCCGGACCAGATCGGGGAAGGCGTCGGCCACGCTGCCCAGCACGAAGAAGGTGGCCCGGGCCCGGTGGTCGGCCAGCAGCTCCAGCAGGCGCTCCACGTTGCGGTGCACGCGCCACTCCTGTCGGTCCCACGTCTCCCGCGGGAAGGCCGGCCGCAGGTTCTCCACCTGGAACCAGTCCTCCACGTCTATGGTCACGTACACCTCGTTCATGGGCCGGTCAAATGAGCCTGTTTCCTTTTTGCTTGAAGGCTTTTACGTCTTCCCGACCGGGGAAGGTGAAATAGGATCCCTCCCCTTCGGGCATGGGTTTTTTCTCCATGCGGTTCTCGCGGTACCTCTTCAGGATTTCCGCCAGGGCCTCGGCCGAGCGCCGCTTGGTCACCTCCGCCAGGTCGTAAAAGCTGTATTCGGGCCGGATGGGCGTCTCCTGCCGGTAGAGCACCGCCCCGCGGTCCAGTTCGGGCGTCATCTCATGCACGGTCAGCGTGGAGACCTCCTCCCCGTGGTACATCTGCCAGAAGTTGGGCAGCATGCCGCGGTAGCGCGGCAGGGGCGCGTTATGGAAATTGATGCATCCCATGGGGGGCAGCTCCAGCAGTTCCTCGTCGAATTTCTCGGAGGCCGCGATGGAGACGACCAGGTCAATAGTATGCTCTTTGAGCCAATTTTTAAAGCCGGGGCTGTTCACGCTCTGGAAATCGAGGACGGGCACGCCGTGGCGGCGGCACCAGTTCTCGATGGAGACGGGCCGGGAGGTGAGTCCCGTATCGTAGAGCCGCGCCTGCAGGGTGAGTTTCAGGTGGCGCAGGCCCTGCAGCAGGAAGTCTTTGGTGCCGTAGAAGGCGTGCATGCGTTTCAGGAAGGCCGCGGTGGAGCGGTTGCCGAGGGTGGACTGCACCACCACCCCGCGGCAGGTGCCCGGGTAGTCGGAGGCCAGGAAGACGCGGAAAAACTCCGGGGTGAAAAAGAGGTCCTTCTGGGTGACGATGACGAAGTTCATGCCTCGCGGGTCTTTTCGAATACGGATATCAGTTTGCGGGTCATCGCCTCCCGGCCGAAGCGTTGGCTTACCAGTTCGCGGTTGCGCGGCGCGCGCGCCTGCAGGCTTGTGTGCTTTTCGAAGGCTTCGCGCAGGGTATGGGCCAGGTCGGCGGCGTCGCCCGCCTCAAAGGTAAGGTTGGCGCCGGTCTCCTGCAGGATCTGCGCCCCCTCCCCTTTCACGCCGCCCAGGATGGGCACGCCGGCCTGCAGGTAGTCGAAAAGCTTGGAGGGGATGGTCTTCTCCAGCACGGGGTGGGACTTGAGGCTGAAAAAGAGCAGGTCGGCTTCCCTGAGCGCCCGGGCGGCTTTTTCGCGGGACACCACGCCCTCGAAGTGCACCTGGTCCTCCAGGCCGAGCTCGCGGGTGAGGCGGCGCAGGGCCTCCTCCTCCGCCCCGCCGCCTATGAGCCTGATCTGCCAGCTCGCGGCGGCACCGCCGGACTGCTGCGTGCGCAGGCGGTGGAAGGCCTCGAGCAGCACGTCCAGGCCCTGCAGGTGCCCCAGGTTGCCGGCGTAGACCAGGGTTTTGCTATCGCTTGGGCGCGGCTCCTTCGCTTCCGGCGCTGTGCCGGTGGCCGAAGAGTTGTCGCCTGCCACCCCGTTGTAGATGACGCTCACCGGCTTGCCGCCCGATTCCTCTTCCAGGTACGCCTTCATGGGGCGTGAGACGCAGGTGAGCCGGTCGGCCGCCCGGTAGAGCCGTCGCTCCAGCCACCGCCCCCAGCGGTAGGCGCGTCCGTCGCCGGAAAGCTGTCCCGCGGCCACGGCGGTGTCCGGCCAGATGTCACGCACGTCGAAGACCATGGGGGCGCCGGTCAGAAGCTGGATTATTCGCCCGCTGAGGCCCGTGAACAGCGGAGGGGAACTCACCCACAGCACCTCGGGCTTCCACCCGCCCAGGCGCCATTTGAGGGCTTTCAGCACGCTTCCGGGGACGAAGGAGAGGTAGTGGGCCAGGTAGCGAAGCAGTCCCCCCTCTCCCACCTGCTCCGGCACCAGGCGCACGCGCGCCACGCCCTCTTCGGCGGAGGTCACCTCCACGTCCGCCTTGTGGGGCCAGGTGGTGATCACGCGCACCTGGTGGCCGGCCTTGCGCAGCAGCTCCGCGGTCTCCCCCATGCGGAAGGCGGCCGCGGTGATGTCGGGCGTGTAGTACTGGGCGACGATCAGGATCTTCATGTCTCCTCCCCCACGGTGATCACCGTGCGCAGCTCCTCCTTGAAGCGGACCCGCGCCGCGGTGGCCTGCTCCAGGCGGTTGTAGCCCAGCGCTTTCTCGTAGGGTTCCAGCTCCAGGGAGAGCGGCTCCGAGAAGGTAATGGTAAAGTCCTCGCCCTTCAGCCGGTTGCCCTCCTTTCTTAGGGCAAGCCCGGGCGGGAAATGGAGGTGAAAGGTGCCCCGGGCGCCGTCTCCCCCGCCCCGCAGCATGTCCCGCAGGACGATGCGATCTTCCTCGAATTGAAAATGCCTCTCGTGCTCCACCCCCAGGCGGCGGAAGCCGTCGTGCGAGGCCGCCAGTTTTTCGTCGGATTCCTGCAGGATGCGGGGCCGGGCGCGGCGACCCACCCGGAAGGCAGCCCAGCATTCGTTCTGCTCGGCGCCCTGCACCGTCACGGTGTTGTGGGCGGCGGTGGATCGCTCGTCCTGGCGGCGGCTGCCGGACTCATAGGTGGAGGTGCCGGTATCGCAGAGTATTTGTTTCCCGTCCACCCGCAGCCAGAGGGCCAGCAGGTCCGAGTGGCCGTGGCCCGGCAGGTAATCGGGTCCCATACGGCCCGCGTCGGCCAGGGCCTCGTAGCGCCGGCCGCGGTAGGTGCGGTAGCCCGAGGCGCCCAGCGAGGTGGATTTGGGCTCCAGCCCCAGGCGTTTCATGTAAGCCAGCACCTCCTCCGCGGCGGGTCCTCCCTCCGGGTAGTGGTCGTTCACCTCCGGCAGGCTGCCGTCGGCCCAGCGCATGGCCTGCAGCCAGCCGCCCATGCGCTGGGCGGTCTCCCCTATCAGCCGCTTCAGCTTCTCCTGCCCCTCGAAAACCTCGTTGCGCTGCAGGGCGTCGTAGCAGTCCAGCAGCCGTTCGGTCACCAGGGCGTGGTACATGGGCGAGCGCTCGAAATGTCCCCCGTCGGCCAGCACCTGCTCGGGGAGCTGCTCCCGGAGGATGCGCCGGGCGGGCTCCCAGAACTCCTCCTCGCCGAAGTAGAGGGCGCCGAAGAGCAGCGAGCAGCCGTTCTCCAGCAGGTGGTTGCCCAGGATGTGGTACTCCAGGTTGTCCAGCAGCGCCCGGTACTGGGCGTAGAGGCAGCCGTCGATGTCGGCGTCCTCCACGCCGTGCCGGCTCAGGAATGTAATCCAGTTCATGCCGCGCAGGGAAAGCGGGTAGGGTTCCCAGGCCGTGCGGCTCTGCTCGCGGTGCTGGAGGAAATCGCGTATCAGCTCCAGTCCGCGTTCCTTCTCCATCCCCGGCTGACGCAGAAAGTCGAAGTAGTTCAGGTTGTAGGTCCAGAGCTTGCCGAAGTCGGGATGGTCCCAGTCGACGGTCTCCCCGAAGTCGTGCGTGCGGTTGAGAAAGGTGAACCGCTTGCCCTCCTCCAGCGACTCGGGCCGCGGCAGGCCTTCGGCCAGATCGAGCGGGTGACCCTTGCGCGGGTAGTAGGTGGGCAGCCGATGGTCCACCAGCGCGCGGATGCGCGCCCTCAGGGCGTACCAGAGGCGGTAGCGAATCTGCACCGGCCGCAGGTGGCGGAGGGTGCGGTAGTATAGGGGCAGTCGGCGTATGATGGTGCGGATCAGGGGTCCTGACTGCGGCTCGCCTCCAGGCGCATGGTGACGAGCATGCAGCTCCAAAGGCCGGAATGTAAGGAATTCGCGCGTCTCTTGTCCACGGCGTCCAGCTTTTTCCCCAGCGCCCCGCCCAGCTTTCACGTTGAGCATGCCCACGGGCAGGGCCCACTTGGCCGCGCCCATCACCCCGCGCAGGTCGGTGATCTCGAAATGCTCCTGGATGGTCTGAAAGGTCTCCTTGTCGAAGGGATACTCCCAGGAAGAATCCGACTGGAAGGGCCGGTAGAGGGTGCGCACCAGCCGCACGGGCAGGGAGGTCTTGAGGGGGTCGTAGGTCACCACCACGGCCCCGGGCGCCAGGTGGCCTTGCAGCTTCTCCAGGAAGGTCTCAAAGTATTCAAAATGGTGGAAGACGCTGCGCGCGTAGATGACGTCGAAGGTGCGGTCGGGAAACTCCGGGGAGAGGAAATCGACGGCCCGGGCCTCGGCGTGGGCTATGCCTTCCAGCTTGTCGCGCAGGATGTCGATGGCGCTTTCGCTCAGGTCCACCCCCAGGTAGGAGCCGCAGTTGCGGGCCAGGTAGAGGCTGAGGGGATTGCCGGAGTGGCAGCCCAGGTCCAGTACCGACTTGCCGGAGAGATCGCCCATCCACTTCTTCTGCAGGGCGTCGGTCTCCTCGTCCACCCCCATGGCGTTGCGGACGGCCTGCTGGCGGCGGCGCATCCAGCGCCAGAGGCGCGTGGGCAGGTTGCCCTTGCTCTCCAGGTCGCGCTCCTCGACTTCATAGAAGTCCTTCTGGCGCTCGTTGATCTGCAGCATCTTATCCAGCTTGGAGCGGGGCATCATGCGGGAGCGGGTTTACGGGAGACGTGCGTGGGTTCGAAAGGCTCTTGAAACATCGTTGCCGGACCATGCCGGCGTTCACCTCCTCTCAGGCGGCGAAGACCTCTTCCTCCTCCATCTCTTTCCGCGCGTGTTCCTTTTGGGTATGCGTGGAGATCCTGTGGGAGGAGCCGTTCCGGGCGGGGCTGTGTCCGTTTTCGGCCCAGTCCATGCGGTCCATCTTGGAGGCGCGGAAGGCGGTCCAGTCCACGTTGAACAGCGCGGCCACGACCCTGCGCTTGGCGCCCACCGTGGGATAGACAAGCAGGCAGGTGCCTACCAGTACGCCCAGGAAGAGGTTGACGGGAAGGGCGAGAACCAGCAGGGCGGCGGCGGTCAACAGCGCGTAGCCGCCGTAGAGAATGAGGGAACTCTCCTTGTGGGAGAAGCCCATGCGCAGCAGCTCGTGGTGCACGTGGTCCTGGCCGGGCTTGAAAAAGGGAACCCCGCGGCTGAATCGCTTGAGGATGACGCGCAGGGTGTCGTAAAGGGGCAGGGAGAGGATGGCCACGGGAATGAGGGGAGCGGCCGTGCCGAAGAGGTCGGTCATGCCGGGCGTGCCGGCCAGGTGCACGAAGGAGATGGCCTGCACGGCCAGGGTGAAGCCCACGATCATCGAGCCGGTGTCGCCCATGAAGATGGAGGCCGGGCTGAAATTGTGCATCAGGAAGCCTGCCAGCGCGCCTGCCATGACAAAGGAGAGCACCGCCAGGGGAACCTGGCCGGCCATGACAAAGCCTGCGCCGAAGAGCACCGATGCCAGGATGCCGATGCCGCCGGCCAGCCCGTCGATGCCGTCGATCAGGTTAAAGGAGTTGATGACCACGATAAAGGTAAAGAGGGTCAGCAGCACGCCCGGAATGTAGCCGATCTCCCCCAGACCGAACACCCCGTGGAAACTTCCGATGTGCAGCCCGCTGCCGAAGATAAGCAGGCCGGAGGCGGTAAGCTGGGCCATGAGCTTCTTTCCGGCGGCCAGGGCGATGATGTCGTCCTTCACGCCCGCAAAGAGCAGAATGGTGAGCGCGCCGGCGAAGTAGCCGAAGCCGGGAAAGAGATCGGCGAAGGAGCTGATGGAAAAGCTGATGAAGAAGGCCAGGAAAATGGCCACGCCGCCCAGGGTGGGCGTCATCTTGTTGTGAAGCTTCCGCTGGAAGTCGGGCTGGTCGTAGAAATTCTTGAGCCTTGCGACGCGAATGATCACGGGTATGGCAAAATAGGACAGCAGGAAGGCCAGACTGACCGATCCGATAATGAGTAAGGCCTCAAATAACGCTATTCCCATTGGTATTGGTGCATTTCAAATTAGCTCAGATGAACTCCCGCCATTCCCTTCAACAAAGTGAATAAGTTACGTTTTTATTGGTATATAAAAAAATGGCTTTCCGGCCGTCTGCAGCCGTCTGCGCGGGTTCCTTATCGCCTGTTAAAGTGATTGGGACCGCATATTACGATAGTTTTGGTACATACGCAAAAACTGCCGGATGGTGGGGGTGGTGTAGCTTGTGCCTCCCTCCTGCGGCCGGGCCTGCCCGTAAAGCTCCTCGAAACGGCCCAGCACCTCCACCAGCCCCTCCGCCGAGGCCTCCATGCAGGTCGGCCTGCGTATGGGTGACCGTTTCGGCCAGGCTCTCCTCGAAACGTATGGGCACCTCCTCCCTGTATAGGATGGCGCCGCCGTCAATGTTCCGGTTTATTTTGTGAATGGTGTAGCCGCTGGTGCGCGAGCCGTGGTAGAGCTGCCAGATCACGCTCTGCGCCCCCTGGAAATCAGGCAGCAGCTCGTGGTGGATGTTGAGCATGCCGTAGCGCGGGATGGAGAAGACCGACTCGCGAATGTAGCCGTTGCCCAGGCTGAGGCCCACCTCGGCGTCGGACTTGCGGAAACAGTCTTCCGTCTCTTCGCAGTTGATTTCGGGGGTCTCGAAGTAGGGTACGTTGTGCTCCCGGCAGAGTTCGTCCAGGGGACGGATCTCCAGGTAGTCCTGCAGGTCCTGCTTGTACCAGCGGCGCATGCGCAGGCCGTTGAGGGCGGCCAGTGGACCGATACGCAGGGCCTTGCGGAGCTTGCGCTTGTAGAACTTTTTCTTGTCGGCGCGCTCCCGGCGGTTGTAGACCACCGCGGAGATCTGGCAGTGTTCGCAGCGGGCCAGGATGGGCAGGTGGTGGGCGGCCGTGCCGCGCTTGGAGCTGGTCAGGATGACGGCGTTGATCATCGGTAGGGGAAAAGATTGTTTTCGGGAGAGGCCCTGCGCGAGTCCCTGGACACAAAATAGAGAATTTGGCCGAGATCCCAATCCAGCTTCACCTGGTTGCGGCGAATGCAGAGATCGCGGGGGGCAAGGTGGGCCGGGGGATTCACGTGCGCGCCCTTTTCGGCCGTGGCGCAGCTGGTGTGGCCCGTCTCGAAGACGAGGCGGCGCGCCCGCTCGCTGAAGTGATGAAAGCGCCCGTAGGGAAAGGCAAAATGACCGCCCTCCCCCGTTCGTTCCAGCAGGATCTCGCGGGAGCGCTGCAGGTCCTCGCGCAGCTCGCCCTCCGACAGCCCGGCCAGGTTGCGGTGGCGCAGGCTGTGGGAGCCTATTTCGTGTCCCATGCCCTGCAGCTCGGCCACCTGCTCCCAGTTGAGAAATTCCACCGGGGGAAAGGAGAGCCGCTCTTCGCAGTGGGCTTTGATGGTCTGGCCGTCGGTCTCCCCGACGAGCGCCGGGTTCAGGAAGAAGCAGGCGCGCACGCCGTACTCCCGGAAGATGCGTCCCGCGCGCAGATTGTTCTTCATGCCGTCGTCCAGGCTGAAGCTGATATAGGGCCGGTCCACGCGCCCCTCCAGGATGCGCTCCACCGCCTCGCTGTGGGAGAGAAAGGCGTGGTCGCGGGCCAGGAATTCCAGCAGCTCCCTAAGGGACTGCTCCTCGTCGGCAAAGACGTGGTGCAGGTAGAGAAACTGCACGCGCGGGCGGCGCAGGTTCTCCCGCAGGCCCCGCAGCTTCTCCACGCGGTAGAGCAGGTGGAGGGCCGCGCCGCGGGCCTGCTGCCGCAGGCGGGTTCCGAATCCTCTGCCTGGCTTGCGGGCCTTCACCTCCCGGTATGTGGTGCAGAAGTCCACGTCTCAGCTTCCAGCGCCCGGCACCTCCACCCATCCCCCCTCCTGCAGCGAGCGCAGGGCGGCCAGGGTGGCGCGGCTGCTGTTGAGCAGCTCGTCGAAGGGGATCAGCGGGGCGCCCCCCTCCCGCCAGGCGGAGGCCAGCCGGGCGAACTGCCGCTCGTGTCCCTTGTCCTGGCGCGTGGAGAGCAGGGTGTTGGAAAAGTTGAAGGTGCTCCCGAAGCCGTAGCCGTAGAGCTTGCGGAAGTTGTCCAGCACCAGGTTTTTGCCCTGGTAGTAGAGCTCCACGCGCTCCTTGGAATAGGACTTATTGCCGTTGGCGAAGTAGTTGACCACCCCCAGCGAGCCGTTGGCGTATTTGAGCTGGAGGGTGGCGTTGTCGGTGTTGCGGTCCGGCCGCTCGCCCATGGCCTGCATGCTGACGCGGGTGACCAGCGAGCCGGTGAGGGCGGTGATAAGGTCCACCAGGTGGCAGGCCTCCCCGACGATGCGTCCCCCGCCCACCTCGGGGTCGTGCAGCCAGGCCTCGGGCGGCACGTGCCCGGCGTTCATGGTGGCGACCACGTTCATGGGACCCGGCCGGGGGCCGACCAGGTCTTTCATCTTGAGGGTGTGGGGGGAGAAGCGGCGGTTGAAGCCCACCATCACGGTGCGGCTCGATGCGGCGGCGGCCTCAGCCACGTCGTCCAGTTCCTCCTCGGAGAGGGCCAGGGGTTTCTCCACGAAGACCTCCTTGCCGGCCTGCAGGGCGCGGACGGTCATTTGGGCGTGCAGGTTGTGGCGGGTGGTGATGAGCACGCCCCGCACCTCGGGGTCCTCCAGCACCTCCTCCAGGTCCGTCGTGCTGCGGCCCACGTCGTATTTCTTGCCCAGGTCGGTGGAGGAGAGTCCCCCGCTGCTGACCAGGTACTTCACGGGCAGGCCCGCCTTTTTGAGGGCGGGCAGCACGGTGGAGCGGGTGAAGTTGCCCGCCCCGACCACGGCCACGGGTCCCTCCCCGCCGGTGTAGGCGCTGTCGGGGATGGCAATGCTCCGCCTGAGCCGCTCCGCCTCATCCGCCCCGCGGGGGGCGGGCGCCTCGGGGTAATCGAGCACGGAGGCGATGGAATCGGAGTTCTCCATATCCCCGTAGATCTGCAGGTAATCTTCCAGGGGCAGGCGTTCGGTCACCAGGGAGTCCACCCTGAGCTGCCCGCTCTTGAGGGCCAGAAGCACCGCCTGGAAGTTGCGCTTTTCGGTCCACCGCACGTAGGGCAGCGGGTAGTCGCGCCCCTTCTGCTCGTAATCCTCGTCGTAGCGGCCGGGCCCGTAGGAGCAGGAGACCTGGAAGCTGAGCTCCTTCTCGTAGAAATCCGAACGGTCCAGGTCCAGTCCCACCACCCCCACCAGCACGATGCGGCCGCGCTTGCGGCTCATCTGCGCGGCCTGTTTGATCACCGCGTCGGAGGAGCTGGAGGCGGTCAGCAGCACCGCGTCCGCGCCGGCGCCGCCGGTACATTCCCTGAGATGGTCCACGGGGTCCTGCGCGCTGCTGTCGATGGCTTCGATGCCCAGCTCCCGCGCCTTCTGCACCTTGGACTCCGTCCACGTCCAGCCCCACCACCCGGCAGCCGTTGGCCTGCAGCAGCTGCGCCGAGAGCAGTCCTATAAGTCCCAGTCCCACCACCGCCACGGTCTCCCCGAAGGTGGGGTCGACCAGGCGTATGCCCTGCAGGCCGATGGAGCCCACCACGGTGAAGCAGGCCTGCTCGTAGGTGACCCCCTCAGGGATATGGGCCACCAGGTTTTTGGGCACGGCCACCGTCTCGGCGTGGAAGCCGTTGGAGACCACCCGGTCGCCCACGCGGAATTCGCTCACCCCCTCTCCCACCTCGATGACCTCCCCGGCCTGGCTGTAGCCCAGCGGCAGGGGGGTGTCCAGCTTGCGGAAGACGGCCTCCACGGTGGGACGAATGCCGTCGCTTTTCATCTTCTGGACCACCTCGCGCACCCGTTCGGGCTGCCGGCGGGCCTTCTCCAGCAGGTTGGCCTTGCCGAAGCCCACCAGCATCTTTTCGGTGCCCTGGGACACCAGGCTGCAGCGGGTTCGGATCAGCACCTCGCCCTCGCCCACGCGGGGCACGGGCACCTCTTCCAGGCGGGTCTCCCCCGATCTCAGGTCCTGTACAATCTGTCTCATGATAGGTAGGAGGTCTGTGGGTTGTCGTTTCGGGCGCGGCGGGAAGATAGGAAAAGCTGCCCCAAAGTTCTTACCGGCGGCCGAATCCGGCCAGGTATTCGAAGGTCTTCTGCGCGGTCTCCTCCCAGCGGTAGGAGGCGGCCAGCTCGCCGGCCCGTTCGCCCAGCCGGCGGCGCAGGTGGGCGTCGCCGTAGAGCCGGCGGATGGCTTCCATGCACGCCTCCACCGAGCGGGCGTCGTAGTAGATGCCGCCGTCCTGCAGCATCCCCCGCATGGAGCTGGCGTCGGAGCAGGCGATGGGCAGTCCCGAGGCCATGGCCTCCAGCAGCGTCATCCCGAAGGTCTCGCAGGTGGAGCCGTAGAGGTAGGCGTCGGCCGAGCGGTACACCTCCGGCAGCTCCCCGTAGGGCACCCGGTGGTCCCAGGTCAGCATCTCCTCCAGCACGGGGAAGCGGCGGATGGTCTCCCGCAGCTTTTCGGCGGATTGGTTGTAGGGCTCCCCCACCAGGCGCAGCCGCAGGGGGAGTCCCTCCGCGTGCAGGCGCGCGGCGGCTTCAGCGATCACCCACTGGTACTTGTAGAAGTTGACGCGGGAGACGTAGAGCAGCTCGAAAGGTCGGTTGAATTCATAGCTCTCGCGCCGGTGGCGGAACTGCCCGTGCACCCCGTGGGGGATGACGGCGGTGTTGGCCAGGCAGCGGCCCTCCCCGGCAATCAGCGAGCCCACCTTGTCCCGGCAGTAGTCGTTCAGGTAGATCACGCCGTCTGCCTGCCGGAAGGCGTGCAGGTGGCGGCGTCGCAGCAGCAGCAAACGAAGCCCCGATTTCCAGGCGCCGCCGCGGAAAAATTTTTCAATCTCCTCCATCTCCAGCGGCAACAGGTTCTGGCACATGGTCACCACCGGCTTTTCGCAGTTATACCAGCCGGAGGAAGGCACGAAGACCACATCGGCCTCCGCGGCCCGGCGGGGGAAGACCCGGCGCATCCAGAGCAGGCGGGCCAGGTAGCCCCCGTTCAGCCGGCGGTGGGTGCGTTTATCAAGCCAGGGGCGGTCGGGCAGCCGGTCCAGCGTGGCCTCCGGGGCCCAGAGTTCCACCTCCGTGATGCCGGCCTCCCCCGGCTCGCCGTGGCGCAGCAGCTCCACCAGGTAGGTGAGTCCTCCTCCCTCGAAAACATTGGAGGCGTCGACGATCAGCTTCATCGGCTACTCCCCCCTCCTCATGAGCAGGACCAGGCAGATAAACATGGTGATGTTGACCGAAAAGCGGTTCAGGGTAAAGGCCGGCGCCCCTATGCTGAGTCCCAGTATAAGCACCACCATCAAGGGCAGGATGATGTAGCGGCGGCCGTTGACACGGTAGAGGTGCCAGCCCTTCCAGCCCAGCCAGAGCAGCAGCGCGCTGTACATGGCCACCGCCACGAAGCCGCCGTGGTAGAGGTACTGCACGAAGCCGTTGTCCAGCACCGGCGGGCGGCACCATGCCGAAGCCGTGGAAGGGGGCCTGGCCCATCACCTCGTTGATGGCCTTGACCACGGGACCGGGTCCCTCACCCCAGCCGCGGTCGCCCCCGAAACGTCCGGCCGTCAGGCGCACCAGCAGGCTTTCGTCGCCCTGCACGGCCCGGAAGAGGCGCAGCAGGTAGTTGAGCCCGCTCCACTGGATGCTGCTCACATACCAGGCGACGAGTCCCCCGAACACCGGCAGCGAATACATAAACCGCCGGCGCACCTTCGGGTCGGCGTAGACGAACATGTAGGTCAGGAAAGAGGAAGGTGCCGCCGAAGATAAAGACCTTGGAAACCGAAAGGAGTCCTCCGACCACCATCATGCCCAGCAGCACCCAGCGGCCGACCGATTTGAAATTCCGCTGGTTGTTTTCCAGCCAGGCCCAGCCCAGCAGGCCCAGGGAGTAGTTGCCGCCGGCCTCCAGTGGCTGGTTGTAGATGCCGATGTAGCGTCCCATGGCGATGGCCTTGGCGGCGACGGTTTTCTGCTCGGGATCGCCCCCGGCCGCGCGGAAGTACTCCAGCACCCCGTAGAGGTCCGGGTTCAGCAGGACCTGGGCGAGGGTTACCACCATGTTGGCCCCCAGGCAGACCAGGAAGGTTTTGACGACCGTCTCGAAAAAGGGACTCAGCGGCTGGTAGCGCGAGAGAAACATAAAGACGAAGACGATGGCCCAGGCCTGGAAGAAGTTTTCGAACACCGGTACGGAGCCGCCCCCGAAGGCACGCCCCCCGAGGCCGTAGGAGACCGCCGTGATCCAGAGCAGGGGCAGGATGAGCAGGGTGGAAAAGACAAAGAGGTCGCGGTTCAGCTCGAAACGGTGCATGCGGAAAAGAAAGACGATGCCGGCGAGTCCCCCGGCGGCGTAGATGACCAGGTGTTCCAGGCGCACGCCCCCGCCCCCTATGAGGTAGGGTCCGAAGGAGGAGACCGTCATGGCCACCAGCAGGTATTTGGTCCACTTCCTGCTCATTGCAGCATGCGCGTGTAAAGGGTTTTGTAGGTGTCGATGGCCTGACGCAGGGTGAAGCGTTCACGCACCGTCTGCAGGCCTTTCCCGGCCATCCGCTTGCGGCGCGCGGGATCTTCAATCAGCTCGCGCATGCCCTCGGCCAGCGCCCCGGGGTCGCCCACCGGCGTCAGCAGCCCGCTCTCGCCGGGGGTGATGAGGGTGCGCGGGCCGCCGCTGTCGGTGCTCAGCACGGCGGTGCCGCTGGCCATGGCCTCCATGATGACCATGCCCAGGCCCTCCTCCCGCGACGAAAGCACGAAGAAGTCCGCATGACGGTAGAGCTCCGCCAGCTCCCCGCGCGTCAGGTTCTGCATGAGGCTGATACGGTCCCATATACCCAGCTCCCGGGCCAGCTTGCGGACCGCCTCCCCCGGCATGCTGCGTCCCGCCAGTACCAGCCCGGGTACAGGTCCCTCCGTGCGGCTCATCAACAGGGCGTAGGCGCGAAAGAGGGTCTCCACATCCTTGCGGGGGTCCGAAAATCGTCCCACACTCAAAATATAGGGTCTTTGAAGGGGATTATCCTCACCCTCCTCCGGCGGATGAAAGACCCCCGTATCCACCCCGGGCGGCGCAAAGTGGGTCTTCCCGCCGTAGCCCCGCTCCTCCAGCCACTCCTGCATCCAGGCGTTCTCCACCAGGATGGCGTCCGAAACCCCGAGACCGCGGCTGTCCAGTCCGGTGACCATGCCGGTCATCAGGCGCTTCCAGAGTCCGGCAAGTCCGCGGTAGCCCTCCTTTTTGGACGCCCGTTCCACGGGGGTCAGGGTGGCCACCTGCAGCAGCACGGGCGGCCTGCAGTCGCGGCAGACCCAGGCCCAGGCCGGAATGCCGCAGACCACCTGCACCAGGTCGTGCCGGTTCAGCTCGCGCGTGAAGAAGTCGCGGGGCCGAAAGCGCAGGTACTCGATTTCGGCCAAGTCGCTGCCCACCCGCGTGATTTCGCGTCCGCCGGGCGTCTCCCAGCGGTCCATGCGGGGATAGCCGGTCCACGTCGACGGGCGCAGGATGCGCCGGCTTACCGGGGAACGGGCGCTGGAAGCCAGGGAATAGAGGGTGGGCACATAGGCGGTGTCCCGGAGCCCGTCCAGGATAAAGTCGGTCACGGTACGAACACCGCCCCCCTCTTCGTAAGCCGGTACCACAAGGGCTATGCTGCTCATCGGTTCGCTTCGGAATGGGCATTTCTGTTTTTAAGCCGCTGCCACAGGTACGCCAGGCGGGCAAACATACGCTCTCCCACCACACCGTGCAAGAAGGTAAGGCCGTAGGCCCGCAATCCCATATACAGGCGTCGCAGGGGAGGGATAGGCACGTCCAGCTCGCGCAGCATGCGAACCTCCTCCCGGAATTTAAGCGTGCCGACCCGGCTGCTGACCCCTCCCCCCCGCATGATGGCCACCAGGCGGTCTACGTAGAGCTGTTTCCCGCCGGTTTCCTGCAGCGCCCTGAGCACGAATTTATAGTCGGCCGCGATGCGATAGGAGGTGTCGAAGCGGGCGCCCCCCTCGAAGAGGGAACGGTGATAAAAAGTGGCGGCGTTGCTGCTGACCGCGGGCTTGAGTCCATCCCGTTCCCGACGCATCTGTTCCCAGGGCTCGCCCCGCGCGGCGATCTGACTGCCTGTTTCGGGATGGACCACCTCGATGCGCCCGTAAACGAAGGGCTGATTCTCCCATCGAAGCTCGATGGCCCGTGCGATGTCTGCAAGCACCTGCCTCGTCGGCCAGCCGGTCGTCGGCCCCCAGGAAGAGCAGCCACTCGCCCCGCGCCATCTCCACGCCCTTGTTCCACGCCTCGTAGATGCCCCCGTCGGGCTCGGAAATCCAGCGCGTCTATATGATCTTCCTGGGCGCGGATGATCTCCAGCGTGCCGTCGGTGGAGGCCCCGTCCACCACGATGTGCTCCGCGGACGGGAACTCCTGCTCGGCAACGCTTTCCAGGCATTCTTTCAGACAATCTGCGCTGTTCCAGGTGGACGTTATGATGCTGAAGGTGGGATCGCTCATAGGCCGGCCTTTCCCTGCCGTTGCAGGATCTCCTCGTAGAGCTCCCGGTACTGCCGGGCCACCGTTTCGGGGGACCACCGCTCCTCGGCGCGCCGGCGTGAGGCTTCGCGCAGGCGGCCCAGCCGCTGCGGGTCCTCCAGCACCCAGGTCATGGCGCGGGCCAGGTCCTCGCTGCTGAAGGGTTCCGCCAACTTGCCGGTCTCCCCGTCCTCCAACACGTCGGGCATGCCAGCCGTGTCGAAGGCCACGACGGGACAGCCGCAGGCCTGCGCCTCCAGGCCGGTCTGCGGAAGGTTGTCCTGCCGCGAGGGCACCGCCATCAGGTCGGCCGCGCTGTAGAGGCGGGCCAGGGTATGGTGGTCGTCCAGGTAGCCCATGTAATGCACCGGCATGCCGTAGTCGGGGCGCTCGTCCGGGGCCTCCTGCCCGAAGACGATGCCCTCCACGCCCGGCACGGACGCGGCCAGCGGGGCGAGGGCGGGCTCCAGCAGGTCCCATCCCTTGCGGGGGTTGCGGCCGCCGCCCACCGCCCCGAAGAGCACGAGGGGGACATCCGGGGGCAGCCCGAGGGCGCGGCGCGCTTCGGTTTGGTCGTGCGGCCGGTAGGTCTGCAGGTCGAGGGCATAGGGAATGACGCGGACGGGCCAGTCGCCCATCAGGGCGCTCTCGCGCACGCATGCTCCCAGCCAGCGGCTGGGGGTGACGATGTGCATGGGGCGGCGCCAGTGGCGCTGCTTGCGCTTCCAGGTCCACCGCTTCACATCCCAGCCTTTTTCAGAATCATCGCGGCTCTCCGGCGTATAGCCCACCCGCCAGCGCGCGCCGGGCCCGTCAGGGGCGTAGTGCTCGGTCCCGCAGAAGGCCCACATGTCGTGCAGGGTCCATACCACCGGCTTACGGAGGGCGCCCAGGGCGCGTACGGAGGCGAAGGAGCCGTGAAACCACTGCAGGTGCACCATATCGACCTCCCTGCGGTTGACCTGCCCGGGATCCAGGCGGCCCAGCCAGCCGGTGTAGTGCACGTTCCAGCGCTCGGGATCGCTCAGGCGGGCGGTCCACCGGTTCGCCTTGCCGCGCAGGCGGTCGGCCAGGCGGGCCGGCGCCGAACCGGGCCGGTGCTCCTCCACCGTCGGGTCGCCGGAGTGCTTCTCCCCCACCAGCATGCGCGAGTCCATCCCCTCCTCCACGAAGGCGCGGTGCACCCGGTAGCCCGCCCGCGGAGCCCCGCCCGGGGTGTCCGATTCGGAGAGGTGCAGCACGGAGGGGGCCTTACGTCCTTCCTCGCCGGCCTCTCTTCGTCTGTGCGCATGCTTTTGCATGGGATCCGCGGTGCCGGATTGGGTGCTCATTGCAGCAGGTAGCGGATGGAGAACTGCACCTGCGTATTGTACTCGTCGTTTTCAAAACGCCGGTCCCCGTAGCCCAGGTAGGTGCCGTAGGTGAAGCGCCCGTAGTTGAACATGTGGGTGCGCTGGAGCTTCATGGTGAAGACGAAGTCGCCCGTGTTCCAGAGCAGGTCCATGCCGTAGTTCATGTTCACGCGGTGGGCGTAGTAGGGGTTCTCGCTGAAATGGACATGGGTCTTGGCGTAGTGAAACTGGTCGTTGTCCACCCAGCGCTGGCCGAAGACGCCCACCTGCAGGTTGTTGTGGTAGGCGTCCAGCCCGACATAGAGGCTCTGCGAACCTGGTCCGATGGCCGCGCCCCAGCACCCTGCCGTCGTTGGTGTGACCGGCCCGCATGCGGTAGTGGGTGTAATAGAAGGCGTGCGAGCGCACCTGGTTGATGACCGGGGCCAGCAGGTCGTTGTACTCCACGTTCACCTTCAGCAGGTCGATGAAGCCGGGCTCCACCATCTTCTGGAAGCCCACCGTCCAGGCGCGGTTCTGCTGCGGCTCCATCATGAAATCGCGGGCGTTGTAGTTGTGTCCCTCGCGAAAGTACTCCCCGTACACCTCCGCCATGGCCTCCGGGAAGAGCCAGCGCACGTAGATGCGAGCCCACCATGTTGCGCATGCCTTCGTGCTGCCCGTCACCCTCCACGGGTGACCAGCACGTCTTTCTGGGTGGGGTCGTAGATCGCGAAGAGGTTGGAAAAGAGGGAGCCCTCGCTGACGAACTGGTGGTAGGCGCGGGTCCACCCCAGGTAGAGGCCGGGCGCGAAGGAGGGCGACCAGGTGAGGTTGAAGCCGTTGAAGAGGCGCTGCTGGCGGTGGTAGGGGTTCGGGTATTTGAACCATTTGGAATCCTGCGGCCATCCTACGGTCCAGGTAAACTCCACTGTACCGATGTAGGGCACGCCCACCGGTCCCCTGGTCCCCAGGTGCAGACGCGGAAAGCCCGGGGCGTTGTTGCTCATCACCAGCGGGTAGCGCACCGCGGGTCCCCACCACATCGGCTCGGTGCTGAAACCGGCCGAAAGATTGCCGTAGTCGGCCCGCAGGGAGGTGTGTCCCCAGTCGAAGGTCCAGAAGGGATTCGGGTCCAAAGCGGTAGGGGCGGTCGATGATGCCGCCGTTGAGCGCCCCGTAGGCGGTCTCCCCGTCCTCCTCCACCTGGTGACGTAGCGGGGCACGATGAAGGCGCGGTTCTCCTGCCAGGCCACCTGGGGACGGAAATTGAGGGTGAAATGGTCGTAGCGGGCGTAGAATCCCCCCTGCCACTCCAGGTTGGAGCCCCTGCCCAGCCAGGTGGCGGCGTTGTTCTCGCCGTAGGGCACCTTGGAGTTGTAGGCATAGCGGATAGTGGGGTTCGTACACCCCCACCGTCAGGCCGGGAAGTCCCCCGGTACTCGTCGTACTCGCGGTAGGGAAGCGGGCGGTTCCACCAGTTGCCCCGGTCGCCGGCCTCTTCCATATAGCGGTCGTAGGCCGACCAGTTGAGCGCGCGGCTGGTAAAGGGATGGGTCAGGCGTGGATTGAGGAGCTGCTGCAGGCGGAACTGCTCCTCGCGTATATCCCCTACGGGAATCACCTGCGCCCGGAGGACGGGAGGCGCCGCCGCCAGCACCAGGAGGCAGGCCAGGAGTATGGCGCGCATCCCGACGCCGGTTCCAGACGGGCGGGAAGAGGTTGGGTAAAACAAATTCCGTTCTGTTTGGGTCATGGTGAAAGCGGGGCGCGGACCGGCCCTTTCGCGGCGCCCGTAAAATAAGGAGACCGCCCCTTATTCAATAGTTTCTTCACTGGCGGGCGCCCGCGCCCCTCCATATAGAGGGAGTCCGGCTTGCGGGGCCTGCCCTCTGCGGCGTCCAGCCCGTAGCGGGAAAAACCGGGAATGGCGCTCTCCTCCGCCTCCCGGCGCGCGATCTCCTCCAGGCCGTGCCGCTCCAGGAGGCGTCCCAGTCTGTAGCTGTCGTACATCTCCCGGTGTACCTCCCCCGGAGCGCCGGAAGAGCCCCTCGCGGAAGGACTCCAGCGCCTCGCGGCCGGCCAGCAGCCGCACGGCCGCCTTGGCCGCTTTTCGGCGCAGCGCTCCAGGGCGCCCGCGGTGCTGCCACGGTGCGGCGTCCTCCTCCCTCTGCGCCCCCTCCAGGAACCGGGCGGCCTCCTCCCCGTGCCGCTGCAGAACGAACGCATTCTGGTCCGGCGCCAGCTCGGCCGGATGACCAGAGCTCGCCCAGCCTCCCCCCGCTGCGCGATGCGCCCCACCTGGTCGTAGAGTTCCAGGTAGGAGTAGCGGTAGGGAAAGCGGGCGCCTTCCTCCCCTCGCGCACCTTTCCAGGTAGTGCAGGTAGTTGCGGCAGATCTCCTCCAGGTCGGGTCACCGCCACCCGGAGGACGCCCCCTGGCCTGAGTACCCTTCGCTGCTCGCGAATAAAAAAATCAGCCTCCTCTTCGTCCAGGTGCTCCAGCACATGGGAGGAGTAGCAGGCGTCCACCGTCCCCTCCCCGAAGGGCAGCCCCTCCCGCAGGTCGTGGCGGCGTACCTCCGGGTGGCGGGGCGCCAGGTCCAGGTTCACCCAGTCGGGGTGCCAGGTCTCGCCGCAGCCGATGTTGAGCAGTGTCTTTGCAGATGCCATGGGTCGATGGAGGGATGGGTTCCTCTTGCCGTGGGGCGGAAGATCCGCGCCGCCCTAAAATAACACACTTCTGGCCACTGCCACCAGCCCTTTCCCGGGATATGAGCGCAGGTGCATTTCATTGATGATATGAATACATTGGTCTCGACATCAAGACATGGACCAAAATTGATGTAATATCTTGCATTCCTTATTCAAAAAAACAGCCGAACTGTTCGGGATCTTCCACGCTCCGACGAAAAAGACGAACCTCCCAGGGACATCCCGCAGCACATCAGAGAGATCTACCGCCGGGTTGAATCCTATACCATGACCAGTTCCGAGCGCATTCACGCTCTCGTTACCGCCATCGAATACCTCGTATCGAACGACATCGAAGGCGATATTGTGGAGTGCGGCGTCTGGCGCGGCGGCTCCATGATGGCAGCGGCCCTGGCGCTGCGGCGCCTGGAGGTCGGCGGACCGCGACCTGCTGCTCTACGACACCTTCGAGGGCATGTCCCCGCCCGGGAGGTGGACGCCGACCTGGCCGGGCGCAAGGCCTCCAGGCTGATGAAGGAGGCGGACCCGGAGACCTCCCACGTCTGGGCCGTGGCCAACATGGACCTGGTAAAGAAGAATATGGCCTCCACCGGCTACCCTGACAGAGCGCATCTCCTACGTGCAGGGCAAGGTAGAGGATACCCTGCCGGCCAAGGCGCCGGAACGCATCGCCCTCCTTCGGCTTGACACCGACTGGTACGATTCCACCCGGCACGAGCTGGAGACGCTCTACCCGCGCCTGGTCCCCGGCGGGGTGCTGATCATCGACGACTACGGACACTGGCAGGGAGCCCAGAAGGCGGTGGACGAGTACCTGGAGACGCACCGGCTGCCCCTGCTGCTCGGCCGCATCGACTATACCGGGCGCATGGCGGTAAAGTTGACAGACTGAGCTGTTATTTCCCTTTCCTAATGTTTATACTTAGGTCTTTTACCTAGCGAAAAGGACATCATCGGACGGTTGGGCGAAAAGGACATCGCCTGCGGCTCTACAACGGCTTCAATCCCCACGGGAATCACGTGTCGGAACTGACCATACATATAGGTCTCCATAAGACGGGGACCTCCTACCTGCAGCGGGTGGTGTTTCCATGCATGGATCAACTGCATTTCGCGCTGGGATGGGACCGCCTCGGGTCGATCATCCTGGAGGCGGGAAGTGAGGGGAAGATCCTGATCAGCGACGAGCAATTAAGCGGGCGGTTTACCCTGGGGAAAATGGGTGGAAGAGTACGAAAAAAACCTCCGGAACATCCGGCGTCATTTTGACGACCCCGCCATCATCGTAGGTTTTCGGCGACATGACACCATGCTGCTCTCCCTCTACAAGCAGTATCTCCAGCAGGGCGGGACGGCACCGTTGGACCGCTTTTTCAATCCCGGAGATAGTGAAACCATCGTGAGAAGAGAGGATCTGCTGTTCAAAAAGCGGCTGCAATATCTGGAGGATCGATTCAGCCGGATTTTCGTCTATACCCAGGAAGAGATGAGCGACCGGCTCCCCCGGCTGACCGAGGACCTGGCCCGCTTTCTCGGCGTGCCCGTACCCGCCAGCGAGGAGGTCACCGAATCCAGGAAAAACGTCAGCGTGAGAGGGGAATTCCAGGTGCGCCTGCTCCGCCGCCTGAACCGCATTAACCGGAAGCTGAATACGACTCCCTGGCTCCCATCTCTCGACAACCGTCTCTTCGATTGGCTGGACCTCAGCCCGAGACGGCTGACGCAGAGGCGGCTGGCGGGCGTGGAAAGCAGCCCGATGACCCTCCCGCCGGACCTGCAATCCTGCCTGGAGAAAGAGTTTGAAGGGGACTGGGCGTACGTGAGGCAGTGGACCGAGAACCGGATGGACTACCGCTTCTCCACCAGGTAGCGGTGCCCCAGCACCAGGTGGGTCAGTCCACTGTTAAAAAAAGTGCTCAGGGCGTCGTCGGGTGAGTGCACAATGGGCTCGCCGGCCACGTTGAAGGAGGTGTTGAGCACCACCGGAATGCCCGTCTCTTCGCCAAAAGCCTCGATGATGTCGTGAAAAGGGCCGTTCTCCTCCGGGTCCACCGTCTGCGCGCGGGCGGAGCCGTCGACGTGCGTAATGGCGCCCAGGTTCGGCCGGTGTTCCTCGCGGACCATCACCACCTTCTCCATATAGGGGCAGCGGTAGCCGGGCTCCACCTCGAAGTATTCGTGCACGCGGGCGGCGGGAACGGCGGGGGCGAAGGGACGGTAGGCCTCCCGGTACTTGATGGCGCTGTTGATCTTGTCTTTGGTCGCGGCCTCGCGCGGATCTCCCAGGATGGAGCGGTTGCCCAGCGCCCGTTCGCCGAACTCCATGGGACCGTTGCACACCGCCACCACACCCTCTTCGCTCAGCAGGCGGGCGATATCGCGGGCGGGATCCTCCAGCTTGCGGCAGGCGATGTTCCTGCGCTCGAGGACCTGCTCGATCTCCTCCTTCCCGAAGGAGGGGCCCAGGAAACTGGTCTGGTAACGGGGCATTCTGGATTCGCCGAAGACGTTGTGCGCCAGGTAGAGGGCCGCGCCGATGCTGTTTCCGTTGTCTCCGGGCGCGTGCGGGATGTAGACGTTCTTGAAATCGGTGAGACGGGTGACCTTGCCGTTGAAGACGCAGTTCATGAAATAGCCCCCGCCCAGCACCACGTTCGGGCAGCCGGTGAGGTTATGCAGGTGGTCGAGCATGTGGACGGCGATCTCCTCGGACACTTTCTGCATGGCCACGGTCACCTTCTTGGTCCACGTATCCGGCACGTCGCCCGCCTCTCCCCTCCTGCCGCCCAGCAGGTCCACCAGCCGCTGCCGGAAGACGTGCGGCTGGGCCACGTCGCCGGGCTTGTAGAAATTCTGGTCCAGCTCGAAGAGTCCCGTCATCGAGAAGGCGGACCGTACCGCCGAATCTTCTGGTAGAAGTCGGAGGCATCCACGTCGTAGGCCGAGAGGGCCATCACCTTCCACTCCTCGCTGTCGGGCTGGTAGCCCAGCAGCTCCGTGAAGGCCGCGTAGAAGGCCCCCAGGGAGTGGGGCATGTTCTGGGAGGCCAGGATCTCGAAGGAGTTGCCGCTTCCCATCCCCAGGGTGGTGGTCTCGAACTCGCCCCGCCAGTCGGCCGTCAGGATGGCCGCCTCCTCGAACTCCGAGAGATAAAAGCTGTTGGCCGAGTGAGTGCGGTGGTGCTGGATGTGATAGACCGGGGGCATGGCGGAACCGTCGGGGAAGGACATCTTCACCCACTCGTCTGTCTCGCGCTCCGTCAGCCGGTAGAGGTTGTCGGGGATGGCGTAAAGATCGTTTTCAGCGGTGGATGCGGCGGCCGGAGACCAGCGGATTGAACTTGATCCAGGCCGCCCGGGGTTCCAGGCCTGGGCTACGGCGTCGACCTCCTCCCACTCCAGTCCGCCTGCCTCCAGGCAGTAGCGGACGGCGTTGATGGGAAAATCCTTGGTCTTCTTTTCCCTCGTGAAGCGCTCTTCGGCCGCGCCGGCCACCACCTCTCCGTCCACCACCAGGGCGGCGGCGGCATTGATCTCCCCGTGATTCAGACCCAGTATCTTCATGGCGTGTTCGTCGCTGCGTACAGGTGCGAAATAAGTGAGTTGAGGATAATCATGTTCCGCGCAACATTCAAGAGATCCGGCTGCCCAGGCAGGCGTCGCCGCGACGCAGCAGGGCCTCGCTCCGCCGGTCCAACTCCTCAAGCGTGGAGGTCTGCAGCTCCTCCCTGCCTCCCCCCACCTTGCCTTTGCGAAAGAAGAGTTCCTCTTCGTTGACCGGGTCGACGGCTTCTTTCTGCTGCAGCTTCTTGAAGCGGTGGTGTTCCACCGCGCGCTCCGCCTGTCCGGGCTCCACGGGAAAGTCCAGCCATTCGCAGAGTTCCAGCAGCAGGGGTACAGCGTTCTCCGAGAGCTGTTCGTAGGAGAGGATAAAGATGGCCTCCTCGCCGCCCTCGAAGGCCTCCAGGTAGCTCTCCACGTGCTCTTTCCAGCTGTCGAACTGCTCCAGGCAGAAGGCGTCCACGCCGGTGTTCCCCAGCTTGTCCGCCAGGTGTTCGTAGCGCAGGTGAAAATGGTAGTGGGAGACCAGTGCATCCGCCGGATTGCGGTAGATGTAGATGTGGCGCACCTCGCCCCGGCGGGAGGCCGGGTAGAGCTTCTGGATCGTTTCGATGCGATCGTGCGTCTTGACCGTCAGTCCGGGCGCATGCGGCAGCCTTTCGGCCTCCGCCACCGCGTTGAAATCGCGGTCGGGAATGAGCTTGTCGTGATGGATGGGGAGGGTGGTGTCGGTCTGGCGCCCGTTCTTCTGCAGCATGAGGTCCGCCAGCAGCTTGCGCAGCCAGGTGTTGCCAGAGCGGGGATAGGAGCTGACGAAGACCACGCCATCTCCCCGGCGCAGCACCTTTCGCAGGAAGAGCTCGTTGCGCAGGGGCAGCGGGAAGAGCAGCTCCGAGGAGCCTTCGGGCAGGTAGCGGTCGAGACGCGAAAGCAGCTCGCCCGGCAGGGCGTTCGCGATTCGGTGTAAGATCTTCATGGGCCTTCGAGGGATCTTGGTGGTTGCTTCCGTTCAGGCCTCGGCCGCCATGCGCACCAGGGTGAAGGCCTCGGCGTACTCTGCTCCCATGCTCACCCCGTGGCGCCGGGCGAGCGCCCGGAGGGCCTGCGGCGAGCGGGGATGGGGGTAGCTCCTCGACTCGAAGGTATAGGCCTCCATGCCCTCACACTTCGCCTCCACGTCCTCTTCACGCACGGGCAGGTAGAGGTTCGGGCGGAAGGGCCGCGGGTCGTCCGCGGCCTGCCATTCGGTGCTGGAGGGGGTCTCGAAAGTGATGAGGCAACGTACCTCCTCCGCCTTCATGGGACGTGTGGCGGTGAGCACCGCCTGGAAGGTGCGACGGTGGTCGACGTTCAGATCTCCGCTGTGGTGGGTGAAGATAACCTGGGGGCCGAAGTTCTCTTTTTCGCGCTCCACCGTCTTGACCAGGTCGAAGCAGCTCCACGCCGTCAAAGCGGTTGTCCGGGAAGTCGTGCACGCCCACCGATTCGTAGCCGATGATCTCCGCGGCCCGGTGGATGCAGGCGCGGTGCTCCTTCAGCTTCTCCTCCCACTGTCCGGGATCCCGCTCCTCCGCCCGCGAAGTCAGTCCCTCTCCCAGGGTGACCGCGCCGGCAGGTGCAGCCGTACTGCTCCGTCAGCGCCGGTGAATGGCCGCGCCCTGGCCCAGCAGTTCGTCGTCGGGGTGGGCGGCCACCACCAGTATGCGTTTGCCTTGCAGGTATTCGGTCATAGCCAGGGTGCCTTAGGATGAGATCATATCCAGTATGGAACGGGACTCCCTGCCGTGGTACATCAGCAGGTCCACGATGGAGAGCCAGGGGACGAACTCGCCTTCCCCTGCTCGTATTCCGGGTAGTCGTAATCGTGAAAGGTGAGCGTGATGCCCGCCTCTTCCCAGAGCTCGGGGGTGAGGTAGTTTCCGTCCCAGCGGGCCGGACAGGTACTCTCCGTGGCTTCCCGCTCGCGGCAGATCCACAGCAGCAGCTCCTCCCCCTCCCCTTCCGCCTCCAGGTCGGAGGCCTTGAGAAATCGGCAATCGATGTCGAGGTAATCGCACACCAGGTCCACGAAGTAAAGGTTGATATCCATCAGCCGTTCCCACTCCCGGTCGTACAGCTCTTCCAGAAGGGGAAAGACTTCCTCGAAACAGGGCGTCCCGAATGAGTTCATCTGTATGGTGCGCTTGTGCTTCTTCGGCCACTTTTTCTCATGTTCCGATATATGGGAGTTGAGAATCAGCTGGTCGCTGCTCTCCTGGTGGACGGGCACCGAGAGCCAGTGGGGACCATGCTGGGTCATGATCTTGTTGCGGTTCTCCCAGTCCCTGTCTGAATATTTCACCGTATTGGGGATAAACGAACTCGTCGGACAGAATGATGCGGTGAAAATAGTTGAGGGAGGGAAGGTACCGGGGCTGGCTGATGTGGATCTGCTTGGGCTCGCTCATGCTGAAATCGGGGATTTGCTTCGGTCGAATATAAGAACTATTCTACGAATTCCATCTCATTCGGGCTACCTCGCGTAGGGACGCAGTCCCACCTGGAAATTGGGCAGGTGTCCCCCCTCGCGCGAAGACTCGTCCAGTTCCCGCAGGGAGAAGAAGAGCCGGGTGAGGCTGCGGCCGCTGCCCGTCTCCACATGAAACAGCATGGGCATGGCCGCGCAACAGGAGGGTTCCAGCCGGATGTCAAGGCCTTTCCGCCCGTCTCCCAACAGCGCCACGCCGCCCGTGGCTCCGAAGCCGCTGTTGCAGGAAACCAGCGTGGAGCCGGCCCGGGTGTGGTCGCAGTTGCGGTCGATGTCGAAGGTCTCCATCGCCTCCCCGCCGTTATGGCAGGAGATCTGCAGGTCCGAATCGTAAAATTCGGGGTTCAGGGTGACGGTGGCCGTTCGTATCACGCTCAGCGGGGGATCCCAGTCCGGAAAGGAGTAGCCCAGGTGCAGCGATTCTTCCTTCCGGTGCACGGTAATGTGCTTCCGGAGGGTGCCGTGGGAGAGCGGTATCTCCGCCGTGATGACCAGCCGGTCTTCGTCCAGCCGGTAACGGGACGGACCCACTGCAGGTCGGTCAGGCGCGCGCGTTCCACTGGGAGTTCGATGACGGTGCCCCCGAAGTAGTAGTCGGCGCCCAGTTCGATATTATGGAAATAACCCTGGGGAAGGGTGCCCGCCAGGGAACGAAAATCGTGGGAGCGGAAGGCCAGCTCGTAGAGGGTTAGTCCCCTGCGCAGATTCAGCCTGAGGTGCACGCCCGGCGTCTCCAGATCCAGGTAGATCCTCTCCTCGTCCAGCCGTGCCTCGACGCCCTCCCCCAGGACGCGCGCCTCTCCCCTCCATCTCAGAGTGGCAGACCGGGTCTCCCCTCCCCGCCCCGGTTTCGCCTGCCCGTCCGCTCCTCTGCTGCGGAAGGTCCAGCCCGTAGCGCTGGTAGCAGTCGTCGAGCCGCCCGCGCATCTTTGCCCACCGCTCCCCGGTGATGTGGGTGCGGTAGTCGGAGGACCAGAGCTCGCAGAGCTCTCTCCATTCCTCTTCGCCGGCCTCCTTCTGCTCCAGGTGACGGCAGAGGCGGTGGCAGGCCGTATTGAGCCAGAGATCGTCCCGCCCGGTCACCGCCCACCGGCTGACGTTGTACTTGGATTTCTTCTTCACGGGAATGGGATTGACGACCGAACTCACCAGCCGGCGGCTCTGCCTGGGCGCGGCCGCGAGATGGCCCTCCATCGCCTGCGTGGGAGGGAGCCACTCCAGGCCGCACGTGCGCTCCAGGCGACGGCAAATCTCCCGCATGCGTTTCCACTCCCCCTCATCGTGCAGGTCGGACTCGGCGTCGAAGCGCCCCGGCCGATAGTCAAAGGTCTCGGCGTCGTTGCAGTAGATCGGCAGGACGGTGCCGTCCGTTTCGGCCCGCTGTTTGACGTCCGCGAGAGGTGCTCGCCGGTGGGGATGTCGTGGTGCACCACCCGCTGGAAACGCTGGAACAACGTGGAATCGGACCGGAGCACCGGCAGTTCGCTTTTTATGCCTTGGGCGTGAGAGGGGTGGTGGAAAGAGGGGTATGGTCGAGGGAAAGGGCCAGGCGCACATTGTCGCGGTCCAACAGGATGCCCCGGTAACCCGCCTCCGCGTAGATGTCCACCATGGAGGTGGAGAAGGCCATCTCGTTCACCAGCGCGATGGAGGGCGTCCTGTCGAGCATCTCGCGGTAGGCACGCAGGCCCAGCTGCTGGTTGTGGCGATTGACCGGGGCGGGAAGCAGGGGACCGATGATCCCGGCACAGACCCGCTGCCGATAAGCTCGACTTTTCCCTCCTCGAGGAGCCGGCGGAAGCCGATCCACCCAGCCCGCGTCGCGGTCGCGGATCTCCCGGAGGGTCCACCCCGTCAGCTCAGACGCCCACAGGAGGATGCCCTACCCCTTCGGCCCAGGTCGAGCACAGGATGGTAACATTTGCGAATCACCTCCTCGCGCCGCTCTTCGGGGATGGAAGAGAAGGCCATGTTGAGATGGAATACCAGGTAGGCGGGGGTCATCGTTCCTCCATCATGGTGAGTATTTCCCCGGCAAGGGCCTCCGCCCCGTCACCGGACGTCAGCTCACGCGATTTGCGGGAGAGGCGGCCAGGCCCTCCTCTGTGCGAATCCATGAGACTCGCCAGGCGGTCGCACCGCCCGGTCCGCGGGCTCTGCGCGGTCAGGGCCACTCCCCTCTCCCCCACCTTCTGCCATGCTGGCGCCTGTCCGCGTTCCCGCGGGCGCCAGAACCACGGTGCGGCACCCGTACTTGAACAGTTCGAAGACCTTGTGACCCCATAGACGGTCAGGGCGTAGGAGGCGCGCTGCATAAGCTCGTCCAGCCGGGGCGGCGCGTGGTGAATCTCGTAGGCCAGGCGGGGCTCCTCCGGCCACGCCGGCTCCCCGGCGTAGGGTCCCCGCACCCAGTGCAGCTTCGTCCTTTGCGGCAGCTGCCGGTCGAGCAGCGACGGCAGCCTGCCGGTTCAGCTCAGGGTCGCCGCTCCCGCCCGTCAGCACCAGCACGTCCGGGCCGGGCTTCCAGGGCTTCGGCTGCAGGCGCCGGTTTCCCGTCAGGCAGTCCCAGCCCCAGCGCACCCGGACCGATTCGGGCACCTTGTTACTGCCCGGAAAGATAAAGGAGGGAATGAAAAGCAGGTCGAGTTTGCCGGCCAGGGCCTTCGGTCCGTCCACCCCGACGCGGAGCACCCCCTCGGCTCCCATCCAGTCCAGCAGCCTCGCGGTGCAGGGAGGCAGGTGATCGGGACTCAGGTCGGCCGCCAGCACGGTCGGGCAGCGCCCCCTCCTCGTCCCGGTGCTCCGACGGGGCACCGAGCCAGCAGCGGCGCCACTCTCCCTCCAGGAATGTGTGCTCGAAGGCTGTCCAGGGTCCTCCCGCTTGACGGGGGAACCGAACAGGAGAAGACGCACCTCCGCTCCCCCGCTCGCGCAGGCGCGGCGCGGCCCCAGCGAGCGGGTGCAGATGCTCCAGCCCGATCTCGGGTCCCGCCTGGGTGACTATGAGTACCTTTATAGCCATGTGGCCTCTCGAACGCTCCGCTAACTTTCTCTTTTCCATTCCTCTCGCACCGACTTGAAGGGGCGCAGCCCGTCGCTCGGATCCGTCCGCCAGGGGCCATCCGGCTCTCCGGCAGGGACCGGCTGCTTCTCCCCTTTCTCCGTTCGGTCCTCCCACCCTTGCGGATGTTGCGGATGACCGGCGCCATCTCCTCAGGCAGCCAGCAGTGTCCCCGCCGTATTCGGCCCCCTCCCCCTCCAGGTCCAGGTGAGCTTCCACGGTGCCGGCCTTCCAGCGATGCACGGCGCGGTAGATCACGGCCGGTTCCACGGTATGGTCCGACCAGCCGATCCGGCAGCCGGTCCGTTCACGGAGGGTGGCGATGGCCGCCAGGTTCGCCTCCCGGTAGGGAGAGTGGGGATAGGCGGAGGTGCAGTGAAGCAGCTCGGGCTCCTCGCAGCCGCTGGAGACGAGCACCTCCACGGCATGGGCGATCTCCTCGAGAACGGCCATGCCCGGTGGAGAGGATGACCGGCAGGCCGGTCGATGCGCAGCGGGCCAGCAGGTCGTCCCAGAGCAGCTCGTAGGAGGCGATCTTGAAAAAGTCGACGTAGGGTTCCAGGAAATCGACCGCCTCCAGGTGGAAGGGCGTGCAGCCCATCTCTACGCCCGCCTCCCGGCTGGTTTCAGCCAGCTCGGGGAAACCACGCTTCCGGCAGCTCCCACTCTTCCCGGCTCGCCACCACCTTCGGCACGTTCCAGGATTTCGGGTGCGAAGAGACGGTCGACCTGGAAGAGCTTGAAACTTCACCGGCGTCGCCCAACCCATATCGGCCGACCGGCGCACGAAGGCCTTGCAGCGCTCGAGGTCAGCGTTGTGGTTGGAGGAAACTTCGGCGACAAATCTGGTCACGGCGTTGCGTGTTCTTCGAGAGTACAGAGTCGACAGCCTCGATCACCCGTCCGGCCCGTTCCCGGGCCTCCTGCCTGCTGTCGCCCGTCACTATCACCAGCCCGGGTCGTGCAACGTGATGCGTGGGAGATTCGATGCGGTCGCCCTCCTTCATCCAGAAGACAAGCAGGGCGACCCCGGGATCCTGCCTCACCCAGTCGGGCACGCGTATCTCGCGGATCACGCCCGGGTCGGGAACAAAGTAGCG
Source organism: Balneolaceae bacterium (assembly GCA_034521445.1). Lineage (NCBI taxonomy): Bacteria > Pseudomonadati > Balneolota > Balneolia > Balneolales > Balneolaceae > Balneolaceae bacterium. Next base: position 434,723 of record JAXHMM010000003.1, on the reverse strand, counting down.
CTGACACACGTTTCGCGGCCTGGTCATTTCGGGCTCCAGGTTCCCGGTCGGAACATCCAGGCCCAGGGCGGTGCGCAGGGCCTGGCTTCACGAAATCCACCCCGGTGTTCAGGGGCATTTCGTGGGCGCGGCGAAAAAGCCCTCGCGACATGCCGAAGGGCCAGCTCGATGATATAGGGTACCCCCCAGAAGACGCAGGTCCCCCTTGACGACCCCGGTTTCAATGTCCAGTTTCCGGATGTGGAGGTCCGCCAGCAGCTCTCGCGCACGGGTGATCTCTCCTCCGGCAGGAAACTGGGAAGGTCGCCCCCGTTTTCGATGATGTGGGGGCTAGTTTTTCCAGAAATTCGTAGTTGCGGTCCGATATGCCGGCGTGTGGGCCTCCCCTTCTACCACGAGGGTCTCCGCGCCAGCTGGGGACCTTCCAGGAATTCCTCGGCCATTACCTGCCCGGAGGGCGAGTGGTCGAGGGCGTGCCGGAACGCCCACTCCAGGTCGATCTCCGGCGCCAGCCGCAGCACGCCCCGCGCGCCCCGGTTTGTCCACCCCGGTTCGACAATCGAGCGGGGAGCCGTACTCCCCGGCCGGCCATGCTCTCCAGGTCCGCCGCGCTCTCGACGGGATGATAGGCGGGGATCGGAATATCGCGCTCCCCTGGAAGAAGTTTTTCATGGCCAGCTTGTCGGTCGCCAAGCGGGCGATCTCGACCGCGCAGCGGTACCTGGCAGGCCGAGATCCTCCGCCACGCGGGCCACGGTCAGCGGCGCGTCGGTGGCCATGGCGGTGACCCCATGGAGGGGATGCACCTCCCGGTGGTAGCGCCGGGCGGCCTCCACGGTCTCCTCCACATCGTATAACCAGCTGGGCCAGCAGGCTGTCATCCGCCGCCTCGATATCCCACCGCTCTCCGGATTGTAGTCGCTGACCACCGTATGAAGTCCCATCTCGCGGGCCGTGCGTATGCCGGGGAGGGTCCCGCTGGACCTCCTACAAAAGAATGGCCTTTTTCATCGCGCTAGAAATAGAGTCCGCCGTTTACGTTGACGGTCTGGGCGGTAATGTAGCTGGAGGCGTCGGAGGCGAGATAGACGGCGGTCTGGGCCACCTCTTCGGGAGTGCCCAGGCGGCTGAGGACGATATCCTCGGCGGCCTGCTGCACGGCGGCCGACTTCATGCCTTCGGCGGCCATTTCGGACTGGATGAGTCCGGCGGCCGAGGGTGTTGCAGCGCGACGTCGGTACTGGTGCGCGCCGAGAACGCGCCACCACTGTTCCCGAGGCCGAGATGAGCCCCGCCTTGCTCCGGCGGCGCAGCGCGCTGGTGCGCGGCCCCCCGGTACTGCCCGCTCACCGAGCCGATCATGGCGATGCTGCCTCCCCCGCTGTCGGCCATGTGCGGCAGCGCCTCCTGGGAGCAGACCAATCGGGCCCTTGAGGTTTACGTCCAGCACCTCGTCCCGGTCACTCCTCGTCGGTCACCTGTGCCGAAGTCCGTCGGGTTGTTAACGCCGGCGTTGTTCACCAGCACGTGAAGTCCCCCGAAGTGCTCCACGCAGGCCTGCAAGGCCTCCTGCACGGAGGCGCGGTCGCGCACCTCCATCTGTAGTACCAGCGGCTTGCTGCCGGTCTCTTGGGTGATGAGATCGGCGGTCTCTTCGGCCGCCTCCTCGTTGGCTACGTAGGTAAAGGCCACCCGGGCGCCCTCGCGGGCCATTTCCAGGGCGATGGCTTTTCCTATGCCGCGGCTTCCGCCGGTAACGAATGCGATCTTGTCCTCTAACTGCATCATGAATACGTTGGAATTGAAGCGTTAATGAAATTACTTGCGGCGGATGACCTTGCGCGCGGCTTCTGCGATGTGGGGACCGGTGAGGCCGTAGTGTTCGGCCAGCTCCTCGGGGTCGCCCGATTCGCCGAAGACGTCCTGTACGCCCACCAGTTCCATGGGACAGGGCGCGTGCTGCGCCACCGCCTCCGCCACGGCGCTGCCCAGTCCCCCGTACACATTATGGTCCTCTGCGGTCACGATGGCGCCCGTCTCCTCGGCGCAGCGCTTCACCAGCTCGTGGTCGATGGGCTTGATGGTGGACATATTCACCACGCGTGCGGAGACGCCCTCGCCCTCGAGGATTTCGGCGGCGTCCAGGGCCCGGGCGGTCTCCACCCCGCAGCCGATGAGGGTTACGTCGGAGCCGTCGCGCAGGATGCGTCCCTTGCCGATTTCAAATTCGTAGGATTCGTCCAGGATGCGCCGCGCCGGGCTGCGCCCGCTGCGCATGTAGACCGGCCCGTCGAAGGCCAGGATGGCGCGGGTGGCCAGCTCCACCTCCAGGGGGTCGCAGGGCGAGATGACCGTCATGGTGGGGATGGCGCGGTAGGCGGCCAGGTCTTCCAGCGCCTGCGCCGAACCGCCGTCGGGTCCCACATCCAGCCCCGGGTGCGAAGCCACAATCTTGACGTTGCGTTCCGAGTAGGCGATGGAGAGGCGGGCCTGTTCGATGGCGCGCAGGCAGAAGACGGCGAAGGTGGTCACCACGGGAAGGAGTCCCACCCCGGCCATGCCGCCGGCGGTGGCCATCATGTTCTGCTCGGCGATGCCGAACTGGAAAAAACGGTCCGGGCGGGCCTCCTGGAAGTGGTGGGTGCCGGTGCCCCCCGCGATGTCGGCGTCGAGCACCACCATCTCGGGAAATTCGTCCGCGTATTTCACCAGCGCCTTGCCGAAGGCCTCGCGGAGGGAGTCCCCCGCCTTGCCGATCAGTACCGGTTCGTCCTGCTTGGTTTTGGTTTTACTGTCCGTTCCAGAATGTGCCATTCAGATAGGGTTTCATGTCTTCGTTGGTGATGCCAAGTTCCTCGAGCGCCGTGATAAACTCGTCTTTTTTGATCTTGGCGCTGCCGTGCCAGGTGGGCACGCCCTCCATGTAGGAGACGCCCTTGCCCTTGATGGTGTGGGCGACGATCATCTGGGGACGTCCCTTGACCTCTTTGGCCTTTGCGACGGCGGAGGCGATCTGCTCCATGTCGTGCCCGTCGATCTCCTGCACCTCCCAGTTGAAGGAGCGCCACTTGTCGACGATGGGTGCTATGCCCATGATGTTTTCGTTCAGGTCGTCGCTCTGCATCTTGTTGTAGTCCAGGATGGCCGTCAGGTTGTCCAGCCCGTGGTGGGCGGCGCACATGGCGCCCTCCCAGATCTCCCCCTCCTGCATCTCCCCGTCGCCCACGATGGCGTAGACGCGCGAGCCTATGCCGCGGTGACGGAGTCCCATCGCCATGCCGATACTCACCGAAAAACCCTGTCCCAGCGATCCGGTGCTGGTCTCCACCCAGGGGGTGTCGCCCACGTGGGCGTGTCCCTGCAGGCGGGTGCCGATGTGGCGCAGGTCCGCCGCCTCGGAGGGGTCGATGAGTCCGCTGTTGCCTGCGGCGGCGTAGATGATGGGCACGCAGTGCCCTTTGGAGAGCACCAGCCGGTTGCGGTCCTCCCGCTCCCACTCGCCGGCGCGGTAATGCAGTTCGTTCTGCCAGAGCCAGGCCACGAGGTCGGCCGAGGAGAGGGATCCGCCCGGATGGCCGGAGCCCGCGTGGTAGAGCAGGGCGAGGGCGTCGCGGCGGATCTGCCGGGCGAACTCCCTGCTTGTTTCCAGGTTATCGGTGGTCATTTCAGGGGGTTTTTCTTCCGTTCAAATTTGAAGCCAAACATACAAAGGGATAGGCTTAAAAGCGAACATCTGGCGGCTCCTGGCACCCGGTCCAGACCAGCTGCAGGTCCATCAGGTTATTGCCTGTCGGGCCGGTCCTGAGCAGGGTGCCCATGCGCTCGTGAAAACGGTAGGCGTCGTTGCGCGCCAGGAAGTCGAGCGGGTCCAGTCCCCCGCGGCGCGCCCGGGCGGCCGTCTGTGCGCTCGCCACCGCCCCCGCCGCGTCGGTGGGTCCGTCGATGCCGTCGGTGTCCGCGCTCAGCCAGCAGACGCCCTCCCAGCCTTCCACTTCCAGGGCCGCCCGCAGGGCCAGCTCCTGGTTTCGTCCCCCGCGTCCCTCCCCGGTCACCTTCACCGTGCTCTCCCCGTACCAGATCAGCAGGCCGGTCTCCCCCCCATTGCGGCACGCCTCCAGCCGGGAGGCCATGCGGGGCGCCAGCTCTTCCACCCTGCCGCTGTAGGCGGGCGATTCCACCCGCGCCGTCACACCCTGCCCGGAGGCCACCCGCGCCGCCTCCCGGGCCAGCTGCGCGGCGGAGGCGATCACCTCGGTGCGGTGGGGGCGCCTCTGCTCCGTTATTTCCGGGGGCACCGTGGGTCCGCTGCCCACCAGCGCGGGGTCGTCGCCGGGCACGTCCGATACCACCAGGTTGAGCAGTCCGGCCTCCGGCCGCAGGTGCCGCAGCAGCCTGCCGCCTTTGATGGCCGACATGCGCTTGCGCGCGGCGTTGACCGCGGCAATATCCTCGCCCGACGCCAGCAATTTCTTGTAGGCGCCGCGCAGGTCATCCAGGCTCACCTCCCCCTCCGGCAGGCAGAGCAGCGAGGAGGCGCCCCCGGAGATGAGGGCCAGCAGCACCCCCTCCCGGGGAATGCCTTTCACCAGCTCCACCGCCCGGCCTCCCGCCTCCAGGCTGCCCTCGTCGGGCAGCGGGTGGGCGGCCTCCACGTAGTCCAGGTCCTGGTTCACCTTCGGCCCGGACCTACCCTCTTTCCCGCGCGGGCAGGCCACCAGCCCTCCCTGCAGGCGCCCGCCCAGCCATTCCGCGGCGGCGGCCGACATGGGGAGGGCCGCCTTGCCGGCGGCCAGCATCCAGACGGGACGGCCTTCCGGCAGGGCGTTCTTCTCCTTCCCGTGGCGCTCCAGCCAGGACAGGGTGCGCGCGCCCGGCTCCATGCGCTCCAGGGAGCGGGTGAAAATCGTTTTCAGAAAGGCTTCGGGGTCCATGTCGTTGAACCTGAAGGGGACTAGAGGACGCTGAAGAGCTCTTCCGCGTCGATGGCCTGTATGCGCGCCCACACCTTTTCGGCCGGCACGCTGTGGTGCATGAGCCAGCCCACGGTATCGGCCACGGAGCGCGGGGGGCGGACCGTTTCGCCTTCTTCTTTCTCCAGCTCAAAGGTAAAGGGCAGTTCGTGGACGCTGTCCACTTTTTTTAGGAAGCTGAGGGGGCCGTCGTCCCGCAGCTTGCCTTCCCGTTCGGCGTAGAGGAAACGGAGCGCTTTTCCCCCGCTGAAGGAGAGGGTCTGCGGCGAGGGCATCGCCACCTTGCTCCACGCCTCCGGGCGGTCGAAGCCATTGAAGGGAGGAGCGTCCCCGTCCTCCACCGGCCATTCATGCTCTCCGCGAAGGGCCAGCCGCACCCCCAGCTCGTACACGCTGCGCCCGGCATACCAGAGCAGGCGGTCCATCTTGGCGTCCAGCAGGGGACCCAGGTCCACCACCCAGGCGGTATGGCCGGACACCTTCACGTCCAGGCTGAAAAAACTGTGGTCGATCTCCAGGGCGCGGCAAACGCGCACGGCCGTTTTCTTCAGGAGGCGCTCCGTGTCGCGGTCCAGCGCTCCCATGGCGTAGCCCTCGATGACAAAGTTCTCGTCGGCTCCCCGCACGTACTTGCGGCTGATGCCGGCCACGCGGCAGTTGCCCCGGCTCACGTAGCCGTCCACCGAGTATTCGGGCCCCTCCACCCACCTTTCGGCCAGGGCGCTGTGGTCGGAGGAGGCCTCGCAGGCCTCCCACAGCAGCCTCTCCGCCTCCGGGTCCCCTTTCCGCACCAGGCTTACGCCGGCGGAGCCCACGCCGCCCGAAGCGGGTTTCAGGATCAGGGCTTCTTCCTGGTCCAGCAGTTTACCGAGCTCGCCGCCCCGCTCCACCCGTTCCCAGCGGGGCGTGGGGATGTCAGCATCCCGGAGCAACTCCTTCCAGAGGTCCTTGTCGGTGGTCCGCCGCACCGTCTCCCGGCTGATGCCCCGCAGCCCGTAGTGTTCCACCACCGCGGCAGTGGACGCCAGGGCCTTCTGGTGCGAGGAGGAGGTCATGCAGCCGGCCACCTGTCCGGGATCCAGCAGCTCCTCGCAGCGGCGCAGGATCTCCCCGGCGTCGTGCGTGCTGCACACTTCGTGGTGGTGGGCAATTTCTCCCCCGACGGCCGCGGGATCCCGGTCAAAGACCAGGGTGTTCAGGCCCAGGTCGCGGGCGCTGCCGATGTAGGGAAACTGCGAATCGCTGCCCCCGATGACGATAAGCCACCGCCCGTCCGACTTCCCCTCCCCACGTGGATTATACTTGTACGACATCCGACTTCAAGACTTTCTGACTTTCCGACTTTAAGACTTATTAGACTTTAAGACTTGGAAGAGTGCTGAAAGACTCGAAAGAGTCTTTCAGCACTCTTCCAGTCTTCCGGCGTATCAATATCCTGCACCCGATGCCGCGGCAGGATGACGGGCACGCTGGCGTGGGAAAAGGTGGGCACGTCCTCCAACACCCCCTCCAGGGTACTCCAGTAGAACTGCCCCGCGTCGTGGTAGGCCTCCTCCAGGTCCTGCGAGCGGGTCTTCTCGTGCTCGGGCTGGAACATCTCCACGCGTCCCTCCCCGGTGATGCGAATGGCGCGCTGGATGGGAAAGGGAAAGGAGGTGACGGAGAAGGACTTGTGGGCGTCGTCGGCCTCCCTGAGCTTCGCGAGCCCCTCTTTGAGGTCTTCGGCCCGTACGAAGGGAGCGGTGGCGTAGATGGTACATATATAATCGGGGCGTTCGCCGTGTTCCAGCACCCACTCCACAGCGTGGCGGATCACCGGTCCCGTGCCGGTGTAGTCGTCGGCCAGGCGGTCGGGACGCATAAAGGGCACCTCGGCCCCCTCGGAGCGGGCCACTTCGGCGATCTCCTCGTCGTCCGTCGAGACGATGATCCTGTCGAACAGCCCCGAGTCGAGGGCCGCCTCGATGGACCATCCGATGAGGGGGCGCCCGCAGAATTCCCTGATGTTCTTTCGCGGGATGCGCTTGCTGCCCCCGCGGGCGGGGATAACGGCGATGCGATTCATGAGTCGAGTGCTTTTAAAACGTTGCGGATGACATATTCCTGCTGCTCGTCGCTCAGCGTGGGATACATGGGGAGGCTGAGGCAGCGCTCGTAGTAGGCTTCGGTCCGGGGGAAATCTCCTTTTTCCCAGCCCCGGTCGCGATAGTAGGGTTGCAGGTGCACCGGGATGTAGTGCACCTGGCAGAGGATCTGCTGTTCGTGCAGGCGGTCGTATAGTTTTTTGCGCTCCGGCACGCCGATCACGTAGAGGTGCCAGGCGTGGTGCCGGTCGCGGGTCTCCGGGTCGACCGCCTGGCGGGTGATGGACGGGTGCCCGGCGAAGGCCTCGTCGTAGCGGGCGGCGATGCGGCGGCGGCGCTCCAGGCGCTCGTCGGCACGGCGCAGCTGGGAGCGTCCCAGCGCGCACTGCATGTCGGTCAGCCGGAAGTTGTACCCCAGCTCCTGCATCTCGTAGTACCAGCCGCCGTGGTTCTCGCGGAGGCGTTCGGGGTCCTTGGTGATGCCGTGGGTGCGCAGCAGCTCCAGGCGCTCCTTCACGCCGGGGTCGTTGGTGGTGACCATGCCCCCCTCCCCCGCCGCAATATGCTTGACCGGGTGAAAGGAGAAGATGGCGGCGTCGGCGTAGCGGCCGTCCCCGCAGCGCACCGTCTCGCCCTGGGAGTTGAGAAAGGAACCGCCGGGAGCGTGGCAGGCGTCCTCCAGTATCCAGAGCCCGTGCCGGTCGGCCAGTTCGCGCAGGCCTTCGGTGTCGACGGCCAGCCCGGTGAAGTCCACCGGTATCACCCCGGCGTAGGTGCCTTCCGGGGCCTTCTCCAGCTTGCGCTCCAGGGCGTCCAGGTCCATCAGCCAGGTATGCGGGTCGATATCCACAAAATCTACCAGTCCCCCGGCATAGCGCACACAGTTGGCGGAGGCGGCGAAGGTGAGGGGCGTGGTGATGACCTTCTGGCCCGGTTGCAGGCCCAGCGCCAGCACGCCCAGGTGGAGGGCGGCGGTGCCGTTGGCCACGGCCACGGCGTGCTCGCAGCCTATGTAGCCGGCGAATTCCTCTTCAAAGGCCGGGATGCGGGGACCCTGGGTGAGGTAGTTGCTGCGCAGCACCTCGGTCACCGCCCGTATATCCTCCTCGTCGATGGATTGCCTGCCATAGGGTATGGGCGTGTCCATGTTCATGACTCTTCGGTTGGCGGTTGTCTGCTCTCAGTCGACTTCGAAGGTGGGATCTACGTGCTCGCGGATCATCCGGCGCAGCTGCTCCACGCTGAGCCACTCGTCGTTTTCTCCCGAGTTGTAGCGGAAGCCCCGGGGCACCTTTTTCGCCTTGAAATGCTCCTCGAACTCCTCCACCGTCCACTTGTTGGGCGTGGGCGGCAGGATGGCGTAGTAGTCGCCCAGGTCCCACGTGTAGTAGGAGTCGGCCTCGGTGATCATCGCCTCGTGGATCTTTTCGCCGGGCCGCCTCCCCACCACCTCGATCTCGCAATCGGGTCCGATAGCCTCCGCCAGGTCTGTTATGCGGTAGGAGGGAATTTTGGGTACAAAAAGCTCCCCGCCCCAGGCCTTGTCGAGGGCATTCAGCACCATCTCCACCGCCTCGTCCAGCGTAATGTTGAAGCGGGTCATCTCCGTGTCGGTAACGGGCAGCACGCCCTCGGAGCGCTTTTTCAGAAAGAAGGGAATGACCGAGCCGTTCGAGCCCATCACGTTGCCGTAGCGCACCACCGAAAAGGTGATGGGATTCCACCCCTTGATGTTGTTACCGGCGATGAAAAGCTTGTCGGAGGCCAGCTTGGTGGCGCCGTAGAGGTTGATGGGGGCGGCCGCCTTGTCGGTGGAGAGGGCCACCACCTTCTCCACGTCCGTCTCCAGGCAGACCGAGATCAGGTTTTCGGCCCCCAGGATGTTGGTCTTGATGCACTCCATGGGGTTATACTCGGAGATGGGCACGTGCTTCATGGCCGCGGCATGCACCACGTACTCGATGCCCTTCATGGCCCGCTTGAGCCGGTCGCGATCCCTCACATCCCCGATAAAATAGCGTATGGCGGGATATTTGCTCTTGGGAAATTCCTGCTCCATCCGGAACTGCTTCTGCTCGTCCCGGGAAAAGATCACCAGGCGTTCGATGTCGGGCCAGCGCTCCAGCACAGCGCGCGTAAAAGCCTGCCCGAAGGAGCCGGTACCGCCCGTGACCAGTACCGATTTGTTGTTCAGCATAATTTCTGTTGAAAGTGCACGCTCTCAAGCGGCACCATGTTAGCTAAAAATCGTGCGTTTATCAATCGCCGGGTCGCCATCCCGCCGGCGTTGCTGTTACCGGTATAAAGTACTACATTTTTCACTCATGAAAGACCGCATCAAATCGCTGCTGCCCGGGGCGTTGGTCCGTCCGCTGCAGCTTCTCTATTACCATCTCTGGGCCAAACACCGCCGGGGTCCCCAGCTGACCGGGCGGGACTGGTCCCTCGACCTTGCGGTCCCCGAATCGAAACGCCGCCCCGTACTGGAAGCGGTGATGAAGGGGGAAATCACCCAGCCGTCGGAGAGCGGCAACCTCCATGTGCTGCACTGCGCCCAGCCCAAGTCGGCGGGCCTGCACATGGTGCAGCTGCTGTCACTGACCCTCGATTTCAAGAACCATCAGATCGGATTCGACCGCGGTGGCGGGGACATCTACTTTCCCAGGCTGCTTGCCGCAGGCTTCACCGGACGCAACACCATTTCGCATTGCCACGCGACGGCCAAAGCGACGGTCCTCAAGCTGATCCGCACCCTGCGGCTGCGCCCGCTGATCCAGACGCGCAACCTGCTGGACGCGCTGGTCAGCCGGCGGGATATGCTGGTGAGGGACCAGCGGGCGCCCAAAATACTCTCCGATGATGGCCTGGAGCGTTTTCTCCGGGGGTCGGGGGAATACCAGCTGGACGTGGTCTCCGATCTGTTCGCCCACAACTACATCAATTTCTACGTGGGATGGAACGACCTCCGGGGTGATGCGGACCTGCGCCCCATCTTTATTTCCTACGAGGAAATCCAGCAGGACGAGGTGGCCTTGGTGCGCCGGGTGGCCCGTGAACTGGGGGTGGAGGTATCGGAACGCCGCGTGCGGGACTTTTCCGAACGTATTGCCGAAAAGGGGGGCATCAACTTCTCCCGGGGGGTCAGCGGCAGGGGCAGGGAGCTGTTCAACGAGCGTCAGATCGACGAGCTCCGGGAAAAAGCCCGCATGCTGGGCTGCTACGACGAGGATTTTCTCGGTTTTTCCGTCGAGTAGAACCTCCGCGGCGCGTGGGGCGGCCTCCCCTGACTATTTTTTCTTCTGCTCTTCCGCTCCCCGCATCCTCAGAAAGGTTTCCGCCACATGCCAGTCGGCCATGCTGTCGATATCCACCGAAGAGATGCGGTCCATGACATATTTTTTGATCTTCCGGAAACGGTGGTGGTGTCCCTCGCGCAGGGATTGCGGGTTGATGACGTAAATCGCCCCGTTCCATTGCCAGACCGGGGGGCAGTCCTGCCGCCGCTCGAATCGGCCTTCCTTGGAGGGCTCCAGGTAACCCTTCTCGTTCTCTTCGTAGAGCACGTAATAGGGGTTGGCGTCCGTCTCCTTCACCGAGACGACCATATCCAGTTCCGGATCCCAGCAGTCCATCGCTTCCCGGATGTGCCGGGCCTGCCGCAGGGGCGACGTGGGCTGAAGCATGACCAGGCATTCCGGTTCCTCCCCCCTTTCACGGTAGTGGTCCAGCGCGTGCAGCAGCACCTCCCGGCTTCCGGCGGAATCGGTGGCGAGCCGGTCGGGCCGCAGAAAAGGAACGTCCAGGCCCCGGCTTTCGGCGTAATCCCGTATTTCGGGATCGTCGGTCGAGAGACAGATCTCCCCGTCCCGGAACACCTCGCGGGCCGCCTCCAGAGTATAGCCGATAAGGGGCTTGCCGAGCAGGGGCCTGATGTTCTTGCGTGGTATGCCTTTGGACCCGCCCCGTGCGGGTATGACGGCCAGGTATCGCATCGTTGTTCGTCCTTTGCAGTGATAAAGGCGTGGTTGCCGTCCCAATATCCCATGATCCCCCCCCTTGTGCAAGCCCGGCCCGGTCTATTCCGGAATGGATAGAATTCCATCCGGGTTGGGTGTGTACATTTCGCACAATTATGCGTAAGCTTTCGGCCATCCATTATAAAAGAAGATATTTTTCAACCCCTTGAGAAGACGACCACCGGAGCCATTGGCATGAATCTATCGAACTGGCTGCGAAAGCTGCGCCGCATGTTCAGCTACCTTCTTCCCGTGACGACGCTGCGTACCGAATACGAGTCACCCGCCACCCTCTCCGACCGCAGCATGCGGCAGTTTGAGGAGGCACGGCGCCTGTACCGGGACGGCACCCTTGATGAGGCCCTGGAGCAGCTCTCCGGCATGGCATTCCTGTCGTCGCTGCCGGATAACTTCCTGCATCGGCTCTTGGAGGAAGCCGCCGGCACCCGGCAGGACGGGACGCTGCGGTCCCTCGCCGGGGAACTCTCTCCCGCCCTGCTGCCGGCCGGCCAATGGCTGCAGCTCTACCAGGCCTGTTTCCGCAGCGGGCTGCTCCAAACCGCCGGCATCCTCCGACGTCATGCCCGGCAGTCCGCGGTGGCAACAGCCTCTTCCGAAAAAGCCACCCCCGAACAGGTGGAATGCGCATTTCGCGCACTGGTGGACGCAGGACGCCTTGAACGGGCCCGCAGGGAGCTTGACCGGCTGGAAGAGCTGGTACGTATGCCACAGAACGTGCGCACCCAGTACCGGGTCTACCTGCATCTCAGCGACGGCAACCTGGAGGAGGCGGTTTCCCTGGCGGAAACGCTGCCCGGCTATCATGTCCCCTTCCGGCGCTACCTGGAGGGACGTTCCGTGGCCGTGGCGGGGCCCGCTGCCTCGGAGGAGCAGATGGGACCGCTCATCGATTCCTTCGACGTGGTGGTCCGCATGAACTACGGAAGGCGCTCCGGGGCGGGAGACCCCGCCGTCTACGGATCCCGGACCGACGTCTCCTACTACAACCGCGGTTTCCTGGACTATTTGAAGCGGGAGGAGGCGTGGGACGTCCTCGACGAGCTCGACCATGCCCTCTTTCGCTGCAGGCATGACGACCTTTCGGCACACCTGCAGGACAGGGAGAACGTGCAGAATCCCATGGCACGCCTGTTCTACTTCAGCGGATTTCCCAACCTGGGACAGCTCTCCATCGCCGATCTGCTGCTCCACCGGCCTGCCCGCCTGAAGATATTCCACATGAATTTCTATTATGACAGCAGGAGACATCACGACAACTATTTCCTTGCACACGATCACCGCAACGAAAACCATCTCCGGTCGCTGGCCGTGCACGACTGCCTGAGCCAGTTAGGGACCATGAGAAATTTCAGGAATTCGGGCCTCATTGAAGCGGACCCCGCCTGCGGGAGGGTGCTGGACATGGACGAAGAGGACTACCTCTCCGGCCTGGAAACATTTTACGCGGGAAGATGATCATGATACCGGAGGAATGGCGGCAGCGTATACGGTACCACCTGGATCCCCTCCTGGCGGCCGGGCGTTTTTTTAAGCTCCGGCGCGGCTGGGACCCCCATGTGCCGGTTTTTGTTTTCCAGATGGGCAAGGTGGCCTCCAGCTCTATTTACAACTCCCTGTATGAAAGCTACCCCGGCATTGTCGTGCACGACCACAGCTTCCGTGCGGGCCATCCCAACCTGTGGGTGCGAAAGCTGCACCGCTGGTACCATAAAGCAGAGAAAAGGCCTCTCAAAATCATCTCCCCCGTCCGCGAGCCCGTGGGCCGGAACGTGTCGGCCTTCTTCCATAATTTCGAGCGCGACACCGGGGTGCCCTACCGGGAACATACCTTCAGCCTGGAGGAGCTTCGCACGCTTTTCCTGGAAAACTACCCGCACCGGATTCCCCTGATCTTCTTCGACAAGATGGAAAAGCATTTCGGCATCGACGTCTATGCCCACCCCTTTCCGAGGGATAAGGGCTGGCGGGTGCTCGAAAACGGACGCGGCGTGGAGCTTCTCATCCTGCACCACGACCTGCCCGACCCCCAAAAAGAGAAAATTATCGGAACCTTCACCGGACTTTCGGCATTTGAACTCGTGAACGCCAATGTGGGACGCAACAAGGTCTATGCCCATACCTACCGCGACTTCCGCGAGCGGGTAAAGTTGCCGGAGGCCTACCTTGACCGCATGGCCGGATCGCGCTATTTTCGGCATTTCTACCCGGAAGAGACCATCCGACAGGTGCGGGAGCACTGGGAAATTTAAGACGGGTTTTACTCTGAAATCATTTTTTTCTAACATATTCCTTTTTCGAATCGCACCGTGAATCTCTTGTCCATGCGCCGCACGCTTTGGTTGATCCTGCTGGCCGCAGGGGCCCTGATGGCCTCCTGCGACCGCACGCCCACCCTCTACGAGGTGGAAGCCACGCCCGACCCTCCGGGGGGCGGAACGGTCTCGCCGGCGGACAGCACCGTGGAGGAGGGCCGCACCCTGCGGCTGCAGGCCGTTCCCTCGGAAGGCTACCGCTTCGTCCGCTGGAGCGGCGACCGGACCGACAGTACCAATCCCCTGGAATTCAAGGTGGACCGCGACTACTCGCTTATGGCCGAATTCCAGCTGAAAGAGTATGAGCTGGACGTGGATACCGTCGGCGAGGGCGGCGTGACCCAGCAGGTGGTGGCCGCCGACGACTACCGGCACGGCACCGTTGTTGAGCTGGCCGCCGTGCCGGCCGAGGGCTGGCATTTCGTGGAGTGGACCGGCGACCTGCAGTCGACCCAGGACACCGTCCAGGTGCAGATGCAGGGTCCCAAGAAGATTACCGCCGTCTTCGAGATCGACCGTTTCGACCTGGTGGTAAACAGCGAGGGCAACGGCTCCGTCAGCCAGCAGGTGGTGGCCGCCGACAGCACCACCTACGACTGGGGCTCGCTGGTGGAGCTTACCGCTCAGCCCGACGAGGGACACCACTTCGTGGAGTGGAGCGGGGACCTGGAGGGAAGCGAAAATCCCGCGCGCATCACCGTAAAGGGGCCCCGCCAGGTGAACGCACACTTCGCCATCAACACCTACGAACTCAGCCTGCAGGCCGACGGACCGGGAAGCGTGTCGAGATCGCCCGACCTCGAGGAGTACGAGCACGGCACCGAGGTGGAGATCGAAGCCAAGCCCAACGTGGGGTACAAGTTCACCGAATGGACCGGCGATTTCGAGGGAACCGCGAATCCGGCCACGGTGGTCATGGACGGATCGAAGCAGATCAAGGCGGCCTTTACCATCAAGACCTACCCCCTGACGGTGAATGTCACCGGTGAGGGCGAGGTGACCCGCGAGCCCGACCAGGAGCAGTACGAGCACGGTACCAAGGTGAAATTGAGCGCCTCGGCGGACGACCACTTCGAATTTGTAAAATGGGGGGGAGCCCAATCGGGCACCGCCAACACCGTCACCCTGACCATGGACGGCCAGAAGACCGTGCACGCCACCTTCCAGCGCTTGTTTGTGATCATGCCCCTCGGCAACAGCCTTACCCACGACCCCGGCTCACGGGAGCGGCTGTGGAATCTGCTGACCGGGGACGGCTACCGGGTGGATTTCGTGGGCGACCAGGACCGTCCCAAAAAGAACATTTCCATTCCCGACACCGACCACGAGGGGGTTCCGGGCATTACCATCAAGGGCATATCGGACAAGATCGTGGGCGTGCTGGGCCGCCACAACCCCCGCTACGTGAATCTCATGGTGGGCACCAACGACATCGTATGGGGCTATAACGAGACCGCGCAGTCCATGGCCGACCGCTGGAACGAGCTCGTGCAGAAGATTCTTGATAACACTCCTTCCCACACCTACGTGGTGGCGGCCACCATCCCCCCGGCCACCTCCAAAATAGTAGGTGATCCCTCCATGGATGAGCGCGACCGGGCGGAGCATATTGCCGACTACAATGAGGCCCTCCGCAGCCACGTGAACCAGCGGCAGCAGGACGGCGATAATATTATCCTGGCCGACGTGTATGCCGAGTTGAACGTGGACGACCACCTGAGCGGAGACGGGGTACACCTGAACGAGGAGGGCTTCCAGGTCATGGGTACCGTCTATTACAAGGCCCTGATGTTTCTACTGAGCCTCTGACAGATTGACGCCCTGCCGGAAACAGCCGCTACCGGGCCCCTGCCTCTCCACTCAGCTTTTCCCGTATCTCTTCGGCCAGCACGCGGCTGAAATGCCACGCCCCCTTCTCGTTCAGGTGGTTGGCGTCGAAGGTGTGCTCCAGGCTGTAGAAGCCGGGGTACCGCACGATGCTGCCCAGGTCGATCACCCGCTCCTCCGGCAGGGAATCGCGAACCGCCAGGATGCGGTCGTAGCGCGCCATGCGGGGCGAGATCACAAAGTAGAGCTCCACGCCCCTGCTGCGGGAAAGCTCCAGGAGGCTGCGCAGGCGCTGCAGGTGTACCCTGTTTATCCGCGCCCGTTCCCCCTCCTCCCCGTAGGCCCGCCGGGAGGCGGAGGCGTAGAGATCCACCACGGTGGAATCATCCAGAAACTGCCGGCGGCGAAGCGCCACCGGATCGGAATCCGATTCCACCGCCCGGTACTCGGCATCCAGGGAGTAGTAGCCCCGGCTGCCCCTGGTCACGGCCTCGGAGATCGCACGCTCCCCCGTCAGCGCTTCCACCAGGTCGGGAACCGCATAGAGAATCTTATAGGCGTAGGAAGCCAGGTATTCCAATAAGATGCGCCCCCCCACATCCAGGGGACGCGGCGACTCCTTCATGTACCGGGCGATGTAGGCCAGCGACCATGGGTCGAGGTAGTGGTAGTTCATGGGCGTGGGAATGTTGCCCGGCTTGATCTGCCGAAAGCCGCTCATTTCCAGGAAGACGTAGTCCACCTCCGGCCTCTCCCCGCGCAGGAACTCTTCGTAGAGGACGTACGACTGGGGGTTCAGCAGGCTGGTGGCTCCCAGGTTATAACTGGACATACCCTCACCGGCCAGCAGGCTGTCGGTCACCCGCGGGTCGATATGGCGGTAGAACCGGCTCGAGCCGTAAAAGAGGGTGTTGACCTCGCCCGCTTCGGCCAGCTCCCTCGCCTCCTCCAGCTTGTCGCTGTAGAGGGGATTCCCGTAATAGTCGGGCAGAAGCTGGAGCGCCAGCAGGCTGCCCGCCAGGCAGAGCAGCAGGAAAAAAAGCGTGTTTTTGAAAAAGCGTTTCATGCCTTGGGGTGTAATCACATGCTAAAACTGAAAATAGATAAATTCCTGCTGGGGACCCGCATACCGGATGATCAGGATCAGGATGGCGTAGTAGAAGGCCCATCGCAGGGGCCGGCGCCAGCCGGCGGCCACCGTTTCCAGCCCGTGACGGTCACCCCGGGCCATCCACTCCACCGAAAGCATGAAGGCGATCAGCGCGGCTACCACCCCCATCGAGATCTGTCCCATGGCGATACCGGGCATGGTAAAGAGCGTGGCCGAGAAGATGTTGCCTATGTAACTGAAGGCGTGGGAGAGGCTCTCTGCACGGAAAAAGATCCAGCCGAAGACCGTCAGTCCGAAGGTGGCCGCCATGGACCCGGCTTCGCGAAGGCCGGGCAGCAGGCGTCCCCGGCCCGCCACGTCCAGGTATTTACGGTTCTTTTCGGCCAGGAAAAGGGGCAGGAAATAGAGGGCGTTCAGGAATCCCCAGGCGATGAAGGTCCACGCCGCCCCGTGCCAGAAACCGCTCACCACAAAAATAACGAAGGTGTTGCGGATCTTCTTCCAGTCGCCCACCCGGCTGCCGCCCAGGGGGATGTAGAGATAGTCGCGGAACCAGGTGGAGAGGGAGATGTGCCAGCGCCGCCAGAACTCCGCGATGTCGCGGGAGAAATAGGGAAAGGCGAAGTTCTGCATCAGGTCGAAGCCGAAGAGGCGCGCCGTGCCGATGGCGATGTTGGAGTAGCCGGCGAAGTCGCCGTAGATCTGAAAGGCGAAGAGCACGGCGCCCAGGACCAGCGTGCTTCCGGGGAGCTCGCCCGAACGCGCGAAGATTTCGTTCACATAGACCGCGCAGTTGTCGGCGATCACCACCTTCTGGAAGAAGCCCCAGAGCATCTGCCGCAGGCCGTCCACGGCCTTGCCGTAATGGAAGCTGCGCGCTTTCATGAACTGCGGCAGCAGGTTGGTGGCGCGTTCGATGGGACCGGCCACCAGCTGGGGAAAGAAACTGACGAAGGCGGCGTAGGCCACCGGGTCGCGGGAGGGCTCCAGCTTGCCCTTGTAGACGTCGATGGTGTAGCTGAGCGTCTGGAAGGTGTAGAAGCTGATGCCCACCGGCAGCACCACGTGGAGGGTGGCCGGGCTGAAAGACGCGCCGAAGAAGGTGAAGGCGGCCACGAAATTTTCGGCGAAGAAGTTGTAGTATTTGAAAAAGCCCAGGAAGCCGATATTCACGGCCACGCTGGTCCAGAGCAGGGCCTTGCGGCGGGCGGGCGCCTCCTCCCGGCCCAGGCGGAGCGCCACCAGGTAGTCCACCGCTGTGCTGAAAACGATGAGAAAGAGAAAGCGCCAGTCCCACCATCCGTAGAAGAAGTAGCTGGCCGCAATAAGGAAGGCGTTGCGCAGGCGTACCGAGCGGTGGAAGACGAACCAGTAGAGAAGAAATACAAGGGGAAGAAAGACCGCGAAATCGAGGGAGTTGAAGAGCATGGGTACCTAATCCTCGACCAGGCTCATCCTCCGGAAGTCCTTGCTGTCTTCCAGGAGCTCATGGTAGGTGCCCCGGTCGACGATCTCGCCCTCCTTCATCATGAAGATGGTGTCGCAGTTCTTGACCGTGGTGAGGCGGTGGGCGATCATGATGATGGTGCGGTCGCCCTTGAGCCGCTCGATGGCGTCGATGACGTATTTCTCGGTGAGGTTGTCCAGTGAGGAGGTGGCCTCGTCCATGACCAGCAGCGCGGGATTGGAATAGAGGGCTCGGGCGATACCGATGCGCTGCTGCTGTCCCCCGCTGAGCCGCACGCCGCGCTCCCCGACCACCGTATCGAGGCCCTTGGGCAGGCGGCCGATCATCTCCTCGAGCTGGGCCGCGCGGATGGCCTCCCATACGCTCTCTTCGTCGATCTCCTCGTCGGGGATGCCGAAGGCGATGTTGCGTCGGATGGATTCGTCCAGCAGGTAGATGGACTGCGGGATGTAGCCCACGTTCTGCTGCCAGCCGCGGATGTTGTCATGGATGTTCATCCCGTCCACCGTGATGCGGCCTTCCTGCGGCTGCAGCAGTCCCAGGATCACGTCCACCATGGTGGTCTTGCCCGCCCCGGTGGCGCCGGCAAAGGCTACGGCACTGCCTTTCTTGATAGAGAAGGTGGCGTTCCTGACGGCCTGCTCCTCCGATCCCTCGTAGCTGTAGCTGACCTTTTCGAGACGGATTTCATCCTTCAGGTGCATCCTTTCACGGTTGCGCAGCACCTGCTTGCGGAAATCCTTGTATTCGTTCTCCAGCAGCATCAGGTCGTCGTAGATGGCGTAGACCGAATGCA
Source organism: Balneolaceae bacterium (assembly GCA_034521445.1). NCBI lineage: Bacteria > Pseudomonadati > Balneolota > Balneolia > Balneolales > Balneolaceae > Balneolaceae bacterium. Next base: position 416,118 of record JAXHMM010000003.1, on the reverse strand, counting down.
CGTTGTAGCGAAGGTCGGTCACCTTCGAGATCACCTGCTTGAGAATGGGCATGAGGCGCACGGTAGCGGCCCCGAAGAAGACCAGGATGGGAACAATGGTATTGAAGTCGCTGCCCTCCAGCACACGGATGAATACGATCATCAGGATGCCGGTTACCGCGATGGTCTCTATGATGGGGTTGGGAAGGTTGTTGATCACGTACTTGAAGATGTTGGCCCGTTTGCTGACCTCGGCATATTCGCGGTAATGGTTCAGGAACATCTTCTCGCGGTTCAGTATACGCGCCTCCTTGAAGCCGCCCAGTCCCTGTATGACCGCCTTGTTCATCTCCCCGCGCGCGTCGCGGTCCTTCTTGCCGTACTCGTCGGTCTTTCGCTGGGTGAACTTCAGGAAGGCATAGCCTCCCCCGCCCATCACCACGATGGCGGCCACCGTGATAACGGGATCGACGTACATGAGGGAGGCGATGATGAAGAGAGTCATACAGAAATTAAGGGAGAGCTCCATGAAGGGCATCATGGTGCCGGTGACGATGCGCTGCACTTCGTTGGTGATGTTGCGCAGCAGTTCCGCGGAGTTCCTGTTGGTGTAGAAGGAGTAGGGCGCCGTCATGTAGGCCCGGAAAAGACGGTCCTGCAGGTAGACCCCGCGGTTGGCGATGAAGCGCTTCTTGAGGTAGAGAAAGAAGCTGAGGTAGAGATTCTTGACCACGAAGACGCCGATGAGGGTGAGCGCGCCCGAGATGATCATCTCCCGGGAGGTGGTGATGCCGAAGTAGCGCAGCCAATCGCCGATCACAGGGTATCCCAGCACGGTGGAGGGATCCTCGGTCACCACAATGACGAAGGCCGGTATCATGCCGATGCCCATGATTTCAAGCACGGAGGCCATCAGCATCATCCCGAAGAGGATGGCCAGCTTCATGCGGTACCTGCTCAGGAAGAGCGTGTAGATCTTTTTCAGGGAGTCAAGCATGTCCGTTTATTAAATGATTACTTCCAATAATATTTAAACTATTGGTTCTCCTCCATGGCCTTGCGGTCCATTTCAACCATTTCTTCAATGAGAGCGTCGATGGTGTACTCGGGTTCCCATCCCAGCTGCTCGGCCGCCTTGGAGGCGTCGCCGATCAGCAGGTCCACTTCGGTGGGACGGAAATACTGCGGGTCCACCTCCACCAGCACCTCCCCGTTTCCGGCGTGCCGCCCGACCTCCTGCTGCCCCTCGCCCTCCCACTGCAGTTCGATGCCCGCCGCCTGGAAGGCCATGCGGCAGAAGTCGCGAACGGTGGTGGTTTTTCCCGTGGCCAGCACAAAATCATCCGGCTCCTCCTGCTGCAGCATAAGCCACATGCCCCGCACGTAGTCACGGGCGTGTCCCCAGTCCCGCCGGGCGTCCAGGTTGCCCAGGAAGAGCTTTTTCTGGCGGCCGGCGGCGATGCGAACGGCCGCGCGGGTGATCTTGCGCGTCACGAAGGTCTCGCCCCGGCGGGGGGATTCGTGGTTGAAGAGAATGCCGTTGACGGCGTACATGCCGTAGGCCTCCCGGTAGTTGACGGTGATCCAGTAGGCGTAGAGCTTGGCGGCCCCGTAGGGTGAGCGGGGATAGAAGGGGGTGGTCTCCGACTGGGGCGTCTCCTGTATCTTGCCGTAGAGCTCGGAGGTGGAGGCCTGGTAGATGCGGGTCTTCTCCTCCATGCCCAGGATGCGGACGGCCTCCAGCAGGCGGAGCGTGCCCATGGCGTCCACGTCGGTCGTGTACTCGGGCGCCTCGAAGGAGACCTGCACGTGGCTCTGGGCCGCCAGGTTGTAGATCTCGTCGGGCTGGGTCTCCTGGATGATCCGGATGAGGTTGGTGGCGTCGGTCATGTCGCCGTAGTGCAGGTAGAAGGGCAAACCCTTGAAATGGGGGTCGTGGTAGAGGTGATCCACCCGGTCGGTGTTGAAGAGGCTGGCGCGGCGCTTGATGCCGTGCACCTCGTAGCCCTTGTCCAATAGCAGCTCGGCCAGGTAGGAGCCGTCCTGCCCCGTAATGCCCGTTACCAGCGCAACCTTGTTCTTTGCGCTCACGATTCGATCTCCACTTCCTTGATTTCGTTCATATGATTCCGGAACCACTCGTAGGTCTGCCGTATGCCCTCCTCCAGCCCGATGCTGTGCTCCCAGCCCGCCTCGTGCATGCGGCTCACGTCCATCAGCTTGCGGGGCGTGCCGTCGGGCTTGGAGCGGTCCCATTCAATCTCACCCTCGTGTCCCGTAATGCGCTGGATGAGAGCCGCCAGCTCCCTGATGCTCAGGTCTTTGCCGGTGCCCACGTTGTAGAGGTCGTGCTCCATCTCGCGTCCGCAGCACAAAAAGGACGGCGTCGGCCACGTCGTCCACATGCAGGAACTCCCGCCTGGGCGTGCCGCTGCCCCAGAGCGTCACCGGGCGGTGGTCATCCCGGGCGGCCTCGTGGAATTTGCGGATGAGCGCGGGCAGCACGTGGGAGGTCTCCAGGTCGAAGTTGTCCCGGGGCCCGTAGAGGTTGGTGGGCATGAGCGAGACGTAGCGGCGGCCGTACTGCCGGCGCAGGGCCTCGACCATTTTGACGCCGGCGATCTTGGCCACGGCGTACCACTGGTTGGTGGACTCCAGGGGACCGGTCAGCAGGGCGTCTTCGCGCATGGGCTGGTCGGTATTCCGGGGATAGATGCAGGAGCTGCCCAGGAAGATAAAGCGCTCGGCCTCCTGCTCGTGGGCCGCGGCGATAAGGTTGTTCTGAATCTGCAGGTTGTCGTAGAGGAACTGCCAGGGATACCGGTCGTTGGCCAGGATGCCGCCCACGCGCGCCGCCGCATCGATCACCACGCGGGGTTGCTCGGAGGCGAAAAAATCACGCACCGCAGCCTGGTCTCTCAAATCGAGCTCCGAACTGCTGCGCAGGATCAGGTTGGTGTAGCCCTCGCTCTCCAGGCGGCGCCGGACGGCCGATCCCACCATGCCGCGGTGGCCGGCGATGTAGATGCTGTCCGATTTGTTCATAGTTGCTCGGTTGAAATGCACATGGTCAGGAGACCTGGCTGCGCAGTATCTGCCGGAATTCCGTCCACTGCCTGCGCAGCAGGACAAAGATCACCCCGCCCATAACCCCGAGAAAGGCGGATATGACCAGGATCAGCTTGGTGTTGGGCGAACTGGGTCCGCGCGGCACCAGCAGGGGCTCCACGGTGGTGAACACCGGGGTTTCTTCCTGCACCCGCAGTTTGGCCTGCTCCAGGTTCTGGGCCAGGGAGTTGTAGACGCTGGAGGCGAGGTCAAACTCCGACTGCAGCACCTGCTCCCTGACGGTGGCCCGGTTGGTGGCGGGATTGAGGTTGCTGTCGCGAAACTCCGCCAGATCGATCTGCGCCTGCTGGAAGCGCTCCCGGGCCTGCTGGTACTGCTGTTGTACAAACTCAAGATCCTGCTGCGCTTTTTCGGTGCGGTACTCGCTGACGTACTTCTTGAGCAGCTCGATGCCCACGTTGCCCAGCTCGGCGGCGGCCTGGGGATCGGGAAGTTCAGCGGTAAACTGAATGAGTCCGTTGTCGGTCTGCATGATGCTGATGCGGCCGCGCAGCTGCCCGATGGTGGCCATCTGCGTGCCCGATACGTCGAGCACCGAGTCGGGATTCACCCGGGTGGCGACGGGTTCGGGCGTTGCGCCCCCTCCCCCGCCTCCTCCGCGTATCCATCCCCAGACGGTCCAGGGGAGACCGAGGGTGTAGCGCCGAAGCATGGCCAGCCTGTCGGGAGGCTGAAGTTCGCGAAACCAGGTGTGGGGCGTCACGGTGGTGTCCTGCTTTTCAAAATAGATGGGGGTGCTCATCAGCTCCACCTGGTAGGGCACGCTTTGCAGGATGTCGGGGTAGATGTTGGTGGGCAGGAATTCGCCTCCCTGGGTACCCTGCATGTTGATGCCCAGCAGTCCGCCGTACTGGCGCAGCAGATTCTGCCCCATGCCTTGGGTCCCGCCTCCTTCTGGAAGCAGCGTCGTCTTGGCGGAATACTCCTCGGTACTCAGGGAGGCGTAGACGAAGCCCCCCACCAGGAAAAATCCCAGAAACAGTCCGATGATGAACCGCTCGGTCCAGAAGAAGAGCATGATCTCCATGGGACGTATGCCCCCTTCATCCGGTGCAGCCGCAGGCTGGTAGGTGCCGGAGGAGACCTCCTGCCCCCCTCCCTCCCGGGCGGGATGGTAGTGTGTGGGATGCGGTTGTTCTTCCTGGCTCAAAATGCGTACGGATGTCGTGGAAAATAAGGGCGGGCGGCGTCACCGGCTCCCTGCCAATCAGCCGCTCATGATACGGATTTTTGGAGAGTGTAGAAAGAGCAAATTGGCGTTCCCGTCCGTCTTTTGAGGCTTCCGCGCGGCGGCCCAGGACACGCCTGTCCGCCATTTACGATAGCAATTGTAGCCCCGAACCGTTACATTTTTGCACCAGAGACAGCCCCTGTTCAATCCATACCCGTACCTTGCAAACCATGTCTGCAGCCAAGCGCCTGTTCTCCCTGATTGGCCTGCCGGCCGTCCTGCTGCTAACGCTGCTGCCGGCCGGCGAACTGCGGTCCCAGCCCGTGCCGGTGGGCGATCTTCGCGAGGAGCAGTTCCGCCTGGTGCAGCTTCTCACCGGCTCCCCCGCCTCGGTCTCCTTCACCGACCGCCCCCTCTGGATGGGCACCTACCGCACGGCCCTCGACAGCCTGCAGGGCTACGGAGACTCCTGGTGGGCGCAGCCCCTCGCAACGCCGCAGCGGGAGGGGCCGCTGAATTTCTCGGCCGGTTTGTGGGATCCCATCTACCGTCAGACCGCCAACTCCGCCCTGCCGCAGGGGGAGAACAACGGGGCGGCCTGGTACGGCAGGGGACTCACCCTGGAGCTGCAGGGCGGAGCCTGGATCACCTCCGACTGGCTCACGATTACCCTGCGTCCCCACCTGGCCTGGCAGGGCAACAGCGATTTCCGCGTCCCCCGCTTTATCCCGAATGACGAAGACGGCCGGCCCATCTACCGGGCCCAGATCCCCGACATCGACATGCCTTTCCGCTTCGGACCCGAACCCTTTGCCACCCTTGACTGGGGAGAGACCTCTCTTCGCCTTCATTACCGGCAGATGGAAATAGGCTACGGCAAGGAATCGCTCTGGTGGGGACCCGCCGTGCGTTATCCGCTGATCATGAGCAACAACGCCGCCTCCCTGCCCCAGCTCTTTTTGGGGACCCGCTCGCCGCTCGCCCTTCCCCTGGGGCTGGGCGATGTCGAATTCCGCCTGATGGGGGCGTGGCCCCGGGATTCGGATTACCACCAAAGGAGCGCCACGGGGGGCGACCGATTTCTGAACGGGGTCCATGCGGCCTGGTCTCCTTCTTTCGCGCCGGGCCTCTCGGTGGGCTTCTCGCGCCTCTACTACCGGCATATCCCGGAAAGCGGCCTGCGCTTCTCCGACTACTTCGAGGCCGTGCTGCCCTTTCAGATCGAAAACCGGGAACGTATTCTGGGGGGCGAGGACGTGCGGGCCGACAACGTCGAATCGAACCAGCTGGCCTCCCTCTTCCTGCGGTGGATCTTCCGCGAAAGCGGCGCCGAATTCTACGCCGAATACATGAGGGAAGATACCAACTGGGACCTTCGGGATTTCCTGATGGAGCCGCACAACAACCGCGCCTATACGGTGGGCATGAGAAAGGTCCTTCCCTCCGGCCGGTCCGGCATCGACTTCTTCAGCCTGACGGCGGAGATCAACTCCCTGGTGCCCGGGCGGGTCGATGAGGTTCGTCCCCAGCAGTTCTACTATACCCACACCCCCATACGCCAGGGCCACACCCACCGCGGGGAGGTGCTGGGCGCCGCCATCGGTCCGGGATCCGGGAGCCAGTACCTGGGGGTGGACGCCTATACGCCCGCGGGCATGGCGGGCTTCTTCCTGCAGCGTGTGGAGCACAACGACTTCTTTCACTACGAATTCTACGACGAGCCGGGCGGCGGCACCGGCTACAAGGACATCTGGCGCAACTGGGTCCAGCTCCGGGTGGGCATGAAGGGGCACTACCGGCTGGGCGACTTCCTGCTGGGCGGGCAGCTCGTGTGGAACAAGCATTTCAACTACGGGCGTTTCGGCTACGGGGAGCTGGACACCGATTTCGAGCGTTTCGAAGGGACCGACATCGTCAACTGGCACTTTCAACTTGAAGTTCGCTACCTCTTCCAATGAGATCCTGCGCCTCCCATATCGTGAAAGTGTTGTTCCCGCTCTTGCTGCTGCTGGCGGCCGGTCCGCCGGAGGTGCGGGGACAGCCCATTCCGGTGGGCGACCTGCGCGGGGAGCTGTTCCGCCTCCACCAGCTTCTGTCCGATTCGGCCCTGACCACCTCCCACACCAACCGCCCCCTGTGGCGGCACAGCTGGCTGGAGCTGCTTGAAAGGGAGGGATACGAGGGCGGGTCGTGGTGGAACGACGCCATGGAGACCCCCACGCATACCATCCGGAGCGGGGTCCTGGGAGAGGTCACCCTGGGCGTCTACGAACCGGTGCTGACCAACACCTACAATACCCACCTGCCGCACGGAGAAAACAACGGGGCGGCCTGGTACGGGGTGGGACACAATACGGAGGTGCGGGGAGGAGTCTGGCTGACCTCCGACTGGTTCACCCTCACCTTCCGTCCCCACTACGCCTATCAGCAGAACCGCGACTTCCCCCCGCCCCGCTTCATACCGGAATATCCCGACGGGCGCATCCGCTACGTGGCGGAGGGCTTCCTGCAGGAGGACACCCTTGCCGAACGCATTGACCGGCCGTTCCGCTTCGGACCCGATCCCTTTTCCACGTGGGACCTGGGGGAGACCTCCCTCAGGGTGCACTACCGGCAGCTGGAGCTGGGCGTGAGCAACGAACCGCTCTGGTGGGGACCGGCGGTGAACTACCCGCTTGTGATGAGCAACAACGCGCCGGGACTCAGGCACGCCTTCCTGGGGACCCGCGAGCCTCTCCCCCTTCCCTGGAATGCGGGCAGCCTGGACTTCCGGTGGATCCTGGCCAGGCCGCAGGATTCCGACTACTTCGATCTTAATCTTGAGGGAGCGCCCAACGAACTCAACCGCTACGAGCGCGAAGGCCTGCTGCTCGCGGGACGCTTCATGAACGGGCTCAACGTGGCGTGGACGCCCTCCTTCGTTCCCAACCTCACCCTGGGACTCTCCCGCGTGATCCACCAGTACCGGCCCTCCGAGCGGCTCGGCATTGCGGGCGACGGCCCGCTGGGATGGAGCGACTACACGGCCATTTTCAAACGCTTCCCTCGGCCCCGGCTGGAGGCCTACGAGGGATCGAGGGACGAAAGCTACCATCAGCATGTCAACGGACTCGCCTCCGTGTGGTTTCGCTGGGTCTTTCCGGAAAGCAATGCCGAAGTCTACGGCGAATTCTACAAGGAGGACCATAACTGGAACCTGCGCGATCTGATCACCCAGCCTCAGCACGCGCGGGCCTGGACGGTGGGCGTTCAGAAACTTTTCGAGCCCTCGTGGGCTGATTTCGTACGGGTACATGCGGAGTTCAACTCCCTGCTGCCCGGCAATATCGACGAGGTGCGTCCCCAGTCCTACGCCTACACCCACAAAAAGGTCAAACAGGGCCATACCAACCGGGGACAGGTGCTGGGGGCGGCTATTGGACCCGGGTCGACCAGCCAGTATGTGGGCGTGGAGGCATGGTTCGAACGGGGAAAAGCGGGATTCTTTCTCCAGCGGGTGGTCGAAAACGACCAGTTCCACTACGAATTCTACCAGCGCAATTTCCCCGAGGGAGGCTTCAAGGATCAGTTCCACCACCAGGTGAAATTTAACATAGGACTGAACGGCACCTACCGGTACGGGCCGCTTTTGCTGGAGGGAGAGATGAAATGGAACTACCAGCTCAACTACGGGCGCTACGACTACGGCACCTGGGTAGGCGGCTATTTAAATCGCAGTTACGAGGACGATTTTCTCAACGTACATTACCGGCTCAGGCTACGGTATCTGTTCTGAGGCTGAGGCCGGAGGGCCCGGCCGGCCCGGGAGAGAGAGGAAAGGGGCTCAGTGGGCGTCGGTATCGAGGTTGATCATCTTGAAAACCGTACGGCCCAATATTTGCAGGTCCAGCCAGAGGCTCTGCCTGCGCACATAGATCAGGTCGTAGTCCAAGCGACGCCTCATATGTTTCCTGTCGAGGGTCCCGCCGCGGTAGCCGTTGACCTGCGCCAGTCCGGTAATGCCGGGCTTGACGGCATAGCGGTAGTAGAAATCCTCAAAGGTATTATTCCAGTGTGCGCACTCCTCGAGGGGATAGGGACGGGGACCGATCAGGCTCATATCCCCTTTCAGCACGTTCAGGACCTGGGGCAGCTCGTCCAGGTTGGTAAGGCGCAGCAGTTTCCCGAAACCGAAAATTCGCTTGTCCCCCTTCTTGGTGATGACCGGCTTGCCGTCGATGCGATGCAGATCCAGCTTGTGCATGGTCCGGTACTTGTAACAGGTGAAGGTGTGGCCGTTCCTTCCGGTCCGCCGCTGCTTGAAGAGCACGGGGCCGCGCGAGTTCAGCTTGATCAGCAGACCGATCACCGGATAGCTTATCAGGAAGGCCACCAGGGCGAGGGTTCCGATAGAGAGATCGATGACCCGCTTGCTGAACCGGGTCCGCTGCGAGATCGACTTGAAACGGGAATAGTTGTAGCCGTTGCTCCGGACCTCCTCGGCCTGGCCGTTCTCGGACATCTCCCGTACGATACTCTGCCGTACCGTCAGAGTATTCTCTTCAACCTGCTCTTCGGACATTATAGGATCGCTCTCATAGCTCATGTCGGTCGTCTGTATAAAGGTAGAACAAAGGGGATGGCTTCCGGGCCCTCGTCTTCCAAAAGCCCAAAGATATCATTATTTCCTCAAACTAAAAAAATAATGGCACGCCTCTTCGCGAGCCTCCATTCCCCTCCCAACCCCTGTAACGGCAGGCTCCCGCCGATGTTCCCCTCAATGCAGAGACCGCCCGCTCTCGTCGAACCAGTCCCTCACCCCCTCCTTCAGACTGTACTTCAGACCGAATCCACTGTTCGCCAGCTTCTCCCCCGATATATGGGTGGACACCATCACCTTGCGGACCCTGTCGGGATGAATGCCCTTGAACGATAATCCCGTGAGACGGGCGGCCGCATGAATAAGATAGGCTGCCCCCAGCAGCAGGGGAGCCGGAATACGCAGGCGGGCCCTCCCGGCGTCGGTCTCCGAGGCGATCACCCCGCAGATTTCCTCGATGGCGGGCGCCTGCTCGTAGGCCAGGTTGTACAGCTCGAATTCATCCCCATGCCGGGCGAACCAGTCTAACGCCCGGGCCACATCCTTGACGTAGGCGCAGGCCTTTCGGGTGTCCCGCCGGCCCGGGTAGAAAAAGTAGCCCTTTTTCAGCGCATCGTACAGGCGCGTGAAATTCGCCTGTTCGCCCGAGCCAAAAATAATACCGGGCCGCAGGATGACCAGCCGGCGCCCCTCGCCGGACTCGCGCCAGCCGCGGTGGATATACTCTGCCACCAGCTTGGAAATGCCGTAGGGATCGGCCGGCTGGGGCACGCTCTCTTCGGTTTTCAGCTCCTCGGAACCCCCGTAGACCGACACCGAGCTGGTGAACAGCATGGTGCGGCAGCCAAGTTCGTCCGCCAGCCGGCAGACGTTCTCCGCCCCGAGAATATTGGTCCGGTAGTAATCCTCATGGGGGTATCCCGGGATGCGGCATATGGCCGCCAGGTTGTAGATATGGGTCTGCTCGCCGCACCCCAGCTCCCGGAACACCTCCGCATCGGCCTTTCGCCGCACATCCCATTTCAGGTGGGCCAGCTCCGCCTCCCGCGGGATCTCATCGGGCGCCAAGCCCGAACGGTCGGTATTGACGATGCGGTCGTAGCGTCCCTCGCGTTGGAGATGGCGTATCAGATGAGATCCAACAAAGCCGGATCCCCCGGTAATAATGGCTGTTTTCATAGCTGCTTGCATGCCGTATCACTCGATTTACCAAAAGCCTCTAAAATAGGAGGGATAATGGGACACCAAAAAGTCTTTTATCTCTTCACGGAACCGGCCTTCGCCGAACCGTTCGGCATTGGACCTGCAGGCCCCGGGGGTATACCGCGCCTCGTCGGCCTCGAAACGGCGGACCGCATCGGCCAGGCTGCCGGGCGACTGTTCGTCAAAAAAGAGGCCGGTCTTCCCCTCCACCACGGTCTCCAGGGCGCCCCCCTCCCCGTAGGCGATCACCGGCCGGCCGGAGGCCTGCGCCTCCAGCGGGGTGATGCCGAAATCCTCCACGCCCGGGAAGACGAAGGCGCGGCAGCCCTCGAAGCGCGCGCGAATCTGCGCGGCGGTCTGCGCGCCGGTGACCGTCACCGAAGGGCCGGCCAGCTTTTGCAGGCGCTCCTTCTCGGGTCCCTCTCCGCAGACCACCAGGGGCTTGTCCATCATGGTAAAGGCGCGCACGGCCAGTTCCACCTTCTTGTAGGACACCAGGGCCGAGACGATCAGGTAGTAGTCCCCCGCCGGCCGGTCGGCCCGAAAGCGGGAGAGGTCCACCGGCGGATGGATCACCTGCGCATCGCGGTCGTAGATCCTGCGAATGCGATCGCGCACGAAGGCGGAGTTGGCGATGAAGCGATCGACCGTCCCCGCCGTTTCCCGGTCGAACCGGCGCAGCCGGGGCACCCACGCGCGGAAGAGCGGCCTCTTCCAGGAAGAGAGGCCTTCCAGGTAGTCCTCCTGCATGTCGTACAGGTAGCGGGGCGGGGAGTGGCAGTAGCATACGTGCGGAACCCCGGGGTCGTGCGGCATGCCCTTGACCATGCCGGCGTCGCTGGAGAGGATGAAATCGGCCTCCACCGGGTGGTTCTGCAGAAACCAGGGATAGAGCGGCAGCAGGGAGGGGTAGTAACGCTCCGAACCGGGAAGGCGGTCCAGCAGGGTGGTGCGGATGGGGTGGCGCCGGATGGTTTCGCTCAGCGCCCCCTCCTCCCGGCTCCGCACCAGCGTGTGGATCTCGGCATCCGGCATCAGCCGGCAGAACTGCTCGAGCACCTTTTCCCCGCCCCGCATGCTTACCAGCCAGTGATGTAGAAGCGCGATATTCAAGAGTGGGTGGGTATATCTTCCGGGGTGCTGTAGGGCGCAGGCTGCCTTCCCAGCAGGAAAACGGCCTGGTCTCCGCGGCCGATGCGGTTCAGGGCGTCGGCCCGGCGGGAGAACGTCTCGATCTGCCGGCGGCTGAACATGGAGTTGCCGGGATTCACCGCGTGGGAGCGCTCGTCGTTCAGCGGGATGTCCTGCTCGTACTGCAGGCTGCCCCAGAACTGGAAGGCCGTGGAGTCGTAGGAGACGCCCTGCAGGTGGAGGCCGCTTTGCCGGGCGAGAACCTTCATGCTTTCCGGCGTATGCAGGTAACAGTGCCGGGGAGCGTCCCACTGCACCCACTGTTCCCCGAAGTGTTCGAAGGCATAGGAAGAGCTCATGGGGATGCGAATGAGGCACCAGCCGCCCGGGGCGAGCAGCTGCTGTATGCGGTAGAGCACCTCCCGGGGATCGGGTACATGCTCGAAGGCGTGATGCATCATGATGAGGTCCCAGTCCCCTTCCACCTCCTCCAGCTCCCCGTTGCGAATGGTCAGGCCGTTTTCGTACCGGATGGGCTCGGGGTTGAAGGGATCCACGCCCAGCAGATTGCGGAAACCCAGCTCGTGCAGCTCCCGGAGCAGATCACCCCGCCCGCAGCCCACGTCCAGAATGCGGGTGTCGAGGTCGAGCGGAAGCAGGGAGAGCGACCGCAACGGCACGTTGGGGTAGCGCCGGTAGAGCCATTTCCCTGGGAGAGAATCCCCCCACAGCGCATAGCGGTTGCGGCGTTCGGTCAGCAGCGATTTAAGCAGCGATTCCCCCTCCTCGCGACGGTGCGCGTAGTAGTCGGGGGGATAGTACGCCGAGAGGTCGTCCGGTATATTAGCAAGCTGCACGCAGCCGCAGCCTGTGCAGCGGACATAGTCGAAGGGCTCACGGCTGCCGAACATCATCTCCCTGACCCGGAAGTCCCCGGTTGTCTGTCGCTCGCATATTCTGCACTGCATGCGCTTAAGGTAAGACTATCCCCTCCTCAAGTGCAAGAGTCCAGGAAGTCCAGGGTTTTCCGTGCGGTCTCGTCCCACGTAAAGCCTGAGGCGTAGGCGACCCCCTTCTCCCCCAGTTCCCTTCGGCGCCCGGGCGCTTCCAGGAGCCGCAGCATCTCGTCGCCCAGCTGCCCGGCATGCTGCGGGTCGACGGTCACCGCCTTGTCGCCGGCCAGCTCCCCGAGGGCCGTGGTATCGGAGGTGAGCACCGGGGTGCCGCAGGCCATGGCTTCCAGGACGGGCAGGCCGAAGCCCTCGAAGAGCGAAGGATAGACAAAAAGGGAGGCGCCGCTGTAGAGCGCCGGAAGGTCGTCGTAATCGACGTAACCGGTAAAACGAACCCTTTCTCCGGGATCGCGATCCAGACTGAACGAAAACTTATCCGACGAAGCGCCGGCGATGACCAGCTCGTACTCCTCCCGGATGCGGGCGGGCAGGCGGTGCCAGGCATCCAGCAGGCGGTTGAGGTTTTTGCGGGGGTCGAGAGATCCCACCGTGACCAGGTACCGCTTCGAGAGACCCAGCTTCCGCCTCATCCGCCCGACCTCCTCCTCGTCCCTGCGCCGGAAATGGCGGCTGTCCACCCCGTTGTAGATGACCTCGATTTTGCCTTCCGTAAAGGGATAGCGCTCCAGTATGGTGCGGCGGGAGTAGTCCGATATGGTAATAATCCCGCGCACCCTCCGCAGCAGCGGAGGAAGGATCATGGAGCGCCAGGCGCTGTAGCGCCGGCTGAACCACTCCGGGTGGAGCTGGTCCGCCAGGTCGTGGAGGGTGACCACCTGGCGGGCATGAAAGACGGGTCCGCTGTTGGTGGGCGACCAGAGCAGGGCGCCCCCGGGCACCCTGGCCGGCATCCTCAGCTGCATCCAGAGCTGCCGCAGGGCGTCGGATTCCAGGCCCGGCGGGGGATCCACCCACTGGAACTCCTGTCCCATCCGCTTGAACCGGCCGGTAACCTCGCGCGCATAACGCTGCACGCCGGTAACCGGCTGACCCTTGAAATGTCCGTTAATGGCCAGCATGAAGTTCCTGTTCAACGGTTGGCCTCCCCCGGACCGGCGACCTCGTCCGGGTCGTCTACCTGCAGGCGGTACCTGGTGCCTTTGGGCCGCCAGGCCATCAGCAGCCCCACCGAAAGGGTGAAGGGCAGCATCATGGAGGGGGTGGTGATACGGTGTTCGGTGAAGGAGGCAAAGGTAATGGCAAAAAAGGCAATGAGCAGGTAGTCCCTCAGCACCGGGGCCCGCTTGAATCGCAGAAGATACAAAAAGAGGGAGACCCAGAAAGTCAGGAACACGCCCAGTCCCACCATGCCCTGTTCGGCAAGAATATGCAGGTAGGAGTGGTGGGCGTGGCTGTCGGTGTGCCGCTTGGGCGTCTGGGCGTTGTAGTGCAGGTAGGGCAGCACCTGTGTAAACTGGTAGGGACGGTCGTCGAAGGAGCCCACACCGGTGCCCAGCACCGGGGAGTGCTGGAAGGCGTACCAGGCGCGCGGCATGGTGTAGAACACCCGCAGGAGCACGTTGGTGCTCTTGGTGTCGTCGCCCTCGTCGGCGTCCATATACAGGATCTCCTCCCCGAAGGGGGTGCCCGCCGCCTCGTTGCTTTTGTAGTAGGGATAGCCGATGGAGAGCACCGCGGCCGTGATGAGCACGGGAATGAGCAGCATCACGGCCAGGCTTTTCCAGTAACCCCGGTCGGCCAGGTACCAGGCCGGAATGCCGCAGATCAGTCCCAGTATGGACCCGCGCGAATAGGTGGCCAGCAGCATCAGGAATACGATGAAAAAAGCCAGCAGCTCGCGGTTGCGCCGGCGATGGTAGAGGTAGGCGAAGGAGAGGGCGCCCAGGATGGCCAGGAAGCCTCCCACGGCGTTCTGTGCGTAGAAGAGTCCCCCGAAGACGTTCAGCTGCAGGATGTAGTAGGGCCAGGCCTCCACCAGGTAGCGGGCGAAAAGCAGGCCGTAGATGGCCAGGGCGAAGAGAAAGAAGCGGCGGAAGTACTGCTCCAGGTCGAAATGGAAGCGGAAGAGGGGAAGCACCAGCAGCGGCGCGTAGGAGATGACGAAATTCCCGTCCCTGCGGTAGAAGCCGAACTCCACCACGGAGAGGGGATGGTAGAGGAGCACGCTCGCCAGGAACGCAAGCACGTACAGGTAGAGCCAGGCCACCGGACGCTCCATCCGCTCGCGCGTGGCCGTGAAAAGGGCCAGGGGCACCAGCAGGGTGAGCAGGGGACTGAAGTAGACGAAGTTGGTGACCGTGCCCACCAGGGCCAGGACAGCGATCCAGAACAACACTTTCTTTTCCACGCTCATGGCCGCCACCTCTCCTCTTTTCCGCCCGCAGCAGCCATAAGTCCCAGGATCATGGGCACGCGGTCCCACTGCTTGCGAAAAATGCGGTTCAGCAGGGCGCCCAGCAGTCCCAGGTAGACGGTGGGCAGCATCAGGGGGTGGTAGTTGCGGGTGAACAGCAGCCGGTTGCGCAGCTGGTAGTAGTCCGCCCTCTTGCTCTTGCGGTTGCGCTGCAGCGTGTTGGCCTTGATGGAGGCCCCCTCCTTGTGGTAGACCACGCTGTGGGGGGCAAAACCCAGCTCGAAGCGGCCGCCGGCACGCTCCATCCAGTCCAGCTCCTCGTAGTACAGGAAATACTCCTCGTTCATGGGTCCCACCTCCTCGATGAATCGGCGGGAAACCAGCATGGAGGCCCCTGAAATATAGTCGAGCTGCCGCTCGATATCGGCCGGCTCCACCTCCATGCGGGCCGGTCCTCCCTCCCCCACGTACCGGGTGATGCCCAGCCAGCGGTTGTAGGTGCCTCCGCCCAGGGCCTGCAGCACCTCGGGCTGGTCCAGGTATATGAGCCGGGAGCCGCAGATGCCGATGCGGGGCTCCCCCTGCATGCGCTCCAGGAGCCTGTCGAGGGCCTGTGACTCCACCACGGTGTCGTTGTTGAGGATCCAGAGGTAGTCGGCCCCTTCCTCCATGGCGTGGCGGATGCCCAGGTTGGTGCCCCCCGCAAAGCCGAGGTTGCGGCCGCTCTCCAGCAGGGTATGGTCCCGACAGCGGCTCCGCAGCTGGCGCACCGAGTCGTTGGTCGAGCCGTTGTCCACGACCACAATGCGCGCATTCGGGTAGTCGAGCTCCTCCAGGGAGGCGATGCACTCAAGAGTGTCCCTCCAGCCGTTCCAGTTGACCAGGATAATATGTATTTCGGGTCGGTTCACCGGCGTTTCAGGCTCTGCTTAACGTCAATATAGAGCCGGAATATTTTATTCCTCTCGTAGTCATGCAACACATACGTCCAGATCAGCCAGAAGACGCCCGCCGCACAGGCCGCCGCGAAAGCCATCAGCAGAAGGCGGTGGCTGATGGCAAAATACCCCGCGCCCATGACGGCCGCGCAGCCCAGGGAGGTCGCCAGGCGGGCGGACCAGTTCACCTCGTCCGGTTCGCGCTCGGGCGTCAGTCGCCGGTAAAACCAGAGCAGTCCTCCGGCGTCCAAGGCCACCCGTATCACCCAGGCTAGGGCCACGCCCTCGATACCCCATCGGTGGATAAAAAACCAGACCATGACCAGAAAGAGCGGCAGCTCCACCATATGAAGTTTGGCGGTGACGTCGGGGCGTCCCATGCCCTGCAGGGCGGTGTAGGGCACCATGGCGATGGCGTTGATGAGCACCCCCACGGCCAGCAGCTGCATCACCAGGGTGGAGCGCGCCGGAAACTCCCCGCCCAGCCAGTAATAAAAGATCGGCTCGGCGGCCAGCACCAGTCCCACCACGGCCGGCACCAGGGCCAGCAGCAGGTAGCGGATGGACTTGCGGTAGAGGGGATCCATAGGACGGCTGTTCTCCTCCAGGGAGGCCACGCTGAAGGCGGGAAACATCACCCCCATGAAGCTCCCCGGGATGATCAGCAGGCGGGTCACCACGTCGTAGGGCGTTGCGTAGTAGAGAACCGCCGTGGTGCCGATCACGGCGGCCACGATGAAGCGGTCCATGTACACCATGATGGGACTGATGAGGTTGCTGACGGTGATCCAGGCCCCGTAGCTGAAGAGGTTTTTGATCCAGCCGATCAGCGGATAACTGCCCAGTTGAAAGAGGGACTCCCCTCCCGAAAGGCAGAACCAGCTGTAGATGAGGAAGGTGAGTCCCCGTCCCGTCACCAGCACCACCACTACATATTGCAGGTCGGTGGAGAAAGGCAGCACCAGCAGGGGGGCCAGGTAGTTGAGGATGCCGGCGGGTATCTTGATGATGTTGACCAAGCCGAACCTCTGCTGGGCCTCCAGGGCCCCGCGGGCCCCGACGGAGCCCAGCACCAGGGGGATGGCGAAACTGAGGGTATAGAAAGCCCGTTGGGTCTCGGCCTGCAGCATTTCGGGCGTGTTCATCACCTCGTAGACCAGCCAGGGCGTAAGCCAGTAGATGAGCCCGCATCCCAGCAGTCCCACGACGAAGAGCATCAGGATGGAGGTGAGAATAAAGGGAGAGAGATTCTGCTCGTCCCTTGCCTGCATGTCGGCCACGAATTTGGTGGTGGCGCGGCCCAGTCCCATATCCAGCAGCCCGAAATAGCCGATGATCATCCAGATGATCTGAAGGGTACCGGTGCGGTCTTCGCCCAGTCCATCGACGATAAAGGGATAGGCTGCGAAGATGAAAACCAGCGGCACGCCCTGCCCCAGCAGGTTGATCAACGAGTTCTTCGCCAGTAACCCTTTCCTGTTCAATGCGGATTCCTTGATTTCGGTCGTTTCAACATGGGGGCGTACGGACCCGGCACGTCCGCTGGGGCAGTCGGCTGGGGCCGGGGTCTACATCTTGGAGCGGATCTCATCGTAAATGCGGCGGATGCTGATGTAGAGGTAGGCGGTGACGGCGCCCACTACCAGGAAGGTGATCACGGTCAGCACCCTGCGCGGCTTGCTGGGCTCCATCGGCACGCTGGCCTCCTGGATCACCTTGAAAACGGGCGTCTGCTCCTGCAGTTCCCTGCGGGCTTCAGCCTGTTGCTGGGAGGCGGTGGTATAGAGCTCGTAGGCCAGGTCGTATTCCGCCCTCAGGCGCTGCTGCCGCGCCTGGGCGGAGTTGGTAGCGGGATTCAGATTCTGGTCCAGATAGTTGGTCCAGGCCTGCTGTGTGGAGTCGAAGCGCTCCTCGGCCAGGCGCACCTGTTCGGTTTGAAACTGCAGGTCCTGCCGCGCCTTCTGGGTGCGGTAATCCTTCAGATAATCCGTAAGCATCTCGATGGCGATCTTGCAGAGCTGGGCGGAGGCCGCCGCATCCGGCAGCTCGGCCGAGACCACCAGAATGCCGGTTTCCGGGTTCAGGGTGACGTAGACGCGGCCCTGAATTTTCTGCAGCGCCTTGTACTGGTCGTAGGTGAGATGCTCCAGGTTCTCTTCCTCCAGCCGCTCGCGTATATGGCTGGGGAGCTGCTGGTCGGAGAGCGACCGCATGATGCGCCCGGGCACCCCCACGGTGTTGCGGAGGATCCATTCCATGGGGGAGAGCTTATAGTACCGGTCAAAATAGTCAAAGAGCTGGAGCGTGGTGTCGGGCTCGGCGAAGGTGATCCGGCTGTTCAGCAACTTGTGGCTGAAGGTCAGACTCTGCACGATGCGCGGGTAGACCTCGGGGGGAATCTGTCCCTCGTCCTCCTGCGACACCATGCCCTGCAGGCCGCCCAGACCCAGCGCCCCCCCGTACTGTTGCAGCAGCGCGCCCGCCCCGCTGCCGGAACTCTCCTGCATTTCGGGCATGAGCTCGGCGTTGGTCTGGAATTCGGTGGTGCTGACCAGGGCAAAGAAAACGCCCAGCAGAAGCGAGATGCTCAGAATGCGTTTTACCAGGCTTTTGTGGTCGCGGAAGGAGCGCAGCAGGTCTATCATATTGACGGCATCCTGCTCGTCCTTCTCATCCACGGGGATGAGCCGGTACTCCGGCATGCGGGGCGTCTCCTCCCCCCCGTCGGAACCGGCCTCCGGATTGTTATGTGGTTGCTGCTCGCTCAGGCTCGTGGGTATTGCGGTTACCGTTCGTGTATCTGGATGACGCAGGGCAACCCGCGGCAGCCAAAATGATAAGGATAATTAGGGTGACTTTTAATGGCAAATTCTCCCCGCCCCGCGGCAGGGGCCTCGGAAGACCTACAGAATCATGCCTGCGCCCACCGTCTCGTTGGTGAACTCGTCCATAATGATCAGGCTGCCGGTGGAGCGGTTGCGCTTGTAGGCGTCGTAGAAAAGGGGCTGCGTGCTGCGGATGCGGATGCGTCCGATGTCGTTGAGGCCGATCTCCCGGTCGCCCTCCACCCGGTGGAGGGTGTTGATGTCCACCTTGTACTTGACCTCTTTGATGATGCAGCGCGCCTCACGCGTGGTGTGCTTGATGGCGTACTTGCCGCCCGGCTGCAGGGGCTTCTTGTTGAGCCAGCAGACCATAAGATCGATGTCCTGTCCCACTTCGGGCTGGTTGTCGGGCTTGACGATCATGTCGCCCCGGCTCACGTCGATGTCGTTCTCCAGGGTCATGGAGACCGACATGGGCTGGTAGACCTCCTCCTCTTCCCGCTCAAAAGTCTCCACTGCCCGGATATGGGAGGTGAAGCCGGAGGGCAGCGCCATCACCTCGTCGCCCGGCTTGAAGACCCCGCCGGCCACCTTGCCGGCGTATCCGCGGTAGTCGGGGTGTTCGTTGGACTGCGGCCGGATCACCCACTGCACGGGGAAGCGGCAGTCCACATGGTTGTAGTCGCTGTCCACCTGCACGTTTTCCAGGGTATAGAGCAGCGTGGCGCCGTCGTACCAGGGGGTGTTGTCGGACTTATCCACCACGTTGTCGCCGTAGAGGGCGCTGATGGGGATGTAGTGGATGTCGGGCACGTCCAGCTTGGAGCTGAAGGTTCTGAACTGCTCCTTGATCTCCTCGAAACGCTCCTCGCTGAAGTCCACCAGGTCCATCTTGTTCACGCAGAAGACGATGTGCTTGATCTGCAGCAGGGAGGCGATGAAGGCGTGGCGGCAGGTCTGCTCCACCACCCCGTTGCGGGCGTCCACCAATATAATGGCCAGGTTGGCCGTGGAGGCGCCGGTCACCATGTTGCGGGTGTACTGCACGTGTCCAGGCGTGTCGGCGATGATGAACTTGCGGCGGGGCGTGGAGAAGTAGCGGTAGGCCACGTCGATGGTGATGCCCTGCTCGCGCTCGGCCGACAGCCCGTCGGTAAGCAGCGCCAGGTTGGTGTACTCATCGCCTTTACGGCGGGAGGACTCCTCGATGGCCTCCATCTGGTCGTCGAAAATCGATTTGGAGTCGTAGAGGAGGCGGCCGATGAGGGTGCTCTTGCCGTCGTCCACGCTGCCGGCGGTGGTGAACCGCAGCAGGTCCATGTCCAGGTAAGTATCGCTGGTGCTGCTCGCGCTCATGTCAGAAGTATCCCAGTTTCTTGCGTTCTTCCATGGCCGCCTCCGAGCGTTTGTCGTCCGCCCGGTTGCCCCGCTCGGTGATGCGGGCGGAGGCCACTTCGTCGATGATTTCGGTGATGGTGGAGGCCTCCGATTCGAAGGCGCCCGTGCAGGTCATGTCGCCGATGGTGCGGAAGCGAACCTGGCGGGTCTCATAGGACTCCCCGTCCAGCAGGGAGATATGGGGCGATTTGGCCAGCAGCACGCCCTCGCGTTCGACCACCTCGCGCTCGTGGGAGAGGTAGATGGGGGGAATGTCGAGGTCCTCGGCCGCGATATACTGCCACACGTCCATTTCGGTCCAGTTGCTCAGAGGGAAGACGCGGAAGTGCTCGCCCCCGTTGCGGCGGCCGTTGTAGAGGTGCCACAGCTCGGGACGCTGGTTCTTGGGGTCCCACTGCCCGAATTCGTCGCGGTGGGAAAAGAAGCGCTCCTTGGCGCGGGCCTTCTCCTCGTCGCGCCGGGCCCCGCCGAAGGCGGCGTCGAAGCCGTGCTCCTCGAGGGCGTCCAGCAGCGTGGTGGTCTGCAGCTTGTTGCGGGAGGCATTGGGACCGTTCTCCTCCTGCACGCGTCCCTGGTCGATGGACTCCTGCACGCTGGCCACGATCAGCTCCACATCCAGCTCCTCCAGGAGCCGGTCGCGGAATTCAATGGTTTCCGGGAAGTTGTGTCCGGTGTCCACATGCAGAAAGGGGAAAGGAATTTTGGCCGGCCAGAAGGCCTTGCGCGCCAGCCGCGCCATGGTGATGGAGTCCTTGCCGCCCGAGAACATCAGTACAGGGTTCTCGAACTGCGCGGCCACTTCTCTCATGACGTAGATGGCCTCGGCTTCCAGCTGCCGTATATGGCTCAGGGTGTATTGCTTCATTGCGTCTAGGGCGTGTTAATCAGAAAGCTGACAAAACTAACCATTATTGCCGACAATGACCACGCGGGATTGCGGTGCCATACCCGCCGTTCATCGGTTGCTGCTCATCGGTTTTTCAGATAGTCGAGCACCCGCTGCACGGCCTCCTCCACGTCGATGTCGGTGGTGTCGATCTCCAGCTCGGGATTTTCGGGCTGCTCGTAGGGATCGGAGATTCCGGTGAAGTTATCTATCTCCCCTTTGCGGGCCTTCTCGTAGAGGCCCTTCACGTCGCGCGCCTCGCACACCTCCAGGGGAGTGGAGATCCACACTTCGGTGAAATCCCCGCAGAGGTCGCGCACGAAGTCCCTCGACTCGCGGTAGGGTGAGATAAAGGAGCAGACCACCGTCACGTCGTGGGCCTGCAGCCGGCTGGCCAGAAAACCCACGCGGCGAATGTGCTCGTTGCGCTCGGAGCGGCTGAAGCCCGTCTTGGGAAAGATGTCCCGCACGGCGTCCCCGTCCAGGTGCTCCACGCGGTGCCCCTCTTCCTTGAGGATGCGGAAGACCTCTTCGGAGATGGTGCTCTTGCCGGAGCCGGAGAGGCCGGTAAACCACAGCACAGTCGGTTTAAAAGTCATAAAGTCTTAAAGTCTGTTAAGTCTGATAAGTCGAAGAGTCTTGAAGTCGGGAAGTCGGTGGTCTAAAGGCCTATGATAAAGGGTCCGTTGCGGAGGTCGGGTTTGTTGTAGGTGAAGGGGGAGTCGTGCGGGCCGTTGTCGGCGGACCAGCGCCAGACCGCGTCGCCGGCGGCCACATCCCATTCCATGGTTGGACCCATGCGCGGGTAGATGTCCGCCGCCCCCTCGGCTACCAGGCAGAACTTGAGGGAGCTTCCGGCGGCCACCGATTCGCCCACGGTGATGCCGCGCTCGGCCAGCATGTGGTCCTGCTCCTCCGAGCGGTGGGAGCGGCTCTCCACCACCTTGAGAGGCTTGCTCGTATCGGCTTTTTGAGAATGAATGCGGTAGCGCCTGCCTCCCTTCTCCGACTTCCAGGCCCCCTCCTCCCGGGTGGCGCAGTAGAGAATCTCCTTGGCGGGCAGGTAGACCACCCCCAGCACGGGCACGCCCTCCTCGATGAGGGCGATGTTCACGGTGAACTCCCCGTTCTTTTTGATGAACTCCTTGGTGCCGTCCAGGGGATCCACCAGCCAGAAGCGGGTCCAGTCTTTGCGCTCGCCGAAGTCGGGCACGCCCGACTCCTCGGCGATGACAGGGGTGTCGGGGTCGACGGTTTCCAGGCGCTTCACAATGATGCGCTGGGCGGCCAGGTCGGCCTGGGTAAGGGGCGTCTGGTCCTCCTTGGTATACACTTCGGTCTCTCCCTGGTAGTACTGAAGGATGGCCTCGCCGGCCTCCCGGGCTGCGGAGATGATGCTGTCGAGCATAAATCGAGTTGGATTCTGGAAGTGAGTGTTCGTCCGGTCCGTGCGCCTTATTTTCGTGCTAACCGACAGACGGCGGCGTCTCCCGGCGCGGCCTGTCGGCCCTGGCGGGCGACCCGGATTTTCGGAACCAAAAATAGGACTCCGGCGCCGGTATTCAAACCGGAAATACGTTCGGGACGGGTCCTCAGAGGGGCCAGAGAAGGGGACCGAGCACAATTATTACGGTCCAGAGGATAAGCTGCAGGGGGAAGCCCACCTTGAAAAAGTCGGTAAAGCGGTAGTTGCCCGGCCCGTAGACCATCAGGTTGGTCTGGTAGCCGATGGGCGTGAGCAGCGACATGGAGGCCGCCAGGGTCATGGCGATAATCAGCCCGCGCGGGTCCAGCCCCTGCATTTCCGACAGCGAGAGCACCACGGGAAACATCAGCGCCACGGCCCCGTTGTTGGTGATGATTTCGGTGGTAACGGCGGTGGCAAGCACCACGCCGGCAAAGACGGTGTAGGGACCGTAGTCGAGGGTGAGCTGCACCAGTCCCTCCCCGACCAGGGCGGCCGCGCCGCTCACCTCCATGGCCCTTCCGAGTCCCAGCGCCGCCCCGATGACAATAAGCACGGTCCAGTCCACCGACTTTCTGGCCTCCCCCGCCTCGATGACGTTGAAGGCCAGCAACAGGGCTACGCCCAGAATGCCGGCCAGCGCAATGTGCATCCATCCCAGGATGACCACCAGCACGATGCCTGCCAGCACTCCGGCCGACAGGTAGAGGTCCTTCCCGCCCGGCCGCTGCTCCATCCTGCTTTCGCTCACTCCCGGGGCCTCTCCGCCCGCCTCGCTCGTCAGGAAGAAATCCTCCGTATCCTCGTAAGCGCCCCGGAAGCCGCGTCCTGTATCCAGCAGCAGCACGTCCCCGAGATGCAATTCAAACTTGCCCAGGGGCTGCTCCACCCGTTTGCCCCTGCGACGCACGCCCGTGACGGCCGCACCGAAGCGTTCCAGCAGCTTGGCCTCCTCGATGGTATATCCCGCCAGGCGGGAGCCCTCCTTGATCACCACCTGGTGAAGCTCACGGTCGATCTTGTCGTCCCGGTTGATGTCCCGCGGCGGCTGCAGGGCCAGGCGAAGACCCGGATAGCCGCCCAGGTCCGGCACCTGCGCCGCGATGCCCCCTTTGGCGGCGTATAACAGGTGGTCCCCGCTTCGCAGCGCCACATCGTCGGGCACCGGGGCAATCTCCCGCCCGTTGCGGTTGATGCGGGAGAGGTAGAAGCCGGGCAGCTCCTGCAGCCCCGCCTCCCGTACCTTTTTGCCGATGATGGGCGATGAAGGCGTCACTTCCAGCTCCACCAGCAGTTCGCGAATGCGCTCCTCCTCGTAGCGGATGTCCCTGCGGGCCGGCGTCAGTTTGGGAGAGACCAGTACCAGGTAGATCAGGCCCGCCACGGCGCAGGGCACACCCAGCCAGGCCAGCTCGAAGAAGGTGAATCCGGGGTAGCCGTGGCTCTGAAGCAGGCCGTGGGTGATCAGGTTGGTGCTGGTGCCGATGAGGGTGCAGAGCCCGCCCAGGATGGCCGCGTAGGAGAGCGGGATGAGCAGCTTGGAGGCCGGCACGCGGTTCTTCAGCGACCAGCTCCGGATGGCGGGAATGCCCATGGCCACCACCGGCGTATTGTTAAGGAAGGCCGAATAGAGGGAGACGCTGGGACAGAGACGCAGCAGTATGTTGCGCACGTTGCGGGTTTTCTGGCCCAGGATAAACTCGCTGGCCAGGTCGAGCGCGCCGCTGTCTCTCAGGGCCGCAGCCACCACATAGAGACAGCCCAGGGCGAGCAGCGTGGTGTTGCCGAAGCCCAGGAAAGCCTCCTCCAGCTCGATGATCCCGGCCACCACCACCACGGCCAGGGCGGTGAGCAACACCGCATCCGGACTCCACAGGTCCGCCGCCATGGCAACAAAGGCCAGGAAGAGCACGCCGAATATGATCAGTTGGTCAATTCCCATGAAATAAGCCGGTTTTGAAGGGAAACATAATTTACAGCCCTCTGGCTAATTTCAAAATTTCAGCCTGAGCTGCACGCCGAGGTCGGTGCGGCGGGGCCCCGCGATGCGGTCGAGTCCGCTTCCCACCTCGCGGCGGTCTTCGTAGACGGTGCGCCCCACCCGCGCCCAGAGGTCCAGGAAAGCGGCCGGACGCAGGTGCGCCAGCAGGTACCAGCGCGTGCCGCTGCCGTACAGCAGCTGGTTGGAAAGCACGTAGAGCAGGTTGTTCTCGAACTGGTAGAGGCGGTTCTCCCAGTCCGGCGCCTCGAAGAGGGTATAACGAAGGTCTAGCGTCAGCCACGGCGCCGGCGTCACGCGCACATCTTGATATAACAAAAAGCCCGCTTTTAAGTCTATAAAGTCATAAAGTCCAGAAGTCGGGAAGTCGGAAAGTCTGGAAGTCGATAAGTCGGGGGAGGGGGGTCCGAGGTCGGGGTCGCGGGGCGGGGGACCTTCTCCCGGGGAGCGGCCATGGGACAGTTCCAAGCGGGTGCGCAGGCGCACGGCGGGGTGGGCGCGCACCTGCAGGTGGAGGCGCAGCGTGGCGCGGTGGGCGGTGCCCGGCAGCCGCACCTCCCTGCCGGCGGCATCCTCGCCGGTATACTCCTGGAGGCTTCGGCTGCTGCGAAGCTGCAGATAGATCTCGTCTTCGCTTCCCCATCGGTAGTGCAGGCGCGCCAGCCACTCGCGTCCCCCGGACGGCCGACGTACCGAAAAACGGGGAGCCGGAAAGCGGTACAGGTCGAGGTAGCCCCTCAGCTCCACGCCCCGCGCCGGGCGGTGGGAGAGTCCCAGGTAGAGTCCCTCCTCGTTGCGGGAGGCCGATCCCTCCCCGAAGCCCCCGCCCAGGGGCGACTGAAAGGCGGGGTCGTAGTTGCGGTAGAGGGCCGAGAGCTCCGTGGCGGCGTCCAACCGGCCCTCCACGCCGGCCGCCAGGCCCCAGCCTCCATTGGCGCTGCGGGCAGCCTCCCCGAAAAGCAGGGCGGGTCCTACAGAAAAGGAGGCGTCCAGCCCGGCCACCGCATGCCGACGGCCCCGGAAACGGTCGCGCTGCCAGGGCGCATCCCCCGGGTCTACCGCCCGGTCGTAGCGCAGTCCATAGACGGTAACGCCCATGATACCCCCGGGAACGTGCCACTGCAATCGTCCCCCGTAGACCTGCCGTCCCAGACGGCCGCGGTTCGCCCTTTCGGTGGACGTGCGGTGGTAGCCGGCGGACTGTGGCGGACCGGCGGTCGTTGAGTCCCGCGCGGAGGCGGTATGGCGCCTGCTGGAATAGAAGGCGGTGGCCTGCAGGCGTCCTCCCCAGGTGAGGGCCGCGCCCCGCATCGCGCCGCCCTCCCCCGAAGAGGTGTAGGGACGAATGCCCCCGCCCGTGCGCACCGGCGCCCCCACCACCTCGGCGCCCTTGCGGGAGAGTCCCCCGTTCCAGAGCACCAGTCCCTGACCGAAGGAGAGTCCGTAGTCGCCGGCCACCAGGTCCCGGAGCCGGCCCGCATCGTGCACGCCCAGGTGCCAGGAACGGTAGTCGAAATCCGCGACGCCGGGCAGGGGCTCGCCCGGGTCCTTTTCCAGCAGCAGGCCGGCCGACAGATGGTCGCCCGCGTAGCGCAGGCGCTGGTAGAGCTGGACAGGTCCGCCTCCGTAGCCCCCCTCGCCGGGCGCGCGAAGATAGCCCTCGCTGGGTTCCAGCACCTGCCGGTAACGGGAGATCATCTCCAGGCGTCCGCCGGCGGTCCAATAGCGTGGACTGCCCAGCAGCAGCCTGCGAAGATCGGGCCCCTCCCCCACGGTAATGAAAGGTCGGAAGCGCTCAAGCGTTACCGGACCGATGCCGGACACCTCGTCAAGCTCATCCACCGTTTCGAAAGGCTTTGATCGTGCGCGGTGGTCGAGCACCGCCTGGGCCAGGCGCAGGTTCATGCCCGGCACCTGCAGGAGGGTCCACAGGTCGGCCGTGTTCAGGTTCACGGGGTTTTCGACCAGGCGCTGCAGCGCCTCGGCGAGGACCTCGCCCGCCTCCCCCGTCTCCTCTTCGCCCAGCGCCTGCTCCAGGTGCCCCTGCAGGTCGGGCGGGATCCTTTGCACCGTATCAGGGGGATGCTGCAGGAGCACCGGGGGCGCGACGGCAGGGACGGCGGCTGCCGACGGCAGGGCAGGCAGCAGGGCCCATAGAGCCATCAAAGCAAGGTGTGAAAGGATGGTAGCGGGTCGCACGGGCACCTCACAAGCGCAGGTAAAGGTCCATGCCCGGGCTCAGGCCCAGCAACGGGTCCGGGTGACGCTGCATGGCCAGGTCGACGCCGAAGCGGCGCGTCTGGTAGGCCAGTCCCCCGGACAGCGACCCGGAACGCGCGTCGGCCCCGCAGCGGAGGTACAGCCCCGGCAGCAGGGTTACTTCCAGGCCGCCCCGCAGAAAGGGCGGGTCGCGGGTCTCCTTGACCAGGTCAATCATCAGCAGGGTTGAGGGCGCCATACGCCAGGAGACGCCTGCCGCCAGGTCGCGGTGCAGGGGGTCGCCGCTCCCTCCCCCGGTGCGCCAGGCAGAGCGGGAGAGGTTGGCGGCCCGCGCCCCCAGCATCAGTCCGGGTGCCAGCTCGGCAGCCAGGCCGGCATCGAGGCTCCACGCATCCTGCGATCCGTAGCCCCCTCCCAGGGAGACCCGGTGGCCGGCTGCCGCCACCCCCAGGTGCAGGGCGCCGAGACGCAGGCTCCAGGATAAGCGCAGCTGCAGCTCCCGGTAGAGTTCAAATCCGTAGTGCCACCCGCCGGCCGACCAGGTGCCGGCTCCTGTGGGCAGGTGCACCACCGCCGCCGCGTCGGTGAGTTCGTGAAAACCGTAGTAACGCATGGCAAAAAAGGCCAGGGAAGGACGGTCGGAGGGCGCGAGGGCGGGATTGGAGAAGGGAGACCAGCGCTGTCCGGGCAGGGCGCTCGCCGCGCCACCCAGCGCAACCTGCCGGGCGCCGATCACGGCCTGGGCCCGCGCCGGGAAAAGCGGAACCGCAAGCAGAAATACCGGCAGCCAGATGAGGGCCATGCGCAGGAAGGAAATATGGGGATGTAAGGCATGCACGATTCAGGTCTCTTTTGTTAACGGTAGACCCGCACAGGGCCTCGTCATTACAACCTTGGTTTTTTTAACATCTGCAAAAGCCCTAATTTGGTCGTTACCGCGTACAAAACTTCAAAAATTGACAAGTATGAAGGTTAATTTCGACTCTGATAACGACGTACTTTACCTTCGCTTTTCGGGTGAGGAAATCGCAGAAAGTGAGGAGCAGCGTCCCGGTGTCATTTTTGACTATGACACCCGGGGCTACATTGTGGGTATGGAGTTTCTGGAAGCATCAACAAAAATCAACCACCCAGCCGCCCTCGTTCATGAAGTGGAATAAGCTGAAATACCTGCTTCTTTTCCTCCCGCTGCTGTACCTGACGGCGGCGCAGCAGGCCTCCGGCCAGGAGTTGGAGGTATCGGTAGACCTGGATTACAGCAGCATCACCAGCGGCTCCACCGACTACCTGGATAACCTGCCCTCCGAAATTGAGCAATACCTGAACGACACTGACTGGATCGCGGCCGACTACGAGCCGCGGGAACGCATTGAAGTCACCCTGCAGATCACCCTGCTGGGCGTGGACAACGACTACAACTTCGACGCCAACCTGGTGGTCCGCTCCCAGCGCCCCATCTACAACTCCCTGCAGAGTACCACGGTGCTGCTGTTCAACGACCAGAACTGGACCTTCCGCTATATGCCCAACCGTACACTGATCCACGACGAGCTTCGCTTTGATCCCCTCACCACCCTGCTAGATTTCTACGCCTACCTGTTGCTGGGACTCGATTACGATACTTTTGAGGAGCTGGGCGGCAGCGACCACTACTCGCAGGCCCAGAACCTGGTCTCACTCGCCCAGTCGGGCGATTCTCCGGGCTGGGAGCGAAGTGGCTCGCAGCGCAACCGCGCGCAGATCGTGACCAACCTGCTCAATCCCTCCTACCGAAGCTTCCGGGAGGCTCTCTACCGCTATCACAGGCTGGGAATCGACCGCTTCCTGGATGAGCCGGAGGAGGCGCGCCGGTCGGTCCTGCAGGCCCTGCGCACCTTGCAGGAGAACAGCTCGTCCACCACGGGCGACCTGCTCTTCGATCTCTTTTTCACCGCCAAATACCGCGAACTGGCCTCCGTCTTCGAGGACGGCAGCGCCCAGGTGCGCCGGGAAGCCTACCAGCTGCTTTCCGAACTCGACCCTGGGCACCTGGGCACCTACGAGCGGTTGAACCGGTAGACAAATCAGGTTTACAAACGCCTCCAACAGGTATTAAGACCCGGCAGCACTCTTCCGGGCCAGGATTGGCTTGTACTATGTCGCTCATTAGAATTTCAATACTTTTCTTTTCTTTTACGCGTATTTTTCTAAAATTAGTTTGAATTTTTGCACTGTAAAATACGCCGCCGTTTGAAGGCGAGAGTATATGAAGATGACTTGCCGGGTACGCCATCCATTTTGGACACTCGTACTATGAGGGAGAGAAATCATCTTCTGATGGCAGTCTGACGACTCCATTCAATCAAGTCTGGTGCCACATGCACGCACAGCGCTTACTTTTCATTACCCTTCTATTATTGTTCCTGACAGGACTCCTGACCTGTACCAAGGTGGAAGTCTACACGCTGGATACCTCCGTCACTCCGGCTGAGGGCGGCATCGTAGAGCCGATGCCCGGCGGATACGACGAAGGCATTGAACTGGTGTTTCACGCAAGGCCTTCCGGTGATTACATATTCGATCACTGGGAAGGCGATCTGGAGGGAACTCGCAATCCGCAGGCGGTGGAGATCTCCAGCAATATGGAGGTAGGCGCAGTCTTTGCCCTGAAAACCTATTCCCTGAAGGTCGCAACGCAGGGGGAAGGAACCGTGGATGAGCAGGTGGTGGCTGGAGACTCTACATACGAACATGGCACACGCGTGCAGCTTACAGCTACACCGAATGAAGGATGGCGTTTCGACCACTGGGAAGGCGATCTTCAAGGTGATACCAATCCTGTTTCCCTGACAGTGGTGAATAATCAATCGGTCACTGCCGTCTTCGAATTGCAGGAGTATCCCTTCTCGACCACCATTGAAGGAATGGGCACTATACAACGATCGCCCGACCAGTTAATTTACAAGCATTTTGACAGCGTCACCCTTACGGCAGTTCCCGAAAAGGGATGGCAATTCAACCGCTGGGAAGGCGACCTGGAGGGCAACGCCAATCCCGATTCGCTGGTCATCGATGACTCTCTTTCAGTTACGGCCGTCTTTTCCTTCATCGAGAAACCTCCGACGGTTAAAACTTCCTTTGTTTCCAACATCCAGTCTTTTATTGCGAAAAGCGGGGGCGACGTGGTCAGTGACGGAGGAGCGGAGGTAACCGAACGCGGGGTATGCTGGAGCAAGAGTCCGGGACCCACCCTCGCGGATAACTGTTCCCAGAGTGGTTTAGGTACAGGATCCTTCGTGGTTTCCATGAGCTACCTGGATCCCGCATCCACCTATTACGTTAGAGCCTACGCCACCAACGAGGTTGCTACGGCTTATGGCAGCGATTTCAGTTTTACCACCGACAACCCCTCCGATCCCTATTCCTTTCTGTTATCCTGGCAACGTGACCCCACCACCACCATGACCATCGACTGGCACACGGACGACGTCGCCGAACAATGGATGCAGTACAGGCGGAAGGGCGACAGTCAGTGGAATACGGTGCAGGGCAAGGTAAGCGATTTCCCAGGTTCGGAACGGGTCATTCGGAGACATGAGATCACGGGATTACTTCCCAACACCACCTATGAATTCCGCTTTACCGGCCGTGATGTCTACACCTTTCGAACCCTCCCCTCCCAGCAAAGCCGCACCATACGTTTTGCGGCCGCAGGGGATGTCATGCACACCACCCAATGGATGAGTCAGACAGCCCAGGTTGCAGCACAGTACAATCTCGACTTCGTCATGCTGGGCGGCGACCTGGCCTATGCCAACGGCAATCCATTCTATGCTGGCCGATGGTACGACTACCTGGAGGTGTGGAGCGAGAACATGATTACCGCCGGGAACCGCGTCATACCCCACCTGGCCGCTATTGGCAACCACGAAGTCAAAGGTGCTTTTGTGGGGCGACATCCAGGGTATGAGCAGACCAACGCAGTCCGTGCTGACCTTGCGCCCTTCTTCTACTCCCTTATGGCCTTTCCCGGGCAGCCGGGCTACGGGGTACTCGACTTCGGCGACTATATGAGCCTGATCTTCCTCGATTCCAACCACACCAATCCGCCGGACGGCCAGCAGGCTGCATGGCTGGAGAATGCGCTGGCCAGCCGTCAGGACGGGCGGCACCTCTTTCCCCTCTACCACGTAGGCGCCTATCCCTCCCGTCGCCAGGACGAAATCACCAATCAGCTGGTGCGCCAGCACTGGGTGCCGCTTTTCGAGCAGTACGGGGTACGGGTAGCCTTCGAGAACCACAATCACAACTACAAGCGCACGGTGCCCCTTAAGGGAGGCGTTCAGAGCTCGGACGGCATTACCTATATGGGAGACGGCGCCTGGGGGGTGGCCATTGAGCCCAGCGAGCCCTATTCCTATTTCGCCAAAACCGCCCAGGTGCACCATTTCATCCTGGTGGAGGTGGAGGGTTCCCAGATTCGCATGCGCGTCATAGACGACAGCGGCAACCAGATTGACCAGGTGACGGTCGACCAGTGACGGCATGCCTGTCACGTCTCCAGCGCTCAGATAGGAACAACACCCGGTGGAACTATCGGGCGGGGCGAATGCTGGCAGACCGGATCCGGTTATAAGAATAAGCCATTGATCACGGAAAGGTCCGTCAAGTAACCCAAATGTCCGGCCGAATAATGAAGGAGCAAGTCCACCACCTCCGCGGCCTCACTCTGCCCTTACTCTCCTGCCTTCTGCTCCTGCTTTCCGCTTGCAGCGACAGCGTCTCCATGGACGACAACGGCAACGGCAATCCGCCGCCCGGGGAATTCGACCCGGATGCCTACGTACTGGAGAACGCTTTCCCCGGGCTCTCCTTCAACCGGCCCGTCTTGCTGACCGACGCCGGGGACGGCTCCGGCAGGCTGTTCGTGGTGGAGCAGAGGGGCACCATCCGGGTCTTTGAAAACGATCCGGGAACCTCCTCCAGCCGGCTGTTCCTGGATCTCCGCGGGAAGGTGGACGATTCCGGAGGCGAGGAGGGACTGCTGGGCCTGGCCTTCCACCCCGACTACACCTCCAACGGATACTTCTACGTCAACTACACGGCCGCCTCTCCCGCCCGGAGCGTCAACAGCCGGTTCACGGTTTCATCCGACCCGGACGTCGCGAATCCCTCCAGCGAATTGGAAATCCTCTCCTACGCCCAGCCCTTCAGTAATCACAACGGGGGGCAGCTGACCTTCGGACCCGACGGCTTGCTCTACATCGCCCTGGGCGACGGGGGCTCCGGGGGCGATCCGCGCGGCAACGGCCAGGACCGCACCACCCTTCTGGGCAGCATCCTGCGCATCGACGTCGACGGCGCAGAAGAGGGACGAAACTACGCCATCGCCTCCCGCAATCCCTTCGTGGGCAACGAGCAGGGCTACCGGGAGGAAATCTACGCCTGGGGGCTGCGCAATCCCTGGCGCTTTTCCTTTGATGCCGAGACGGGGCGCCTCATCGCTGGAGATGTGGGACAGTCCCGCTACGAGGAGATCGACCTCATCGAAAGCGGCGGGAACTACGGCTGGAACATCATGGAGGGGAACCACTGCTACGGCTCGCAAAACTGCGATCAGGCGGGACTGACCCCGCCGATCTGGGAGTACGCCCACAACGGCGGCAACGGCTCGGTGACCGGCGGCTACGTCTATCGCGGGGAGGATCTACCGGCCCTGGAGGGATACTACATCTACGCCGATTTTATTTCGGGGCGCATCTGGGCGCTGGACCTGTCTGATTCCGATAACCCCGAGAACCACCTGCTCATCGATTCCGACCTCAACATATCCTCCTTCGGCGTGGACGCCGACAACGAGCTCTACATCTGCGCCTTCGACGGCAGCATTTACCGCCTGAGGCATAGGTGATCGGCCCCTCCGCGGACTGTTCAATTCACGAACGTCAGTTATCGAGACTTTCCAATGGTTGGATCTCCCTGTCCGGACGATGTTTTGTGAGGTCGTAATTGGCCTGGAGATTCATCCAGAACTCGGGCGTTGTTTGGAATGCTCCGGCCAGAAGCCATGCAGTTTCCGGGGAAATTCCGCGCTTACCGTTCACTATTTCATTAATCCGTTGTATAGGGATGCCCAGGTGATCTGACAATTTTTGCTGTGTTATATCCAATGGATTTAGGAATTCTTCAAATAAAACGACACCGGGATGTGTGCTTGTCCTATTCTTGGGTAACATAGCGGGAAAGTCATTATTTATGATAATCTACGAGTGATACCTCGAAGGCGTCCGAGTCTATCCATTTAAATCAGGTCTTCGGTTGTTTTGTCACCGAATGTTCTGATCATTTCAATAAGTTTAATACTTTAACGGTAATCATGCAACTTCATTTTTCCTTAACTATTATAACGCATGTAATACATAGGTCTCCAGAGTGACGAAATCCTTACGCAAGTCCTGAGCGTTCGACGGGAGCATTTACCGCCTGAGGCATAGCTGATCGGCCCCTCCATGGGTTCTCATTTTATTCGTGAGCTTTGTATATTGGACCGCCCTCAGGCCAGCAGAATTTCAACGAATAAAGCAGCTTCCGCATGAAGTACTACGTATGCATTAAAATGGTGCCCGACGTGGACGCCCCCCTGCAGATCAAGGAGGGCGAGCTGATCCAGGACACCGACCGCATGATCCTGAACGCCTACGACGCCTCCGCCGTGGAGGAAGCCCTCGTGCTCACCGAAGAGCACGGCGGCGAAGTGGAGGTGGTGCTCGTGGGACCCGCCAAGGCTTCCGAAACCATTCGCAAGGCGCTGGCCATGGGCGCCGACAAGGCCGTTCACATTGAGACTACGGGGGAGGAAGACTTTGATTCGGCCACCTACGCCAACATCCTGGCAGCTTACTTCTCCGACAAGCAGTACGACGTCATCGCCTGCGGCAAGCAGTCCCAGGACACAGACGCAGGACTGACGGGCGGCATGCTGGCCCAGAAGCTGGACCTTCCCTACGCCACCAACGCAGTGGGACTGGCCAGCGAGGACGGCAAGCTGGTGGTCACCCGCCAGGGCGACAGTGGACAGGAGATCATCGCCCTCCCCGCCCCCTGCCTGGTGACCTGCTCCAACGACATGAACGAGCCGCGCATCCCCAGCCTCAAGGGCATCATGCAGTCCAAGCGCAAGCCGGTGGAATCGGTCGAGCTTTCTTCCCTTGGACTGGACGAGGAGGATCTCACCCCGCGCACCCGGGTAACCGGCTACCGCGAGAAGCCGGGACGCGAACCCGGACAGAAGTTTGAGGGCGAGCCCGACGAGCTGGCCCGCAAGGTGGCCGTACTGCTGGACGAGGAGGAGAACGTCCTCTGACACCACGACTTGCACAAGAAATTATCTGACAACCGAACCACCCGCATTCATGAGTTCCCTACTGACCCACATCTCCATTGCCGACGGCAAGGTCAAGCGCGCCTCACTGGAAGTGCTCTCCCGCATGAACGAGCTGGCCGAGGCCGGAGGACACGACAACGAGGCGGTGATTTTTCACCCGAATGCCTCCCAATTTACTGACCAGGTAAGCACATACGGCGCCTCCAGAATCTACCTGGTGGAGGACCCCATTTTCGAGAAGCACCTTAACGCGCCCGCCCTGCGGGCCCTGGTCAAGGTGGTGGAACAGGCCAAGCCCCGTCTCTTCGGCTTCGCCTCCACGGAAGGCACCAAGGACATCCTGGGTGCCCTGGCCGCCGCCACAGGCGCCTCCGTGCTGCCCGACGTCTCCGAATTTGAACTGGACGGGGAGGAGGTTACCGCACGCCGTCCCGTGATGGCCGCCAAGATCCTCTCCGATACCGTCGCCACCGGCGACACCATCCTGGTGTCGGTGCGCTCCGGCTCCTACGATCTGGCGGAGTCGCCGGCAGAGGCCGAAACGGTTTCGGTGGACTTCTCCTTCGACGACTCGGAGCTGCGCGCCGAGCTGCGCGAAATCATCGGCGCCTCCGGCGACAAGGTCGACCTGTCCGAGGCCGAAACCATCGTGGCCGCCGGACGCGGCACCAAGGACGAGAAGGGCCAAAAGCTGATCGAGGAGCTGGCCTCCGCCCTGAACGCCGGCATCGGGGCCTCCCGGGCCCTCACCGAGGCGGGCGTCATGGATCCCAGCCTGCAGATCGGGCAGACCGGCAAGGTGGTCTCCCCGCAGCTCTACATCGCTGTGGGCATATCGGGCGCCATCCAGCACGTGGCCGGCATGGCCAACTCCAAGGTGATCGTGGCCATCAACAAGGACCCCGACGCCCCCATCTTCGACATCGCCGACTACGGCATCGTGGGCGACCTCTACGAGGTGCTGCCCCCCTTCATCGAGAAGATCCGCAAAATCCGGGGCTGAGCGGCCTCCCCCGCACTCCGGCCGGCGGGCGCATGGCCCCGGCCTAATCCAGACATCCGACCATGGACGAAAAATTCGACTGCATCATCGTGGGAGCCGGGGTGGCCGGACTGGCCGCCGCCATGGAACTGGCCCGCAGCGACATGAAATTCCTTCTCATCGAGAAGGGCGAGTTCGCCGGCTCCAAGAACGTCTCCGGCGGGGTGCTCTGGGGACACGACCTGGACCGGCTGGTGCCTGAGTACTGGAAGGAGGAGGACGGCGGATGGGAGCGCTTCATCAACCACCGCCGCCTGACGTTTATGGACGGGGAGTCCGCCTTTTCGGTGGATTTCAAGTCCTCCCACTTCAACGAGCCCCCCTACTCCGGGGTGGTGGTGCTGCGCTCGAAGTTCGACCGCTGGCTGGCGGGCAAGGTGGAGGAGGCCATCGCCGACAGCGCGCATCCCATGGACTCCTTCATCGCCACCAACATCAAGGTGGACGAGGTGCTCATGGAAGGCGGCCGCGCCACCGGCATCCGCACCGGCGAGGAGGAGTTCCATGCCGACAGCGTGATCATCGCCGAGGGGGTCAACAACCTGCTCACCCGCCAGGTGGGCCTGCAGGACGACTACGTGCCGGCTGACCATATGCTGACGGGCATCAAGGAGGTGATCCGCTTCGAGCAGTCGGTGCTGGAGGACCGCTTCCAGCTGAACGGACGCAGCGGCATGTCCAACGAATTCCTGGGCTACGCCACCAACGGCGTGGAGGGGGGCGGCTTCCTCTACACCAACCGCGAGACGGTGAGCGTGGGACTGGTGCTGGGTCTGAAGGACCTGCGCGAGAAGGAGCAGAAACCCTATGACATACTGAACCATTTTAAATCCCATCCCGCCGTCGCCGACATGCTGCGCGGCGGCGAGGTGGTGGAGTACTCCGCCCACGTGGTGAGCTCGGGCGACAAGCGCGTGATGCCCCGCAAGCTCTACACCGGGGGACTGCTGGTCTGCGGGGAGGCCGCCAACCTGCTGCTGAACGCCGGCAAGGCCATCCAGGGCATGGATTTTGCCATGCGCTCAGGCATCCTGGCCGCCGAGACCATCGTGAAGGCCAAGGAGAAGGACGATTACGGCGAGCAGGCCATGAGCGCCTACCGCAGCGCCCTGGACGACAGCTACGTTATGAAAGACATCAACAGTTTCCAGGACGCCGTACACATGCTGCACGCCCCCGAGATGTTCAGCGACGTGCCTAACCTGGTCTGCGACTTCGGGCGCAGCTTTTTCACCATCGACAACTCCCCCACCCGCAAGTCGCGGAAGATGATGGCCGACGCCGTGCGGGAACATTCCTCCTGGTGGGACCTGTTCAAGCTGGGGATCCGGGGAGCGAAGTCACTCTAAGAATTTACCGCCATGAAACTGCTTAAACTCACCGAACAACTGGGACTGGTAAGCTACCGCAACCAGTCGAAGTCCGAGATCAAGCCGCACATCGAGGTGGACACCTCCATCTGCAACTCGGTCTGCCCGCACAAGTGCACCACCTACGTCTGCCCGGCCAACTGCTACACGATGGACGAGGAGGGGCAGGTCCATTTCCAGGTGGAGGACTGCATCGAGTGCGGCACCTGCATGTACGCCTGCGATCAGGGCGCGGTGAGCTGGAACTACCCCGATCCCGAAATTGGCCGGGGCGTCACCTGGAACTACGGCTGAAACCCGGCCTCTACTCTTCTCAAATCCCTTAATTTTTTCCATGGACCAAGCGTCAACTTCCTCCCGTACCGCCCTCAGTTTCTCCCTTTCCGAAGACCAGCAGCTTATACGCGACAGCGTTCGCGATTTTGTGGAGCGCCACGTCGCACCTGGCGTCAAGGAGCGCGACGCTTCCAAGGAGTTTCCCCACGATCTCGTGACGATGCTGGCCGAACAGAACCTGATGGGCATGCCCCACCCCGAGAAGTACGGGGGAGGCGGCGTGGACACCGTCACCTTCTGCCTGGCCCTGGAGGAGATCGCCCGATGGGACGCCTCTCTGGCCCTTACGCTCGCCTCCCATACCTCCCTGGGATCCGGGCACATCGCCCTGGCCGGCACGCCCGAACAGAAGAAGCGCTTCCTGACGCCCCTGGCGCGCGGCGAGAAGCTGGCGGGCTGGTGCCTGACCGAACCGGGCTCCGGGAGCGACGCCTCCGGCATGAAGACCACCGCGGTGCGCGAGGGCGACGAATGGGTGATCAACGGATCGAAGATTTTTATCACCCAGGGTTCGGTGGGCGACCTCTATGTGGTGCTGGCCAAGACCGATCCCGAAAAGCGCTCCAAGGGCATCAGCGCCTTCATCGTCGAGCGCGAACGCGAGGGCGTACAGCCGGGCGGCAAGATGGAGAAACTGGGCATGAACTCCTCCGACACCACCGAAGTGCATTTTGAGAACGTCCGGGTGCCGGCGGAGAATCTGCTGGGCGGGGAGGGCGAGGGTTTTCTGGACACCATGCAGGTGCTGGACGGGGGACGCATCGGCATAGGCGCCCTATCGGTGGGCATCGCCCGCGGCGCCCTGGAGGAGTCGATGAAATACGCCCACGAGCGCAAGCAGTTCGGCAAAGCCATCGGCCGCTTCCAGTCCATCGAAAACAAGCTGGCCGACATGGCCACGCGCATCGACGCCGCCCGATTCCTGGTACACCGCGCCGCCTGGCTGAAAGACCAGGGCAAGTCCTTCACCAAGGAGGCTTCCATGGGCAAGCTTTTCGCCTCCGAACTTGCGGTGGAGGCCGCCGACGAGGCCGTGCAGATCCACGGGGGCTACGGATACATCAAGGAGTACCACGTGGAGCGCTTCCTGCGCGACGCCAAGCTGATGACCATCGGCGAGGGCACCAGCGAGGTGCAGCGCATTATCATTGCGCGGGAGCTGCGCCGTGAGTTTGGCGTTGATTAGTCTCAAAGTCTCATAAGTCTGGAAGTCGTGAAGTCTGGAAGTCGGGGGGTCTTTTTTTTGCTGAAGTTGAGTTATTTATAGCCTGTCCCTTTCTGCCAGCAGCTACCGCCTGATGGCTTTCAGCCCGTAACCTCTACCCGTAGCTCACTGTCTGTAGCTCACTGCCTGTCCCCACTGATAGGAATTCCTGTGCAACCCGAACCCGGCGCGGTTTGTACTGAAGCACCCCACGTTGTGAAGTGCCTCTTTGGGTAGTCTACAGGCATCAAAACCTCTGTGCCGGGATTTTGATGGGTTTGAACTATTTGTGGTGGAAGAAGACTAGGTAAGGGGTGGGGGCAAAACAGCCAAATTTCCATGATCGAAATTTGTGAATTTATCACAACACCGCCGGGCACCAGCGTCTCCTAAGCCCTCCGGAGGGAGGTGGGCACTTTGGTTTTTGTGAAAAAATCACAAAAATAGAGGACCGAAATTGGGACCCAACAGGCCTACCCCCCACCCACCGCCGACTTCCCGACTTCCCGACTTCGTGACTTTCCGACTTTCCGACTTTATGACTTTCCGACTTCCCGACTTCCAGACTTTCCGACTTTATGACTTTCCGACTTTGTGACTTACCTTCCCGCTTAAGAGCCTAATCTGCCCCAGAAAGACCCGACCCGACAAACACCATGGCAAGCAACCGCTTCAATCCCGACGACGCCTTTCTTTTCGAATCCGAACTCGGCGAGGAAGACCGCCTCATCATGGAGACCGCGCGGGACTACGCCCAGAGCAAACTGGAGCCCCGTGCCCTGAAAGGCAACCAGGAGGAGTATTTCGACCCGGAGATCGCCACCGAAATGGGCGAGCTGGGACTGCTGGGCGCGGCCATCGATCCCCGGTACGGGGGCGGGGGCGCCAGCCATACCGCCTACGGGCTCATCGCCCGCGAGGTGGAGCGCGTAGATTCGGGCTACCGCTCCTTCATGTCGGTGCAGTCATCCCTGGTCATGCATCCCATCGAGGTCTTCGGTACCGAGGAGCAAAAGGAGCGTTTCCTGCCCCGACTGGCTTCCGGCGAAATCATCGGTTGTTTCGGGCTGACCGAACCGGACCACGGTTCGGACCCCGGTTCCATGAAAACCACTGCGGTAAAGACCGACAGGGGATGGATCCTGAACGGTGCCAAGATGTGGATCACCAACTCCCCCATCGCCGATATGGGATTGGTCTGGGCCAAAGCCAAGGAGAACAAGGAGGACGAGGGCGAAATCAGGGGCTTCCTGGTAGAGAAAGACATGGAGGGCTACAGCGCCCCGGCCACCAAGTACAAGATGTCCCTGCGCGCCTCCGAAACCGGGGAGATGGTTTTCGAGGACGTCTTCGTGCCTGACGAAAACGTTTTCCCCGACGTTACCGGACTGAAAGGTCCCTTCACCTGCCTCAACAGCGCACGATACGGCATCGTGTGGGGCGCCGTGGGCGCCGCCGAGTTCTGCTACCAGCGGGCGCGGCAGTATGTGATGGAACGCACCCAGTTCGGCAAGCCCCTGGCCGCCACGCAGCTTATTCAGACCAAGCTGGCCAACATGCTTACCGAAATTACCCAGATGCAGCTGCTCGCCTGGCGGCTGGGCAAGCTCAAGGACGAGGGACGCGAGCATCCCTCCATGGTCTCCCTGGCCAAGCGCAACAACTGCGGCACCGCACTGGAAATCGCGCGCACCAGCCGCGACATGCACGGCGCCAACGGCATTACCGGCGACTACCGGGTCATCCACCATGTAATGAACCTGGAATCGGTGAACACCTACGAAGGCACCTATGACATCCACGGGCTGATCCTGGGTCGCGAGCTGACCGACATCCAGGCCTTCGTGCCCAAGGGCTGAAACACCTCCCATTGTCATCAACACCCAACCTGTCCCCCGCCATGAACCAGATCCACCGCATCCGTACCCTGCCCCTGCTGTTGGCCGCGCTGCTGGCGCTCACCTCCCTCGGCCTGGTTCATCAGGCCACAACACTGCCGGGCTCCAGCCTGCCGGCGACCACCCAAACAGCCACCACCCAGCAGGCCACCGAAATCACCACCTTCATCCTGGTGCGTCACGCCGAAAAAGCCACCGCACCCGCCAACGACCCGGCCCTTGCGCCCGCCGGCGTGCAGCGCTCCCAGCGCCTGGCTGAAATGCTGGCGCATAGCGGCGTAACCGCCATCTGGTCCACCGACTTCACCCGCACCCAGGAGACCGCCCGGCCCCTGGCGGAAGAGCTGGGCTTGGAAGTACGGAGCTACGATCCAAGGAGGGAAAATCTGGCCGAGTGGCTGATCGACCGTACCGAGGGAGGCACCGTATTGGTAGTGGGCCACTCCAACACCATTCCGATGCTGGCCAACGGGCTGCTGGGTGAGGAGCGCTTCGAGGAGTACGAGGAATCCGACTACGGGAATCTGTTGATCGTAACGCTGGACGCGGAGGCCGAGGATAACAAAGCCAAGGTGCTCCACCTGCGATTCTAGGCAGACGAACAGTTTCCAGGCAGGCGCGACGCCCTCCCCCTCCTCCTCTACCTCCAGCCCGCCGTGCGCACGGTGTCGCCCATCGTGATGCGGTCGACCACGTTGATCCCCTCCACTACACGTCCGAAGCGGGTATAGGCGCCGTCCAGGTGCGGCTTCCACTGGTGCATGAAGAAGTACTGGCTTCCCTCGGTATCGGTGCCCGCGCTGGCGATGCCGGCGGACCCGCGGCTGAACTCCTGTTCGCTACCCTCAGTGGGAATGATAAAATCGGGTCCCCCGAAACCGTCGGCCCGCTCGATGTCACCTCCCTGGATCACAAAATTGGGGATCACGCGGTGGAAAGGCACTCCGTCGTAGGCGCCCGACATGGTGAGGCTGTCGATGGCCGAGACGGTGGCGGGGGCGGAGAGCAGGTCCATCTGCACGGCGATGGTGCCCTTGTCGGTCTCCAGGGTCCAAACGGGATGGCGTCCCATCTCCCAGAGCCGGTCCCAGCCGGGTGTGCGAAAGGAGGCATCCGAGCCGGCAGGCACGCTTACGTCCCAGCCCGCCTGCGCCAGGGAGCGGTTCAGCGGGGCGTAGTCGCGTGCGGCGAGGGAGTCGACCAGCGGCCGGGCCTGCTCGCGGTAGCGCTCGTGCAGCAGTCCGGCAAAGGACTGGTAGACCTCGATGTCTTCCGGCAGGCGAAAAGCGGAAAGTCCATCGCCTATACGGGACCAGTCATCGGTCCCGAAGAGACGCTGGTCCCCGAATAGCCCAGGCAGGGCGTAGGCGGTGCCCCGGTCGCCCGTCTCCAGGGCGCGGAAGGTGAGGCTGCGCAGGCGCTCGCGCAGCTCGGGCTCCAGTTCCTCGCGATCCTGCAGGAAGGAGGTGAGCGACTGCACGGCGTACATGGTGCGAAGGCGCGGCCCGCCCTGGATGAGTCCCTCGATCCGGTTAAGGTAGGCCTCCCGGTTGTGGTGCGCCCTGAAGAGGTTTAGGGCGCTGGGGAGGTAGTAGGCCTCGCGTTCCAGGATTCGGTCAAAGCGGTCACGAAACTCCGAGAGGCGGTCGGGCTCCACGCCGAGCACCAGTTCCAGGGCCTCCAGCCAGACGCCGGGCTCGGTTTCGGTGGCGAGCAGCTCGCCTGAGATGTAGCCGTAGGGATTGTCGCCGGTCTCCAGGCGTCCCTGCAGGCTCTGAAGGGCGCGGGCGCGCACCGAGGGATTGGCGTGGCGCACCAGGAAGCTGGCGTCCAGCATGTGTCGCTCGTTGAGTGGAACGCCGGCCAGGGCCGTGGCCAGCTCATAGGCCAGCTGCACCTGGTATTCCAGATCGTTCTCGCCGTTGTAATAGACCGTCACCTGGTGAAAGGCGGCCTCGCCCAGCAGCTTCACCGCGTACTGGTCCACCGGCTCCATGCCCAGACCGTAGCTGCCCCAGAACTGCCGCAGGCTGTCGCGGGCGACCTCGGTGAGCGGTTCGGCGGCACCCCGGTAATAGCCGTAGAGGTAGCGCCGCACCACGTCAGGGTTGCTGCGGTCCAGGGCCTGTCGAAGCACGTTGATCTGCTGCGCCTCGCCGGCGGGATGGCGCGTCAGGAGTCGGCTGAGTCCCAGCGCATAGCCCGCCTCCCACGCCGAAGAGTCGGACTCGGCCAGGCGGTCAAGCATGAAATCGAGAGAGGCCTCATCGCCCTGCCGGCCCAGCACCAGGCTGATGCCCTCGCGGCTGCCGGGCCGCTGGTCCCAGGCCTGCTCAAGAGCGCGCAGACGGGGTCCCGGAAGCTCGTGCATGCTGAGCGCGAACCAGGCGTTCGGTTTGTCTTCGCGGAGCACCCGATCGGCAAGCCATCCGGTGGAATCCACCGGCGTATTGGCCAGGGCGCGCCAGGCCTGGGCGCGTACGGTGGAGTCTTCGTGGGCCAGGAAGGCCTGCAGGGCCGATGCATCGCGGTTGAAGACTCCCCGGTAGAGTTCGGGATAGGCCGAGGTGATCTGCTCGTCGGTAATGGGATAGGCGCTGACGCCGGGCTGGGTAGTGGTGTAAAATTCGATGGCGAGCAGCAGGGCCACCACAATGACCATCAGCGTCGCAAGGACTTTGAGATTTCTCATGGACTAGAATCCGGGGTTATGGTCTTCGGCCTGTTCCACCCGCTCGGAATCCTTCTCCGAGGAGATGGTGTTGAGACGGCCGTTGGCATCCCTGCGCGCCTCATAAAGCTGGGAATCCTTGATCCAGGCGCGTCCCCCGTCGTGCTGGAAACGCTTGGTGTTCTTGAACATGAAGGCCTGGGTGTGCAGGTCGGGCAGTTTCTTCTCCTGGGACATGGGCGGTGTGGAATGTGGGTTAGATTGCTCGCAGGGCCGAAGTGCTGCGACCCGGCTCCCCTGACGGGGAATCAGGAATATAGAGCCTTTAGCGGGCAGTTTCTAGTTGAGGAGAACTTCAGCGGTTGCCTATTTACCGATGATCAGAAACGTGCCGCTGCTGTCACGTGAGAACTTCTGTATCTTATCGCTATTGGAACGAATAAGGTGGTGTATTTCGCTGGTACTGGAATTTCCGGAGGTTACCCAAATCACTTTAGGAGGTGATCCATATAGAAAGCTCCGTTGATGAAAATCGATATCTTTCGATATTATGGTGTAGCCTTTTTCCCTGGCATATTCCCAAATTGCAGAATCGCTAGCCTCCTGCAGATCAACTTGATAAACATGTAACGAATCTGGAAATAGATCTTCCAGCAAATTCACCAAACGGTAAGACAGATTTTGATCGAACAAGAGTTTCAATCAGTATACTCGGTCAACTTTCGTTCCCGGTCAGCAGCAAATGCCAATGTGGCCTTAATATCGTTTGTCGTTAATTCCGGAAAATCATCCAGAATTTCTTCCTCGGACATACCTGAAGCCAGATAATCCAAAATATCATAAACAGTGATTCGCATACCCCTGATGCAGGGTTTGCCACCTCGTTTGTCGGCTTCAATAGTTATGTATTTGGAGTAATCCATGTATCAAATATACATCAACCTGAAATTGTAGCCAAAAGCTTCCTGTGCAAACACGATACAACTTTACTATTTCCCATACCCTTCACTTCATGCGGGGTGCAATTCCTCTTTCATTTAGGCCGGATAACGCTTATATTCGGAGTCTGTAATAATGCCGTTTCGCAGGCCGGCCGAATACCGGCGGCCGATAGGGAACGGAGGCAGGAAACGACACCGAACAAGGCATTTTCACCCGTAAAAGCAAAAAGAGTTCAGATGTACGCAGTAGTTGAAATTGGAGGACATCAGTACCGGGTTTCCGAAGGCGATGTCATTTTTGTAGACAAACAGAGCGACGAAGCCGGCATCACCCTTAACTTTGACCGGGTCATGCTGATCAAGGATGACAACGGCGGCGTGATCGTGGGCAAGCCTGTGATCGAGGGCGCCAGCGTGACGGCGGACCTGGTGGACAACGTAAAGGCCGACAAGCTGATCGTCTTCAAGAAAAAACGCCGCAAGGGCTACCAGAAGAGGACGGGCCACCGCCAGACCATGTCCCGCCTCGAAATCACCGACATCTCCTCCTCCGGCGGCGCCAAAAAGAGCGCCAAGTCCACGAAAAAGGACGAGAAGGCCAAAACGGACAGCGCTTCCGGCAAGGAGGCCGCGGAATCGAAGGCCAAGGCGAAGTCCGAAGCCAAGTCTGAATCCAAGTCGAAACCGAAGGCTGACGCCAAGTCCGGCGGCGAGGCCCCCACAAAGGTTTCCACCGATATGAACGCCAAGGAGGCCATCGACCACATTCGAAACACTCCCCTGGAGGAACTGGAAGGTTTCGTACCCGGGGACGAAGACCGCGTCACCGTGCAGCGGGCGTGGGAAAGCAAGCAGGAAGAGTAATTTTCTAAACCCCTCTACAC
Organism: Balneolaceae bacterium; assembly: GCA_034521445.1. Lineage (NCBI taxonomy): Bacteria > Pseudomonadati > Balneolota > Balneolia > Balneolales > Balneolaceae > Balneolaceae bacterium. Next base: position 372,159 of record JAXHMM010000003.1, on the reverse strand, counting down.
CATGGCACATAAGAAAGGTCAAGGTTCTACAAAGAACGGACGCGACTCCATCTCAAAACGCCTCGGCGTCAAGAAGTATGGCGGCGAAGTAGTTCGCGCCGGCAACATCATCGTGCGCCAGCGCGGCACCAAGTTTCACCCCGGCGAAAATGTAGGCCGCGGCAAGGACGATACGCTCTTCGCCAAGGCGGACGGGCAGGTCATGTTCCGTGTACGCTCCGGGGGACGCAAGTACGTAAGCGTGGAGCCCCAGGGCTGACCGCGCCGCAGCCCGGCGACGGGCCGCAGGAAATACACTCCGGCATTAGTATCAGAAAGCTGTTCGCTCACCGGCGGACAGCTTTTTATTTTTTATATTGCTTCGCATGAGCATGCTGCAACTCCCCAATCTCGACGGCCTCGCCCCGGGCTCCATCTACTGCATCGGCCGCAACTACGCCGAACACGCCCGTGAACTGCAGAATGAAGTCCCCGACCGTCCCCTGGTCTTTCTCAAGCCGCGCAGCAGCCTGATCGGCGACGGGGGCGAAGTCGTGTTGCCGGCAGCCAGCCGCGAGGTCCACCACGAAGTGGAGCTGGTGGCGGCCATAGCTAAGGCGGAGGGGAGCGGGGCTGCCGGTTGGGCTGCCAGTCCGAAGGCCGGCGCGAATACCGGCGCGTCCGGTTGGAAAAACGTGCCGGAGCACGAGGCCCTGCGCGCGGTGGCAGGCTATGCCGTGGGCATCGATGTCACGGCGCGCGACCTGCAGCAGCAGGCCAAGGAGAAGGGTCACCCGTGGACGGTGGCCAAGGGCTACGACACCTTTGCCCCCCTGGGCAGCTTCGTGCCTTCGGAGGAGGTCCCCGATCCCCAAAAACTGCAGCTTAGCCTGACCGTGAACGGGCAAACCCGGCAGGAGGACTCCACCTCCCTCATGCTCTTCCCCGTGGCCCGGCTGATCGCCTACCTCTCCTCCATTTTCACCCTGATGCCCGGCGACCTGGTCTTTACGGGGACGCCCAAGGGGGTCTCACCCCTGGAGGAGGGCGACCGTATCGTGGCCGAACTGGAAGGGGGACGAAGCCGCGTGGCCGTGACCGCCCGCCGGGAAAGCCCGTGAGCCGGCATCGCCCATACCGTTTCACGCGCCTCCCGGGCCGGACGTCAAGATCCTTTCGATTTCTGGCACGGGTGATACCGGGCACCGTCCTGGCCTTCTGCCTCCTGCTGCCGGCACAGTTCCTGCTCCCCGCCGGGGAGGCCCGCGCCCAGGACGTCATCGCAAGCGGCGGCGAACGTGCGGACTCCGTCGCCGCAAGCGCTGCAGGACATGAACCCGCCCATGCCACGACCGAGAGCGACTCCCTCGCCCCTTCCTGGCTGCGGGCGGAGTACCTCTGGCCCACCGAGGCCAGCCGCAAGCTGAGCTCCACCTTTGGTGAGACCCGCTCCGCCCACTTTCACGCGGCGCTGGACATCAAGACCTGGGGGCAGCGCGGCTTCGAAGTCTACGCCACCCGGTCGGGCACCCTCCACCGCATCGCCATCGGTCCCAGGGGATACGGCAAGGTGGTCTACCTGCGTCACGACGACGGCTCCCTCTCCCTCTACGCCCACCTGATGGCCTTTGCCGAACCCATCCAGCGGCTGGCCGACTCGCTGCGCATCGCCGACGACTACGCCTTTGAACTGGATCGCACCCTCGACTCCCTGCAGATCCGCATCGAGCAGGGAGAGACAGTTGGACTCAGCGGCGCATCGGGCATCGGTCCTCCCCACCTGCACTTCGAGCTGCGCACTCCCTCCGATCGCCCCTTCAACCCGCTGCTGACCAACCTCCGTGTGGAGGATACCATCGCGCCCGCCTTTTCGGGACTTGCGGTGGAGCCGCTCACCATGGCCTCCACCGTGGAGGGCGCGCACCGCACCGTCACCCGGCGCGCCTGGCGGGACAGCGGGACCTTCCGCATGGGCACGGTGCGGGCCTCCGGGGAAATCGGCCTGGCGGTGGACGTCTACGACCAATCCAACGACGTCTACAACGCCTACGCCGTGCACCAGCTGCGCATGTGGGTGGACGGGGAACTGCGTTTTCATGCGAAAGTGGACAGTTTCGCCTACGACCAGACCGGACAGATGTTCATCGACCGGGTCTATCCCCTGCTGCAGTCCACCGGCCGGGGCTATCAGCGCCTCTGGATCGCCGACGGCAACACCCTCCCCTTTTATACCAGCCGGGGATCGGCCGGGGGACGCCTCCGCCTGGAGCCCGGGCGCCACGAGGTACGCATCGAGGCGGAGGACTTCTATGGGAATCGCAGCACGGCACAGCTGAGCCTGGACATAGTGGAGGAGATCGGGATTGCGGAGGCAGAGGGGGCCAGTGCGGCCAAAGCCGATCCGGCGGCGTGGCGCTGGGAGGCCGACTGGGTGGCCATTCCCCGGGAGGAGTGGAGGGGGCTGACCGTGGGCCTGGCCTCGCCGGGCACTCTGCCTTCCGGCACGGGCGAGGTGCTGCTGGACCTTCGCGGCAGTGGTGCGTCCGTCTATATGAGGGAACATATGGAGGAGGGATGGACGCTCCGGCGGGTGGTACCCTCCCGGCCGGCCCTGCTGAGCGCAGGCCACCCTCCCCTGCGCACGGCGCGCTGGCAGGTGGAGACCCTCTCCCCGGGCATCGACGCCCGAACGGCGGAGAGGATGGGTCCAGGCGAGACCGGAAGCCGCGGCGATATGCAGTCCGTAGCGCAGTCTGAAGTGCGCAACAGGGAGCAACGACAGATCTTTGCGCGCTTTCCCGCCGGCGCCTTCCACGATACCCTCTCGGCCGGGCTTTACCTGCGCGCTGGATCCAGCGAGGGCGACACCCTGCGCCTGGACGTGCTGCCGGCGGGCATGCCCGTGAACGGGAGCTACACCCTGCATTTGCCGGCCTCGCGCGTTCCGGGCGACCGTTACGCGCTCTACCGTCTTGAAGAGGGGCGCGACCGCCTGGACTACCTGCCGGGAGAGATGCAGAAGGGCTACCTGGTTTCGGAGGCGGAGCAGACGGGCACCTTTCTGCTGCTGGAGGACCGCACCGAACCCCGTCTCCATTCGCCGCACCTGGCGCGCAGACCGGACGGGCAGTGGATCGTTACCGTACAGGCGGAGGACTCCCTTTCAGGCATCGACCACCGCCGCACCGTCATGGAGGTCAACGGGGTGCGCGGTATCGCCGAATATGAGCCCGAAGACGACCGGCTGGTCTACTACCTGCCCCGCTTCACGCCCTCCGCCGAGATGACCGTCCGCGTAGAGGCGTGGGACCGTGTGGGCAACAGCGCCACACAGACGTTTCGCCTTGGCGGTGAGGCGCGCTAAGGCAGAATGACACGGCCCCGTCGGTCGCAAAACGGCCCTGTCGGCCGCAAACCGGTCACCCGACATGCTTCGTCCGGCATGCAGGGTATCAGAGATGTGCGATGCAGCCGATTTCCACCCGGCAGTTTTTGGGGAGGGTCTTCACGGCCACCGTCTCGCGGGCGGGGGGATTCTCGCCGAAATAGCCGCCGTAAATCTCGTTGACCGTCGCAAAATCGTCCATGTCGGCCAGAAAGATACTGCACTTGATCACCTGGTCGAAACCGGAACCGGCCTCCTCCAGCACGGCCTTCAGGTTCTTCATGACCTGCCGCGCCTGGCTTTCCACGTCTTCGCCGGCGAACTCGCCGGTGCCGGGCACCAGGCCGATCTGTCCGGAGCAATAAAGGATGCCGTCATACGCCACCGCCTGGCTGTAGGGTCCAATAGCCTGCGGTGCCTCAGATGTGTGAATAATCTTCTTCATGGGTGGATTCGGTTTGTACGGTTTGGATTAGAAAGTCTTCCAGGTGACGGGCGAACTCTGCGGGTCGCTCCATCATGGGTGCGTGCCCGCAGCGGTTGATCCAGCGGAGTTCGGCTGCAGGCATCAGACGCGCGAAGCTCTCCCCCACCTCGGGGGGTGTGATACGGTCCTGCCTCCCCCAGACCAGCAGGGTACGGTGTGGAATGTCGGGCAGCATCTTCTCCATATGGTAGTTGCGGGTCTCCCGCGCCAGCGAAAGCAGGCGCACCATCTTGCGGGCATCGAGCACCACTTCCTGGATTTCGTCAATCATGCGCTCGTCAACCAGGTCTTCGTAAAAGGTGAGGGAGGCCTGCCGCCGAATGTATTCGCGGTTACTGCGCTTGGGAAAAGTGGTGCCGAACTCCTCCTCCATCAGACCGGAACTGCCGGTCAGCACCAAGGCTTCCGCGCGGCCGGGGCAGCGGCGCGCCAGCTCCAGGGCGATGTGGCCTCCCATAGAGTTGCCCAGCACCATGGGCGCTGTCAGCGATAGGTGGTCCATGAATCCCAGCACCCAGCCGGCCAGCTGTGGAATGGTCAGGTCGGCGCGCGAGCGACTGTAAAGGGGAATGCGGGGCACCACGATGCGGCAGTCCGATTCCCTCATATGGGCCGCCAGGGCGTCAAAGTTACTGAGTCCCCCGAACATGCCGTGGAGGAACAGCAGAGTCTGCCTGGGCTCCCCGTCGGAGGGGAATAAATCCAGGTAGGTGTAACCGTCGTCCTCATGGACGGGAAAGCGGGTGTTGCTGAACATAATGCCCTGTTTGCACGTCGGTAATACGGTGATGCAATATAAGCAACCCGCCGCCGGAATGCAGAAGCCTTTGTCTCCTCCCCCGCCCCGCGGGAAGGGTGCGCGCCTCCCCTGCCCGGCTGACCGCGCAGCTTCGGCGAAGGAGTCGCCCGCTATTGCGGAAAGTCCATCTTATGGTTACTTTCAGGTCTCCCAAATGGATACGTAACCGTGAATTCTACAGGAATAGCACCTATGTTCAAGAACAGTGTATCACTTCTACTGATCGCCTTTGTTATCGGTTTTGTGGCCGGTTGCGGCGGCTCCAACCCTCTCGCAGACGACGCGCAGTCTGCGATCGAAGGCCAAAACTACCAAGCCGCCCTGGAATCTGCGAAACAAGCGATCGAAGAATATCCCCAGGACCCACTCGGGTATTATTACAAAGCCGTGGCTCTCGGCAATCTGGCCGATGAATATCCGGCCGATGAACGTCAGAGTTACTACGAACGCATGAACGAGAGCTTTGAGAAAGCACGCGAAGTGGCTTCCCAGCTCGAAAATCCCGACGATGTACCTGACGAGATGAGTCGTGTCGATTTCGTTAAAAACGCCGTATGGCGCACCGAGCATAATCAGGCCATCGCATATGTCACCGAAGACAGCCTGATGAATGTGACCGAGAATCCCTATGAAATGGCCATTTCCCACCTGCAGAATGCCACGACGGTCTGGCCGGACAGCATGCTCTCCTGGGATGTGATGTCGCAGATTTACGCTACTCAGAGCAATTTCACACGAGCTGCGGAAATCCAGGAAAAAGTAATTAACAGTTCGTACTGGGAGGCCGACACCACCGATTATGCACAGCTTGGTCAGTACCTGTATCAGGCCAACGAGACTGAACGGGCCATCGCCGCCCTGGAAAGAGGCCAACAGCAGTTCCCCGAATCCACACAGATACGCCAGGTGCTGGCCGATCTCTATATGCAGAGCGGGCAGTCGCAGCAGGCCATCAACATGGTCCGCGACCTGGTGGAGGATGACCCTGACAACATGCAGTACCGCATAGCCCTGGGCGCACAGATCTACCAGGCCGCGCTTGCCTATAGCGACTCCCTGGACGCCAATGTCGAGGAGATCTACAACATAGAGCAACAGGCGCGCACCGGCGAGATACCCCAGGAGGAGGCCAACCAGCAGATTGCCGAAATCAAGGAGGAGAACGACCAGCTGCGTGAAGAACTGGTAACCCGCAGCGAACAGGCCATCGAGCAGCTGGAGACGGTCACCAACAACCAGCCCCAGAACGCCCAGGCCTACGACTACCTTGGCATCATCTACCAGAACTGGGGACTTACGGTCTTCGACCAGCGCAACCTGACCGAAGACAATGAGGAGGCCGCCCGGTTGGACAAGCGGGCTGATGAACTGCTTACCCAGGCCATGGAAAACTACGAACAGGTGGTGCAGATCGAGCCCGACAATATCGATGCCTGGAAAGCCCTCTACAACATCTATATCAACCTGGGTATGGACGAGGAAGCCCAGCAGGCCGCCGAAAAGGCCGGACTGGGCGGTAACGGCGGAGGCGGAAACTAAACGAACCACCCGCGCAAGCGGAAGCACGCACGTTCATCCCCTATGAATTATCCCTTTGCCCGGATGTCATGCCTCGTGCTGGCATTCGGGCTTCTTATTGGCTGCAGTACCCTCCAGGATCTCACCGGCGGTTCGGAAAGCTCCACCGCTGAACCCCGTAGGGACGACCCCGCCCGGGAGCTGGCCGACCTCAACCGAATGATTGAAAACGGGGAGGCGGACGCCCTCACCTTCTACCGCAAGGGAGAACTCCTGCAGGAACGGGCCCGCAACCTCAGCGAGCCCGCGCCCCGTCAGCCCCTCTATCGCCAGATGCGGCAAGCCCTGTTGGAGGCCCGGCGTCGGCCGGACGACGGGGAGGACGGACAGACCGCTGAGCATTCGGACGAATTGCTGAAGGTTGCCTGGAGCAACGAGCACAACAGCGGACTTCAATACAGTGGGGCCGACTCCAGCCGCGGGACCGCCGACCCCGAACGGGCCGTGGCCCATTTCCGAAACGCCATCACCATCATTCCCGACAGCCTCTCCTCCTACCGGCTGAAGGCACAGACTCACTACCGCAACGACCAGCCATCGGAGGCTATCGCTACCCTGGAGGAGGCACGCGGGCGCATCACGCCGTTGCCGGCAGACCTCATGGAACAGCTTGCCTTCCTGCATTTTGAGCAGGAAAACTACAACGAGGCCATCGCGGTCTACCGTGATGCCGGGGCCGCTGACTCGGGCAGCCGCAACATGATCCACGGTCTGGCCAACGCCTACATCCAGGCCGGCAGGCACGACGAGGCCATCCCCCTGCTGCAGGAGCTGGCCGACAGCCGGCCCGGCAACCTCTCCTACGCCCTCTCCCTTGGCACTGAATTATGGTTTGCAGGTCGCGCCCGCATTGAAGGGGTCGGGGAGCCGCCCCTTGAGGAAGCCGATTACCGAGCGGCTGACTCGCTTTTCCGACGCGCGGAGGGCCTCTATAACAATCTTCTGGAGGAACGGCCGGAGGACGATAACCTGCACCGGCAGTTCGCCCACCTCTGCCAGAACGTCTCCCTGCTCTACCGCGACCACGCCGGCCTCCCCGGTGCACCGCGCGAGATGCTTCAGGGATGGATCACCCGGTACCTGAAGGCTTCCCTCCCCCACCTGGTCTTCCTGGCAGAACGGGAGGAAGAGGGAGAGGACGAATATACGCGCAGGCTTATCTCCGTCTATACCTGGCTGGGCATGGAGGAGCAGGCCCGCGAGCTTCGCGGGGACGACAATTCCAACCGCTAAGGCTATCTTTTTATGAAGTTCAACACCAAGACCATTCACGCCGGTCAACATCCCGAGGAGACCAGCGGCGCCGTCATGCCTCCCATCTTTCAGACCTCCACCTACGCCCAGGAGGCGCCGGGCGTGCACAAGGGCCACGAGTACGCGCGGGTGAGCAATCCCACACGGAGCGCCCTGGAACGCCTCATCGCCGGACTGGAGAACGCCGAATACTGCGCCTGCTTTGCCAGCGGGTGCGCTTCCATGGACGCCGTGATCAAGATGCTTCGAAGCGGCGACCACGTCATCGCCTCCGACGATCTCTACGGGGGAAGCTACCGCCTGTTCACGCAGGTATTCGAGCCCTTTGACGTGGATTTCAGCTTCGTGAACATGACCGACATGGAGGCGGTGCGGAAGGCGCGCCGGCCTGAGACCAAAATGATCTGGATCGAAACGCCCACCAATCCACTGCTCAGGGTGGTGGACATCGAGGCGCTGACCGACTTCGCCCGCGAGCACGATATCGTGTCGCTGGTCGACAACACCTTCGCCTCCCCTGTGCTGCAGCAGCCACTGGACCTGGGCGCCGACATGGTGCTGCACTCCACCACCAAGTACCTCGGCGGACACTCCGACGCCATCGGGGGCGCCGTGGCCACCTCCGACGAGGAGCTCATCGAAAAGCTGCGTTTCCAGGTGAAGACCACCGGCGCGGTGCCGGGACCCATGGACTGCTACCTCACCCTGCGGGGAATTAAAACGCTGGCCCTTCGTGTTGAACGTTCGGTGGCCAACGCCCGGGCCATCGCCGAATTCCTGGACGGGCACGATAAGGTGGGAGGCGTGATCTATCCCGGGCTGGAATCCCACGGCCAGCACGAAATCGCCAAAAAACAGATGAGCGACTTCGGCGCCATGGTCTCCTTCACGCTGAAGGACGACTCGGCGCAGGCCGCCAAGGATTTCATGAGCCGTACCCGCATCTTCACCCTGGCTGAATCGCTCGGCGGCGTGGAGTCGCTGGTCTGCCACCCGGCCTCCATGACCCACGCCTCCATCCCCAGGGAGGTACGCGAGAAGATCGGACTGAAAGATTCGCTCATCCGCCTCTCGGTGGGTATTGAAGACATTTATGACCTAATTGAAGATTTGGATCAAAGTTTTCGAGTCTAATAAGTCGGAAAGTCAGAAAGTCTAGAAGTCGGTTGTTATGAAAAATGTAGTTATTGTAGAAGCGAAGCGTACGCCTATCGGATCCTTTAACGGCTCGCTGGCCTCTTTCAGCGCTCCCGAGCTGGGCTCCATGACCGTGCTGGAGACCCTCAAGAAATCGGGCCTGGACCCCAAGGAGGTGCAGGAGCTGGTCTTCGGCAACGTGCTTACCGCGGGTATAGGCCAGGCCCCGGCCCGCCAGGTGGCCATGAAGGCCGGCCTCACCGAAAAGACCCCCGCCACTACCGTCAACAAGGTGTGCGCATCGGGCATGAAGGCCATTATGGTAGCCGCCGACCAGATTCAGCTGGGACAGGCCGATATCATTGCGGCCGGCGGCATGGAGAGCATGAGCAACGTGCCCTATTACCTGCCCAAGCACCGCTTCGGCTCCAAACTGGGTCACAGTTCGGTGCAGGACGGCATCATCAAGGATGGGCTGTGGGACGTCTACAATGATTTCCACATGGGCAACGCCGCCGAAATCTGCGCCAGGGAATGCGGCATCAGCCGCGAGCGGCAGGACGAGTTTGCAGTCACCTCCTACAAACGGGCCATCAAGGCTCACGAGGAGGGCTGGTTTGACGACGAGATTGTGGAGGTGAAAGTAACCGACCGCAAGGGCAACGTCACCAAGGTGACCATGGACGAGGAGCTCAAGAAGGTCAACTTCGACAAGATTCCCCAGCTCCGCCCGGTCTTCGACAAGGAGGGCACCGTCACCGCCGCCAACGCCTCAAGTATCAACGACGGGGCCGCGGCCGTGCTGCTTATGAGCGCTGAAAGGGCCAAAGAACTCGGCATAAAGCCCCTGGCCCGGATCCGCAGCCACGCCAGCGCCGCCAAGGCCCCCGAGTGGTTCACAACTGCCCCGGCCGACGCCATTCCCATCGCATTGAAGCGCGCCGGCGTATCCAAGGAGGACATAGGTCTTTTCGAGGTCAACGAAGCCTTTTCGGTGGTCTCCCTGGCCAACAACGACATCCTGGAGCTGGACCCCGAAATGGTGAACATCCACGGCGGCGCCGTCAGCATCGGGCACCCCATCGGATGTTCGGGCGCGCGCATCGTGGTGACCCTGCTGCACGCGCTGCGACGGACCGGCCGCGGACTGGGCTGCGCCGGCATCTGCAACGGAGGGGGCGGCGCCTCGGCCATGGTCGTGGAAATGCTCTAGAATCATATACGTAAGAGCCTTTCCTTGCGTTATTCCTCCCAAGGGGAGGGCTCTGCAGCTGATTCCCAGCATTAGGAATGTTAAAATTAGTTGCATTACATGCACTAATTGTTGACATTTTACCAAATGCTGGACAGCACGTTTTTGACAGCAGCAGCGCGCAGGTGACACAGGAGAATAACTAGCTCATTATGATACGGAAATTCCTTTTCACGCTCTCACTGGTACTTATTGCCCTCCCCCTCAGCCTCTCGGCCCAGGTGGGAATTACCTCCGTCCCCTTTCTGCAGATCGAGCCTGATTCCCGGGCCGCAGGCATGGGCAACACCGGCGTGGCCATCGCCGACAACGCCTCGGCGGTCTTCTGGAACCCCGCCGGACTGGGCTTCCAGCGCGGAAGCCAGGTGAGCATCACCCACTCAGAATGGCTGCCCAAGTTCAATGCCGACCTCTTTTACGATTACTTGGTGGGCAAGACCTACCTGGGCGGCTCCACCACCCTGGGCGCGCACATTACCTACCTTAACCTGGGCGAGCAGATCAACACCGACGCCGGGGGCAACAATCTCGGCCGCTTCAACAGCTACGAATTTGCAGGCGGACTCTCGATAGGCACCCAGCTAAACGCCAATTGGGCCGTAGGCACGGGCGTGCGTTTTATCTACAGCAGCCTGGCCAGCGGCACCACCGTCAACTCCCAGCAGGTGGACCCCGGGTCCAGCATCGGCGTGGATCTTGCGACCATGTACCGGTCGCCGGCCTTCGCCTTCTTCGGGAACCAGGCCAACGTAAACCTCGGGCTGAACATCTCCAATTTAGGCTCGGGCCTCAATTACACCGAAAATGCCGAGAAGGACCCGCTGCCCACCACTTTCCGTATAGGATGGGCGCTGACCACCGAGCTTGACCAGGAGGGCATCAACACCCTTACCTTTTCCAACGACATCTCCAAGGTGCTGGCCCGCGTGGACGACAACGGCGAGGCCCACGGCATGTTCGAGGCGCTGGTCAGCTCCTGGGGTACCTACACCCGCGAAACCGGCCAGGGCACAGCCACGCTGAACACTTTCCAGCAATTCATGTATGCGGCAGGACTGGAGTACTGGTACAACGAGCTCTTTGCCGTGCGCGGCGGCTACTACTACGAGGATCCCAACAACGGCGACCGGCAGTTCTTCACCATGGGCGCAGGCCTGCGCTACAAGTTTTTCGGGGTGGACTTCAGCTACATCCACACCCTCGAGGAAGAGCACCCGCTGGCCAACACCATGCGCTTCAGCCTGCTGCTGAACATGTAGTCCAGACGATGGGCAGACTTTCGCCATTCTCTATCATGCAATCCTCTTTGCGAAAGGATCTCTTTCGCAAAATGTGACTACCGGGAACTTTCATCCCGCAGAACCTTATAATCTGTTCCATGAAAGAGCGTCTGACCGCACTGCTGAAAAGCCGAAAACTTTGGATCACGGCCGCCTCGGCCCTCGGGGGACTCGCTGTGCTTCTGGTGGTCCTCGACTTCTGGATCATGCCGGCCCTGACCAACTACGACGAGGGGGTCACCGTGCCCGACGTGAGCCATCTTGCCCTGGAGGAGGCGCAGGCGCTGCTTACCTCCTACGGGCTGCGCAACGAGGTGTCGGACCGTCGCTCCAATACCGCCTTTCCCGCCAACTACGTTATCGACCAGACCCCCGCAGCCGCCGAAATCGTCAAGCCCCGCCGCAAGATCTACCTGACCGTGAACACCGTCACCACGCCCACCGTGGTGGTCCCCGAGGTGGTCAACCTCTCCCTGCGCAACGCCCGCATCCAGCTCCAGAACTACGGACTGCAGGTGGGCGCGGTCAGTTTCGAGTCCTCACGCTTCAAGAGCAGTGTACTACGGCAGTCGGTGGCGCCCGGTGACACCGTGCCCAAGGGCATGGTGGTGGACCTGACCGTCAGCGACGGACTGGGCCAGAAGATGGTGACCGTCCCCGATATCGTGGGACTCAAGATCACCGAGGCGCAGCAGAAGCTGCGGGAGGTTGGCCTCCGTGCCGAGCTTCGCTTCCAGCCCTCCGACGCCCAGCCTCCCAATACCATTCTCGACTACACGCCTCGTCAGGAACAGATCGTTGAAGGTGAAACGCTTGTGCTCATCGTCTCCGAGCAGCCTGACATGATCGAGGAACAGGAGGGCGGCGTGATCGACACCACCTACGTGCCCCCGCCCGACAGCACGGGCACGGACCGTATCCGCACCGGCGACGTGCGCACCGGCGACAGCAGGCGACTCTAAAGCTGATCCCCAACCACAAACCGCAATCCATGGAATTCGACCTTCCCATTCTCGCCCCCTCCATCCTGGCTGCCGACTACACCCGGCTGGGTGAGGAGATCGGCACCTGCATGGAGGCCGGTGTGCACTGGATCCACTGCGACATCATGGACGGGCACTTCGTGCCGAATATCAGTTACGGACCCGACATCGTGGAGGCCGCTGGACGGGCCGCCGACGCACATGCGGCAGATGCGTCCTTCCTTGACGTGCACCTCATGATCGAGAATCCCGACGACTACACCGAGGCTTTCGTAGAGGCCGGGGCCGACCAGATAACCGTGCACCAGGAAACCTGCCCCCATCTGCATCGCTCACTGCAGAAGATCAAACAGTACGGCGTACATGCGGGGGTGGCCCTTAATCCCGCCACGCCTGTTTCCGTGATCGAGCCGGTGCTGGAGGAGGTAGACCTGGTTCTGGTAATGAGCGTGAATCCTGGTTTCGGTGGACAGAATTTCATCGAGGCCACCTACCGTCGCCTACAGCAGGTGCACAGGCTGCGCCGGGAGGGCAACCACTCCTTCCTGATCGAGGTGGACGGCGGTGTGGGACTGGATAACATCGAGCGGGTAGTCGGCGCCGGGGCCGATGTGCTGGTGGCCGGCAGCAGCGTTTTCAAGGCCGACAATATCCCTGCCCGCATCTCCGAACTGACCAAGAAGGCCCGCGCTGGTACGGCCAACTGGGCCTGAGCACCTTCCGCGGGAGCGCAAAGAGGAGACCCGTAGGCTGTAGGAAAAGCCCTGAATTCCTTATCTTTCCCTTCATTGCCACCAAACAAGCGGAGGAACGCCCATCGCACAGCAGCAAACCATCGGAGAAGAAACCATACAGATCGAAGATGTCGAGCCGGTGCTGATCCTGGGTTTCCAGGACGAGCACCTCGCCGCCCTTGACGCTGCCTACCCCGACACCCGGATCACCGCGCGCGGAAGCAGCATCAAGCTCAGCGGTCCCATGAAGGACCGCCGCGAGCTGCGCGCCATCGTGGAGGAGCTTATCCGCATGGCCGGGCGCAACGGCGACCTGACCGCAGAGGACGTGGAGACCGTACTTGCCATCCATAAAGATGAGCGCGACGCCCCCTCCACCCGCCCCCAGCCTAATCCCCTGCGCGATGCGCATGTGGACGGCGATTTTATTCTCCATACCTACGACGGGGAGGAGATCAAGGCCAAGACGCCCGGCCAGAAACGCATCGTAGACGCCACAGTATCCAACGACATCGTTTTCGCCATCGGTCCGGCGGGCACCGGCAAGACCTACACCTCCGTCGCCCTGGCCGTGCGCGCCCTGAAAGAGCGCAAGGTGAAGAAAATTGTGCTGGCCAGGCCCGCGGTGGAGGCCGGCGAGACCCTGGGCTTCCTGCCGGGCGACCTGCGCGAGAAGATCGACCCCTACCTGCGTCCCCTCTACGATGCGCTGGAAGATTTCATCGAGTACGACCGCCTGGAACTGCACCTGGCCAAGGGCACCATCGAGATCGCTCCCCTGGCCTACATGCGGGGACGCACCCTGAACAACGCCTTTGTGATTCTCGACGAGGCGCAGAACGCCACCAACATGCAGATGAAGATGTTCCTGACGCGCATCGGCTTCAACAGCCGGGCCATCATCACCGGGGACGTCACCCAGACCGACCTGCCGCGCAAGAAGCAGTCTGGCCTGATCTCCATCCAGCACATCCTGCAGGAGATCGAGGGCATCTCCTTTGTCTACCTCGACCAGAACGACGTGGTGCGCCACAAGCTGGTGCGCCAGATCATCTCGGCCTACGAGAAGTTTGACGAGGATAAAAAACGGTAGGTCCGAAACGGCCGCCCCGCCGCAGCCGTTTAGCATTCCCGGCCGTGCGGCCGCGCACGCACCAACCGCAATCCCCAGGATCGTCCACTTTTGTACAACGCACCTACCGTCTCTCCCCTTTACGAAGGCACCTTTTCCGTGGGACTGGACAAGAAGTTCCACCGCATTGCCCGCGACGAGGATCCGGCAAAGGGCGCCCTGAAAATCTCTCTCAACCCTTTCCTGCTGCCGCATCCCGACGAGAACCGCATCCTGCTTTTCGACACCGGCATCGGCGGCTTCGGGGAGGGGACCTCCACCGACATCATCAAGGCCAACCTGGAGAAAACGGGCCTCACCGAATTGGACATCACCGACGTCTTTGCCTCCCACCTGCACTACGACCACATCGGGGGACTGGCCGGGCGCGGGGAGGGATACTGGCAGCTCACCTTCCCCGAGGCGCGCATCTGGGTGAGCCGCCGCGGCTGGGAAAAGGTGATGGGACTGGAGGAGTACTACGACCCCGAAAAGACCGAGTTCGTGCATTTCCTGGACGCCAAAGCAGACCTGCATTTCCTGGAGACGGAAGAGGAGCCCCTGCCGGGCGTGCGCGCAAGGCATTGCGGGGGACACACCGAATTTTCCCAGGTGCTCTATTTCGAGCCGGAATCCGGTGACCAGAAGTATATGATGGCCGGTGACGTACTGGCCACCCGCGGAGCGGTGAATCGAAAGTACGCCGCCAAGTACGACTTCGACCCCGACCTCAGCAGCACCGTTCGCGCCGAGCTGGTGCGCAGGGCCTGGGAAGAGGAATACATCGTTATGGGATATCACGACAGCTTCCACCCCCTCTTCCGGCTGACCGACTACGACGAACAAAAGGGATACACCATTGAGCCCCTCGACTGACATTCTTCGCGCCGCTGACGGGAACGGCGCCGACCGCACCCCGCCCCCATCCCTGAATGAGACGGTGAAGGCGCTGGAGCGCCGGGACGTTGGGGGACCCTACCGCGCGGCGGTGATCCTGGGCTCTGGGCTGGGCGACTTTGCCGGTCGACTGGAAAATGCCACCGCCATCTCCTACGGCGAGCTTCCCGGCTTCCCGCGCACTTCGGTGGCAGGCCACGCCGGGGAGCTGTTTTCCGGCACGGTGGAGGGGCAACGCGTGCTGGCCTTCGGGGGACGCTTTCACCGTTACGAGGGACACTCCTTCGCGCGCACCGTCCTGCCGGTCGCCCTGGCCGCCGCCCTCGGCTGCCAGAAGCTGATCATCTCCAATGCCGCCGGGGCCATCAACACCTCCTACCGGGTGGGCGACCTGATGGTGGTGGGGGATATCCTGCGTCCCAATCACCTCGTGCACCCCACCTCCGCGCGCCCCTTCCGCTACAACCTCTACCCATTCGCCGAAAAGGCCTACGGGATGGCCCGGGACCTGGAGCTGCCGGTCCACCTCGGCACCTACCTCTACGTGACCGGTCCCAACTACGAGACCAAGGCCGAAATCCGTGCCTTCCGGGAGATGGGTGGCGACGCCGTGGGCATGTCCACCGCCCCCGAACTGGCCGAGGCCGCCCGCCTGGGGCTGCCCGCCGTGGCAGTCTCCCTAATCAGCAACATGGCCAGCGGGGTAGTCAGCGGCGCCCGTCTGAACCACGAGGAGGTGAAAGAAGCTGCAGGCGCGCGCCGCGAGGATTTCGCGCGGTTGGTGACGCAGCTGATCCGGGATCTCTAAGCAGAACGCCCGATAGCCTTTACCTCCGGGCCAGAACCTTCCTTAAAGCAGCGACTGCCCGGGACCATACCGCTCCAGATAGCGGTCCAGCTTCAGTTTGCGCCGGGTGCTCTCGGAGGTCATGTAACGCACCTTGCCGAAGATGGGCCGCTCCTGCCAGGCGCGGTCGAAGCGCCCGAAGCACCAGAAGATGCCTGAGTAGCTGTTGGGATCCCGCCCGTCGATGGCGTAGCGGTTGTTGAGATCGATGAGGTAGGCCAGCGCCACCTCGGGATCAGGCGTCCACTGGATCACCTTTTTGCCCCAGAGCATGCGCAGGTAGTTGTGGATGACGCCCTCGCGGCGGAGTTGTGTTTGCGCGGCGTTCCATATCTCGTCATGCGTCTGCGCCGCCGCCAGCTCCTCCAGCCCGTAGATCCACTCGCGCGGGTCGCTGCGGTGTTTTTCGAGGGTTTTCAGTGCCCAGTCGGGCAGCGTCTCGTATTGGTCGTAATCCGGCTCGTGGTGTGCGTAGTGGAAACCCACCTCCCGCCAGGTGATCAGCTCGTCCAGAAAACCGTCGATGTTGGGGTCCCCGTTCCAGAAGTCTCCCGTGGATCCCTTGTTGTAGGTGAGGCGGTCGAGGTCCCATCCCTCCGGCTGGTACTCCAGCACTGTCTCCACGATTTCGTGGGAGGATATCTTGCCAAAGTGCAGCCAGGGACTCAGTCCGCTGTTGGCGCGAGCATCAGGCTGGTTGTGCTTCTCGTCGTACTGCAGCAGGCCGTGGGAGACGAACTGCCCCAGCTTGCCCAGGGCCGCCTGACGGGTACCCTTGATGTCAAGGGGCGGAATATCGTGGTCGATGGGCAGTGAAGCCATGAAGGCATCACGGTCGCGCAGGCTATCCCCCGCCCGGGGCCATCGCTCCCGGAAGGATCTCCGCAGCGTAATGGCCGACCGATCCCGCAACGCATCGAGCGGGTTGCGGAGTGGAGGCGACGTATAGTGATCAAGGAACTCCCGCTGCACGATCTTGCGGAAGTGGTAGGCGTTGTAGGGCGCCTTGTCGGTAAGCGAAAGAGGCAGGATACCGTTGCTGTCCACCGACTCGTAGCGCACCGGCAGCTCCTGCGGGATGGATTCGTTGAAATCGCGGATGATATACACCGGGAATTCATCGGCCACTACGCAGCAGGCACTGCGGGCCAACTCCTGCACCATGCCCTCCTGGGCGCCCGGCTCCCGTGCGGTCCACGGGTAATAGGATACGCCCCGTTCGGCACAGAACCGTTCGTGTTCGGCCATCCCCTCCAGCAGGAAGGCGTGAAAGCGGTCGCAGGCCCAGGGGTAGTCGCATACCAGGCTCTCCAGGATCAGCAGGGGCTTGCCGAGCCGGTTGGCCTCCTCCACCGCCCGCTGCAGGGCATAATTGAAGTGCATGCGCCGCTGGATGGTCATCCAGTAGAGCACGAAATCTCCGTCGCGATCCACCGGCCTCTGGTTGCGCGTAAAGAGTCTTTTCTGCATAAAAGTTTCGCTCCCAGGCATTTATCGGAACGGTTAGCTTAATATTATTGTCAAGGTAATGAATTGATCACGCACAGGTCCCCAAACACCCTTCCGGCTTAACCGGGAGTCACTTGTGAAATAGCTTTGGTACTGCTGAAGTTCCAAGGTAGGACATTCCATGCAGCTAAATACAATGTCGGTGTCATGGTCCCGGAGACGGGACCGCGGGAGTCGATCTGCGCCTGGCCGAAGAGCTGGACGGGGATATTACCTGAATAACCCCAATCAAAAATAATACTTGCATTTTAATACTGTACGAATATTTTAGTATTAAGGTGCACACCTAAAAATCACGGAGTAGTTATGAAAAAATCACTTACACCTTTCGGCGAAACAGAAATGGAAGTTTTACATCATGTGTGGAATTTCGGGGAAGCGACCGTCAAACAGGTACAGAAACGTGTCCTGGAAGACCGAGAAGTCGCCTACACCACCATCATGACCGTAATGAAGAACCTGGCGGACAAGGGCTATCTCAAATACCGCAAGGACGGGGTCACTTACGTGTACAGCCCCGCCGTGGAGCCCGAGTCGGTCCGCTTCAGCCTGGTCAATGACATCATGACCAAGGTATTCAAGGGTTCTCCCAAGGAACTGGTCCAGACACTGGTGAAAGGCGAAAGCCTCACAGACAAAGACCGCGAGGAGATCAAAAAAATGATCGACAGTATGGATGACTGACCATGTGGGAAATTGCAGGTTTTCTGAGTGACCTCGGGGCCACCAGCCTGAGTGCCTACTGGCTTCCCGTGGCGTTGTGGAGCGGCCTCGCCCTCCTCGTCTATGCCCTCCTGAGGCTTCGTAACCAGTCTAACATCGCCTACCAGTACCACGGGAGGGCCGCCCTGCTGCTGGCCCTTCCCATCGGACTGGCGGCATCCTTCGGCACTTCCTGGATGCAGGAGGTGATGCAGGCCGCACAGAGCGAACTGAGTGCGAAGTTCATTGTCATTCAGAGCCCCATTTCCCTGCCAGCCGTAGAACCGGCTGCCTCCGCCCCATCCCTGGGGGTAGAATGGGGCGAACCCATGGTCTGGATCGGCCTCGTGATGGCCGGCATCCTGATCGTCTCCATCCGGCAGGTAGTGCTGCTTGGACTCAACCTGTTCGGGCTGCGGCAGTTCGCCCGTTCCCTGGACTCCCGGCCCCTCTCCACGCAGTTTACACCCAAGATCGACGAGCTCCGGGATGTACGGCGCGTGCGCCTGGCCTATTCGGAGGAAACCGAGGTGCCCTTCACCTTCGGATCCCTGCGACCGGTCATCGTGCTTCCCTCCTACCTGCGACACCAGCGGGAAAAGAGAAATATGTCCATCCGGCATGAGCTCACGCACATCAAGCACAGTGATTACGCGCTGAATGTGCTATTGCTGCTGGCCGAAGCCCTCTTCTGGTTTCATCCCATGGTACACAGGCTGCACCGGGAAGTACGCGAGTACCGCGAGATCTCCTGCGACCGTGAGGTGCTCTCCTACTCATCCATCTCTCGCCGCAAGTACGCAGAACTGCTGCTGGAGCTGGCGCCCCGCCCGGTTTTCCAGCACCTGCCCAATGTGAGCATGTCGGTGGAACCCAACACCCTCAAGAGGCGCATCGAAGTGATGCAAGCCTACAATCGCTCCAACGCGCCCCTGCGATCCAGCCTCCTGCTCACTATGGTCACCGCCCTCTTCGTGACCGGCATCATGGCCTGCACCGACCTGCAGCGTTCCAATTCTACAAATGAACAGCCGATGGAGGGTGAAATCGTCCTCGATAATCCCTCCATCGATGTAAACGGGGCTACGGTGATTTCTGCATCCGGCGACAGCGCCGACACCCCCCGCATATCGGGTCCGGTCGACGGCGTGGGGGCGCTGACGTTGGGACGCTACGGCACCTTCATCTTTTCCGGCCGCGAATTCCCGCAGTCGGAGGAGGCGGGACGCATCAGCGGCAATACCCTCTCCATCAGCCGCAGCGGACTGGAGGTGGTGGTGCGCTCGCAGCGGCCTATCGCCGACCGCGATGAAGTCTCCCTCTACGTACGTCACGACCTCGAATTCAAAGCGGGCGAGTCGAACGGCCGTCCCGTCATGCACTCGGGCTTCTATCCCAACTGGGAAGCCTTCCGCCGTTACCGCGAGGCCAACCTAAACCGGCTGGGGGGATCTTCCGTCTCCCCTCCCCCGCCGGGCGCCCCGTCACAGCAAAATGAATATTTTGTGGCCGTGGAAGAGGAGCCCCAGCTCATAGGTGGCCTGGCGGAGCTTCAGTCGAGTGTAGACTACCCCGAAACGGCGCGCCGCGCTAGCATCGAAGGACAGGTGGTCATTCAATTTATCGTTAACAGACAGGGGCGCGTGGAGGAACCTCGGGTCGTTCGAAGCGTCCACCCCTTGCTTGACGAAGCAGCCGTAGAGGGCATACAAGAGCACGCGCGCTTCCGACCAGGCCGGCAGCGCGGCGAAGCTGTGCGCGTGCAGTTCTCCCTGCCCATTATCTTCCGGCTTCAAACCGGTCCGGTGGAGGACGGCAGCGGACGACAGCCACCGCCTCCGCCCGTACGCCCCGACGGGGAGGGCATGGAACAGAACTCAAGGGTCATTGACCTATCGGACGTAACCGACCTGAACCTGGACCGCGCCGGGGACAGCCGCTCCTCCATACGGTGGCTAGAGCGACAGAATATGGCCGATTCCGGCGCCCCCAAGCTGGAACTTCAGGAACTCGATACGGATAGCGGACGCGTGAGCGGCATGCTGATAGACGCGCGGACGGGCAATCGTGTGCCCATGGCCAATGTGATGATCCTCGATCTGGACCGCGCCACAGCTACGGGGGAGGACGGCACGTTTGACATCTCCAACCTGGAGCCCGGCAGCTATACCCTTCGTGTCGACCTGGTAGGCTACCGGACTTTGCGGCGGGATATTCGAATTGAGCGCTGACTCGGGCTTTTTCAATCTTTTACCTGAAGCGGGCCTTCACAGGTTCCGCTTTTTTTATTTTATTGACTTCGTGTTTCGCTCGATTTAATCAACGGACCAGCTATCGGATCACGTTTTGCAGCATATGGAGTGCACGTGCTCACCGCATCGGGCGCAGCACTGGGACTATGGGCCGTCATCCTGACCCTGGACGGCTATTTCCAGGAGGCGCTCTGGGTTCTCGCCGCGGCGGTGTTCATCGACTCCGTGGATGGCACGATGGCCCGGCGGATAAACGTATCCCGTCACGCCCCCCTTATCCGCGGCGATCTGCTGGAGAACATTGTCGATTTCGTGACATGGACCCTAGCGCCACTTTTCTGGGCCTATGCCGTGGTGCAGGTTCCCGCCTGGGTGGTACTGGGCTGCACGCTGACCAGCGCCCTGCAGTTCTCCCATGCCGATGCCAAATCGGAGGACCATTTCTTCACTGGATTTCCCTCCTATTGGAACATCGTGGTACTCTATCTCTACCTGCTTGAACTGCCCCCAGAGATCTGCGCGGGGGTACTGCTGATATTCGCTGTAGTCACCCTCCTTCCGGTGCGTTTCGTCTATCCCACCCGCACGCCCCATCTGCAGACCCTCACACTGGCCCTGGGGGGTATCTACTTTGCCCAGCTTCTGGCCCTGGTGATCCTGCTCGACAGCGCGCCCGTATGGCTGGTTTACAGCTCGTTTCTGTTTCCCTTTTACTACTTCGGCCTCTCCCTGTATCTGAACGCGAGAGGGGAGTGAAACAATGGCCTGCAAGCTGCGTACCATTACCATCAAACTGTATCATCCGAACCCTTACGGACCATTCCCATGGGAGCAAGACTGAAAAAATCAACAACTGACCGAATGATCGCCGGGGTCTGCGGCGGCATCGCCGAGTACCTGGGATGGGATCCTACCATCGTACGGATCATCTTTGTGATCTTCACCTTCCTGGGCTGGGGAAGCCCGGTATTGCTCTATTTCATCCTCGCCCTGGTCATGCCCGACTAAGACCCCCTCCCCCATTCTGTATTCTATCGGGAATCTGATATATTCCACTTCAAGACTGAACCTATGGGACCCGGTCCATGAAAGTAGGAATTATCGGCCCCGCCGAGCGAGCCGCCGCCTGGGAAGAGCATCTTCGACACCACAAGTCGGTCGGCGAAGTGGTAATCACCCCCCTCCTAAAAAATGCAGGCGAGGTGGACGCCTGCCTGCTGCTGGACGAGAGCGAGTCGCAGATGGAGCGCCTCCTGGAAGCCATCAAGATAGGCTACCACACCTTTCTCATCTCCAGGCTGCCCACCGACACGGCAGCCGTTGAAAAGGTTTACCACGCAGCCGAGGAGGCCAACGTACTGCTCCAGTTCTCCCACTGGCCCAGCATAGCGCCCGCTTCGCAGTGGATGATGCAATCCATCGAAAGTCCCAAGTTCATCCAGGTGATCAGGGAAATGGGCCACACGCAGTTCATGGAAACGGAGACCGATCCGGAGTTTTTATGGATTGACGAGCTGGCCTTCTGCCTCAAATGGATTCGGGGAACGGTACACCACCTAGACATCAACGAGGTTAACCTGGGCGGGGAGGCCCAGCACGCCGTACAGTTGTCGCTTCGTTTCGACAGCGGGGCCACCTCCAACATCTTCATCACCACCTGCTCCTCCCTTCCGCGCCACACCCGTTTTGCTTCCGACTTTACCTGCCTGGCAGAATGCGATGTGGACAACCAGTCGGTGCGCCTGGGCAAGGAGAACGAGGGAGGCCACCTCTTCTTCGACAAGCGCTCCTTCGACGCCACCCGTGCGGCCGAACTCTCCGTATCTCACTTCCTTAAAGCCATCCAGCTTCGCCGCCCCACCATCTACAACGGCTACGACCTGATGAAGCTCGCCAAACTGGTCGACCGCATACGCAAGCGCCTGCGCTGACCCCTCTGCGCGCACAATTTCTTAACAATTTCTTAACATGGGATGTGAATAACGGGTCCCGCAAAGGTCTTGTCAGGCATATCCTAAATAACTGAATTTCTTGAACCTGAGATCTTAGATGTTAAGAAATTGTTAACAAATACAATATTAACGCCGTAACATGCATTAGTAGAAGACCAGGAAGGGGCGCCCCCCGGTCAATAACTCGCAAAATTAGAATAACAGGCCCCCATACTGCCGGAAGCAAAACCGCAGTGAGGTATCGACATGAAAGACAATCTATTTGATCCGTACTACAAGCTGGGACTGAATCACTTCGTCTTCAAACAGCTCATGCACCTGAAGCGTCCCTCTTCGCAGGTGCAGGCATTCTACCTGACGCTCATCTTCGTGATCCTGAGTCTGGCCATGCTGATAGGCTAGTCCCATCCCCCTCCGTACGCCCGCATTCTATTCCTGGTCAGGCTTCATCGAACGGAAGAACTCCTTCAGTTTCTCGCGGGGCGCCATCCCGTCAATAAAATTGAACTGGCCCGCCCCGAGGCGTTCGCCCCCGTCGATAACCACGCACTCGCCCGTGATATACTCCGCCATGTCCGACATCAGGAAGGCGGCCAGGTTGGCCAGCTCCTCCGGGTCGCCATACCGCCCGGCCGGGATGCGACTCAGAAATTTGCTTTCAAAATCGGGATCCGGCACCAGCCTTGTCCAGGCCCCTTCGGTGGGAAAAGGCCCCGGGGCGATGGCATTCAGCCGTATGCCGTAGGTGGCCCATTCGTAGGCCAGCGACCGGGTCATGGCCATCACGCCCGCCTTGCCGCAGGCGGAGGGCAGCACAAAAGCCGAACCGGTGCCCTCGGCATAGGTGGTCACGATATTGAGAATATTGCCGGGCCGCTCCTCCTCGATCAAATAATTGCCAAAATGGTGAGTACAGTTGAAGGAACCGTGCAGCACGATGTCCACCACCGCCTTGAATCCGCCCGGTGTGAGGTCTTCCGAGGCGCTCAGGAAATTGCCCGCCGCATTGTTGACCAGCCCATCCATCTGCCCGAATTCCTCCACGATGCCCCGGGTCACCTCTCCTATGCGCTCGTAATCGCGCACGTCGGCCGTGTAGTAACGCACCTGCCCGGGTCCGGCATCGTCAATCTGCTCGGCGGCTTTTTCCAGCTTGGATTCGGTGCGCCCGCAGATGGCGATGTGGGCGCCCAGCGAGGCGAAGGTGTGGGCCATCTGCAGGCCCAGTCCGCTGCCGCCTCCTGTGATAAAGATGACTTTCCCTTTCAGTGTGTTGTCTGTGAACATTGCCCAAGTAGTATAATTATGTAGGTTTCTTGAAAAGCTCGTGGAATACAATTTTTTTACTAAATACATATTTCTCTATTAACACTACCAAGTACTATGAAAAATCTATCCATTCTTTTCCTGGTCCTATGGGAACAGTGTAATCATCTTAGGGATAAAGAACTATGCAATCTCAGCTCAGGACAACACAATTCATTACAGCACAGATTATCAAGTTAATACATTTGAAACACTTAAAAACAAATACCTGAATTATCAATACACTGAACTATCCTTTCGAGCTGTTTTTTTCATTTATACAAAAAATTGTGGCAATTGCTATGCTGAAGTTAATGACTATTTGGAATTGATGGATGACGGAGAAAGTTTTAGAGGAATTGAAATATCCAGTATTGGGATACTACACAACGAAGAGAAATACGTTGCCGACCACCTTGCCAAGATTACAGACCTTCCTTTTGATAAAGTAGTTGGCATATCACCTGACAATGAGTTTATTGATGAATTTTTGACATTCAATTCTGAGCTAGCTTTAAATGAGCTCATTTTATTTAATAAAAATGGAGATTTGATTTTTAGAATCTTCCTCCCCTCTGGGGAAATAACGCAGAGTGGAAGAAAAAAAGCGGGTGCTTTACCTTCGCATTAAACCATAACGAACAAGTAATAAAATCAACACATTCTGAGAAATAAGATTATTAGCTGCCTTATGTTTTTTTGTAGGTAGTGGGGCCTTCTTCGCGGTAAGCGAAGTAAGTGCGACTGTTTTTTGACCCTGAATTGCAAGCATTGCGGGTCTATAGAAGCATGTAATGATGGTGGACAGCCATATGGCATGACCGAATGTACACTGTATCCAGAATATTATGGTACACCCCAAGGGTGTGTAGGATGGGGAACACCATGTGGTTCGGATGCACCAATTGGAAGTGATATCTGCTTGACAATTTTTAAATGGCATCTCCCTCTTATTGAAATAAGAGGGAGATGCCAATAACAATTGCTATGAATGCACTATTAAAATATCTACATTATTTCTTATTACGGTCATTAGTTTACCGACAGTCTCAAGTGCTCAAGACTTTCAATTGTTCGATTATGGAACAATTCGGAAAATCAAAGTGATTCAGTTGAATATTTGTTGGGGGGACCTAAAGCTATTGCTACAGATAGTAGATTACGTATATATATTTCTGACGGGAGCCAAAATTCGATTAAAGTCTTCTCTCAAAACGGTGATTATATCACATCAATCGGGCGTAGGGGCCGAGGTCCAGGGTTCTTGATGTAACACACTTAACCATAGATCATAATGACAACATTTTTGTCCTAGATCGGCTTAGTTACAGAGTAACCAGATATAATCAAAACCTGGATGAGATCAGGACATACAGTCTTCCTGCGAAATCAAAGTTTAGAACAGGAGAATCTACATTACCACTATCAATTCATGCGTCAACCAATGGCCTTTTTGCAATACTAGTGACAAGTATTACGACAATAATCAAATTAAGCTCCTCAGTATAGTTGATACGACTTTCAGTAATATTCTTGGTGGATATATCAATCCTATCAAGACAATCATGCACCCCGATGTTACCATGTCGGCCAACTTAACACTAGCTTCATCACCTTCTTACTGGTCAACAAAGTATGGGAACAATAATTATCGCTGTTGTACACGAAGTTTCACAGGAAAAATTGCATCTGTAAATATTTCTTCAACAAATGACTCTACTTTTACCATTGGAAGATGGCTTCATGAGCCGATTCGATTCCTGAATCCAAATCAAAATATCTCAGCTAGTGATAATGCCGTTCCAGGTTTGGTAGCTATTAATGGTTCGCGGGTAAGTATGTATAAAATGTATACAGTAGTGTAGGACTTATTGGCAACGAAACATACTTACTTCATTTCTATAGAAGAGTAAATAACAGGGCATTTGAAACCTATCTGGACATTTTTTCAACTAATGGAGATTTGCTATCGACATTATCTCTCGATGATTTGGATATACTATTTTATAATGATAATAATCGTATTCGACTAGTTCCCCTACATATTGATGACCAAAATAAAATTTATTTTGCCGACTGCTCTAACGGTCTCCGCGCACCTACAGTGCGAATTATGGCCTTGACCGCAAATTAAAATAGCTTTTTGGTCCAAAATGTTAAGCAGGAAGAGAGATTAATTAAAAACGTTCAGAATACATGTAGGATATAGATTAAAATCCTTCAAGGTTTTCGAAGATGCCGGCGGCGCCCATGCCTCCTCCCACGCACATGGTCACCATGCCCAGCTCCGATCCGCGGCGTTTCATCTCGTAGAGAATCTGCGTGGTAAGCTTGGCGCCTGTGCATCCGAGAGGGTGTCCCATCGCAATGGCACCGCCGTTGACGTTGACGATATCCTCGTCCATGCCCAGCTCGCGAATCACGGCCAGCGACTGCGAGGCGAAGGCCTCGTTGAGTTCGACCAGGTCGATGTCGCCCAGCTCCATGCCGGCCTGTTTCAATACCTTCGGAACAGCCTCCACCGGACCGATACCCATGATCTCGGGGGGCACGCCCGCCACGGCAAATCCCCGGTAGCGGGCCATGGGCTGCAGTTCCAGCTCCTCGGCCTTTTCACGGCTCATCACCACCACGGCCGCAGCGGCGTCGTTCATCTGGGAGGTGTTGCCCGCGGTTACGGTCCCACCCTGCTTGAAGGCCGGGCTCAGTTTGGCCAGGATCTCGGGAGAGGTATCGCGGCGCGGCCCCTCGTCGGTATCAAAGGTATAGCTGTGCTCCTCTGTCTCGCCGCCCGCGGTGACGCCTTTTTCGCTTACCTTCACCGGTACGATCTGTTCCTCAAAACGGCCCTCGTCCCACGCTTCGATGGCACGACGGTGACTGCGGTAGGCGAAAGCGTCCTGGTCCTCCCTGCCCACCCCGTACTTCTCAGCCACATTTTCGGCCGTAAGACCCATGCTGATGTAGATCTCCGGGTAGTTTTCCACCAGATCGGGATCAGGCTCCACCACATGTCCCCCCATGGGCACCTTCGACATGGATTCCACCCCGCCGGCGATGATTACATGGGCGGCGCCGGCCTGAATGCGCTCGGCGGCCTGGGCGATGGTTTGCAGCCCTGATGAGCAGAAGCGGTTTACGGTAGCAGCCGGCACAGAGGGCGGAAGTCCCCCAAACAAGGCACACTGCCGGGCCATGTTGAGTCCCTGGGAGGCTTCCGGGAAGGCGCAACCCAGGAGCACATCGTCCACATCCTCGGGCTGGAGGGAAGGCACCCGCTGCAGCAGGGACTTTATTACCAATGCCCCGAGCCTGTCGGGGTGCACAAAACGCAGCGATCCCTTGTTGGCTTTTCCCGTGGGCGTTCGCGCGGCGGCAACAATAACAGCTTCTTTCATGGGAATAAGTCTAAAAGTCTAGAAAGTCAGAAGATCTTAAAGTCTTAGTTTCGAAGGGGCTTGCCCGTTTCCAGCATGTGCTCAATGCGGGCCATGGTACGTTCATCCTCCAGCAGTTCCATGAAGGCCTCCCGCTCCAGGCGGAGCAGGTACTGCTCGGGTACCTCCTGCGGTTCGCTCAGGTCTCCCCCGCTCAGCACCTCTGCAATCTTCTCACCCACCACCCGGTCATAGTCGGTGATCCAACCCCCTTCATGCATCATGTAGAGCATCAGTTTGAGACTTGCCAGTCCCTTGCGCCCCTGCACGGGGATCTTCGGCGGGGCCGGGGGACGGTAACCGCGGTCGGCCAGGCGACGGGCTTCGGCGCGGGCCTGGATCAGCAGAAGGTCGCGGTTCATAACCATCGTATCGGCATCATGCAGGAAGCCCATCTCGCGCGCTTTGGCGGCGCTGTCGGAGACCTTGGCCATGCCCAGGGTTTTGAAAATTTCGCGGATGTAGGGCAGCGGGTCGGTCTGCTCGTCCTCAAGAACCCGCTCCATGGTGCGGCGCAGCATCTCCTTGGTGCCGCCCCCGGCGGGAAGCAGTCCCACGCCCGCCTCCACCATGCCCGCGTAGAGCTCGTGGTGGGCCACGATGCGGTCGGCATGAAGGATAAACTCCACACCCCCGCCCAGGGTGCGACCGAAGGGCGCCGCCACCACCGGAAAGGGTTGGTAACGCAGTCCCACAGCGGTCTCCTGGAAGCGCCGGGCCGCCTCGCGGACGCGCTCCTTCTCGCCCGACTTCCAGGCCTGTGCAGCCTCCATCAGGTTGGCCCCGTAGGTGAAGTTGTCACCGTCGTGTCCAATGACCAGCCCGTCAAAAGCTTCCCGCACCGTATCGCAGGCCTTCTGCAGGGCCTGAATCAATCCAAATCCAAGCGTCTGCTTGCGCGTGCGGAACTCGAAGAGGGCGATGCCCTCACCCATGTCATAGAGTGCGGCGTGCTCGTCCTCCCACACCGCGCGGCCTTCCCGTCGAAGGTCGGCCACGCGCAGGGAGCCTTCGGCAGGCGGCTGCAACGGTTCTGCCTCCCCGATGGCCAGGTTCCAGACGGTGCCCTCCTTGCGGTCGTAGAAGGTCTCGCGTCCGATGTCGAGCATGCGGGTGATGCTATCGGGCACCTCGCGTCCATCCTTTTCCATGCGTTCGGCGGCCTCGCGAACCCCGATGGCGTCCCACCTTTCGAAGGGACCCAGCTCCCAGTTGAAGCCCCACTTCATGGCGCGGTCGATGTCGGCGGGCGAATCGGCGATCTCCGGCATGCGCCGCGCGGCGTAGAGCATCTGGTCCGCCTGGGTCTCCCAGAGGAAATCCCCCACCCTGCCCTCTTCGCTTACCAGCAGGCGCAGGCGCTCGGCCGCCGAGGAGGCCTTCTTGCGGGCCTGGTCGGCTTCCTTAAATTGCGGATCGGTCTGAGATTCGTAGTCCAGCGTGTCCGGATCGACGACCCGGTACTCCTTGCCGCCGTCGGTGCGTACTTTTTTGTAGAAGCCCTTGCCGGCCTTGTTGCCCATATGGCCCTCTTCAACCATGCGCCCGAAGGCTTCGGGAAGCTTGAAGACCTCCCGTCGTTCGTCGTCCGGTACGGCCGGGTAGAGGTTCTCGCAGACGTGGCTTATCACGTCCAGTCCAGACATGTCGGCCGTGCGGAAAATAGCCGCCTTGGAATAGCCGGTGAGGGTGCCCAGAAGATAGTCGATCTCCTCGGCGCGGAAGTCCCCGTCAAAGAACCGGGGCATCACGCTGGCCATGGAGAAGATGCCGATGCGGTTGGCGATAAAATTGGGCGTATCGCGGCACACCACCACGCCTTTCCCCAGGGTGCGTTCGCAGAAGCGCTTCATGCGCGCCGTCACCTCCGGGTCGGTCTGCCCGGTGGGGATGAGCTCCAGGAGCTTCATGTAACGCGGCGGATTGAAAAAATGGGTGCCCAGAAAGTGCGCCTGCAGCTCGTCGGAGCATTCGGAGCCGATCTCCGCAATGGGCAGCCCGGAGGTGTTGGAACTGACGATGCTGCCGGGACGCCGGTGCTTCTGGATGCGCGCCATCATCTGCCGCTTCACATCCATCTTCTCGATGATGGCCTCGCAGATCCAGTCGGCCTCCGCCAGGGCCCCGTCAAGATGATCCTCGAAATTGCCCGGGGTAATGCGGCTTGCAAGCTCCGGCAGCGCCAGCGGAGCCGGGCTGCTTTCGGTGAGTTTTTCGATGTTCTCCTCGGCGCGGCGGCTGGGCCGGTCGCCCTCCTCCTTCAGGTCCAATAAGGTGACCTGCAGGCCTGCGTTGACGCAGTGGGCGGCAATCTGGCTGCCCATGGTTCCCGATCCGAGTACTACGACCTTCTGAATGGAATTGCTCTTGTCTGGCATGCAGCGCGTGTTTTTTTTATTCCTCCTCTTGCTCGTCTTTGTATATGGAATCGATCTCGGTGGCATAACGTTCGTTGATGACGGGCCGCTTCACCTTGAGGGTGGGCGTAAGCTCCCCGTCCTCGATGGTGAGCGGCTCCTCCAGCAGTACGAATTTCTTGACGGTTTCCCAGGGACTGAGCTCGCGGTTCACCTTGTCCACCTCCTGCTGAATGAGTTCGCGCACCTTGGGGTCCTTCGAGCGCGGCTGCTGCAGCTCGTGTCCCCTTTGCCCGAGGCGCCGCGCCACGTTCTCGTAATTCGGTACGATAAGGGCCGAGCAGAACTTACGCTGATAGCCGATGACCACCGACTGATCGATAAAGCCGCTGTTCACCAGCTTGTTCTCCACGGTCTGCGGGGCGATGAACTTGCCGGTGGAGAGCTTGAAAACCGACTTCTTGCGGTCGGTGATATAGAGGTATCCGTCCTCCAGCTTGCCCACGTCGCCGGTCATCAGCCAGCCGTCGTCGGTGACCGTCTCCTCGGTGCGTTCAGGATTGCGGAAATAACCCTGCATGATATTGGGTCCGCGCGCCAGGATCTCCCCGTCGTCGGCGATCTTCACCTCCACGTTGGAGAGGGGCGTGCCGGAGCTTCCGATGCGCATGTGGTCCACGTCGGTCACCGAAATCACCGGCGACGACTCCGTCAGTCCATAGCCCTGCCCGCAATAAAGTCCCAGCGCATTGATAAAGCTGAAGATACTGGGCGAGAGGGCGGCGCCCCCGCTGATGAAGCCCAGCATGTTCTCGCCGAACATCTCGCGGATCTGAGAGTAGACCAGCTTGTCGGCCAGCTTATGCTTGAGTCCGTCCAGTCCGCTGGGCGGATTTTCGGGATCGTAGTTCTCCGCGCGGTTCAGCGCCCAGTAGTAGAGCTGCTTCTTGATCCCGCTGAACTCCTGTCCCTTCACCTTGACGCCGGTGTGGATCTTCTCCAGCAGCCGCGGCACGGTGGCCACAAACTTGGGCTGTACGTGGGCCAGGTCGTCGCGAATCTCGTTCACATCCTCAATGTAATAAACCGGGTAGCCCATGTAGAGGTACATATAGGAGATAAGCCGCTCGAAGACGTGGGAGAGCGGCAGGTAGGAGAGCATGCGCTCATGGGGTTTGGGGTTGGCCTCGAAGGGGATGCGCTCCATGGAAGCCTGCAGGTTGGAGGCGATGTTGTTGTGGGAGAGCATCACGCCTTTGGGGTCGCCCGTCGTGCCCGAGGTGTAGATGAGGGTGGCCAGGTCGTCGGGCTTGATGCGGGCAATCATCTCGTCATAGAGTTCCGGCTCTTCGCGGTCGCGCCGCTTCCCTCGCTCGAGCACCGACTCGAAGGTGAGCAGTTTCTGGTGGGAGGATTCCTGGATGGAGATGACCGCCTCCACCGTCCCTATACTCTTCATGAGGGGCTTGGTATCCGCAAAGAGCTCGTCGTTGGAGACGATATGCACCTTGGCCTCGGCATTTTCCAGGATGTACTTGATCTGGTCGCCCGGCTGTGTGGTGTAGATAGGTACGTTGGCAGCTCCCAGGGCGAGGATGGCCTGGTCACATATGAGCCATTCGGCCGAGTTCTCCGCATGCAGGCTGACACGGTCACCCTGCCCCACGCCCAGCTCGTGGAGCCCCAGGGCCAGGTGGCGCACCTTGCGCCGAAATTCCTCCGGGGAGGTCTCCACCCACTCCCCGTTTCGCTTGGTGGCTACCAGCACGCCGGCCACATTGTTTTCGATGCCTCCGGCAATCAGATCAGTAAGAGTCGTCGGTTCATATCCCATGGCAATGAAGGTTATTTGCAGGTAATGGCGCCTCTGCTACTAATTTAAACGAATGTTAAACTTATCAAAGTCTTATAAGTCGTAAAGTCTAATAAGTCATAAAGTCTTGAAGTTGGAGGTCGTTGCATATATGGCGTGACTTGCTGACTTTGAAACTTATCAGACTTTGTGACTTTATAGACTTATTAGACTTTATAGACTTGAAGAGACTTTGTAGACGTAATGGATATTTATATCGATGAAGAAGTTCGCGAGCAGGTGAAGCTGCTGCTGGCGCGTACCGGCGACACCATGGGGGAGGCCATCGGCATCCGGTTCACCTCCTTCGCCAAAGACGAAGTCCGCGCCGTCATGCCCGTGGACGGGCGCACCGTTCAACCCTTCGGCCTGCTGCACGGCGGTGCCTCCGTAGCACTGGCGGAAACTCTCGCCTCCGTAGGCGCCTGGCTGCAGGTTGACCCGGAGACCCAGTCGGCCGTGGGCGTGGAGATCAACGCCAACCACCTTCGTCCGGCCCGCAGTGGGCAGCAGGTGGAGGGCACGGCCCGTCCCCTGCATATTGGACGCCAGACCCAGGTCTGGGAAATCAAGATCCGTGACGGGGAGGACCGGCTGGTCTGCGTCGCGCGCTGCACCCTGGCGGTGGTAAAACGGCGCGAGGAATAACCGCAAGGCCTGCAGCAAATGCCGGGCGTTGAGGATACGCATACGGCTAGGCGCTGAGCTGGCGGAGCAGCTTGCGCTTGACCACCGGAAAGATGGTCTCCCGAAATGGAAACTGCAGGTCGGTCTGGAATTCGTAGGTGGCCGGGTTGGGCAGCTCGCGCCGCTCGCGGATCAGTTCCAGCTTGATGGAATTGGGCGAATGCAGCACGCGGTCCTGCTCCACCTCCTTCAGGAAACGGGTTTTTAGGGAGCGGTAGCGATCCATCGCGCTGTGGAAAATGGAGATTTCGTACTGGAAGAGCACCAGCCTGGCCTCCTCGTTATCGGGCACGAAAAAATAGCCCTCGTCGCGATAGCTGGGCACGATCCCCACCTCGCTGATGCGGATCTCCTCGTCCACGTACTCGTAAATGGTCTTGCCCTCTTCGATGCGTGCCTTGATCAGGGGCAGTGCCCACGCGATCAGCTCCTCCACCTTGGCGATGTCCGAGCCGTCCACGAAAACAATCTCATGTTCGATCTCGCGGTTCACGAAGTCGATCTTCTTGATGCGCTTGGGGAACTTGCTGCGCAGGTCGGCCAGGCGCGTGCGGATGTCCTCGAGCGTGCCATGAAGCTCCGCCAGGTGGGCCAGATGCGGATAGATACGATTGCGCCGGTAGTCTTCGGCGATCTCCTTGAGGGCGGCCAGTACGCGATACTGCCGCTTTTCGAAATCGGACCGGACCTGCGTGAAGAGGTCCAGGCTGAGTGCAGGGGTGCCGTTCATGCCTCTCCTCCGTATGTGCTCGTGGGGCTTTCTTTCCTGTAGCTTAGTTAAAAACGTACAAGGGCGCAAGAGCGTATGCGAAGAATGACCTTACCGGGGATGGCGCCGCCCGGCGGGTCCAGGTCCGGTTCAACGGCGGCGCAATGCCTATTCTTCCCGGAACTGCACCTCTTTCCACGCCTCAAAATGGTGGGTGACCTTGCGCCGCTGGTACTTTCCGGTGGAGGTGACCGGGATCTGCTCGCCGAATACCACCGCCTTGGGGGTCTTGGCAAAAGGCAGCCGCTCCCGGCAGAAGGCGATGACCTCCTCTTCGGTGATATCGGAATCCTCCTCCCTCTTCACGTAGGCGCCCACCTCCTCCCCGTACCACTCGTTCTCGAAGCCCACGGCAATACCCGAATCCACCCCGGGCACGCGGTTGATCACCTCGTCGATCTCCAGGGGCGCCAGGTTCACCCCGCCCCGGATGATAAGCTCCTTCAGGCGGCCCGTGATGAAAAAATAGGGGCGGCCCTGATCGTCGCGGACATAGAAGCCCTCGTCCCCGCTGCGGAACCAGCCGTGCCGGAAGGTCTCCTCGTTGGCTTCGCGGTTGTTGTAGTAGCCCATCATGACATTCACCCCGCGGATCACAATCTCCCCGCGCTCCTCCTCGCCCAGGGCGTTGCCCTCCTCGTCGTGGATGGCCATTTCGTTGGCCGGTACGGGCACCCCGATGCTGGGGTAGCCGTAGTCGCGCATCCAGCGCGCGTGCTCCTCCTCCGGCAGCCCGGCCGGCACGAAACAGGAATAGCAGGTGGTCTCCGAGAGGCCGTAGCCGTGGATGATGGGCAGGTCCAGCCTCTCCTCGAAGGTGCGGGCCACCTTGACGGTGAGGGGACCCGCTCCGCAGATGACGTGGCGGAAATCGGGACATTCGGGGCGTTCGTGTTCCTCATACCAGCTGTTGAGATACTGCAGCAGGGTAGGCACCATGCTGGCAACGTGCACCCCCTCCTCTTCTGCGATGGGGAAAAACCGGCTCACACGGAAGCGCTGGTTGAGCACGGTGGAGCCGCCCGCGTAGAAAGGGGTGATCATGGTCACCACCGTGCCGTTCACATGATGGATGGGCAGCACGCACATCATACGCGCCCCTTCGTCGATGCCGTGCCAGCCGGCGATGGAGCGGGCGTCCTCCAGCAGGTTGCGCTGGCTGAGCACCACGCCCTTGGGCGCTCCCGTGGTGCCGGAGGTAAAGACGATGAGGGCCTCCGACTCGCCGAGCTCGCCGGCCGGCCGCAGCTCCGCACCCTCCCCTTCGGACCGCGTGAAGTTCTCCACGGTGTCCTCGCAGATTACCGTCTCGATGTGCTTGAGTCCATCGTAGTTTTGCAGAATGGCCGCGAGCCGGTCGCGGTAGTCGATGCGGATGAAGGCCAGCTCCACCTTGCCGTTGCGCAGGATGTAGGCGATGCGATCGTTGTCTTCACCCAGATTCACCGGCACCACCACCAGGCCCAAAAGCCATGCGGCGAAATAATGTACCACAGTATGCCAGTGATTGTGGGAGACCGTGGCGATGCGGTCGCCCTTTTCCAGTCCCCTCCCCTGCAGGAAGCGGGCGGTGTCAAAGACCAGCCCGCAGAAATCGGCGTAGCTGAGTTCGGTGCGGTTGTCCTCCTCGTCGATATAGACCAGGTAGGGATCGCCGGAGTCGCGCCGGGCCTGCAGCAGACCGGGGATGTCGTCGAAAGGCAGCGGGGACAGCTCCTCGTCCAGGCTGCGGGCGTGGGCGATTTTCTCCTTCAGCTCATGCAGCTCCATAAAATGTCTTGATTTGAAAGGTTCGGTGCTGAAAACCATGTTACTTTTTCACTGTTGAAAAGGCAAACGGGGCGAATGGCAGGGCAGGCAGGCGTGTTTTGACAGACAGCCATGAAGAACATCCTTGCCCCCATACTGGCCGCCCTCCTGCTGCTCATGGCCGGGCAGGCCGCGCCCGTATGTGCACAGCAAGCCGCGGCCGACTCCACCGTTATCGATACAGCGGTGGCCGGACAGGACACGGTGAGGTGGACCAAACCGCGCTTTTCAGCGCGCAGCGACGAGCGCCTGCAGCTGGTGCGCACCGGCATCGAAGGAGAGGGCATTAGCGATCCCACGGTGCTGGAGGCCATGCGCCAGGTGCCGCGGCATCTTTTCATGGCCGAGGGACAGCGTCCCCTGGCCTACCGCAACACCGCCCTGCCCATCGAAGAAGGCCAGACCATCTCCCAGCCCTACATTGTGGCGTATATGACCCAGCTTCTGGAGCTGCAGGCATCCGACAAGGTGCTGGAAATCGGCACCGGAAGCGGCTACCAGGCCGCGGTGCTCTCGGAGATTACGCCCTTTGTCTACAGCATTGAAATTGTGGAAGAGCTGGGGAGGCAGGCGCGCGAGCGCTTCGACCGGCTGGGCTATACCACCATCGAGACGCGCATCGGCGACGGCTACGCCGGCTGGGAGGAGCACGCGCCCTTCGACAAGATCATCATCACCGCCGCGGCGCCCGAGATCCCGCAACCCCTGCTGGAGCAATTGAGCCCGGGCGGCATCCTGGTGATGCCTATGGGCAGGGAGGGCGGCATACAGATGCTGATCAAGGTGTCCAAGTCCGAAGAGGGTGAAATACACGAGAAAAGCGTCATCCCCGTACGCTTCGTGCCCATGACCGGAAAGGTGCGCGGCGACGGCAACGGATAATGGCTCCTACTCCTCCTGCCAGCTGTAGGGATAGCTGTCGTCGTCCAGCTTTTTGGCCTCGTCGGTAAGATAGAGCGGCTTGAAGGTGTCGATCATCACAGCGTACTCGTCGGTGGCCTCCTTGCCGATGCTGCCCTCGTACTTGCCCGGGTGCGGCCCGTGGGGAATGCCGCCCGGGTGGTGGGTGATGCTGGCCTCCTCCACGCCCTTGCGGCTCATGAAATCGCCCTCCACGTAGTAGAGCACCTCGTCGGAGTCCACATTCGAGTGGGCGTAGGGAGCCGGAATACTTTTGGGATGGTAGTCGAACTTGCGCGGGCAGAAGGAGCAGACCACATAGTTGGTGCCCTTGAAAGTCTGGTGCACGGGCGGGGGCTGGTGGACGCGTCCCGTAATGGGCTCAAAGTCCCGGATATTGAAGATCCACGGGTAGAGGTAGCCGTCCCAGCCCACCACGTCGAAGGGGTGGTGCTCGTACCAGTAGGAGGTATAGCGCCCCTGCTTTTTGATGCGCACCTCGAAGTCCCCCTCCTCGTTAATGAACACGGGTCCCTCGGGCCGGCGGATATCACGCTCGCAGAAGGGACTGTTCTCCATGAACTGACCCAGGTCCGACAGGTAGCGGTCGGGAATCTCGATGGGACCGGTGGAGTCCACCGTCAGCATGCGGTTTGTCTCGGTCTCGAAGTGCACCTGGTAGATGGTGCCCCGCGGAATAAAGATATAGTCGCCCCAGCCGAACTCCAGCCGGCCGAACATGGTCTGCACGTGGCCCTCGCCCTCGTGGATGAAGAGCAGCTCGTCGTGCTCTCCGTTCTTGTAGAAGTAGTCCATGGGCTCGGTGGGACGCACCACGCCGATCTGGATGTCGTTGTTGAAGAGCAGCACCTTGCGTCCCATGACGGGGTCGCCCCCCTCTTCCACGTCGGCGGTGCGCAGGTGGTGGTGGCGAAACATCTCCTCCTCCCACTTATTGATCCCGACCTCCCTGCCCTTCTCCACCTTGCTCACGCGGGTGGGCGGGTTGTGGTGGTACATCAGCGAGGAGGAGCCGTGGAAGCCCTCCGCGCCGAAGAGGTGCTCCTGGTAGAGTTCGCCGTCGGGGCGTCGGAATTGCGTGTGGCGCTTGTGCGG
The DNA here is from genome assembly GCA_034521445.1 of Balneolaceae bacterium. Lineage (NCBI taxonomy): Bacteria > Pseudomonadati > Balneolota > Balneolia > Balneolales > Balneolaceae > Balneolaceae bacterium. Next base: position 335,789 of record JAXHMM010000003.1, on the reverse strand, counting down.
GATGTCGCCGAGCTGATGGTAAATCATGGGTGTCCTCGTGGTTTATAGGTTTCCGCGCGATTCCTGCTCACGCTCGATGGCCTCGAAGAGCGCCTTGAAGTTGCCCTTGCCGAAGCCGCGGGCACCCTTGCGCTGGATAATCTCGAAAAAGAGGGTGGGGCGGTCGACGATGGGCTTGGTGAAGATCTGCAGCAGGTAGCCCTCGTCGTCGCGGTCTACCAGAATGCCCAGCTCGGCCAGTTTGTCCACCGGCTCCTCGATGCTGCCGACGCGTTCCTCCAAAGCCTCGTAGTAGGTGGTGGGAATGGAGAGAAACTCAAGACCCCGCTCCTTCAGAACGGAGACCGTCTCGATAATGTCGCCGGTCAGCAGGGCGATATGCTGCACGCCGGGTCCCTCGTAGAAATCGAGGTACTCCTCGATCTGCGATTTTTTCTTGCCCTCGGCGGGTTCATTGATGGGAAACTTGATCATGCCCCGTCCTCCTGCCATCACCTTCGACATGAGAGCGGAGTACTCCGTGGAGATGTCCTTGTCGTCGAAGTGTATATACTGGGTGAAGCCCATCACGTCGCGGTAGAAGTCCACCCATTCGTTCATCTTGCCCAGCTGCACGTTGCCCACGCAGTGGTCGACGAACTGCACCCCGCAGGGATCTACGTCATACAGGGGCTCTTTGGCCTTGAAGCCGGGCATGAAGACGCCGTCGTAATCCCGCCGGCTGATGAGGGAGTGAATGGTGTCGCCGTAGGTGCCGATGGCGGCCCGTCGGAGGGTGCCGTGTTCGTCCTCCATGTCGTGGGGCTCCTGCACGCTTTCGGCCCCGCGTTTCACCGACTCGCGGTAGGCGCGGTCCACGTCCTCCACGTGCATGGCGATGTCGCGTACCCCGTCGCCGTGGCGCGCCACGTGGGAGGCGATGGGAGAATCGGAGCGGAGCGCCCCTGTGAGCACCAGGCGGATGTTGCCCTGCTCGAGGTAGTAAGAGACGCGGTCCCGCACCCCCGTTTCCAGTCCGCTGTACCCGCTGAGCTGGAAACCGAAGACCGACTGGAAGAAATGGGCGGACTGCTTGGCGTTGCCTACCCACATCTCCACGTAATCTACGTCCTGCAGCCCCAGGTGGTCGTCAAATTCCTCTTCCACCGGGCGGTCAAGGGTGGCGGTCTCGTTGGCGTCTTTTTTCATAGGGAAACCCTCGCGAATTTGTAAATTCAAACCTTCTTTTTGGCAATATAGCGCCCTGCCCCTAACGCTTCAAATTCCAATTTGGCCTGAAGGCAGTTGAGGCCCGGGTTTACTCGTGCCGAGGTCCGGACTTGTGAATTTTGCCCGCCCTCTCTATGTTAAGAGACTGGAATTGAAACCAACCGCCCAGCCATGGACCAAGACAAGCTCAACGAGGCGTTCCAGGAGCGCATCGACAACGGCGAAAAAATCGAACCCAAGGATGCCATGCCGGACCGCTACCGGCAGCAGCTGATCCGGATGATGTCGCAGCACGCGCACTCGGAAATTGTAGGCATGCTGCCCGAGGGCAACTGGATTACCCGCGCCCCCTCCCTCAAGCGCAAGCTGGTGCTGCTCTCCAAGGTGCAGGACGAGGCGGGCCACGGACTCTACCTTTACAGCGCCACCGAAACGCTGGGCATCAGCCGTGATGAGATGGTGGACCAGCTGCTCACCGGCAAGGCCAAGTATTCCAGCATTTTCAACTACCCCACCCTCTCCTGGGCTGACATCGCCGTGATCGGCTGGCTGGTGGACGGCGCCGCCATCATCAACCAGACCATGCTGGCCCGCAGCTCCTACGGACCCTACTCGCGCGCCATGATCCGCATCTGCAAGGAGGAAAGTTTTCACAAGAAGCAGGGCTACGAGATGGTGGCTACCATGGCCGGCGGCACGCCCGAACAGCAGGAGATGATCCAGGATGCGGTGAACCGCTGGTGGTGGCCCACGCTGATGATGTTCGGTCCCCACGACGACGACTCCCCCAACAGCGCGGAACTGATCAAATGGGGCGTGAAGTCCAAAACCAACGACGAACTGCGCCAGAGTTTTGTGGACCGGAGCGTCGCGGAGGCCCGCGCCGTGGAAATTGAAATACCCGATCCCGACCTGGAATACAACGAGGAGACCGGCCACTGGGAGTTCGGCGAGATTGACTGGGAGGAGTTCTGGAATGTGGTCCGCGGCAACGGCCCCATGAACCGCGAGCGAATGAAGTCGCGCCGCCAGGCCAACGAAAACGGCCGCTGGGTGCGCGAGGCCGCCGATGAATACGCCCGAAAACAGCGCCTGCGCAAGGAGAAAGCATCATGAGCGAAGACAACGGAACCTCCCCCGAAGACACCCAATGGCCCCTCTGGGAAGTATTTACCCAGCCCGGCAACGGCAAGCCGCACGAGCATGCCGGGAGCCTGCACGCCCCTGACGCCGAAATGGCCCTGCAGAATGCGCGGGACGTCTACGCGCGGCGCAACGAGGGCGTCAACATCTGGGTGGTACCCTCCGAGCAGATTACCGCCTCAAGCCCGGAGGACGAGGGCCCCTTCTTCGACCCGGCCAACGACAAGCCCTACCGCCACCCGCAGTTCTACAACGTACCCCGAGCCGTAAAGAAACGATCATGAGCACTGCCGAAACCCTGACGCGGGAAGAAGCCCTCTTCACCTACCTGCTGCGGCTGGCGGACGACCGGCTGATCCTGGGCCACCGGTTATCGGAGTGGTGCGGGCACGGTCCCATCCTGGAGGAGGACATCGCCCTGGCCAATATTGCCCTGGACTGCATCGGACACGCCTCCCACCTGTACGAGTACGCCGCGGAGCTGGAGGGCGAGGGGCGTGGCAAAGACGACATCGTCTATTTCCGCAACGACGTGGACTACGTTAACCTCAAGATGGTGGAGCTGCCTCGGGGAGATTTCGGATTCACCATGGCGCGGCAGTTTCTGTTCAGCGCCTGGAGCTACCTGCTCTATGACGGGCTGCGGGAGGCGGAGGACGAGCAGTTCGCCGGGATGGCCGACAAACATTTCAAGGAGATTAAATACCACCTGCGGCACAGCCGCGAATGGGTGCTGCGGCTGGGTGACGGCACCGAAGAGAGCCACCGCCGCGTGCAGGAGGCCTTCGACGAGCTGTGGACCTACACGGGCGAGCTTTTTGCCGGGGACGAGGTAGAGGAGCTGCTGGCCGGGGAGAACCTGGCAGTAGAACCCGCGGCGCTGAAGGAGCGCTGGGAGGAAATCGTTTCAGGCGTGCTGGAGGAGGCCACCCTGGAACATCCCGACCCCGATCAGTACATGGCCGAAGGGGGACGCCGGGGACGTCACACCGAACACCTGGGACCCCTGCTGGCCGAAATGCAGCACCTGCGCCGCTCCTATCCCGACGCCGACTGGGAGTAGGGAGATATAGCAGGACCTGACCTGTAGTCTCCGAAGAAGGTTGGTTCGAGCCTCACGATCTTTATAGCACCCTAATACCTTGATATGATTAATTTTGTTAGTAAAAAAACCTCATGACCTTTGATAATAGGAATGGATTGACTAGATTTAGTAACATTTAATCCGCATAGCCGGTAGGCCGGCATTAAAAATTGCCGCCGTGATCTGTCCATGCAGGTTGCGGCGGTTTTTTTATCAAGAGAGAAAATGAAGAGTAAGATTGCCGTCCTAATAGATGGTGGTTTTTTCGTTCACCGCTTTAAAGTATTGAACAAAGGAGCTCCTCCTGGCATCAAAGATATGCATCCATTCCTGGAGGATTTGATGCGGAGAATCCATGAAGCCAACAGCCACACCTCAAGCACTCTATTTCGAACATTCTATTATGACTGCAGGCCATATGGACATACGGTAACCGATCCTTCCGGAAAGAAGATAAACTATTCGAATACGCCCCTATTTAAAGCCGTCACTCAATTTCACAATGATCTCAGAGTCTTTCCCAGGTTAGCTTTAAGACTGGGTGACCTATCTTTTGACGGTTGGAAATTATCCCCCTTCGGAACCGACAAACCTCCTGCACCTGATTTCAAACAGAAATCGGTGGATATGAAAATTGGATTGGATATTGCTTGGATGTCCAGCAATAGAACAATAGATCAGATAGTTCTGGTGACCGGTGACAGCGATTTCATATCACCCATGAAATTCGCTCGCAGGGAAGGAATACTCGTCTATTTATACACCATGGGTGAAAAGAGAATCAAACTGCAACTGAAGGAACATTGCGATATTCTGTTATGAGCGGCTTTCAGAATCCACCCCCTCCACCCCGGCCACCTTCAGGCAGATCATCAGGGAAAGGCCGTAACCCAGGTGCATGAGCAGTCCCGCCAGGAGCACCAGCCCGGGCACCCAGGTGTCCAGGTAGAGAATGCCGAAGGAGTCGCCGCCCGCCAGGGAGACCAGGGGCGATACCACCAGGGCGGAGAGCAGGGAGATGAGCACCCCGTATATCACGCCCTGCAAGGCCCAACCGCCGGGCGTGCGCTGCTGCAGGAAGGCCACCCATATCAGCGCCAGAATGATCCCGAAACCATAGTAGGCCGTATTACCCATTAGCAGCGAGTAGGGATTGCCCTCGTGCACGTGGTTGAAGGTCTGGGTCAGAAAGTGTCCCACGTCAATTACAGGCAGCCCCACCCCGCCCTGCAGAAAGGCGATCATGGTCATGACAAAGGTGGCGATGAGACCTGAAATAACCGTACGCCAGAAATTGCCGGAAGATATCATGGTATCCCTCACATATTTTGTTTGCGTCCCCTGTTATACTCCGTCAACAATATAACAGACTGCGGGAAACCTTCCATGTAGGGGTCTCCCCGGTATTTGTTATTTTGAACGGGCTGCCGGGCTGGACTGAAGGACTTTGCGGCACGAAACGGCCGGGGCCGGCATGCCGACAGGCACGATCTCAGCCCAAGATCCGTTTAAACAAACCCATGAGCGCTACGACCGCCACATACTCCAGAGAGCAGATATGGGACTTCCTGCGGGAGGTTCACGATCCCGAGATCCCCGTGCTCAACATTGTGGAGATGGGCATCGCCCGGGGCGTTGAGATCAAGGACGGCCACGTCACGATCCGCATCACCCCCACCTACTCCGGCTGCCCCGCCATGGTGGCCATCGAGCAGGAAGTGCAGAAGAAACTTGCCGGAGAAGGCCTGGATGATTTCGAGGTGGTCAAGGATTTCAAGGAGACCTGGACCACCGACTGGATGACCGAGGAGGCTCAGCGCAAGCTCAAGGAGTACGGCATCGCCCCGCCGGGCAAGACATCCCCTGACGACGATTTCCTGGAGAGCCTCAAAAACTCCAAGGTGGTACCCTGCCCCTACTGCGACTCCCTGGAGACGGAGCTGCAGAGCGAATTCGGCTCCACGGCCTGCAAGGCGCAGTATTACTGCCGCGACTGCGATGAACCCTTTGAGCACTTCAAGTGCATCTGACAGCGGCCTCCTTCCCTTTGTACCCCTCCCGCCCAGCAACTATTTTCCAGTCAGTCTGAAGGCTGAACCAACTTCGCATTTAACCAAAACTTCCCCGCCATGGCCCAATACATCCGGACCGACCTCAGCGGCGGCGTGCTCACCGTCACGCTGGACCGCCCCGACAAGTTAAACGCCTTTATCGCACCTATGTCGGCCGAGCTGCAGGAGGCCCTGAAGCGCGCCGCCGAGGAGGATGACATACGCTGCATGCTTCTGACGGGCAGCGGGCGCGCCTTCTGCGCCGGACAGGACCTGCCCGAGGTGGTAGAGCGTGAAAAGGAGGAGCCTAACTACGAGCTGGCCCAGACCGTCCGGGAGAGCTACAACCCGGTCATCCGGGGCATCCGCCACCTGGAAAAGCCCGTGGTCTGCGCGGTGAACGGCACGGCGGCCGGGGCGGGCGCCAACATGGCCTTCGCCTGCGACATCGTATTCGCCTCCTCCGAAGCCTCCTTCGTGCAGTCCTTCAGCAAGATCGGGCTCATCCCCGACAGCGGGGGGACCTTCCTGCTGCCGCGGCTGGTGGGCCTGCAGCGCGCCAACATGCTCTACATGCTGGACGAAAAGATCTCCGCCGGCCGGGCCGTGGAGATGGGACTGGCCTACCGGGCCGTAGAGCCGGACAAGCTGATGGAGGAGGCGAAGGCCACCTCTGCCAAGCTAGCCTCCCTGCCCACCCGCGGATTCGGGCTCTACAAACGCGCCGTCAACCGCTCCTTCGGTCAGACGCTGGACGAGCACCTGGAGCTGGAGGCCGAGCTGCAGAGCGAGGCGGGCGAGACACACGACTACAAGGAGGGCGTGCAGGCTTTCCTGGAGAAGCGGAAGCCGGAGTACACGGGGCGGTAAGAACTCACCGTATAAGACGGGAGACCGATTCGAAAGGGGTATTCTTCAAGCCATTTACCAATTTACGATCACTGGTATATAAGAGGGTGCCGAACTCGATGGCAAGCGCCAGATAGCAGGCATCATACAACGTAATAGGTATGGTACTTGCCAGTTCGAATGCAAATGCATCAATCCGTATACGTAAGGGATGCTTGCACGGCAGTCTGCCCGCATCCGTTTCGTTTATGGCAATCGCCTCATCGAGATCCAGGTAATTCATTCTTACCCTTTTGGTGAGAACCGCATGCATTTCCCGGAATATCAAGTCAGGCGCTATGAATGAGGTCAGCTCATCAAGAATGCGAAGCGCTTCCTCCGTTCCCTCCTCCTTCAGAAACCATTTCAAGGCCACGGAGGCATCGATCACGACATCATTCATCGCTCCCGGTCCTCACGAATATCCTTCGTGCTGTCTGGAAATTTCCGCCCCTCTGCTTTATACTTTTCAATAGACTCGCGCGCCATTCGCCGCACCTCTTCAATATCCGGACCCGCATGCCGTTCAAGCAAGAGTTTCAACTCCTGTTGCAGGGACCGGTTGTTGGTATCTGCGATTTTCTTAAGCTTTTCGAGAATTTCTTCATCAATATTCCGAATCAGCACGTCTTTTGCCATGGTCAAAGGAATTGGTTTCTGTGATATCATAATGATAGCCATAAAATCCCTCACAGGCAAAGCCAAAGTTACAGGTTCACATGCCCTTTAATTGGCTTTAGATCTGAAATCGTTATTTTCAGATGCTGAATTTCCAACGCAATACCTACAGGCATGAGCAAACGAACGGTCGGCGTCGTCGGAGCGGGAACCATGGGAACGGGCATCGCCCAGGTGGCCTCCACCTTCGGGCACAGGGTGCTGCTCTACGACGCCTACACCGAGCAGCTGGAGTCCTCCGAGGAGTCCCTGCGCAGCATCCTGCAGCGGCAGGTAGAGAAGGAGCGCATGAGCCAGGAAGAAGTGGACGGCATCATGGACCGCATCACCTTTACGGAAGACCTGACCGGCTTTGGCGACTGCGGGTTGGCCATTGAGGCGGTGGTGGAGGACCTGGAAGTCAAAAAGGATGTCTTCCGCCGCCTGGAGGGGATCGTCCCCCGTGACGCCATCCTGGCCACCAACACCTCCTCCCTGTCGATAGCCGCCATCTCCTCGGCCCTCAAGAAGCCGCATCGATTCCTGGGCATCCACTTTTTCAACCCCGCACCGCTCATGCCGCTGGTGGAGATCGTACCGGGCATCTCCACCGATGAGGAAACGGTCACGGAGGCCCGCGCGCTCATCGACGGATGGGAAAAGACCACCGTCCGCGCCAAAGACACTCCCGGCTTTATCGTGAACCGGGTAGCCCGCCCCTTTTACGGGGAGGCGCTGCGCCTGCTGGAGGAGGGCGTGGCCGACGCCCCCACCATTGACTGGGCCATGAAGGAGATCGGCGGCTTCCGCATGGGACCCTTCGAGCTGATGGACTTCATAGGCCACGATGTGAACTACAAGGTAACCGAGACCGTCTTCGAAGCCTTTTTCTACGATCCCCGCTTCAAGCCCTCCTTCACGCAGAAACGCATGGTGGAGGCCGGCTACCTGGGCAAGAAGTCAGGCAAGGGTTTTTATGAGTACGGAGAGGACGCCGACAATCCGGAACCGGAAAAGAACGAGAAGCTGGGCCAGGCCATCGTCGACCGCATTCTGGCCATGCTCATCAACGAGGCGGCCGACGCGGTGTTCATGAACGTGGCCACGGTGGCAGACGTGGACCTGGCCATGACCAAGGGGGTGAACTATCCCAAGGGCCTGCTGAAGTGGGCCGACGAGATCGGCCTGAAGGAGGTGCTCGACCGCCTCACCGCCCTGCAGGTGGAGTACCGCGAGGACCGCTACCGCCCCAATCCCCTGCTCAAACGCAAGGTGCGCAACGAAGAGAATTTTTACGGCTGACCCGCCGCAGGCCGGAGACGCCAAACACCACCCTTATGGATCCACAGGAACTCGCCGAAAAGGTCGTCCGCAAGATGATGGACGACGACGCCTTCAGCCGCTGGCTGGAGATCGAGGTGGCGGAAATAGCCCCCGGGCGCTCGGTGCTGGAAATGACGGTTACCGAAACCATGACCAACGGCTTCGGGGTCACCCACGGGGGCGTCACCTTTTCGCTGGCCGACAGTGCCCTCGCCTTCGCCTCCAACAGCTACGGACGGGTGGCCGTGGCCCTGGAGAATAACATCTCCTACGTGCGCCGGGTTAACGAAGGCGACCGCCTGACGGCCGAGGCCACCGAGCTGAGCCTGGGCCGGCGCATAGCCGTCTACGAAATCACGGTGACCAACCAGGAGGACCGCAAGGTGGCCCTCTTCCGGGGCACCGTCTTCCGGACGCAGGACCACCATTTCCCAAGATGATTGAATCCGCGAGACTACAAGACGTCCTAGACGTCTAACGTAGTCATAGAACTCTAAAACGTCAGTAGACTTATGGAAGCATACATCGTTGACGCCATCCGAACTCCCATCGCCAAATTTCGCGGCGCTCTCTCCCCCATCCGGGCGGATGACCTGGCCGCCATGACCATTCGCAAACTAATGGAGCGCAACCAATCTGTTGATCCCAAGGCGGTAGAGGACGTGATCTTCGGCTGCGCCAACCAGGCCGGAGAGGACAACCGCAACGTGGCCCGCATGGCCGCCCTGCTGGCGGGCCTGCCCACCTCGGTGCCCGGGGAGACGGTGAACCGTCTCTGCGCCTCGGGCATGAGCAGCGCCGTGCACGCCTACCGCGCCATCAAGGCGGGCGAGGGACGCCTCTTTGTCACCGGCGGCATGGAGCATATGACCCGCGGACCCATGGTGCTGGGCAAGGGCGCCGCGCCGTGGTCCGGCACCAACGAGATGCACGACACGTCATTTGGGTGGCGATTTGTCAATCCTACAATGGACGAGCAGTACGGCAGCGAAGCCATGGGCGAGACGGCCGAGAACATCGTCGAGCAGTTCGGCATCAGCCGCAAAGACGCCGACCGCTTCGCGGCGTGGTCCCAGCAGAAGGCCGGCGCCGCCATTGAGAGCGGCCGCATGGCCAAAGAGATCATGCCGGTGGAGATCCCGCAGCGCAAGGGCGATCCCGTGACCTTCGACACCGACGAGTTCGTGCGTCCCAATACCACAGCCGAGATCCTGTCCAAGCTCAGCCCGGCCTTCCGTGAGGGCGGCACGGTGACCGCAGGCAACGCCAGCGGACTGAACGACGGTTCCTGCGCCATGCTGGTGGCCGGCGAGCGGGCCCTGGAGGACTTCGGGCTGGAGCCCATGACCCGCATCGTGGCCACCGCTGTGGTGGGCGTGGAGCCGCGCATCATGGGTATGGGACCCGTGGGCGCATCCCGAAAAGCTCTCGACCGCGCCGGGCTGGAGATGGACGACATGGACGTGATCGAGCTCAACGAGGCTTTCGCCGCCCAGAGCTTGGCGGTGTTAAGGGAGCTGGACATCAACGATGACGACGAGCGGGTGAATCCCAACGGCGGCGCCATCGCCCTGGGACACCCCCTGGGCATGTCGGGCGCTCGCCTGCTTCAGACCGCCTCCCTGGAACTGAAAGAAACCGGTAGCCAATACGCGCTCTGCACACTCTGCGTGGGCGTGGGACAGGGCATGGCCGTCGTCCTGGAGGCCTGCTAGCCGAAAGCCGTGCGCGGTAAGCCAAACCAAAAGTGAGCATTCATGGCCATTTATGAATTTGAGGGATACCGCCCGGTGGTCCACGAGAGCGCCTTCGTGCATCCGCAGGCTGCCGTCACCGGCGACGTGGTCATCGGCCGGGACGTTTACATCGCCCCCGGCGCCGCCATCCGGGGCGACTGGGGAAGGATAGAAATTGCCGACGGCTGCAACGTGCAGGAGAACTGCACCATCCACATGTTCCCCGGTGTGACCGTCGTGTTGGAAGAGCATGCGCATATAGGACACGGTGCGGTCATACACGGGGCGCATATAGGACGCAACTGCCTGGTGGGCATGAACGCCGTAGTCATGGACCGCGTAACGCTGGGCGCAGAATCGATCGTGGGCGCCCTTTCTTTTGTGAGGGAAGGCATGGATATTCCATCCCGCAGCCTGCTGGTCGGCAACCCGGCGGAGATTGTCAGGGAGGTGAGCGACGAGATGATCCGCTGGAAGTCGGATGGTACCGCCCTCTACCGAAAACTGCCCGGCCAGCTCCACGGCAGCCTCCGCGAATGCAAGCCCCTGCGCGAGGAACCGGACGAACGCCCCGATCGGTCCGCCGACTACGAGACCTGGGGAAATCGAAAGAAATAAACCACATTCTAGCAGATCCGTTATGAAGGTACAAAGCTACGCCCAAGGCCAGTGGATAGACAAGGGAACCGAGCGGGATCTCGCCAGCGCCGTCTCCGGCGATCCGGTGGCCACGCTCGTGGAGGCGGACCTGGACTACAAGGGGATGTGCGAGTACGCCCGCGGGGTCGGGGGACCCAATCTGCGCAATCTCTCCATCCACGACCGCGCCTTCCGCATCAAGTTCATGGCCAAGTACCTGCTGGAGCGCAAGGAGAAGTACTACGAGGTCTCCTCCCACACCGGGGCCACGCGCCGCGACTCCTGGATCGACATCGAGGGGGGCATCCTGACGGCCTTCGGCATCTCCAGCAAGTCGCGCAGGGAACTGTCGGACAAGCCCTGGCACGTGGAGGGCTCCCAGGAGCGCCTCTCGCGTGAAGGAACCTTCGTCGGGCAGCACGTCTGCGTGCCGCGCCGCGGGGTGGCCGTGCACATCAACGCCTTTAACTTCCCCGTCTGGGGCATGCTGGAGAAGATGGCGCCGGCCATTATCGCGGGAATGCCGGTGATCGTGAAACCCTCCCCCGTCGGATCCTACCTGGCCTGCGAGGTCTTCCGCGACATCCTGGCCTCGGGCTACCTGCCGGAGGGCGCCGTGCAGTTTATCGCGGCGGACAAGCCGGGCGACCTGCTCGACCACCTCAACTCGCAGGACGTGGTGGCCTTCACCGGCTCTGCCGAAACCGGGAAAAAGCTGAAAGCCCATCCCAACATCGTGGCCAACAGCGTGCGCTTCAACCTGGAGGCCGATTCGCTGAACTGTTCCATCCTGGGTCCGGACGTGACGCCGGATATGCCCGAATTCGATTACTTTATCCGCGAGGTTGCCCAGGAGATGACCGTCAAGACGGGACAGAAGTGCACCGCCATCCGCCGCACCATCGTGCCGGCCGGGCGCGTGGAGGAAGTCGTCGAAGCGCTGAAAGAGCGCCTCGAGCAGGCCACCGTAGGCGACCCGACCGATAAAGAGACGAAAATGGGTCCCCTGGCCAGCACTCTCCAGGCCGAGCGCTTCGAGGAGCAGATGCAGAAGCTGACCGAGGTGACCGATACGGTCTACGGCAACGGTGCTCATGAAGGCGCCTTCGCCGGTTCCCGCGTACTGCTCTGCCACCAGCCCATGCAGGTTGACCAGATCCACACCCTGGAGGCCTTCGGTCCCATGACCACCGTGATGCCCTACGAAAGCACGGAGGAGGCCATCGCGCTGGCCAACAAGGCAGACGGCTCCCTGGTGGGCTCGCTCTTTACGGCCGACGACGAGGTGGCCCGTGAGGTTACCATGGGATGCGCCCCCTACCACGGCCGCTTCATGGTGATCAACCGCGACAGCGCGGAGGAATCCACCGGACACGGCTCGCCCATCGCCTCGCTGGTGCACGGGGGACCCGGCCGCGCGGGCGGCGGGGAGGAGCTGGGGGGCTCGCGCGCCGTGCTGCACTACATGCAGCGGGTGGCCCTGCAGGGCTCGCCCACCACCCTGATGAACGTCACCGGACAGTACATCAAGGGGGCCGAAACCCGGGAGTCTGACAAACACCCCTTCCGGAAATACTTCGAGGAGCTGGAGACCGGCGAGTCGCTCACCACCCACCGGCGCACCGTCACCGAGGCCGATATTGTGAACTTCGGCGCGGTGAGCGGAGACCATTTCTACGCGCATTTCGACGAGATCGCCGCCAAAGACTCCCTCTTCGAAGAGCGGGTGGCCCACGGCTACTTTGTGCTCTCGGCGGCGGCCGGCATGTTCGTGGATCCCAGGCCCGGACCCGTGCTGCTGAACTACGGGCTGGAGAACCTGCGTTTCCTGGCGCCGGTCAAGCCCGGCGACACCATCCAGGCCAAGCTGATCCTCAAGCACAAGAAGGTGCGCCAGAAGCGCGAGCAGGACAAGTACCCCTTCGGGGTGGTCTACTGGGACGTGGAGGTCACCAACCAGGAGGAGGAAATGGTGGCCGATTACACCATCCTGACGCTGGTCAAACGCAGGGAGACCCTCGATATTGATATTTTCACCGACGAAGAGGAGTAGGCTCGCCACCGGCCGCGCCGCCTCCCTCCTCCCAAACCGCAACACTCGAATCAAACGCCTTCAGCAATGCCTGAAAACGGAAGCATCGCCACCGAGATCGCCGACAACATCGCCACCATCACTTTTCACCATCCCAAAGGCAACTCCCTGCCCGGGAAGATGCTGCGGGAACTGTCCGACAACATCACCGAAGCCGGCCTCAACAACGAGGTTCGCGTAGTCGTGCTGCGCAGCAGGGGTGACGGGGCCTTCTGCGCGGGAGCTTCCTTCGACGAGCTCATGGCCATCTCCGACTACGAGGAGGGCAAGCATTTTTTCATGGGCTTCGCCCTGGTGCTCAACGCCATGCGCAAGTGTCCCAAGCTCATTGTCGTCCGTGTACAGGGCAAGACGGTAGGCGGCGGCGTGGGCGTGGCCTCGGCAGGCGACTACACCCTGGCGCATGAGTCCGCCTCGGTCAAGCTGAGCGAGCTCGCCCTGGGCATCGGTCCCTTCGTGGTGGGACCGGCCGTGCAGCGCAGGGTGGGCCCCTCCGCCTTCAGCGCCTTGTCGGTGGACGCCGGCAGCTGGTACACGGCCGAATGGGCCCGTGAAAAAGGCCTCTTCAACAAGGTGTGCAACAGCCACGAGGAGCTGGACCGTGAGACCGCGGACCTGGCCGGGCGACTGGCCGAATACAGTCCCGAGGCCATGAAGGAGCTGAAGACGGTGTTCTGGAAGGGCACCGACCACTGGGACTCCCTGCTGGAGCAGCGCGCTGAGATCAGCGGGCGCCTGGTACTGTCGGACTACACGCGGGACTTTATCGAGGAGTTCAGGAAGAAATAGAACGCAAGACGGGAAGAATAGGCTAATATTTGGGGACTGGAGAAATCCAGAATGGTCGGATATTCCAGCTCCACGGGTCCAGTGTATCGATTTGATCATGCAATTGCCAATATCGATCTGAAGTCGATCCTTTACCGATCGGGCAAGATTTTTTTTCATCCGGATACCATCGCTTTTACATAAGGCTCCATGATGGTCCTGACCCTGCACGAATTCATATATTCCATAAGAATTTTCAGATTGGCTCCCGGCAGCTCCAGGTACTCCCTAAGCCCCTCCAGCGCCAGGTCCTCACCCAGCTTATTACGATATCGAAACATATCGCATACCGTCTTTTCCATGCTATACATGCGGACGGTATGCCCCTGTACGGAGATCTCTTCAATACCAGACTCATACTGATTCTTACGAAAATAATAGACTTCAACCGGCGGATAATTTAGTTTCTTTGGCTTCTCATGATTAGGAATGGCGACATGAATGCCGGATGGGTTAAAGGTGGTCAGATCGTAATATGAGAGAGCCGAAACCAGGGCGATGACTCCCATAGGCATGGCTTTACTTACATCCACATAACCGGAAGTGATCTGGCTGTCCTTCAGTTTATAGAGTCCGGGTTTTACTTTGTACAGAACGCCATCTTCGTTAAGCTTTGATATGTCACGGGTTTGAAAGCCCTCTTCACGCAGCTCCGTCAGCCGGGCATATCCCCCATTTTCTGATATGTACTTCGTGATCTCTTCCATGCTGAATCGTTTTTTCTGTCATTAATATACAATGACAGAACATTTGATTCAATTTTATTTACTTCTTGGGAGAATTACCGGCTCCATAGGCACGCACCCTGTCAATTGGGAAACCCGGCGCCCTCAAATCCTTACTTTAGCCTCGCTACAAAAAGATCGATCAGTGGCAAGAGCGCAAGGAGACCATCCAATCGGAAAGTTTTGTACATTGGACGGAACTGCCAACCAATCCCTGTTCCATGACACGATTCGCCGCTCTGCCCCTGACACTGCTCATCCTGCTGCTCACCTCTCCCCTCGCCACCGCCCAGGACGATGCGCCGGACTGGGACGTCACCGAACCGCCCGGACCTTACCAAGAGGTCTCCTATACGGTGGAGGAGGGCACCTGGATGAACCTGGACGTAAGTCCGGACGGCAGCCGCATCGTCTTCGACCTGCTGGGCGACATCTACGTGATGCCCATGGAGGGCGGGGAGGCCACCCTGCTGCGCGGGGGACACGCCTACGAAATCCAGCCGCGCTTCTCGCCCGACGGGCGCCGCATCTCCTTCACCAGCGACGCGGGAGGAGGCGACAATATCTGGGTGATGAACGCCGACGGCAGCGGGGCCCGGCAGGTCACCGACGAGAGCTTTCGTCTGCTGAACAACGCCGTGTGGACGCCCGACGGGGAATACCTGATCGCGCGCAAGCACTTCACCTCCACCCGCTCGCTGGGGGCCGGCGAGCTCTGGATGTATCATGCCGAGGCGGGCGGTTCGGGCATACAGCTGGTCGAGCGTCCCAACGATCAGCAGGACCTGGGACAGCCTTTCGTGTCGGCAGACGGTCGCTACGTCTTCTACAGCCAGTCGGTCTGGCCGGGCAGCACCTTCCAGTACAACAAGGACCCCAACAGCCAGATCTACGCTGTGAATCGCTACGACCGTGAGCGCGGGGAGACCGAGCGGGTGACCGGGGGACCCGGCGGCGCCATCAGTCCCACGCTGTCGCCGGACGGCAGCACGCTGGCCTTCGTGCGCCGCGTGCGAACGAAGTCAGTGCTCTACCTGCGTGACATGGAGACCGGCATCGAGACGCCTGTATACGACCGGCTCAGCAAGGACCAGCAGGAGGCCTGGGCCATTTTCGGTCCCTATACCAATCTTGCCTGGACCCCCGGCGGGGAGTCGCTGGTCTTCTGGGCGCAGGGCAAAATCAACCGCCTCGACGTGGAGACCGGCAACGCCGAAGTGATTCCGTTCGAAGCCTCCGCCAGCCACCGGGTGGCCGAAGCCGTCCGTTTCACGCAGAATCCCGCACCGGAATCGTTCACCGCCAAAGCCATCCGCCACGCGGTGACCTCCCCCGACGGAAATACCCTGGTGTTTCATGCGGCCGGGCGCCTCTGGATCAAGCAGCTCCCGGACGGCACCCCGGAACCTCTGACCGAAAGCGACCTGCTGGAGTTTGAGCCCTCCTTTTCACCCGACGGCAGCCGTCTGCTCTTTGTAAGCTGGAGCGACTCCGATATGGGCGCCATCTGGGAGATGGACCTGGACCGTCCCGGCTCATCGCCCGTAAAACGTACCGCCGACAAAGGCATCTACCGCAATCCCTCCTACGCGCCCGACGGACAGACCATCCTCTTCCGCCTGGAGGGAGGCAACACCCACCAGGGCTTCGCCCACACCGTGGAGACCGGAATCTTTACCATGCCGGCCGGCGGCGGGGAGAAAACCCTGGTCACCGAAAACGGCTCCCATCCGCGCTTCAACGCGGAAGGCGACAGGATCTATTACCAGGCGGGGGGCGGTCTCAGCCACGCCTACCGGTCGGTGGACCTTGGCGGAAACGACGAGCGCACCCACTTCACCTCCACCTACGCCAACCATTTTGTTCCCAGCCCGGACAACCGGTGGATCGCCTTCAACGAGCTTTTCAAGGTTTATATCGCGCCCATGCCGCAGGCGGGCACACAGATTAACCTGAATGCCGGCACACAGGCCATTCCGGTGGCCCAGGTGGCCGGAGACGCCGGCATCAACCTGCACTGGACGTCCGACGGACAGGAGCTCCGATGGACGCTGGGCGACCGCTACTACTCGGCGGGACTGCAGGAGGCCTTCGATTTCCTGAACGGCGAGCGTCAAGCCGATGACCTTCCGCTGGCCACCAACGAAGGCACGGCCATCGGACTTGAACTGGCGTCGGACCAGCCTACGGGACGCCTCGCCCTGACGGGCGCGCGCATCATTACGATGGACGCCGCGCGCTCGGTCATCGAAAACGGCACCGTGCTGGTCAACGGCAACCGCATTGAGGCGGTGGGACCGGCCGGGCAGGTGGAGATCCCCACAGGTACGAAAACCGTAGACGTGGGCGGACGCACCGTCATGCCGGGCATCATCGACGTGCACGCCCACATCGGCAGCTTCCGCGAGGGCCTGAGCCCGCAGCAGCAGTGGGAGTACTTCGCCAACCTGGCCTACGGGGTGACCACCGCGCACGATCCCTCGGCCAACACCGAGATGGTTTTCGCCCATTCCGAAATGGTGCGCGCCGGGGTGATGACCGGCCCGCGCATCTTCTCCACGGGAACCATCCTCTACGGGGCGGACGGCGACTTCAAAGCGGTCATCAACAGCCTGGAGGACGCCCGCTCGGCCATTCGCCGCACCAAAGCTTTCGGTGCCTTTTCTGTGAAGAGCTACAACCAGCCCCGACGCAACCAGCGCCAGCAGGTGATCCAGGCGGCCCGCGAGCTGGAAATGATGGTCATGCCCGAGGGCGGCTCCACCTATACCCACAACATGAGCATGATCCTGGACGGGCACACCGGCATCGAACACAACGTGCCGGTCTATCCGCTGTACGAGGACGTGCTCTCGCTCTGGGAAGAGAGCAGCACCGGCTATACGCCCACGCTGGTGGTCAACTACGGCAGCGTCAGCGGGGAGTACTACTGGTATCAGAATACGAACGTATGGGAGAAGGAGCGCCTGCTCACCTTCACCCCGCGCTCGGTGGTGGATCCCCGCTCGCGCCACCGCACCATGATTCCGCAGGAGGAGTACGAGGCCGGGCATATGGCCAGCGCCTCGGCAGCCAAAGATCTGCTGCGCCGCGGCGTAAACGTGAACCTGGGCGCACATGGTCAGCTCCAGGGACTGGGCGCCCACTGGGAGCTCTGGATGATGCACCAGGGCGGCATGACGGAGATGGAGGCGCTGCAGGTGGCCACCCTCAACGGGGCACGCTACCTGGGCATGGAAGCCGACCTGGGATCGCTCGAAGCGGGCAAGCTGGCCGATCTGGTGGTGCTGGACGGCAATCCCCTGGAAAACATCCGCAGCACAGAGCGGGTCACCCACACCATGGTCAACGGGCGGCTCTACGACGCCGCCACCATGAACGAGACGGGCACACGCACCCGCCAGCGCCTGCCTTTCTGGTGGGAGCGGTACGGTACGGCGGCCGGATTCGACTGGCATGCCCTGACGCGTCCCCACGGGGCGCTGCAGTGCAGCTGCACCCAGCCCGGCGGCTGGTAGATCCACCGGAATCGGACTCGTCTATTCCTCTTCCGGCACCTCATCGGCGGGAAAGTGAACCCGGAATACCGCCCCGCCGTCGTTGAATACGTCCAGCTCGCCTCGCAGCTGCTGCACCAGGGTGTCCATCAGGGACATGCCCAGCGACTGTGCCTGGTCCAGGCTGAAATCCTCGGGCAGACCCCTTCCATCGTCACGGACCACTACCACTATATCGTCCTCCTCCCTGTACACCTTAACCTCGATCTTCCCCTTCGGACGGTCGCCGAAGGCGTGTTTGTAAGAGTTGACGGTCAGCTCGTTCAGCAGCAGTGCGCAGGGAATGGCCTGGTTGATAGACATCTCCAACGGTTCCAGATCGGTACGAAGTTCTATTTCGCGTTCCCCGTTCATGTAAGTCTGTCCAATAGCCTCCACGAGTTCCCGGGCGTAGGTGTCGAAGGCCACATGCGAGAGGCTGTCGGACTGGTAGAGCTTTTCGTGGACCAGCGCGATGGACTGCACCCGCAACTGGCTGTCGATCAGAACCTGCCGGGCGGAATGGCTTTCGGTTTCCCACATCTGCATCTGCAGCAGGCCCGAGATGACGGCCAGGTTGTTTTTGACCCGGTGGTGGATTTCAGCCAGCAGCACCTCCTTCTCCCGAAGCGAGCGCGCGATCTGGTCCTTGGCCTTTTTGCGTTCGGTAATGTCGCCCGCCACGCAGACCATGCCCTGTATCTTCCCGTCGGCGTCGTGCATGAAGCCCTTGGAAACGGAAACGGGAAGGGTGCCCCCGTCGGTACGCCGGAAGCGGGTTTCGTAGGCTTCAAAGGTGCAGCCCTCCTCCGGCTTGAAGAGCTCCCCTCCGTCGTCGCCCTCGGGTAGCAGGATGCCAATGTCCCTGCCGGAGAGTTCCCCCTCACTTTGGTACCCCAGCATTTTGAGGGCAGCCCCGTTCACACGCTGGATGGTCCCGCTCCGGTCGGCGACCACGAGGGCGTCGCCCATCGACTCGATGATGTCGTCCATGTAGTTGCGGGAGACCGTCGTGCGGCTCAGGTTCTCCGCCATGCGGTTGAAAGTGTGTCCCAGCTGCCCGATTTCGTCGCTGCTCCCCACCTCGATGCGGCGGTCCAGGTTGCCCCTGCCTACTTCCCGCGCGGCTTCGGCCAGGCGGGCTACGGGGGAGGCGATCGACCGGTAGAGCATCCAGGCCAGTCCCATTGCCGCCAGCAGGGCCGCCACGGTGCCGTAGAGCAGCCACTGGCTGGAGGCGTCGAGCCGCGCATTGAGTCCGCTGATGCGCCGGTCCATGCTGTTTTTGGTCTGTGCGCGCAGCTCCACGATGAGCGGCAGCAGGTTGCTGCGGAAGTAGGGCTCGATGGTGACGGTGAAGAACTCCTTGCCGTCCTCGTAGGAATCGGAGGTAAGCTCCATAAGCTGCTCCACCAGCGAGGTGTAGATGGTCATCTTATCGGAGATGGTCCGCAGGGTCTGCAGGGAAGCCGCGGCGGCGGAATCGGCCCTCTCCCCCGGAGAGCCTGCGGCGGAGCGGTAGTTCGCCAGCTTGGAGCGGATGCTTTCCAGGGATTCCCGGATATTGAGGCGC
Organism: Balneolaceae bacterium; assembly: GCA_034521445.1. NCBI lineage: Bacteria > Pseudomonadati > Balneolota > Balneolia > Balneolales > Balneolaceae > Balneolaceae bacterium. Next base: position 316,305 of record JAXHMM010000003.1, on the reverse strand, counting down.
GAGCGGTCGAGTGTTACCGTATCTTCGCCGGCCTGCCCGCTGAGCGAGCGCCGGTAGCGCTCCTCCAGGAAGTACTGAATGTTGGCCATGCTGCGGTAGAGCTCAATGCCGATCTCGCTGGCCAGTTCCAGCTCCTGCACGGCCGAGCGGCTCTCCACCACGAGTTGCTGGCGGGCGCGGTCGTTCAGGTATTTGGATGCCAGACCCAGGCTGAGCAGCAGAAGGGTAACGAAGCCAAAGCTGAGTAAAAGCTTGGTGCTCAGTTTCATGAAATTCAGGGGGATGGATGGCGCGCGGTGATCGGCAATCCTCCAAGATATGGCCAAGTCTATAGAAACGATGGCGGCGGTCTGCGAGTAGAACCAGCGTCTCAAAAGGCCATCAGGCTCTGCATGCGCGCTGCGATGGCGTCCACGCCCGGGAGCACCGAGTTCATGAGATCCACGTTGTGGGGAACGGGGATGTCGGGCATGGTGAGGCGGTCGACGGGAGCGTCCAGCAGCCTGAAGCCCTCCTGGGCGATGACCGCCCCTATTTCGGCCCCGAAACCGGCTGTGCGGGTGTCTTCGTGTACGATCAGGCAGCGGTTGGTACGTGCCACCGACGCCATCACCGCCTCCTTGTCCCACGGCATGAGGGTGCGCAGGTCCAGCACGTCGGCATCTATGCCGGTCTGCTCGACGGCCTCCTCACAGCGCTCGCACATGGCGCCCCAGGTTACGACGGTCATGTCCCCGCCCTCCCGCAGGCGATTCGCCTTGCCGAAGGGCACCACAAAGTGATCGCCCGGATAGGGTCGGCGCGCGTACTTGGCGTCCAGCAGGTTCCGGTGCTCGAAAAAGACCGTGGGGTCGTTGCTTCGCATGGCGCTGCGGAGCAGTCCCACAGCGTCCTGGGCATTGGAGGGAAAGGCCACCTGCCATCCGACCGCATGGGTAAAGAAGGCCTCGTTGGTCACGCTGTGCCAGGGATCGCCGCATTTGGCGAAGCCCCCGGGCATACGCACCACGATGGGAGCGGCGAACTTGTTGGCGGTGCGCCAGCGGATGGTGCCGCAGTTGTTGAGCTGCTCGGTGGCCGGATCGGCGTATTTGCGGAACTGTATTTCGGCCACCGGCATCAGGCCCTGGTAGGCCAGTCCCACCGCCCGGCCGATGATGCCCTCCTCCGAGAGGCTGGTGTCGAATACGCGCTCCTGCCCGTAGGCGGTCTGCAGTCCCATGGTGGCCGCATGCACGCCGCCCTTGGCGCCCACGTCCTCCCCGAAGACCATCACCCTGGGATTGGTTTCCAGTTCGTAGGCCAGGGTGCGGCGGATGGCCTCCACAATATTGATGCGCTGTTTCTCGGGGCGGGGATCCGTGCCGCTCTCCGGGAAATCGTGTCCCCCAGCCAGCAGCCCTCCCACCTGCTGCACCTCGGGCTTACCGTTGTCATTGTATTCGGTAAAAACGTACCGCCGGGTTTGGGTGGCGTCGGGATCGGGGCGGTTCCAGGCCGCCTCCGCCGCGCGTTCCACCTCCTCGCCGGCCTTTTTCCTGAGGCTGCCCCACTTCTGCGGGGAGATGCCGCGGTCCGCCACAAAGGCTTTCAGCTTGTCCAGGGGATCGTTTTCCTGTTCCCGTTCGATCAGTTCCTCCTCCTTGTAGGCCTGGTTGTCCTGGTAGGAGTGGCCGTTGAGCCTCGGCATGGTGAGGTGAACCAGGGCGGGTCCGCGTCCCCCGCGGACGTAGCTGACCGACTCGTCCAGCAGCGAGGCCGCCTCCCCGGGATCGGTACCGTCGCCGTCGAAGATGCGCAGGTTTTTAAAGGAGTAGAGGTTATTGGCGATGTTGCCGCCCGGCGTCTGAAACTCGCCCGGCACCGAAATGCCGTAGCCGTTGTCCTCGATGTAGAAAAGCACCGGCAGGTCGAGGGTGGTGGCCATGGTGAGGGCCGACCAGAATCCATTGGTGGCCACCGAGCCCTCCCCGCCCAGTACCACCGAGATGGCGCCCTCGCACTCCTCCTCGCCCAACACGTCGCGTCGGTAACGGATGCCCTGCGCCCAGCCGATGGCCGGCGTGTACTGCGAGCCTACGTCCCCCGCCATGGGCAGCACGGTGGGTCCCCCGTCGCCGGGCATGTTGCAAACCACGCCGATGTCGCGGCCGTCGCTGTAGCCACCCGACCTGGCCATGGGACCCGCCAGGGCGTCTTCCACCGACAGTCCCAGGGAGAGCATGAGGGGACGCGAGCGGTAGTAGGCGCTGGCCCCGTCATGGGGATGTTTCAGCCTCGAGCCCAGCAGCATCTGACCCAGCTCGTGTCCCCGTGCCGAAAACTGATACAGCACCTTCTTGTCGGGCACCAGCTCGTTCTCCTCCTTGTCGTCCATGGCGCGGGAGATCAGGAACAGGCGCACTAGGTGCTCCCAGTCGATGTCGGCGGGGATGTCGGTCTCGGTCTGGCTGTTGTTTGCACTCATGGCAGGCGGTAGATGCGTTGGGTTGGGTTACGGGCGTATCTCCAGGGACTGCGACACCTTGCGGAAACTCTTTTCCAGGTGATCCATCTCTTCCGGGGTGCCCACAGTGATGCGGATGCCCTCCGGCAGGCCGAAGGCGCCGGTACGGCGTAAAATCACACCCTCCTCCAGCATGGCCTGCGTCAGGGCCTCAGCCTGCCGGGCGTCGTCGAGCAGGATCTGCACGGAGTTGGAGATGGAGGGCAGGTAGCGTACGCCCTCCTCCTCAAAAAAGGCGTAGAGGCGCTCGCGGCTCTCCCGGGCCATCTCCACGCTGCGCGCCAGGAACTCCTCGTCCCCCAGCGCCGCGCGTGCGGCGGCCTGGGCCGGCGCCGTGGGCTCGAAGGTGAGCTTGGTCTTCATCATCTGGCTGACGATGCGATCGGGTCCCATAGCGTAGCCCACGCGAAATCCCGCCAGCCCGTAGGCCTTCGAGAAGGTGCGCAGCACCAGTACGTTGGGATGGGCGGCGTCAAGGGCGTGGGGGTAGTCCTCCACCTCGCGGGCGAACTCGAAATAAGCCTCGTCCATGACCACCAGCACGTCTTCGGGCACCCGCTCCATGAAAGCCTGGAATTCCGCGCGGCTTACATAGGTGCCGGTGGGGTTGTTGGGATTGGCGATGTAGATCATCTTGGTATGGGGAACCCACAGCCCCGGCAAGGGCAGGCAGGTCGAAGCGGTAGTCGTCGGTCATGGGCACCGTGCGCACCTTCACGCCGTGAATGCCCGCATGCACGAAGATGCCTACAAAGGTGGCCTCGGCGGTCAGAATCTCCTCGCGGTCCAGGAAAAAAGTGCGGCAGAGGATGGATATAATGCTCTCGGAGCCGGCCGCCACCACCACGTTGTCGGTGTCCACGTCGTTGCGTTCGGCCAGCATGGCCCGCAGCTCTAGGGAGGCGGGATCGGGGTAGTCCTGTATCTCCTCCATCGCCTCGCGCACGGCGGGCTCCACGCGGTCGCTGCATCCCAGCCGGTTTTCGTTGGAGGCGAGCTTTGAAATGCGGGCGGGCTGGTAGGCTTCCCGGACCTCCGCGATGGTCTTGCCGGCAACGTAGGGACTCAGGTTTCGGATGTTTTCGGGGACCAGCGGGCGGCTGTTCGAATGGGACATCTGCAGGGGTTTTCGTACTGTTCCTCGGGCGAAGCGGTCAGGCCCCGCGGCTTCCGTATTCCGGTTGTAAGGGTGCCACAAATATGGGCAAATTCGTGCTTTAAACCAAAGCAGATAGGTATTAAACTTTTTATATGGAGGGCAGGATGGTTATACTCAGAAAGCTGCAGACCCATCATTTCAGAACACCGACGCCATGCCCAAAACCGCCGTTGTCACCGGAGCCAGCAGGGGAATTGGATACGAAACCAGTCTGGAACTCGCCCGCCGGGAGGTGGAGGTCATTGCGGTCGCTCGGACGGTAGCCGACCTGAAGGAGCTGGCTTCGCATTTCCCCGATTACATCACCCCTTTCCCGGCCGACCTCACCGTACCCGAGGCCGTGAAGGTCCTGGGCGAGGAGGTGGCCGAAAGGGGAACCCTTGACCTGCTCGTCAACAACGCAGGCACCCTCGCCAACAAGCCCTTCGACGAACTCTCCATGAAGGAGTGGCGCCACGCCATGGACGTGAACCTCTTTGCCGCGGTGCGGCTGACCCGCGAGCTGCTGGACCATCTCGGGGAAGGGTCCCATATCGTGAACATCAGCAGCATGGGAGGCTACCAGGGCAGCGCCAAGTTCCCCGGACTCTCCGCCTACAGCGTAGCCAAGGGGGCCCTGGCCGTCCTTTCGGAATGCCTGGCATCGGAACTCTCCGGCCGCGGCATTCGCTGCAACGCCCTCTGCCTGGGCGCCGTACAGACAGAAATGCTGCAGGAAGCCTTTCCCGGTTTCGAGGCCCCGGTGGATGCCGGGCAGATGGGCAGGTACGTGGCCGAATTCGGACTGGAGGGGGCGAATTTCTACAACGGGCAGATCCTGCCGGTCACCCTGGGCGATCCGGGGTAGGCTGGAGAGGTGCCCTGGAACCGCATGGAACTGCCGGGGGTCCCAGCCGGTATACAACCAACAAAACCTGCCGAACAGCGTTATGGTCCCTATGCAAAACTATTTCCTGAAACCTGCCGCCACGTCCCTGAAACGCTTCTGCGCCGTCGTGCTGCTCGTCTCTTCTCTCTGCGCACCCGCAGGCGCCCAGACCCTCGAGGTATTGGGGGGCGACGTGCTTAACGGGGCCGTCAACGGCCTGGCCCTGGGGGGCGCCACCATGGCGATGCAGAACACCACCTCCTACGAGGCGCTGCGAGTGGGACTGGGCGGCGGTATTCTGTTCGGATTGGGGGTGGGCATATATGACATCACTCGGATGGGCCGGGACGACTATTTCTACAAGTCGGGAATTTTCAACGACGGGACCAACAGCACCATCCTGGTTTTATTGGACACCGTCTACGGGACCGCCGCAGGCTGCGTGCTCGCCTCCTCGGTAGCCCTGCTGGCCCAAAAGGATTTACTGGAGTCGCTTCGATACGGGGCGGGCATCGGCGCGTGGACGGGCTTCGGATTCGGACTGGTGGACACCTTTGTGCTGGCCGAGGGGCCAGGTGATTTTACGGCAAGCGCCGGCGGAGGAGAACGCACGGCCTCGGGACTCCTGCAGTACCGTGGCGACGGAAGCTGGAGTCTTGGACTGCTCAGCCCCGGCCTGGTACGCACGGTTTCGCCGGACGCCGTGGGCCCGCGCACCGAGCTGCAGCCGGCCCTGGGCCTGCTCAACCTGAACGTGAACCTCTAGCCTTCGTAGTCCTCGGGCGGTTCCAGGCTGGAACCCTCCTCGGGATCCTTGGCCTGGGTGAGATGTCTCAGCACTTCACGCACGGTCTCCACGTGTCCCGAAAGAGAGGGATGCAGTCCGTCACTCAGGTAGTTCCAGGCGTCGGGCTCGGTGTCCTCGCCCATGCGCCGGCCGGCCGGATCCACGATATAGCCCTTCTTGCCGTTCAGCACCTCGCGGGCCTGCTGCAGGTCCTCCTCAAAGAGATCGAAATCGAAGAGCCGGATCTGCTGGAGCATTTCGGTGATGACCGGCGGGGGACTGATCCAGATGATGGGGTTGTCGGTGACCTCCTCTACCACCGTTTCGATGGTGTTCAGGTTTTCCCAGTAATCGGCCAGGGGCACCAGCGTGCGGTTGGGCGCCACGTGCAGACGCTGCATGTCGAAGGTGCCCAGGGCTACCAATACCCAGTCCGGGTCTTGGTCCAGCACGTCGCGGTTGAGCCGCTGCACCGCCTCCGTGGAGGTGTTGTAGGAGACCCCCCCGTTCACGAACGTAAAGTCGGCTCCAGGCACGGTAATCTCGAGTACGTTCTTGAAAATCTCGAACCAGCCCTGCAGATCGTCCGTCATGGAGTCGCCCAGCGCCACGATGGTATCGGAGGCGCCGAAGGGCAGATCGTCCAGCCACTCGTTGACTTCTCCCTCCTCCAGCAGTTCCACGGCGGCATCCCGTGCGTTCTGGCGGTAGCGGTCGCGCAGCTTGGCCAGCTCGCTCTCCTCCAGTCCGAAAAGGCCGGCCATGGCGCCCGTATTGTCGATGCCGGGTAGAAGCGGAAATCGTTTTTCCAGGTTCAGAAATTGCAGGAGATATTTTTCCAACACCTCCTTCTCCCCTTCGGAGGCCCCAGCCAGGCCGGTACCGGAGATTTCGGGCTGCTCATCGGGATGAGAATTCGTTGCGTCGTTGGCTTCGCGGTCGGACATGAATCGGTTTTGCTTGGTTAAAATAAAATGAGGGTATGTTCAGCTCTTTTCGGCAATGAGGCGGTCGACCAGCTCGGGCGCGCCCTCCTCGGCTCGCTTTTCTATATGCTCCCATCCGTCCAGGTTTATTTCGGGGCGGGCGGGATCCACCACAAATCGCGGGATGGTTCCCGGCACCAGGTCCACGAGACCCGCCGCGGGATAGACCACCAGCGAAGTGCCGATGACCAGCAGCAGGTCGGCCTCCGGCACGATCTCGGCAGCCTGTTCCATGTGGGGCACCATTTCCCCGAACCAGACCACGTGGGGACGCAGCTGGGCGCCGTCCTCGGCGGTATCGCCCACCTCGATGGGATCGCCCCCGATGTCGTAAACCAGTGAGGGATCCTCCACACTGCGCACCTTGGTGATCTCCCCGTGCAGATGAAGCACATCGGAAGAGCCGGCCCGCTCGTGCAGGTTGTCGATATTCTGGGTGACGATGGTCACGTCGAAGTGCTCTTCCAGGCGTGCCAGCGCTTTGTGTCCGGCGTGGGGTTCGGCCTCGTGGGTCTGCTTGCGGCGCTCGTTGTAGAAGCGCAGCACCATTTCGGGATCGCGCCGGAAGCCCTCCGGAGTGGCCACATCGTAGATGTCGTGTTCCTCCCAGAGTCCGCCGGCATCGCGAAAGGTGCCAAGTCCGCTGTCGGCGCTCATGCCGGCGCCGGTGAGAACGATGACCTTCTTCATAAGGTGGGAAGGGGAATTCGTCAGCTTCGGATCAGGAGTGCACCGGTTGGGGCGCCACCGTGTTAAGCCAGGAGCTCGACTCCTCGTAGTATTCCACCACGGTGGGTTTGCTGGTGTTATGGAAGGAGGTCATGATCCGCTCAATGTCCGAACGAAGCACGTCCATGGCGCCCGAGACGAGCTCGCGGTTAAAGCCTTTTTCGGCCAGCCTGAGCGTGAATTCCATGGATACGACGCGGCTGAGCACTTTGCCCAGTTCAACCTGCCGGTGCTGGGCCAGGTTGCTGTCCAGCCGGAAATTGAGCAGATCCTTCAGGTAGCCCGCGGCGTTCTCACTGAGCCGGTAGTTGTTCAGGAATTCGTAGAGATTGCGTGTCTTCAGCCTGCGCATCATCTTGATCACCGATTCCGAAATCTGCTGGTAGAGGATGTCGTTGGATCCCTCAAATATCTGGAAGGGACGGCTGTCGATGAGCGAGCGCCCGGCGATGTGATCGAGACGGTATCCCTTGGCGCCCATCAGCTGCATAAGCGACTGGGCGGCGCTCTGCATCATGTCGGTGGTGAGGGACTTGATGCTGTTGGCCGGCAGGTCCATGGTTGCAACGTCCTTCTCCATGTTGATCTTCTCGGAGGTATACGCGCACATGGCCGAAGAGATGGTAAAATAGGCCTGGAGACGGCTGAGGCGTTCTTTCACCTGGTCGTAACTGACCAGGTTCTGACCTCCCACGATGCGTTCCCGGCAGTGCTCCATGGCTTCGTCGAGCATGCGCTTCAGGAATCCGATGCCCATGCCGGGGAACTGCAGGCGGCTGCGGTGCAGCACATCCAGCATCATTTTGATGCCGGTGGATTTGGGTTTGAGACGGAACTCGCCGGGGACGTTGATGTTGATCTTGTTTCGGCCGTAGGGCAGCATGTAGAGGCCCAGGTTCTTGTAGTACTCCTCCACCTCGATGCCCCCGCGGCGGCTGTCGTGAACAAAAAATCCGATGTCACGCCCCAGGTTGCCGTTCTTGCCTTGCTGGCGCGCAGTGATCAGCCAGTAGTCTGCGCTGCCGGTCAGCCCGGCCCAATGCTTGGTGCCCTCCACGTTGTAGTGGTTTTTCTCCTTGTTGTAGCGGTAGGAAGTCTCCATACGCAGGGCGTCGGAGCCGAAGTCGGGCTCGGTGATCATCAGCCCGCCCATGCTCTGCTCCTCCATAAACCGGCGGAAGATCTCGTCCTTGATTTCCGGGCGTCCGTAGTTGGCCACGGGCTGCAGGAACAGCGCTCCGTTAATGCCCATCATCAGCCCCAGCGCCAGAGATTCATACGAGCTGGTCTCCAGCATCGAAAGCGCCTCGTGGGTCTTTACGCCGCGCCCCCCGTACTCTTCGGGGATAAAAACGCTCAGGGGATGGCAGTCCATTACCTCGCTGAAAATATCGTCGGGAAGTCCGCGCTCAAGGCTGAGCTCGTCGAGGTCGTCCTCTACATTGAAGAGGTTGTGCAGCTTGTCTTTAAAGCGCTTAATAAAATCGGAGAATTCCATATGTCCTGCTTGTATTGAATCTACCGGCCGGAAGATGCCCGGCGTTTGGCATGCTCCAGGTTCGCAAACGGGTTTGTATATAACCTGAGTAATATAATCATTTTCTGTACTACCCTAAAACGCAGACCTTCCGCGCTTATTGGGCTGGAGGGCCCTGAACTTCCAGCGGCTCTAATCAGAAAGAGAGACGTCATTAATCGAATCGGATGCAGCCGCTGCGTACCATAACAAAAGGAAGGCTTTGGAGGAGGCGAGGACCTACTCTACCGCCAGTAGGCAGTACCATCGGCGCTGCGGAGCTTAACGGCCGTGTTCGGGATGGGAACGGGTGGAACCTCCGCGCTTGGCTCGCCTCCTCCAAAGCCTTGGAAGGAGGGACTGTCAGTATGTATGTACAAAGAAGGGAACGGGGCCGCGCGCAAGGCGTGCTTTGACCCAGGGGAATAGCTGAAGGGGGTTGCCGGTTAAGACCGGTCGCCGGCCGGGCGAGGGCCTGGCAAGTCATACAGGCAAGCCGGTGGCCTGATTAGTACGGCTCGGCTGAAGGAGTTGCCTCCCGTGCACCTGCCGCCTATCGAGGTGGTCGTCTTCCACCAGGCTCTGTAGGGAATCCTTATCTTGGAGCGTGCTTCGCGCTTAGATGCTTTCAGCGGCTTATCACTTCCGCACATAGCTACCCAGCGGTGCCCCGGGCGGGACAACTGGTCCACTAGCGGTGCGTCCACTCCGGTCCTCTCGTACTAGGAGCAGCTCTCCGCAAGATTCCTTGCGCCCACAGCAGATAGGGACCGAACTGTCTCACGACGTTCTGAACCCAGCTCGCGTACCGCTTTAATGGGCGAACAGCCCAACCCTTGGGACCTTCTCCAGCCCCAGGATGCGATGAGCCGACATCGAGGTGCCAAACCTCCCCGTCGATGTGAACTCTTGGGGGAGATAAGCCTGTTATCCCCGGAGTACCTTTTATCCTTTGAGCGACGGCCCTTCCATTCGGAAACCGCCGGATCACTAAACCCGACTTTCGTCCCTGCTCGACCTGTGTGTCTCGCAGTCAAGCACCCTTATGCTTTTACACTCTACGCACGATTGCCGACCGTGCTGAGGGTACCTTTGGGAGCCTCCGTTACACTTTAGGAGGCGACCGCCCCAGTCAAACTACCCACCATACACTGTCTGCCCGCGGTGGGGCATTAGAATTCAGCGGCCCGGAGGGTGGTATTTCACCGGCGGCTCCCCACACGCTGGCGCTGCGCGGTTCAAAGCCTCCCACCTATCCTGCACATCGGGCAGCTAAAGCCAATGTAAAGTTGTAGTAAAGGTTCACGGGGTCTTTCCGTCCCGCTGCGGGTAATCGGCGTCATCACCGATACCACAATTTCACCGAGCTCGTGGCCGAGACAGCGTCCAATTCGTTGCACCATTCGTGCAGGTCGGAACTTACCCGACAAGGAATTTCGCTACCTTAGGACCGTTATAGTTACGGCCGCCGTTTACTGGGGCTTCAGTCGCCCGCTTCATGCCCCGAAGGACATTAACAAGCTTCCTTAACCTTCCAGCACCGGGCAGGTGTCAGCCCCTATACATCGTCTTGCGACTTAGCAGAGGCATGTGTTTTTGTTAAACAGTCGATTGGACCTGGTCACTGCGCCCGCCGGCCACCCCGAAGGGCAGCCGCGGGGATCCTTCTCCCGAAGTTACGGATCTAATTTGCCGAGTTCCTTAGCCACGATTCGCTCGAGCACCTGAGGATCCTCTCCTCATCTACCTGTGTCGGTTTGGGTACGAGCACCGGCCTGGCACCCAGCGACGCTTTTCTTGGCAGCATGATTACCCCGGCTATCTGCTTGCCCGTAGGCTCACAGTACTGTCGGCGCTCAGCCTTGAGGGGCGGCGGATTTGCCTGCCGCCCCGGCCTACTGCCTTCAACGCCGCATTCCGTCGCGACGCGCGGGTGTCACTTCTGCGTGACGCCTCTGGGTATCGCCAGTCGGTGGTACCGGAATATTTAACCGGTTCGCCATCGGCTTCGCCTCTCGGCTACGCCTTAGGTCTCGACTAACCCTGATCCGATTAACGTTGATCAGGAACCCTTAGATTTTCGGTGGACGGGGTTCGCACCCGTCTTATCGTTACTCATGCCTACAGTTTCGCTTCCAGCCGCTCCACGGGGCCTCCCGGCCCGGCTTCAGCGCCGCTGGAATGCTCCCCTACCACTGCATGCCCGAAGGCACACAGTCCACGGCTTCGGCACCAAACTTATGCCCGCAAATTATCGACGCCGGGTCGCTCGACTAGTGAGCTATTACGCACTCTTTCAAGGAATGGCTGCTTCTAAGCCAACCTCCTAGTTGTCTGGGCTACCCAACTTTCTTTTCGCAACTTAGTTTGGATTTAGGGGCCTTAGCCGGTGGTCTGGGTTGTTTCCCTCTCGCAGACGGACGTTATCGCTCGCCTGCTGACTACCTGCCATCGCACGCCCGGCATTCGGAGTTTGTCTAGGGTTGGTAGGCGGTGAAGCCCCCTAGCCTAATCAGTGCTCTACCTCCGAGCGGCTTGGACAGATGCTATACCTAAATATATTTCGGGGAGAACGAGCTATTTCCGAGTTTGATTGGCCTTTCACCCCTATCCACAGCTCATCCGGTGGCTTTTCAACGCCAGACGGTTCGGACCTCCAGTGCGTGTTACCGCACCTTCATCCTGGCCATGGATAGCTCACTCGGTTTCGCGTCTGCCCCGGTCTACTGACGCCCGTTTCGGACTCGCTTTCGCTCCGGCTGCTCCCCGTAGGGGATTAACCTCGCAGACCAGGCGCAACTCGTAGGCTCATTATGCAAAAGGCACGCCGTCAGTTCCAGCTCGAAAGCCAAAACCTCCGACCGCTTGTAAGCGCATGGTTTCAGGTACTGTTTCACTCGCCTTCTCGGCGTTCTTTTCACCTTTCCCTCACGGTACTTGTTCACTATCGGTCATAACCAGTATTTAGCCTTGCCGGATGGTGCCGGCAGCTTCAGACAGGATTTCTCCGGTCCCGCCTTACTCAGGGTATCCCGCGGGGGCTCCCTCGCTTACGTCTACAGGCCTATCACCTTCTGTGGGGCGGCTTTCCAGTCCGCTTCGTCTTCGCTCAGGGGCCCCGCTATGCGGGCCCTACAACCCCGGATGCCCGTAGGCACCCGGTTTGGGCTGCTCCCCGTTCGCTCGCCGCTACTTGGGGAATCACTGACTTGTTCTCTTCTCCTAGGGGTACTGAGATGTTTCAGTTCCCCCCGTTGGCCCTCCCCGTAGGGAGTCACCGGTCGAAACCGGCGGGGTTGCCCCATTCGGACACCTGCGGATCACAGCTCTTATGCAGCTCCCCGCAGCTTTTCGCAGCTTTACACGTCCTTCATCGCCTGGTTATGCCAAGGCATCCACCATGCGCCCTTGAGTTGCTTACGCTGTATGACTTGCCATCCCCTCGGCGGGGCCGGCAGTCGCCAGCGCCTTGCTCGATCGACGCTCGATCTTAACCTTATAACCTATCAGCTATTCCACTACGTCAAAGAACACCGGAGCACGGATGCTCCGGGCGGGAGCTCCCAAGGGAGATCCCGCCCTAAACATCGGCGCGCAACACATCAACAACCAACAAACACCCCCGGGCGGCCTACCTGTGGAGCTAGTCGGATTCGAACCGACGACCCCCTGCTTGCAAAGCAGGTGCTCTAGCCAACTGAGCTATAGCCCCAGGGGCGCCCCGGCTGGCCGGACGCCCCCGGGGGGGCGGCCGGCCGAGTGGGCTTGGGAGGAGTTGAACCTCCGACCTCACGCTTATCAGGCGTGCGCTCTAACCAGCCTGAGCTACAAGCCCAAATACGTGGGGGAACCACCGGTTTGGGGCCGGCAGGCCGGCCTGGCTGGAATACACAGACGATCACACGACGAGCCGCTACGGGCCGGTTCTCCCTCAAAAAGGAGGTGATCCAGCCGCACCTTCCGGTACGGCTACCTTGTTACGACTTAGCGCCAGTCACCAGGCTTACCCTAACGACCTGCCTTTCCCCGAAGGGAATTGGCCCGGCCGCATCAGGTACTCCTGACTTCCATCGCTTGACGGGCGGTGTGTACAAGGCCCGGGAACGTATTCACCGCGCCGTTGCTGATACGCGATTACTAGCGATTCCGGCTTCATGGAGTCGAGTTGCAGACTCCAATCCGAACTGGGAATGGTTTTGGGGATCTGCTGCCGCTCGCGCGGTCGCTTCCCACTGGACCATCCATTGTAGCACGTGTGCAGCCCCAGACGTAAGGGCCATGATGACTTGACGTCGTCCCCACCTTCCTCACTACTTGCGTAGGCAGTCTGGCTAGAGTCCCCACCATTACGTGCTGGTAACTAACCACAGGGGTTGCGCTCGTTGCGGGACTTAACCCAACACCTCACGGCACGAGCTGACGACAGCCATGCAGCACCTTCTCGGCCGCCCCGAAGGGAAGGTCCCTTTCAGGACCGGTCGCCCGAGATTTAGCCTGGGTAAGGTTCTTCGCGTTGCATCGAATTAAGCCACATGCTCCACCGCTTGTGCGGGCCCCCGTCAATTCCTTTGAGTTTCATCCTTGCGGACGTACTCCCCAGGTGGTATGCTTACTGCGTTAACTGCGTCACTGACCCCGAAGGGCCAACAACTAGCATACATCGTTTACGGCGTGGACTACCAGGGTATCTAATCCTGTTCGCTCCCCACGCTCTCGTGCCTCAGCGTCAGTTCCAGACCAGTCGGCCGCCTTCGCCACTGGTGTTCTTCGTGATCTCTATGCATTTCACCGCTACACCACGAATTCCACCGACCTCTTCTGGACTCAAGAAACCCAGTATCGAAGGCCATTTTACCGTTAAGCGGCAAGATTTCACCTCCGACTTAGGCTTCCGCCTGCGCACCCTTTACACCCAATGATTCCGGACAACGCTTGCACCCTCCGTATTACCGCGGCTGCTGGCACGGAGTTAGCCGGTGCTTATTCTCTGGGTACCGTCAGCGGGTCTCGAAAGACCCGGGTTCTTCCCCAGTAAAAGCCGTTTACAACCCGTAGGGCCGTCTTCCGGCACGCGGCGTGGCTGCGTCAGGGTTGCCCCCATTGCGCAAGATTCCTCACTGCTGCCTCCCGTAGGAGTCTGGGCCGTGTCTCAGTCCCAGTGTGGGGGATCATCCTCTCAGACCCCCTAGCCATCATCGCCTTGGTAGGCCGTTACCCTACCAACTAGCTAATGGCACGCAGGCTCCTCTGAAGGTGGCCGAAGCCTTTAACAACTGTGGTCATGCGACCCCGCTGCATCATCGGGTATTAGCATGCCTTTCGGCATGTTATCCCCGTCCTTCAGGCAAATTGCCTACGCGTTACTCACCCATCCGCCGGTCTCCACGTCCCCGAAGGGACGCTTCTCCCGCGACTTGCATGTGTTAAGCCCGCCGCCAGCGTTCGTCCTGAGCCAGGATCAAACTCTCCATTGTAAGAGTACACCTTAATATAGAGTGTTGAACCCAGCCCGTAACGTTTTCCTATGTCGCTCCCAACTATTGTCGGGATGACAAGGGCTCGACGTGCGATCGTCTCTGTATTCCAGCATGTCAAAGAACGGTGTTGCTCCCTGCTTCAGGAGCGGCACAATGATAAGGCATAATGTTACCTTATCCAAAAGAAAGCGTAAAATAATCGTTAAGAAATGGCAGGGATTCGGCCGCTGGGAAAAAGCTCCTGCGCGGCGGGGAAAAAGGTACCCTGAACTACCCCTCGGAAGCTTCCTCTCCGCCGCTGTCAGGCGATGCTGAGGTGGTCTTTTTCGACTTGCCTGCCCGACGCGTGCGACTTGTTTTCTTGCTGTCCTCGGGCTTGATGTCGTTGTAGTCGACCAGCTCGATGACGGCCATATGCGCATTGTCGCCGGAGCGGTAGCCCAGCTTGATCACCCGGGTGTATCCGCCGGGACGGTCCATGGCCTTCTGGGCCACTTCATCGAAAAGATGGGTGACCGCCTGCTTGTCTTTCAGTTTGGAAAAGACCTGGCGGCGGTTGTGGGTGGTGTCCTCCTTGGCCTTGGTGATGAGGGGCTCCACAAAGGTGCGAAGCTCCTTGGCCTTGGGCACCGTGGTCTTGATACGGTGCTGCTTGATCAGGGCCACCGACAGGGCGCTCAGTGTAGCTTTCCTGTGGGAGGGCGTGCGGCCCAGTTTTCTTCCTTTAATCAGATGACGCATGGCTTGGCTAAATCTTTAGAATATTACGTATCCAGGTATTTCGAGACGTCCATGCCGAAGTGGAGGTTCTTGTCCTCGATGACTTCCACCAGCTCCGCCAGAGACTTTTTGCCGAAGTTGCGAAACTTCAGCAGGTCCTGCTCGTCGCGGGAGACCAGCTCCCCGATGGTGTTGATGTTGGCGGATTTCAGGCAGTTGTAGGCCCGCACGCTCAGATTGAGGTCTTCTATGCTGGTTTTCAGCAGGTTGGCGATGCGCTGTTTCTCCGCATCGACCTCCTCCTCTTCCTGGGTGAAGGGCTCGTCGATCTTTTCGGTAATGAATTTCTCGATGTGTTCCTTCAGGATTTTGCCCGCGATGGTGAGCGCCTCCTTGGCGTTCACCGAACCGTCGGTGGTCACATGCACGGTCAGTTTCTCGTAATCGGTCCGCTGTCCCACGCGCACATTGTCCACGTCGTATTTAACCTGCTTGATCGGCGTATAAATGGCGTCGATGGGGATAAGGGTCACATCGTCCTCGGTATCGATGTCCTGCTCCTCGGAGGGCACGTAGCCGCGCCCGCGTCCCACGCGAAGTTCCATTTCGATCTCGGCGTCCTCGGACATGGTCGCGATGAGCTGGTCCGGGTTCAGGACCTCGTAATCGGCCGTCGTTTCGGCAATGTCACCGGCGGTCAGCACGCCCTCCCCTTTCTTGGTCAGGTGGACGACGCCGCTGCTCTGCTCGAGCTGTTTGAAGCGGATCTCCTTA
Source organism: Balneolaceae bacterium (assembly GCA_034521445.1). Lineage (NCBI taxonomy): Bacteria > Pseudomonadati > Balneolota > Balneolia > Balneolales > Balneolaceae > Balneolaceae bacterium. The sequence continues at coordinate 300,783 of JAXHMM010000003.1, read as the reverse complement.
AGGTTCAGGATGATTTCGTAGACGTCCTCCTTGACCCCCTTGATGCTGGAATACTCGTGCTCCACGCCGTTAATCTTAATGGCGTTGATGGCAATGCCGGGGAGAGAGGAGAGAAGGATGCGGCGGAAGGAGTTGCCGATGGTCACGCCGAATCCACGCTCCAGCGGCTGCAGTACGAAGGTACCGAAATTATCGCTGGATTCTTCCACCTGAAGCGCTTCAGGCATTTGTATGCTGTAGTTGCTCATAATAGAAGCGTAGTAGCTTGCTGGTTACAATTACTTGGAGTAAAGCTCGACGATGAGCTGTACGTTGATGTTCTCGGGGATCTCCTCCAGGGAAGGGTAATTGAGAAACTTACCCGTCTTGGATTTCTTGTCGATCTCCAGCCACTTGTACTTGCTGGTAGGCGCATGCTGAAGGGAGTCCTCTATCACTTCCAGATTGCGCGATTTGGGACGTACCGAAACGACGTCGCCCGGCTTCAGCGCGTAACTGGGTATGTTGACAACCTCACCGTTGACCACCATGTGCTTGTGGCTGACAAGCTGGCGGGCCTGGCGGCGCGTGCTGGCCAGTCCCAGGCGAAAGACCGTATTGTCCAGGCGTCCTTCCAGGTATTGCAGGAGAATTTCGCCGGTCACGCCGTCCTTGGCGCTGGCTTTGTCAAAAAGATTCGAAAACTGCTTCTCCAGCAGCCCGTAGGTGTACTTGGCCTTCTGCTTCTCTTCGAGTTGGATGGCGTACTCCGACTTGCGGGAGTAGCGCGAACGGCCGTGCTGTCCGGGGCCGTAGGGTTTACGCTCGAGTGCCTTGCTGGGGCCGAAAATCGGCTCCCGGAAGCGTCGGGCTTTCTTCTGTTTGGGTCCTCTGTATCGTGCCATGTCTGGTGTCTGCTGACTCGGTTATACTCTTCTGCGTTTCGGCGGGCGGCAGCCGTTGTGGGGTATCGGCGTTCGGTCCTTGATGGTGGTAACCTCCAGACCGCTGGATGCCAGGGCGCGGATGGCTGCCTCGCGGCCCGATCCGGGTCCCTTGACGAATACCTCCACGCGGCGAAGCCCCATTTCGTAAGCGGCGGTGGCCGCCGTCCCCGCACTCATTTGTGCGGCGTATGGGGTGTTCTTGCGCGATCCCTTGAAGCCCTCCTTGCCGGCGGACGACCATGACAGGGCGTTGCCGTTCGCATCGGTGATGGTCACCAGCACATTGTTGAAGGTGGCCTTGATAAAGACCATCCCGTTGGGATCGGAGAGCTGTTTCCTCCGTTTCTTCTTGGAGGAATCTGCACTTTTACGTTCTCTTTTAGCCATTTATAATCTCGGGTCTGTTATTTTTTAGGAGCTGTCTTCTTGCCCGCAACGGTGCGGCGCTTGCCTTTCCGTGTCCGGGCGTTGGTCCGCGTGCGCTGTCCGCGCACCGGCAGGCCCTTGCGGTGACGGTTCCCGCGATAGGAACCGATCTCAATAAGACGGCGAATGTTCTGGTTGACCTCCGTGCGCAGGGAGCCTTCCACTTTGTATTCGGCGTCAATTATACTGCGCAGGGCGGACACCTGATCATCCGTCCAGTCCTTTACCTTGGTGCCCCGGTCAATATCCAGGTCGTCAAGGATGTCCTGGGCGGTGGAGCGGCCTATGCCGAAAATATAGGTCAGGCCGATTTCGCCGCGCTTCTCCTTAGGTAAGTCAATTCCAGCTATTCTTGCCATAGAGCTTTGTTTGCTTTCTTATCCTTGCCGCTGCTTATGGCGAGGATTCTTCTTATTGATAACATATACGCGTCCGTGGCGACGTACGATCTTGTCGTCGGGACTTCTTTTCTTTACGGAAGACTTGGTCTTCATAACATGCAGTTGTTTTAACTTGGTATTTATTTATAGCGGTATGTAATGCGACCTTTGCTCAGGTCGTAGGGAGACATCTCCACGGCGACACGGTCGCCTGGGAGTATTTTGATATAGTGCATTCTCATTTTGCCGGACACATGGGCCAGGATCTTGTGGCCGTTGTCCAGCTCCACCCGAAACTGTGCGTTGGGCAGAGCCTCTACAATTTCGCCGTCCTGTTTAATTGGCTCTTCTTTAGCCATTGGCTATCTCGGTGTTAATTCGTCTTTTGGCTATCCCGTCAATATAATCAAAAGTACTCAAAATATCAGCCTCCCCATCGCGTATGACCACGTCGTGCTCAAAGTGCGCCGCACGGCTTCCGTCGGCAGTCACCACCGTCCATCCGTCCTCCAGGGTACGCACCTTCCAGGAGCCCGCAGTAATCATGGGCTCAATGGCGAGGGTCATGCCGCTTCGCAGGCGTTCGCCGCGGCCCTTTCGCCCAAAGTTGGGCACGGAGGGATCCTCGTGCAGCGAGCGTCCCAGCCCGTGTCCCACCAGGTCGCGCACCACCCCGAAACCGGCGTCTTCGCAGTGGCTCTGCACCGCATGGGAGATGTCTCCCACCCGGTTGCCGTGAACAGCCTGATCAATGGCTTTCTCCAGCGACTCCCGGGTAACCTGAAGCAGCCGCCGACTCTCCTCGTCCACCTCCCCTACCGGGAAAGTGTAGGCGTGATCGCCCACGTAGCCGTTCTTGACGACGCCGCAGTCAACCGAAACGATATCTCCTTCGTCCAGCACGCGGTCCTCGCTGGGGATGCCGTGCACCACCTCCTCGTTAATGGAGATGCAGAGCGCGGCCGGGAAGGGATTGCCTTTCGGACCGTAGCCCTTGAACACGGGCTCTCCGCCCTCCCCTTCGATGAACTCCTCGGCGATGCCGTTCAGGCGCGCGGTACTCACTCCCGGCTCAATATACCTGGCCACGAGGCCCAGGGTGCGGGAGACGATCAGCGCGCTCTCGCGCATCTTCTCTATTTCCGATTCGCTCTTGAGGTAGATCATCAGGAACGGCGCCGTCCTTTCATTTTGCCCGTCTTCATGAAGCCGTCGTAGTGACGCATCATGAGGTGGCTTTCAATCTGCTGGAGCGTGTCCAGCGCGACGCCCACAATAATGAGCAGGCTGGTCCCGCCGTAGAACATGGAAAACCCGGGTGTGACGCCCAGCCGCGCCGCGAAGGCGGGCAGGATGGCCACGAAGCTCAGAAAGATGGCGCCGGGCAGGGTGACCTTGGTCAGGATGTTGTCAATAAACTCGACGGTCTGCTTGCCGGGCCGTACGCCGGGGATAAATCCGCCCTGGCGTTTCATGGTGTCGGCCATCTCTTTCGGGTTGATGGCGATGGCCGTGTAGAAATAGGTGAAGAACATGCAGATGAAAAAGAAGATAATCGAGTAGGTGATGCCCGTGAAGTCGCTCGACCAGGCCGTCAGCCACTGCACCGTCTCATTGTCGGGGAAAAAGGTCGCGACGGTGCTGGGAATAAACATGATGGATTGCGCGAAGATGATGGGCATCACGCCGGCCGAGTTCACTTTCAGCGGCAGGTACTGGGTGGTGCCGCCGTATACCTTTCGGCCGACCACCCGCTTGGCGTACTGCACGGGAATCTTGCGCACGCCCTGCGTCAACAGCACGCAACCGGCGATCACGATGACCAGGGCGGCCACCTCAATCAGCACGATCACCATGTTGCCCTTGGTGGTGATCTCGTTGTAGAAGTTGACCGGCAGTGCGGCGATGATCCCGATCATGATCAGGATGGAAATCCCGTTGCCTATGCCCCGCTCGGTGATGCGCTCGCCCAGCCACATCACGAAGGTGGTGCCCGCCGTGAGAATAATCACAGAGGTCATCACGAAGGTAAAAGTGCTTACTACCACGGCGTTGGGGGAGGTGGCCATCAGGTTGATGGCGAAGCCTACTGCCTGCACGGCCGTAATACCTACGGTTCCGTAGCGGGTCAGACGGTTGATCTTGCGCTTGCCCTCCTCCCCTTCGCGCTGAAGCTTCTGGAAATAGGGTACCACCGCGCCCATGAGCTGGATGATAATGGCGGCGGTAATGTAGGGCATGATGCCCAGGGCGAAGACGCCGGCCCGCGAGAAGGCGCCCCCCACAAACATGTCAAACAGTCCCAGGAGACTGGATGCGTTGCCGGTCTGCTGGACCAGCTGGGAGGCGTCGATGCCCGGCAGGGTCACGTAGCTGCCGATGCGGTAGATCATCAGGATGCCGACCACATAGAGGATGCGGTTCTTGAGCTCCTCAATCTTAAATATGTTCCTGAAATTCTGTACGAGACTCATCTGAGCGTCTGGTCAGTGGTTGGTTTTGCGTGGCGTTCAGTCTTCCGTAACGGTTACGCTACCGCCGGCTTCTTCTACTTTTTTTCGGGCTGAATCGCTGCAGGCGTGGACCTCGATGTCCACTTTGGCGTCGATCTCACCGTCTCCCAGGAGCTTGACCAGCTCATCCTTGGCGAGGAAGCCGGATTCCCTAAGGTTTTCGATGGTGACCGTCTCGCCCAGGCGTCCCTCCTCGAGAAGTGCCGCGAGCCGGTCCACGTTCAGGGGGACATACTCGGTGCGAAAGCGGTTGATGAAACCGAATTTGGGAATGCGGCGCTGCAGGGGCATCTGTCCCCCTTCGAACCAGAACCGCACCTTGAACCCGCTGCGGGCCCGCTGGCCGTTGTGGCCGCGGCCGACCGTGTGGCCGCCCTTGCCGGTGCCCTGTCCGCGCCCGATGCGTTTCTTGTTCTTCTGGTTGGGCTTGGGGGCGTCGAGGTTGCTTAAATCGATAGCCATGGTTTCGTGCTTTAGTCTGTTCCTTGAATATTTCCTAGCCTTCGAAAACCTTCTCCACCGGGATGCCGCGTCGTTCGGCCACTTCCACGGGGTCGGTCAGGTTTTTGAGGGCGTTGTAGGTGGCCTTCACCATGTTGTGCGGGTTGGACGAGCCGGTGGACTTGGTGAGAATGTTGGTAATGCCCGCGATATCCAGCAGCGCCTTCACCGGTCCGCCGGCGATCACGCCGGTACCGTCGGAGGCGGGGCGAAGCAGCACCTCGCCGGCGCCCTCCTTGCCGGTGATGCTGTGATAGATGCTCCCGGTACGGGTCATGGGCACCTTGATCAGGTTCTTCTTGGCATTGTCAAAGCCCTTCTGGATGGCGTCGGAGACCTCGTTGGCCTTGCCGAGGCCGTGTCCCACGACCCCGTCCTTGTTGCCGACCACCACGATGGCATTAAAGCTGAAGCGGCGCCCTCCCTTTACCACCTTGGAGACGCGGTTGATGTGCACCAGCTTCTCCTCGAGGTTGAGGTTGCCGGGTTTGATGTTATGTCGTCTTCTTACTTTAGGCATAATAGCGTCTGTTTTAAAAGTCTAGTCCAGCTTCACGGGCGCCTTCGGCCAGCGCCTTGACCACCCCGTGGTAGCGGTAGCCGCTGCGGTCGAAAACCACCTTGTCGATGCCTTTCTCCTTCGCCTTGGCGGCGAGATCGTCGCCCACCAGTTTGGCGGCCTCGGATTTGGTCTTACCCGTCAGCTCCCCCGAGAGGTCGTTGGAGACCGTGGAGGAGGAGGCCAGGGTATGTCCCAGGCGGTCGTTGACCAGCTGGGCGTACAGGTGCTTGCTGCTTTTGTACACGGTGAGCCGGGGGCGGTCGGCCGTACCTTTGATGGTCGACCGGATGCGCCGCTTGATTCTGGCTCTGCGTTGATTCTTAACTTGGTTCTTATTCATAATGCGTATCTGTTAGGCTTTGGCGGCGGATTTACCGGCTTTGCGGCGTACCCATTCGTCCACGTAGCGGATGCCCTTACCTTTATAGGGCTCCGGGGGACGCAACGATCGGATCTTGGCCGCAACCTGTCCCACCAGCTCCTTGTTGATACCGGAGACGATGAGCATCGGGTTCTTCTTCGTTTTGGTATCCACCTCAATGTCGACGTCCTCGGGCGGTACGAAGTAGATGGGATGGGAATATCCCAGGGTCAGCTCCAGTACGTCGCCGCTGAGGGAAGCGCGGTAGCCCACGCCAATGATTTCCAGTTCCTTCTTGTAGCCTTCCGTCACGCCGGTCACCATGTTGTCGATGAGCGAGCGTGTCAGCCCGTGAAGGGAGCGGTCCAGCTTCTCCTCGGAGTTCCGAGTTACCAGGATCTCGTGGTCGTTCTGCTTGACGGTGATGCTGGGATGCACCTTGATGGTGTCGGTCCCCTTATCACCCTTGATGGTGACCACATTGTCGCCATCAATGCTGAACTTCACGTTATCCTTCAATTCAATCGGCTGTTTTCCGATACGAGACATAATTCTAAAGGCTTGGTTAGTAGACAGTGCACAGTACTTCGCCGCCCACACTCAGCTTGCGGGCCTCCTTGTCGGTCATGACGCCCCTGGAGGTCGACATGATGACGATACCGAGCCCGTTGAGGGCACGGGGTATCTCGTTGGAACTGCGGTACTCGCGCAGGCCCGGCTTGGAGCGGCGCTTCAGGTCCTTGATCACCGGCTTCCCGTAGGAATCGTACTTCAGGAAGAGCCGGAGAACACCCTGCTTGCCGTCGTCTATGTTGATGTATTTGTTGATGTACCCCTTGTCCAGCAGGATCTTGGTCATGGCCCGCTTCAGTTTGGAAGCGGGTATGTCCACACGTCGGTGGCCGGCCTGCTGGGCGTTGCGGATACGGGTCAGGTAATCGGATATGGGATCAAACATGATGCGTTTATTGGGTAGTTACCAGCTGGCTTTTCGTACGCCGGGAATCTTGCCGTCCAGGGCGAGCTCGCGGAACTTGATGCGCGAGACGCCGTACTTGCGGATGTAACCGCGGGAACGGCCTGTGAGGCTGCAGCGGTTGTTCACCCGCGTGGGGCTGGCGTCACGAGGGAGCTTCTGCAGCTCTTCCCACTTGCCTTCCTCCTTGAGCTTGCGGCGCTTCTCGGCGTATTTCTTGACCGTTTTCTTGCGCTTCTCGTTGCGTGCGATCCAAGCTTTCTTAGCCATAACAGTGCGTTGCTTGTGTGTTAGTTCCGTTTGACAAAAGGCATTCCGAAATACTTGAGCAGGGCGTAGGCCTCCTCATCGGTTTCGGCGCTTGTCACGAAGGTTACGTCCAGACCGTGGATCTTGTCCACGTTGTCCGTGTCGATTTCGGGAAAAATGGTGTGTTCCTTGATGCCGAGCGTGTAGTTGCCCCTTCCATCAAAGCTCCTGTCGGGGACGCCCTGGAAATCGCGGGTCCGCGGCAGGGCCAGGTTGATCAGGCGGTCCAGGAATTCAAACATGATGCGCTGGCGCAGCGTCACCTTGGCCCCGATGGGCATGCCCTCACGGAGTTTGAAATTGGAGATGGACTTTTTGGAGCGTGTCATCATGGGACGCTGGCCGGTGATGCGGGCCAGGTTGTCGGTGACGGTGTCGAGCACCTTTTCGCTCTCCACAGCCTCGCCCACCCCGGTGTTGATCACGATCTTCTCCAGCCGGGGCACGGCCATTTGATTCTCGTAGTCGAAGTCCTCGGTAAGCTTCGCGATGATTTCGTCCTTGTAAAGTGTATGTAGTCTTGCTTCAGCCATTGGGTGATTCAATTATTGGTCTATAATCTCGCCGCTCTTCTTGGCATAGCGTACCCATCGGGATTTGCCGCCCTCGTCGATTTTCTTGCGGCCGATGCGGGAGGGCTCGCCGGTGGTGGGGTCGATTACCATCACGTTGGAAATGTGCACCGCCATTTCACGCTCGATGCGCCCTCCCTGGGGATTCTCCTGGGTGGGCTTGTCGTGGTGCACACGCATGTTAATACCCTCCACCAGGACGCGGTCCCGCTTGGGGAACACCGCCAGCACGCGGCCTTCGCGGCCTTTGTCGTTGCCGGCAATGAGCTTGACCTGGTCGCCTTTCTTAACGTGCAGTTTCTTTCTTTGGTTTTTCTTGCGTGGCATGATGCGGGTAGATCTGTAGGTTAAAGTACTTCGGGCGCCAGGGAGACGATGCGCATGAAGTTGCGTTCGCGCAACTCGCGGGCCACCGGACCGAAAATTCGGGTGCCGACAGGCTCGTTCTCCTTGTTGATGACGACGGCGGCGTTTTCGTCAAATCGGATGTAGCTGCCGTCGCGGCGCCGGATCTCCTTTTTGGTGCGGACAACCACGGCCTTGACGACCTCGCCTTTCTTGACGGTGCCGCCCGGGATGGCGTTTTTGACCGAACAGGAGATCAAGTCGCCTATGCGGGCGTAACGCCGCCGGGAGTCCCCCAGCACCTTGATGCACATGAGCTCACGTGCACCGCTGTTGTCAGCAACATTTAGTTTCGTTTGAATCTGTACCATCGGTTTTCCTAATCGTTTTTACGCTTCACCCGAAAGTTCGGGGTCAAACTGGTCAGGTTGTCAAAGTTTGGCAGCCACTCTACTTGGCCCGTTCGAGGACTTCCACCAGCCTCCAGGTCTTCCGCTTGGAAAGCGGACGGGTGGACATGATCTGAACGGTGTCGCCGATATGGGCGTCGTTGTTCTCGTCATGCGCCATGTACTTGGTGGTCTTGGTGATGAACTTGCCGTAAATGGGATGTTTCACCTGACGATCCACGGCAACGGTGATCGTCTTGTCCATTCGGTCGCTGACTACGCGGCCGGTTCTCTGTCGTCGTTGAGCTCGTTCGGGTTGTGCCATAGTTCGGTTACTGCGCACTTTCTTCTTGTTGTTTTTCTGTGATGACCGTCTTCAGGCGTGCGATTTCGCGTCGGGTCATCTTCACGCGGGCGGGATTCTCAATCTGACCCGCCACCGCGCTGTTGAATTTCATGTCCTGCATGGCCTTCTGCTCGTCCTTCACGCGGGCCTGCAGCTCCTCAATGGTGAGATTTCGCATGTCTTCTGCTTTCATATCACTCGCGGTGTGTAGTTCAGGGTCCGTCGTAGTCGCGACGGACAATAAATTTGGTTTTGATCGGCAGCTTGTGATCGGCGCGCTTCATGGCTTCACGGGCCAGCCCCTCGGAGACCCCGGAGATTTCGAAGAGGATGCGGCCGGGTTTGACTACGGCCACGTACTTTTCGATGGCGCCCTTGCCTTTACCCATCCGGGTTTCGGCCGGCTGGGCGGTCTTGGGCAGATCCGGAAAGATCCGAATCCAGGTCTGCCCGTCACGCTGCAGATGGCGGGCGATGGCCACACGGCACGATTCGATCTGCCTTGCGGTAATGTACTTGGGCTCAAGAGCCTTGAGTCCGAAGTCGCCGTGGGCGAGGGTGTGTCCCCGGTGCGCGTTGCCCTTGAGGCTGCGCCGGTGCTGCCGTCGACGGCGTAGGCGTTTGGGTTCTAGCATGGTCTTCTGCTTTCGTGTCGTTGATTCTAATTATTGCGTCGGCGACGACGGCTTGAACGGCGTCCGCCTCCTCCGCGTCGGCCCCGTCCTTCGTCCTGCTTGTTGCTGTGGGCGGGTCCGGGGGAGAGTTCCACATCGCCGAGCACCTCGCCCTTGAAAATCCAGACGGTCACGCCAATAGAGCCGTAGATGGTGTTGGAGGTGGTATTAAAATAGTCGATGTCCGCGCGAAGCGTGTGCAGGGGCACGCGGCCCTCGCGGTACTGCTCGGTGCGGGACATTTCGGCACCGCCCAGTCGACCGGCGCAGCGGATCTTGATGCCTTCGGCACCCATCCGCATGGCGGAGGAGATGGCCGTTTTCATGGCGCGCCGGAAGGATATCCGCGCTTCCAGCTGCTGGGCGATGTTCTGCGCCACCAGGCTGGCGTCGGTCTCCGGACGCTTGATTTCGCTGACGTTGATCTGCACCTCCTTGCTGGTGATTTTCTTGAGCTCCTCACGCAGCAGTTCGATCTGTTCGCCCCCCTTCCCGATAATCACGCCGGGACGGCTGGTTTTCAGGGTGAGCAGAATGCGCTTGGGGGTGCGTTCGATAATCACCCGCGACAGTCCGCCGTTGTGGAGACGGGTGTGCAGATATTCCCGCAGCTTGGTGTCTTCGTAGAGGATTTCAGGCTCATTCTCTTCGGAATACCAGTTGGAATCCCAGCCGCGAATGATGCCGAGTCGTAAGCCTATCGGATGTGATTTTTGTCCCAAAGTACTGTCGTTTTATTCGTTAACTAATTCCTCTTCCTTGCGGGCTACCACTACGGTAATGTGGCAGGTACGCTTGCGTATCTGGTGGGCGCGTCCCATGGCCGCCGGCTGAATGCGCTTCAGCGTGGCGCCCTCGTCCACGTAGATCTCCTTTATGTAGAGCACGCCGTTGTCGAGGCGCTCCTCCTGGAACTTGTCGCGGATGTTGGCGGCGGCGGACTTGACCACCTTGGCCACGTCCCGCGCGGAGGACTTGTTGGTGAACTCCAGCTTGCGGAGGGCCTTGGCTACGTTGTCACCGCGCACCGCATCCACCACCAGGCGAACCTTGCGGGGCGCCTTGCGCAGGTGCTTCTGTATTGCTCTAGCTTCCAACGGTTGATCTGCCATAATTCAGGGTACTGCGGTTTAGAGTCGTTTGGTCGGTGACTTATCGGCGGCCTTCTTGACCGGGTGTCCCCGGAAGGTTCGGGTCGGGGCAAATTCGCCCAGTTTATGACCCACCATATTCTCGGTAATGTAGACCGGAATAAACTGCTTGCCGTTGTGCACGGCCAGGGTCAGTCCCACGAATTCAGGGGTGACCATGGAGCTGCGCGACCAGGTTTTGATCACGTTCTTCTTTCCGCTCTGGTTCATCCTTTCGATCTTACGCCGCAGCTTGTAGTAGACGTAAGGTCCTTTTCTTAGCGATCTTGGCATAACAGAAGTTATTTAGACTTTTTTCGGCTGCGGACGATGTAGCGGTCCGACAGCTTCTTGCGTTTACGGGTCTTCTTGCCTTTGGCCGACTGTCCCCAGGGAGAACGCGGGTGCCCGCCGGAGGCCTTGCCTTCGCCGCCGCCCATGGGGTGGTCGACGGGGTTCTTGGCCACGCCGCGGGAGAAAGGACGCTTGCCTTTCCAACGGCTGCGTCCGGCCTTGCCCAGCGTAGTGTTAAAATGGTCCGGATTGCTGGTACTGCCCACCGTAGCGTAGCAGGTACCCAGGATCATGCGAATCTCCCCGCTGGGAAGCTTCACGGTAACGTAGCGGTCGGTCTTGGCGACCAGCTGCGCCGTGGTGCCCGCGCTGCGGCAGAGCTGCGCGCCCTGGCGGGGATGCAGCTCGATGTTATGGATAATCGTACCCGGCGGCATGTTTTGCAGGGGCATGGCATTGCCGTTGTCCGGCTCTATCCGTTCTCCGCTGATGACCGTATCGCCCACCTTCAGCTTGTTGGGGGCGATAATGTAGCGCTTCTCTCCGTCGGCGTAGGCCAGCAGGGCGATACGCGCAGAGCGGTTCGGGTCATATTCGATGGTCTGTACCTTGGCCGGAACGTCGTTTTTGTCACGCTTGAAATCGATTTCCCGGTAGCGGCGCTTGTGTCCCCCGCCCCGGTGCCGGGAGGTCATCCTCCCCTGTTTGTTGCGTCCGCCGGTGTTGCCCTTGCCTTTTACCAGGCGCTTGACCGTCGGCTTCTCAACCGTGACATCGTCAAAGACCGGCGCTACGCGGTGGCGCGATCCGGGCGTGGTCGGTTTTATTTTCTTTGTTGGCATAATGGAATACCGGTTTTCCTAGATTTCGCTGAAGAAGTCTATTTCGCCATCCTTCAGGGTTACAATTGCTTTCTTCCAGACTTTCTCGCGGCCCACGACGTACCCGCTGCTGGTATAGCGTCCCTTGGGCTTGGAAGGCATCACCATGGTGTTAACCTTGCGCACTTTGACATGAGGATAGCGCTCTTCCACGGCCCGCTTTATTTCGGGTTTGGTGGCGTCACGCTTCACTTTAAAGGCGTACTTGCCTTCTTCCTGCAGCCGTGTGAGCTTTTCGGTGATAAGCGGTTTCTGTAGAATCTTGGTTGCTTTCATCAGGCAGCCTCCTCGGTGGGTTCAACGGATTCCTGCAGGGCGTCAAGAGCGCTCTGCTGCATCAGGATGACGTCGGCATGAAGGATCTGGTAGGTGCTGGGCTTGTTGCCTTCCAGCACCTTGACCTTCGGGATGTTGCGGGCCGACTTGTAAAGAATCTGGTCGGTGGACCCGCTCAGAAGGAGCACCTTTTTGCCTTCCAGCTCAAGGGCCTTCAGCAGGTCGGCCACCTTCCGGGTTCTGGGTTCGTCCAGCTGGAAGTCCTCGATGATGCGGATCTCGCCGGCCTCCGCCTTTACGGTCAGGGCCGACTTGCGTGCCAGCTGGCGCATCTTGCGGGTCATCTTGACGGTGTAGCTGCGGGGACTTGGCCCGAAGACCGTCCCTCCTCCCTTCAGCAGCGGAGAGCGGATAGATCCGCGTCGGGCCATGCCCGTCCCCTTCTGGCGGTGGGCCTTGCGGCCGCCGCCTCGAACTTCGCTGCGTTCCTTGGTCTTGGCCGTGCCCTGGCGCTGATTGGCCATGTAGCGGCGCACGTCTTCGTAGACCACCGTCTCGTTGGGTTCAATGGCGAAAATAGAGTCCTTCAGCTCGGCCTCACGGCCGCTGTCGCCTCCTTCGATGGTGTAAATGGGTAACTTCATCGCTGCTTATTCGCTGTGATTGTAAATTTCTACCTTCCGGCCGTTGGGACCGGGGATGGAGCCGGTGATCATCATCAGGTTTGCATCAGGAAGTATCTTCGCGACCGTCAGGTTTTTGATCTTGGCGCGTGAGTTGCCGGAGCGTCCGGCCATCTTCATGCCCTTGAACACGCGGGCGGGATCCGAAGCCTGGCCGATGGCCCCGGGGTGACGCTGGCGGTTGTGCTGGCCGTGCGTGGCCTCGCCGACGCCGCTGAAATTGTGACGCTTCATCACGCCGGTGAAGCCCTTGCCCTTGGTAATGCCGACCACATCGACGCTGTCACCCAAGGCGAACACATCCTCAATGTTCAGCTCGTCGCCCACCTCCATACCCTCGGGAATGTAATCCCGAAATTCGGTGACGTACCGTTTGGGAGAGGTGCCGGCCTTCTCAAAATGGCCCTGGAGCTGCTTTGAGGTGCTCTTGGCCTTCCTGTCGAAAGCCGAGAGCTGCACGGCCTCATAGCCGTCCCGCTCCACGGTCTTGATCTGGGTGATCACGCAGGGTGCGACCTCGACGACGGTGACCGCATAGTTGCGGCCGCGGTCATCGAACATGTTGGTCATTCCCACTTTTTTTCCAATTAGTCCGCGACTCATAGTGGTCCTGTTGTTACACTTTAATTTCTACGTCCACGCCGGAGGGCAGCTCCAGTTTCATAAGAGCATCCACGGTCTGCGAACCGGTCGACAGGATGTCGATCAGCCGCTTGTGTGAGCGGTATTCAAACTGCTCGCGCGACTTCTTGTTCACGTGTACCGAACGGTTCACCGTGATGATGTTCTTCTTGGTGGGCAGGGGGATCGGTCCCGATACCACGGCCCCGGTCGACTTGACCGTCTGTATGATTTTCTCCGCCGATTTATCGATCAGGTTGTGATCGTACGACTTGAGCTTAATTCGTATTTTCTGTTGTGTAGCCACAGTTCCGAATGATTTACTCGATAATTTCAGTTACCACGCCGGCGCCGACCGTACGGCCGCCCTCGCGGATCGCAAAGCGCAGCCCGTCTTCCATGGCCACCGGCTGGATCAGCGATACCGTCATGTTCACGTTGTCGCCCGGCATCACCATCTCCACGCCCGACGGCAGCTCGCAGGAGCCCGTCACGTCGGTCGTCCGGAAGTAGAACTGCGGACGGTAGCCCTGGAAAAAGGGCGTGTGACGCCCGCCCTCGTCCTTGCTGAGCACGTACACCTCGCACTTGAACTTCTTGTGCGGGGTGATCGAACCCGGCTTGCAGAGCACCATGCCCCGCTGAAGCTCCTCCTTGTCGATGCCGCGAAGAAGGATCCCGGCGTTGTCGCCGGCCTGGCCCTCGTCGAGCATCCGGCGGAACATCTCAATGCCGGTCACCACCGAGCTCATCGGGTCTTCGACAATGCCCACAATCTCCACCTCGTCGTTGAGCTGCACCACGCCCCGCTCGATGCGGCCCGTGGCCACCGTGCCCCGGCCGGTGATGCTGAACACATCCTCCACCGGCATCAGGAACGGCTTGTCTATGTCGCGCTCCGGGGTCGGAATGGTCTCGTCAACGGCGTCCATCAGGTCCAGAATCGCCTGCTCGGCATCCTCCTCCCCGTTCAGCGCGTTCAGCGCGCTGCCCTGGATCACCGGAATCTCGTCGCCGTCAAACTCATAGCTCGAGAGCAGCTCGCGTACCTCCAGCTCCACCAGCTCGATCAGCTCCTCGTCGTCGACCAGGTCCGTCTTGTTCATGAACACCACGATCTGCGGAACCCCCACCTGGCGGGCCAGCAGAATGTGCTCGCGGGTCTGCGGCATCGGACCGTCCGTGGCCGCCACCACCAGGATCGCCCCGTCCATCTGCGCCGCGCCCGTCACCATGTTCTTCACGTAGTCGGCATGGCCCGGGCAGTCCACGTGGGCGTAGTGGCGCTTGTCGGTCTCGTACTCCACGTGCGCCGTGGCAATGGTAATGCCCCGCTCCTTCTCCTCCGGAGCGTTGTCGATGTCCGCAAACTGCTTGGCAACCCCCCCGTAGTGCTTGGCCATCACCGTCGTAATGGCCGCCGTCAGCGTCGTCTTCCCGTGGTCGACGTGGCCGATCGTTCCAATGTTTACGTGGGGCTTGGTCCGTTGAAAAGTCTCTTTTGCCATAATAGTGGTGGTTTCTCAGTCAGGTTTTAGGATCTCGATTCCAGTATTTCCTTCTCGATTTCGGAAGGCACCGGCTCATAAGAGTCGAACTCCATGGAGTAGACCGCACGTCCCTGGGTAATGGAACGCAGGTCGGTGGAGTAGCCGAACATCTCGGAGAGGGGCACGCGGGAAGTGACCACGGAACCCTCCTTGTTGTTGTCCATCTTGCCGATGATGCCGCGGCGGCCGTTGAGGTCGCCGATCACATCGCCCATGTACTCCTCGGGAGTGATGATCTCCACCTCCATGACGGGTTCGAGGATGGTGGGCTTGGCCCTTAGCGCCGCACGGCGGAAGGCCAGCTTGGCGCAGAGTTCAAAGGCTACGGCGTCGGAATCCACGTCGTGGTAGGAACCGTCGAAAAGGCGCACCCCAATGTTCTGGGCCGGATAGTCGGCCTGGATGCCGCCCTTCATGGACCTGCGCAGGCCCTTCTCCACGGCGGGAATAAATTCGCGGGGGATGTTGCCGCCCACGATTTCATCGATAAACTTGAAACCGTTCTCAAGGGTGACCTTCTTGTCCTCTTCAGGGTCGTACTCGTCAAAGTGCTCGAGGGGACCCATCTCAAATTCCATGTCGGCGAACTTGCCCCGGCCGCCGGTCTGCTTCTTATAGGTTTCGCGGTGCTCGACCACGCCGGTAATCGTCTCGCGATAGGAGACCTGGGGACGTCCCACGTTGGCCTCTACCTTGAATTCGCGCTTCAGGCGGTCAACGATGATTTCAAGGTGCAGCTCGCCCATGCCGGCGATGGTGGTCTGGCCGGTCTCCTCGTCGGACTCCACCTGGAAGGTGGGATCCTCCTCGGCAAGCTTGATCAGGCCCTTGGTCAGCTTCTCGGCGTCGGCCTTCGACTTGGGCTCCACGGCCAGCTTGATCACGGGCTCGGGGAAGGTAATTTCCTCAAGAAGAATGGGATGGTCGATGTCACAGAAGGTGTCGCCCGTGCGGACCTGCTTGACGCCTACAGCCGCGGCGATGTCGCCGGCGCGTACCACGTCCATATCCTTCTTGTCGTTGGCGTGCATCTCAAGAATGCGTCCGATGCGCTCTTTCTCGCCCGTGGTGGCATTGTATATGTAGGATCCCTTCTCAAGCTCGCCCGAGTAGACGCGGAAAAAGGTCAACTTGCCCACGTAGGGGTCGGACATGATCTTGAAAGCCAGCGCGGAGAATGGTTCGTTCACGCTGGGTTCGCGTTTCAGTTTCACAGAATGGTCCTGGGGATCCTTGCCGGTAACGGCGGGAATGTCGTAGGGGCTGGGCATGTACTTGATCACCTTGTCCAGCAGCGTCTGCACGCCCTTGTTCTTAAGGGCGGAGCCGCACATGACCGGCGTGATGGAGCGATCAAGGGTGGCCAGGCGGATCGCCTCGTCAATCTCCTCTTCGCTGATCTCCTCCTCCATGAGGTACTTCTCCATCAGCTCGTCGTTCTGGTCGGCGATGGCTTCAAGCATGATCTTGCGATACTCGGCAGCCTTCTTCTTCAGGTCCTCGGGAATTTCGATCTCGTCGTATTCCATACCGAGAGACTGGTCGTCCCAGATAACGCCCCGCATGTTGATCAGGTCGACCACCCCGCGGAAATCCTCCTCCGTACCGATGGGAATCTGGATGGGAATGGGATTGGCCTTGAGCTTCTCCTTCATCTGTGTAATCACATTGAAGAAGTCCGCCCCCGTGCGATCCATCTTGTTGACGAAGGCCATGCGCGGGACGTTGTACTTGTTGGCCTGGCGCCAAACGGTCTCCGACTGCGGCTGAACGGCGCCCACGGAACAGAAGACGCCGATGGCGCCGTCAAGCACTCGCAGGGAGCGCTCCACCTCCACCGTAAAGTCCACGTGGCCGGGAGTGTCGATAATATTGATGCGGTGGTCCTTCCAGATACAGTGGGTGGCGGCGGAGGTAATGGTAATGCCCCGCTCCTTCTCCTGCTCCATCCAGTCCATGGTGGCGGCCCCGTCGTGCACCTCACCCATGCGGTGGGTAATTCCGGTGTAGAAGAGGATGCGTTCGGTCACGGTGGTCTTGCCGGCATCGATGTGGGCCATGATGCCGATGTTCCGGGTCCTCTTGATCCGGTCTACAATTTTGGGGTCGGTTTTGGTGGTTGCTTCAGCCATTTGAATACGTTAAAACTCGGTCTGTGTAGTGATTGATGATATAGGGTCTAGAATCGGAAGTGGGCGTAGGCCTTGTTGGCCTCGGCCATGCGGTGCACTTCGTCCTTTTTGCGTACGGCGCCGCCCTCGTTGTTGGCGGCGTCCATCAGTTCGCGCGACAGCCGGCGTGCCATCGACTTGTCGTTGCGGCCGTTGCTGGCGCTGATCAGCCAGCGCATGCCCAGGGCGGTGCCCCGGTCAGGACGCACCTCGATGGGCACCTGGTAGGTGGATCCGCCGACGCGGCGGCCGCGGACCTCCACGACAGGCGAGACGTTGCTCATCGCTTCCTTGAATACGTCAATGCCTTCTTCGCCGGTCTTTTCTTCGATAATTTCAAAGGCCTGGTAGAGAATCTTTCGGGCGATGTTCTTCTTGCCGTCTCTCATCAGATTGTTCACAAAACGGGTGACCAGCTTGTCGCCGAACAGGGGATCCGGCTGAATATCACGCTTCTCTGCTGTTTTTCTTCTCATAGGTCCTCAGGATTTAAGCTGCTTTACCGTAGGATGAATTACTTGGGCTTTTTGGTGCCGTAGAGGCTGCGGCCCTGCCGGCGATCTGCCACACCCGCCGTGTCGAGCACGCCGCGTACGATATGGTAGCGCACCCCGGGAAGATCTTTCACCCGGCCGCCGCGGATCAGCACGATGCTGTGTTCCTGCAGGTTGTGCCCCTCACCCGGGATGTAGGCGGTGACCTCATAACCGTTGGTCAGCCGGACGCGGGCCACCTTCCGAAGCGCGGAGTTGGGCTTCTTGGGCGTTGTTGTATAAACGCGCGTACACACGCCGCGTTTCTGCGGGCAGTTTTGCAAGGCCGGAGCAGTTGTTTTGCTCGTCTTACTTTTTCTACCTTTGCGGATGAGCTGTTGAATCGTAGGCACAGGCTAGGCGCTTAATTGGATTTTTCGGTCAAACAAGAGTTGCCAATGATAAGGAATTTCGGGTATGATTTGCAAAAAATAATCCCTCCAGAACGCACCAACACGACTCTTTTTGGCCAAAATATTCGCCACCCCTTTAAACAAGCTCTAAAGGCCTCCTAATACTTATATAGTTGTATATATCAATATATCAAATTTGAAATTATCTGACCTGGACGGTATGGGGACCGGGCGCCTGAAGGCGCTCGCCGAGCACGATGTGCGCAGCATCGGTGACCTGCTGGACTTCCTCCCGCGCAAATACCTGGACCGCACCACCGTCCTTCCCATCGGCCGGCTGAGAGGGCGGGGCGAGGAGGCCACCGTGGTAGGCGAAGTCAAATCGGTTCGATTTGCGGGCAAGGGCCGTAAAAAACGACTGGAAGTGCTTATACAGGACGACACCGCCTCCCTCAAGGGGGTCTGGTTCAAGGGCACCTCCTGGGTGCACAAGCTCTTCGAGGAAGGACAGCTGGTCACCTTTTTCGGCACCGTGAAACGCTACGGCAGCTCCCTGAGCATGGCTCACCCGGAAGTGGACCAGGTGGAGGAGAAGGACGGGCGCAGCGAACTGGGACGCATCGTGGCGGTCTATCCCTCGGGAAAGGCTTTCTCGAAGGCGTACATTACCAGCAGGCTGATCGGCCGATGGATGGAGCAGGCCCTGCGCCACAGCGAACCGCCCGAATACCTCCCCACTTCCCTGCTGGAGAAACACGGCCTCCCGTCCCGCAAGGAAGCCTACCGCATGGCCCACTTCCCGGAGGAGCCCCCCGACTACCGGCGTGCCCGCGAGCGTTTCAAGTTCGAGGAGCTATTCCTCTTCACCCTCAGCATTGCGCGCATCAAGCGGCGTATCGTCGAGCGGAAACAGGGGCATCTGCTCAGTGAAATGGATAACTACACCCGCCGCTTTTTCAACGAACACCTGCCCTTCGAGCTGACCGGGGGACAGAAGCAGGCGCTGGCTGACATCAAGGCCGATGTCCGCAGCGGCGTACAGATGAACCGGCTCATTCAGGGGGACGTGGGTTCGGGAAAGACCGTCGTGGCCGTGGGCGCCATGCTCATGGCCGTGGACAACGGCCTGCAGGCCTGTTTCATGGCTCCGACGGAAATCCTGGCCGAACAGCACTTCCGCACCCTCTCGGAATACCTGGAACCGCTCGACCTCAACGTGCGTCTGCTTACCGGAAGTCGCAACGCCTCCGCACGGGAGGACATCCTGTCCGACGTGGCCGGCGGCACCTGCCAGATTCTGGCAGGCACCCACGCGGTCATCCAGGATACGGTTACCTTTCATAACCTGGGCCTGGCCGTCATCGACGAGCAGCACCGCTTCGGGGTGCGCCAGCGCGCGGAGATTCTCGAAAAGGGCTCCCATCCCCATGTGCTGGTCATGTCGGCCACCCCCATCCCCCGATCGCTGGCCATGACGCTCTACAGCGACCTGGACATCTCGGTGATCCGGGAGCTGCCCGGGGGACGAAAGCCGGTGCGCACGGCGGTCCGCAGGGAGAAGGCGCGGGAGGACATCTATGATTTTATGGACAAGGAACTGGAAGACGGGGGACAGGCCTACGTGGTCTACCCTCTGGTGGAGGAGTCGGAGGCCCTCGACCTGAAGGATGCCACGCAGGGCTACGAACACCTGCGCGAGCGCTTTGACAACCGGGAGGTGGGACTGCTGCACGGACGCATGAAGGCCGAAGAGAAGGAGCAGGTGATGCAGCGTTTCGTGGAGGGGGAGGTGCAGATCCTGGTATCCACCACCGTCATCGAGGTGGGGGTGGATGTTCCCAACGCCAGCCTGATGATCGTGGAGCATGCCGAGCGCTTCGGCCTCTCCCAGCTTCACCAGCTCCGTGGCCGTATCGGACGCGGCGCCCGGCAGAGTTACTGCATTCTTATACCCGGTGAACAGGTGGGCAAGGACGCCCGCACACGGCTGAATACCATGAGCCGGACCAGCGACGGTTTCGAGATCGCCGAAGTCGACCTGAAACTGCGCGGGCCGGGCGACTTCCTCGGTACCAGGCAGAGCGGTCTGCCCGAATTCCGGTTGGCCGACATCGTGGAAGACCAGATGCTGCTGGAGCAGGCGCGGGAGGCCGCCCGCCGGGTGATGCGGGAGGACCCGGAGCTGCAGCGTCCTGAACACGCCGAACTGCGCAAAGTCTTCATTCCCTATTTCAAAGAAAGGTCACGGTATTATGGGCTGGGATAGTCTTTAAAGGCTTAAAGTCTACTAAGTCATAAAGTCGGAAAGTCTGAAAGTCCGAAGTCGGGAAGTTCGAAGTCCTTTTGTTCGTATATCTGTCGGGCAGGTGCATACACACTTGCTTTATTTTATAAAGTAGTTTATAATTGTATCTGAATTAAGATGCAAACCAATACATGCCGACCATGGAACAGAGCAAGGAGCCTACGGGCGAATCGATGAGCGGCCGGGAGAGCCTGGCCCTGATACGGGACATGATCTCGCGGGCGAAGGGCGACTTTCGCAGTCAGGCCTTCTACTTCCTGCTGTGGGGATGGATCATCCTGGCGGGCAGCCTGGGACACTTCCTGCTGCTGCACGTTGAACTGACAGCCCGCCCCGAGTGGGCATGGGCGGTCATAGCCGTGGGCGTGATCGCCTCCTTTGTGAAGGGCGCACGAGACGGCCGCACGGAAGAGGTGCGCACGTACCCCAACCGGGTATACTCCACCATCTGGATGGTCTTCCTGGCCAACTACTTCCTCATCATCTATTTCCTCAGCGCCGACCCCCACTACCTGACCCCCCTGGTGCTCCTGCTGGCCGCCGGTTCCACCTTCCTCTCAGGTTGCGTACTGCGGTTCCCTCCCCTGAAATACGGGGGTTATTTCATCTGGGCCCTGGCCATCGCGGCCTTTCTGCTGCCCTTAGCCTGGCAGCTCCTGGCCACCGCCGCAGCCGTCGCCGGGGGCTACCTGGTGCCCGGCTACCTGCTGAAGAACAGCGGGGAGGATTCCTGAGATGAGTTTCGACGACCTGGATCCGCTTCTGCACTCCCAGCTTCGGCTGGCCGTCATGTCCCTGCTGCTGAGCGTGGAACACGCCGATTTCACCTACCTGATGGAGCAGACCGGCGCCACCTCGGGCAACATGAGCGTGCAGCTCAGCAAGCTGGAGGAGGCGGGCTACATCGAGGTGGAGAAGACTTTTGTGGACCGGAAGCCACGCACCCGCTGCCGGATTACCCCCCAGGGCCTGGAGGCCTTCGAGTCCTATGTCGATACCCTAAAGCAATACATCGATCCCGACGACAGCTCAACACCAGAACCTCCCTCCACCGAAAACGACTGAACACATGAACTACCTCGTTCACGACGCTACCGGCGCGGTGCACCTGGCGGCTGCCGTAGTCGCCCTCGTCACCGGCACCTGGATCCTCTTTACCCCCAAGGGAACCGAACGTCACCGCAAGATAGGCTACGTCTACTTCGGTGCCATGCTGACGTTGAACCTGACGGCCTTCCTCATCTACCGCCTTTTCGGGGGCTTCGGGGTCTTCCACGTCGCCGCCATGCTCAGCCTGGTGACCGTGGTGGCCGGCATTATCCCGGCCGTGCGGCGCACCTCAAAAAGCTGGCTCATGGCCCACCTGGCGTGGATGTACTGGTCGGTGATGGGACTCTACGCGGCCTTCGTGTCGGAGGTGCTTACGCGGGTGCCCGACACGCCTTTCTTTGGCATGGTGGGCTACGCCACCGGGGGAATCATGCTGATTGGCGGATACTTCTACTACACGCGCAGGGATCATTGGGCGGAGAAGGCGTTCGCTCGCTACCGGCCGGAGGCGGAGACGGGAACCGGGACCGGGTCTGAGTCCTCTGCTGAGGCCGGAAGGGGTGCCAATGCAGAATCCTAGGCCTGCAGGCCCTCCTTCAGTCCTTTCTTTTCTGCACGCTTGCGCTCGTTGGGATCGAGATGCAGCTTGCGGATGCGCAGGCTTTCCGGGGTCACCTCCAGCAGCTCGTCGCGCGCAATAAACTCGATGCACTGCTCCAGGCTCATCTTCTTTGCGGGATCGATCTTGACGGCGTCGGCGCTCTGGGTGGCGCGGTGGTTGGTGAGATTCTTCTTCTTGACCACGTTGACCACCAGGTCGTCGGATCGGTTATTGCTGCCCACCACCTGTCCCCCGTACACCGCTTCGCCCGGATTCACAAAGAAGGTGCCGCGGTCCTGCAACCCCTCCAGGGCGTAGGAGGTCACCTCTCCCCTCTCCAGGGCGATGAGCGCCCCGCGGTTGCGGGTGGGCACCTCCCCGGCGTGGGGACGGTATTCCTCGAACTGCTGATGCATGACGCCCGTACCGCGCGTCTCAGTGAGCATCTCCCCGCGAAAACCGATGAGTCCGCGCGAAGGCGCCTCAAAAACCAGGCGGTTGTTCTCGCCCTCGGAGGTCATCGAGGTCATGAGACCCCTGCGCTTCTGCAGGTTGTCGATCACCCGATTGGCGTAGTCCTGGTGCACGTCGACCACCACCTCCTCGAAGGGCTCGTGGATCGACCCGTCGATTTCCTTCATCAGAACCTCCGGTCGCGAGACGGAAAACTCGTAGCCCTCGCGCCGCATGGTCTCGATGAGTACGGCCAGCTGCAGCTCACCCCGCCCGGCCACCCGGTAGATGTCCGGACTGGAGGTCTCCTCCACCTTGATGGCCACGTTGGTGCGGATCTCGCGCATCAGGCGGTCCTCGATCTGGTTGGAGGTCACGTAGTTGCCTTCCAGGCCCGAGAAGGGCGAGTCGTTGACCCGGAAGAACATGGCCATGGTGGGCTGGTCGATGTCCGGGTAGGGCAGGGCCGTCATGTCGGAGGCCGCCGTCAGCGTGTCGCCTATGTCGGTCTGCTGATAGCCGGCCATTGCGAAGATGTCTCCCGCCACGGCCTCCTCCACCGGTTCGCGTCCCAGTCCCGAAAAAGTATACAGCTTGGTCGCGCGCGCCTTCTCCTTCAGGTTGCCCTTGCGGTCCAGCAGCGCAATCTCCTGGTTCAGGCGAATGCGTCCCTGTTCCACGCGGCCGATGGCGATGCGTCCCACGTAGTCGTTCCAGTCGATGCTGCTCACCAGCATCTTGAATGGGGCGTCGAGCTGCTGTTCGGGGGCGGGCACATGCTCCACGATGGTTTCGAAAAGAGGCGTCAGGTCCCCGCCCTCATGTTCCAGCTCCCGCTTGGCCATGCCCTCCAGTCCAACGGCGTATAGCAGGGGAAAGTCGAGCTGATCGTCGTCGGCATCCAGTATCACGAAAAGATCGAAGATTTCGTTGAGCACCTCGTCGGGGCGCGCGTCCTTGCGGTCGATCTTGTTGATCACCACAATGGGCCGGAAGCCCATGCGCAGGGACTTCCGAAGCACAAACTTGGTCTGCGGGAGGGGTCCCTCGGCGGCGTCCACCAGCAGGATCACCCCGTTCACCATCTTGAGGATGCGCTCCACCTCCCCGCCGAAATCGGCGTGGCCCGGGGTGTCCACGATGTTGATCTTGGTGCCTTTCCAGCGTATGGCAGTGTTTTTGGAGCTGATGGTGATACCCTTCTCCCGCTCCAGGTCGCCGGAGTCCATCACCCTCTCTCTCACCTGCTGATTCTCCCGGAAGGTGCCGCTCTGGCGCAGCATCTGGTCCACCAGGGTGGTCTTGCCGTGGTCCACGTGGGCGATAATGGCGATATTTCTCAGGTCGGTACTCATACAGGCGCGGTAAAATCGGGGTTCAAAAAGACTTTCAAAATAAGGCATTTTGCGCACAACTCCGCATGGCGCCTCCCCTTTTCTTCCACTCCCGCGGCAGGGGGACGGAGAGATCGCGGCTATATTTTTTAACGGTTGATGGATACCTTGGAGGGCACCCTGCCCGGCCTCCAACCGCCCACCGGGAACCAACCGGCCGGACTTTACGTGTTATATCTATACGGCACACCGGCATACCAACCTCAACCCGAAACACCCCACAACACATGGACCTAGAGATTGCCGAACAGCGTTTTATCGTATGCGGAGCCAGCAGCGGCTTCGGACGCGCCATTGCCGAACAGCTGCTGGAGGAGGGCGCGCAGGTCATCGCCGTCGCCCGCCGCCAGGAAAAGCTGGAGGAACTCTCCGGGGACTTCCCCGGCCAGGTGACCGTGGTGGCCGGCAACCTGCTGCAGGAGGATACCCACAACGAAATCGAGGCGGCCATCGGCAACGACAGCCTGCACGGAGTGGTCTTCAACGCGGGAGGGCCGCCCGCACTGACTCCCCTGGAGACGGCCCTGGTGGACTGGGACAAAGCCTACAACAAAGTTATGCGCTGGAAGGTGGAACTGGCCCTGCGACTGGTCTCTTATTTCACCGCCAACAGCTACGGCCGCATGCTCTTCATCGAGAGCCAGTCGGTCAAGCAGCCCCTGCCCAAGCTGGTGCTCAGCAATGCCTTTCGCTCCGGCATGGTGGGCTTCGCCAAGAGCCTCTCTCTCGAGGTCGCCGGGGAGGGCGTGACCGTCAACGTTCTGGCGCCCGGTTCCCACAACACGCCCGCCATCGACCGCGTGATCAGCAAAGAGGCCGACGACAGCGACATGAGCTTCGAGGAGATGAAGGCCGACATGGAGGAGGCCATACCCGTGGGACGCATGGGAGAGGCGGGCGAGATCGCCAGCCTGGCGGCGTGGCTGCTTTCGCCGAAGGCCGGATACGTGACAGGACAAACCATAAGCCACGACGGCGGCAGCATCAAGGGACTTTTTGGTTAATAATGTGGCACCAACAGGAAATAACCCTTTCCCCAAAATCGCGCGGCTACCATCTGGTTACCGACGAGGTACTCGACCAGCTTGAGGGCCTGGAACATATGGAACGGGGACTGGCCCACTTTTTCATTCTGCATACAAGCGCCTCCCTCACACTGAACGAGAACGCCGATCCGGCGGTCCGGCGCGACTTCCTTTCGCACTTCAAGCGTATGGTCCCGGAAGACACCTCCCTCTACGAGCATACCCTGGAGGGACCGGACGACATGACCTCCCATATCAAAAGCTCCCTGCTGGGTCATGATCTGACCGTGCCTGTCACCAACGGCCGCCTGAACCTGGGCACCTGGCAGGGCATCTGGCTCTGCGAGCATCGCAACAGCGGGGGATCGCGCCGTCTGGTCGTGACCATCCATGGAAAGTCTTAAAGTCTGATAAGTCGAAAAGTCCGAAGTCGGGCATCCGACTTTACGACTTTCTGACTTTTCGACTTATCAGACTTTAAGACTTTCTGACTTGGGAGACTTTATGACTTATTAGACTTAGTCAGACTTTAAAAGCCGAAGACCATTGAGAACGACCAACAGGGTGCTTCCCTCGTGCCCCACCACCCCCAGAGGCAGCGGCAGATCAAACAAAAAGACCGAGGCTACCAGCACGGCTATGACCGCAAGGCTGAAGACGATGTTCTGCCACACCACCCTCCTGGCCCTTCGGGAAAGTTGTATCAGCCATGGTATTTTCATCAGGTCGTCCGACATCAACACCACGTCGGCCGTCTCCAGGGCCACGTCGGTGCCCGCCGCTCCCATGGCGATGCCGATGTTGCTGCCGGCCAGCGCGGGGGCGTCGTTGACCCCGTCCCCCACCATGGCCACGGGGCGACCGGCCGCCAGCTCGCGCACCAGTTCCACCTTGCGGTTGGGCAGCAGTTCGGCGTAGATTCGGTCCATGCCCAGCTTTTCTCCGATGGCCTCCGCCACCGAGGGCAGATCTCCGGTCAGCATCACCAGCTCCTTAATGCCCAGCTCCCGCAGGGCCTGCAGGGCTCCGGGCGCATCCTCCCTTAGCGTGTCGGCCATGGCAATCAGGCCAATGACTGTTCCATCGCGCTCCACGAACACGTAGGTCTTTCCCTCCCTGCGAAGATCCTCGATACGTTCCTTCAGGGAGGCGGGCAGATTCTCCATCACGCCGGGAAACATCTTCCGGTTGCCCACACGCACCTCTCGGCCTTCGACTATGGCGGTGATGCCCTTGCCCGCATCGGCCTGTACCTCCGCCGCGCGCTTCCACGTGACGCCCTCCCGGCGGGCCTTCTCCAGGATGGCGGCCGCCAGGTGGTGTTCGGAGTGCTCCTCGGCGGAGGCAGCCAGGGCAAGAATCTCCTCTTCGGTGACACCTTCTCCCGGATCGTCCTCCCCGGAGCGAACGGCCTCCGTCACCAGCACGTCGGTGACCTGCGGCTCGCCCGTGGTGAGCGTTCCCGTCTTGTCAAAGGCCACCATCTCAATGGAGGCGGCCTGCTCGAGGAAAGCCCCGCCCTTGAAGAGCACCCCGTTGCGGGCCGCGATGGCGATGGCCGAAAGGATGCTGGCAGGGGTGCTGATGATCAGCGCGCAGGGGGAGGCGACCACCAGCACGGTCATGGCCCTGTAAAAAGTCGGATCGAAGGGTTCGCCCAGCAGCAGCCATGGAACCAGGATGAGTCCAACGGTAACCAGGATAACGCCCAGGGCGTAGGGTGACTCGAAGTCGTCGAGGTAGCGCTGGGTTTCGGCCTTGCGCCCCTGGGCCTCCTCCACCATCCGCAGGATTTTGGCCAGGGCGGTCTCGTGGGCGTGACGGGTAACCTTGAGGGTGAGCACACCTCCCCCGTTGAGGGTGGCCGCAAAGACCTCGTCCCCCTCCTCCTTGACAACGGGCATGCTCTCGCCGGTAATAGCCGCCTGGTTGACGCTGCTCTCCCCTTCCTCCACCACCCCGTCCATGGGGATGCGCTCGCCCGGTTTCACCCTGATCCGGTCGCCGGGACTGAGCTCCTCCACAGGCACCTCTTCTTCGCGTCCGTCACTAAAGACCTTCAGGGCCCGGTCCGGCCTCAGTTTCATCAGGGAGCGAATGGCCCTTCGGCTGCGTCCCATGGCGTAATACTGCAGGGTGTTGCTAAGAGAAAAGAGAAACAGAAGCACCGCACCCTCCAGCCACTCGCCGATCACCGCCGCGCCGGCCGCCGCCAGGATCATCAGCAAATCCACATTCAGCTCGCCGTGCCTGAGTGCCTTCAGGCTCTCGCGGACCCCGGCGTACCCGCCGGCGGCATAGGCGGCCATATAGAACATATTCGCCGCGGCCGGCCCGATTAAGCCCAGCAGCTCCCCGAAAAATCCAGAGGCCAGGCTGAGCGTGCAGACTGCAGTCATGGCCATCTCGAACCGGAGGAGGCCAGATGAGATACCGTCGGGGGATGGGGATTCCGTATGGCCGTTGTCAGACATGCGCTACGTAGGTTGGTATCCGATCCAGTGCGTCAACACCCCATGTAAACAAGGGCGGCGGATAGACACAATATAGATTAGGCCGAGCCGGACACAGCGGTGGCAAGGTCTATCGCCTGGGAGAGCCGCACCAGTAAAAAGGGGACCCCGGAAAACCGGGATCCCCTGCAAGCATCAGACGTCATGACTTTCCGACTTTATGACTTTCCGACTTCAGGACTTCAAGACTTTATGACTTTATAGATAGACTTTAAAAGTCTTCGATGGGCGGCGCGCCGGTGGCCTCTACAGCCTGACGCAGTTCCGGAATAACGTTGTCGGCGTAGTTCTGGATGCGCTCTCGGATGTCGGCCAGCTCACGCATGCCCACCTGCACGGTCTGCTTGTGCATCTCGGTGGGACCGTAAGTGGTGAAGAGCGCCCGGTAGCCTACGAACATGCGGTCGGAGGGCGTCGGGGGATTCCTTTCGCCGATTTCGCCTTTGGCCTCGCTGCCATCGAACTCCTCGTTAAGCTGGAGTAGCTCAAGGCGCGTGTCGTTGAGTCGTTCGGCCAGGTCGGGATTCTCCGATGGCGCGCGACGCAGCGCGGTCTGCATGGCGTTCACGAGGTCGATCTGCTCCTGCATGCTCTCCTCGGTCCGCGTCAGCTCGCGCTGAAACTGCGTGAGGGTCTCCCGGAAGGAGGCGAACTCCTCGTTGGAGGCGCGCTGCAGGGCGCCGTCAAAGAGGGGCTTCACCTCAAAGGTAATGGGCTCGCTGAGCGGGGTATGCTCGCCGCGCACCACCTTCGAGAGTTCGGCGGTGTAGGTGCCCGGGGTGACCCGGAAGCCGCCGCCGAAGAAGCCGCCGGCCTGCTGCCCTACTTCAATGATGCTCTCACTGTGGTAGTCCAGCTCCCAGTTCACGCGGTGAAAGCCCTCGGAAGTGGGTCCGGTGATGCGGTTCACTACCTGGCCGTTCTCATCTTTAATAGTGATCAGGACGGTGGGACCCTGTTCACGCATCTCGGCTTCCAGGCTGTCCCAGCCCACAAAAGGCACGTCCTCGTCATCGTCCAGGGCGCGCTCGTCAGCCTTGCGCTGACCTTCCAGCGACTGCAGGCTCTCACCGAGGTAATAGGTGAGGTTGGCACCGTAGGGTGGGTTCGGAGCCGACCATTCGGCTGTGCCCTCAGAATCGATTGCATTGTTGGGCACATACCAGAGGGCGTCGCGCGTATCGAAGAGCACGGCCTCGCTGTTCAGCATTTCGGGCGTCATTTCGCGGAGCGGCGTGTAGTCGTCCAGGATGAAGATGCCCCTTCCGAAGGAGCCGGCCACCAGGTCGTTCCACTCCCGCTGGATGTGGATATCACGGAAGGCGATGGTCGGCACACCGCCGCTGAGTTCCTGCCAGTTCTCCCCGCCGTCCACCGTAAAGAAGATGCCGAATTCGGTGGCCGCGAAAAGCAGGTCGGGATCCACATGATCCTGGGTCATTCGCCAGACCAGGTGGCGGTCCGGCAGGTCCCCGTCGATGCGGGTCCACGTCTCGCCCCGGTCGGTGCTCTTGAGCAGGTAGGGACTGAAATCGCCGCTCTTATGGTCGTCGCCCATCACGTAGACCGTATTAGGGTCGTGGCGGTCGGCCACGATGTCGTTCACAAAAATGCGGTCGGGCACGCCCTCGACGTCGCCCAGCTCCACGCGTCGCCAGCTCTCGCCCGCATTCTCGGAGACGTGGAAGAGTCCGTCGTCCGTACCGGCGTAGAGCAGGCCCTGCTCAAGTGGCGACTCGGCCACGGAGGTGATGGTGTTATAGTTGGTCATGGCCCCCACGTCCCAGGCATTGTCCCAACTCTGCTGCTTGCCCCGGATGGGGAGGGTGATGCGCTCCTCGTTGCGGGTCAGGTCGCCGGAAATGGGCGTCCAGCTGTTGCCCCGGTTCTCCGAGCGCCAGACGCGGTGGGAGGCGTGGTAAATGGTCGTGGGACTGTGCGGGGAGACCTCCACGGGAGCGTCCCAGTTGTAGCGCTCAAAATCCTCGCCCTCGCCCGGCTGGGGACGTACGTAGACCTCCTCGCCGGTGGTGCGGTCGATACGGTGGAGGCCGCCCTGCTGGGTCGAGGCGTAGACGATGTCGGGATTGCCCGGCTCGGTGGCGTTGTCATGGCCGTCGGCGCCCAGGATCTTGAACCAGTCGCCGTTGGTAATGCCGTCGGAGTTCATGGTCCGGGTAGGTCCCCCGTTCGAACCGTTGTCCTGCGTGCCCCCGTAAACGTTGTAAAAGGGCTTGGCGTTATCCACCGAAATCTTGTAGTACTGCATGACCGGCATGTTGTCGAGGTGCCGCCAGGTCTCCATCTTGTCGTAGGTCTCGTAGAGTCCCCCGTCCGTCCCGAAGAGGATGTAGTCGGGATCGCTCTTCTTGAAGGCGATGGCGTGGTCGTCCACGTGCTTGGAACCGTTATCAATATATTCAAAGTTGGCTCCGTGGTCCGTGGACATCATGGTGGTGCTGCTCACCAAGTATAGTTCCCCGAAATTGTGGGGGGAGGCGTAGAGTTCCTGGTAGTAGTGCGGTCCGGTGCCGCCGGAGACGGCGTCGGACATGTACTCC
Source organism: Balneolaceae bacterium (assembly GCA_034521445.1). NCBI lineage: Bacteria > Pseudomonadati > Balneolota > Balneolia > Balneolales > Balneolaceae > Balneolaceae bacterium. The sequence continues at coordinate 271,109 of JAXHMM010000003.1, read as the reverse complement.
CAGGAAGCGCCGCGATCGGTGGACATCCAGACGCCTCCGTCGGTGCGGATGGTCTCGATGGCCGCGTAAACGCGATCAGGATCCTGCGGGGAGATGGCCAGGCCAATCTTGCCTAGCGGTCCGCCGGGCAGTCCGCCGCGGAGCTCGGTCCAAGTCTCGCCGCCGTCGGTGGACTTATGAACCCCTGATCCGGGTCCACCACCCAGGTAGGCGGCGGTGGTTCGGTGCCGGTCCCATGTGGCTGCATAAAGCACGTCGGGATTGCGCGGGTCGATCACGATATCCGTGGCGCCGGTCCACTCGTCGTTGCCCAGTGTCTTGGTCCACGTCTCCCCGCCGTCGGTGGTCTTGTAGAGTCCCCGCTGATCGCCGCTGTTCCAGAGCGGCCCCTGGGCGGCCACCCAGACGATATCGGAGTTTTCCGGATGTACGATGATCTTGGAGATGTGCTCGGAGTTTTCCAGTCCCATATTCTCCCAGGATCGTCCCCCGTCGTCGGAGCGGTAAATCCCATCCCCGTAGCCGACGTGTCGGCCTCCTACGTTCTCGCCGGTGCCTACCCAGACCGTACTGGGATTGCTGGGGTCAAGAGCGACAGCGCCGGTAGAGTATGAGCCCTGGTTGTCGAAGATGGGCTCAAAGGTGGTGCCAGCGTTGACGGTCTTCCAGACGTTGCCGGATCCCACCGCCACGTACCAGGTATTCTCGTTTTCAGGATGGATGGCGATGTCGGCGATCCGCGCAGTATTCAGGGCGGGACCGATATTGCGTAGCTGGAGTCCGTTGTAGCTGGTCTCCGAAATGACATTGCCGTCCTGCGCAAGCAGGGGCATGGAGAACAGGGTAAGGAAAAACAGGAGAAGGTATCGTCGTACTTTCATGGATGAGAAGGCTTGGTGAGGGTTTCCGTAGACCAAATTCACCGAACCATAACCAATAAGTCTCAAGGAATCAATAACTATTGCCTTCTTGAGATGTAAGGAAGGAGGGCACGGAGGGTCACTGAATTCCAAGAAATCGTTCCAGGAAAAGTGGTCTTCCTATTGCGTGACCTATATGCACATATCGTTTACCTAGTTGCACATGGCTTGGTACGCATATCCGAGCATGGATACGAAGAGCTTGCAGCCGATCAGATCCGTGTGGCAGATATTTTAACCGGTTTGAATGATGCTCTTATTGTTGAGGAATACCCGAATTTTCCAAAGGGAAAATGTATATTGCTTTTACAATATGATGCGGCGGGAAAACCCGTTCATGTATTATGGGGCATACCCAAAGGCCACGACCAACCGGCCGTATTAGTTACCGCATATAGACCGGATCCTACACGTTGGGATCCAACATTTATGTATAGAATCGACTAAAATGTCATGACCCGAAAAAAGACCAAATACATTCACGAAGGCCTGTACGTAGCCGAGGTAGAAGTAGAAGTCATAACCACAGAGGATGCATGGTCTCCCTATTTGAGCGTAGAAGATGCCTCCAGATTGGATGAGGTGCGAGAAGCGCTGAAACAGAAAAACTTCGGGAAAGCCTCAGAGTATGGACGCATCTACAAACTGAAGCCCATCGATGACTAGCACCCGGAAGTTCGACACGGATGGGAATAAATGGTCGAACCTGAAAAATAGAAAAGAGCGGAGAGGGAGGGATTCGAACCCTCGATACCCTGTTGAGGGTATACTCCCTTAGCAGGGGAGCGCTTTCGACCACTCAGCCACCTCTCCGAGAGAGCCACAAATATAAGCCCGCTGCAGCTTGAATTCAACGCGGAATGGGACCGGGACTTATGCCTCCTCCCCGCCCTTTTCCTGTATGTAAATCTGTGCCAGGTTGCGCCCCTCCTGGGCGTAGTCCAGCCCGTAGCCCAGCACAAAAAGGGTGGGAATGCGGAAGCCCACGTAGTCGAGCTGCACATCGTGTTGGGTGGCTTCGGACTTGTGGAGGAGGGTGACGGTGGCGATGGAGGCGGGCCTCTTTTTCTTCAGCTTGTCCACCAGGTACTTCATGGAGAGGCCGGTGTCAACAATGTCCTCCACCAGCACCACATGGCGCCCGGCGATATCGGCGTCGATGTCCTTGAGGTCGGTCACCTGGCCGGAGGATACCTTCTCGTCCCCGTAGCTGCTCAGCTTCAGGAAGTCCACCTCACAGGGGATCTCAACCTGGCGCATCAGGTCGGAGAGAAAAATGTAGGCCCCGTTCAGCACGCCGATGAAGATGGGTCGCTTTCCGGCATATTGTTCGCTCAACTCCTCCCCCAGTTCGGCGACGCGCTGCTGTATCTCCTCCCGGCTAAGATAGATGCGGAAGGTCTCGCCGTTGCACTGTAAATGGTCGGGGCTATACAAGCTCTACAAGTCTTAAAGTCTAATAAGTCAGAAAGTCTGAAAGTCCGAAGTCGGGAAGTCCAGAAGTCCGAAGTCTGGAAGTCCGAAGTCAGGGAGTCATTTGTTGCGGCTGATTACCAGGCACGAGCCGGTCTCCGGGCCGCAGCGGACCTCCTCCGAAATGGTGCCGGGGGGCAGCCGCTTTTCGGAAGGCGGAAAGATAACCGCCGCGATGGTTTCGTCCAAGGCCTCCAGCACGAGCGCGCGTCCGCGAAGATCTGCCGCCACTTTCCGGTTGGTCAGGTGGTCCGAAACCAGCTGGGTGCCCTCCATGCCGAAAGGCCGGAACCGGTCGCCCTCCCGCCATCGCCGCAGGGTGAGCGGCCAGGCCAGCGCGCCGGCCTCCAGGTAGAGCTTGCGGTCGAAATCGGGGTCCCGGTATCCGGCCACCCGGAAGGATAGCCCGTCAAAGGTAAAGGCTTTCTGCTCCAGGGCCTCACGCTCCAGAGGGATCGAAACGGAGCGCTGGCCCGTGTCGACCACAATTTTGAACAGCTCGCGGTCGCGCATCACCTCCACCCCTTCGGCAAGGCGGATGGCCTTGCCGGTCTGCAGTTCGGGAAGCTTCTCCAGTTCGTCGAGCGCATTACCGCTTACAGGGGCGCCGGGCAGCTCCCGCCGCAGACGGTGCAGCACCAGCGCCTTTGCCAGACCGGGCTCCAGGGAGAGCAGCGCCTCGCGATTCAGTCCCCCGCGCTCCCCGCTGACGCGCCGGCCGATCCACGCCAGGGCATCCTGGAAAATCCCGGCCTGATCTCCTGCGCGCAGCACGTTGGACTTCCATCCGGGAAAATGGCGCTCCAGCTCCGGCAGCCACTCCCGTCGCAGGAAATTGCGGGCAAAATCGCTCTTCAGGTTGCTCTCATCGGTGCGCCAGGGCACCTCGTGCTCCTCCAGGTAGCGTTCAATGTCCTCACGGGAGAGGCGGAGCAGGGGACGAAAGAGCTCCCCGTCCCATACCTCCATGCCCTGCCAGCCGGCCAGCCCGGCCCCGCGAAAGAGCTTCTGCAGGATGGTCTCGGCCTGGTCGTCCTGGTGGTGGGCCACGGCGATGCCCTCGCAGCTGTGGTCGCGTCGCAAGGCGCGAAAAAAGTCGTAGCGGAAATCGCGCGCCCACTGCTGGAAATTTTCCCCTTCCGCCTCCTCTGGGTCCGCCGCCGCGGTGTGGCAGTCGAAGCCCCACTGAAAGGCAAGCTCCTCCACCAGTTCGGCGTCGCGGTCGGAGGCCTCCCCCCTCTTTTGGTAGTTGACGTGGGCGACCAGCGCAGGGAGACCCAGCCGGTGGAGGGCGTACATCAGCGCCATGGAATCGGGTCCCCCGCTCACTCCCAGCACGAATAGGGGGAGGCTGCCGGATGCCCGGCCACCACCCTCCTCCCCAGCGGATACAGCCGGGTGCCGGCCACCCGAATCGGGCGCACCGGGGAGCTCCGCGCCGAAATGCTCGTTCACCCGGCGGCGGACCTCCTCCTCAAGCGGGGACCAGTCTGATTTGCTCATAGCTGAAAGATTTGAGTCCTCCGTCGTGGTCGACCACCAGCAGGCGGCCGGCCTCGCTGACGCCCAGAAATTTGTAGGTATCATCCCACCTCTCCCCGTTCACCTGCAGGCGCACCCACTGCCCGTATCCCCTGAGGGAACGGTTGATTTCACGCAGGAGGTCGGTCTTGTTCCGGTTCCATCGCCCGTACTCATACTCCAGCCGGGAGAGCAGCCGCGCCAGCAAGGCCTCCCGGTCGATCTCATCACCTTTGACCCGCCGCATGGAAGTGGCCGTCTCCCCCAGCTCACCGGGAAAACGCTCCTGGTTGACGTTGAGTCCGATGCCCACCAGTACGCGGTCCAGCCGGTTTCCGTTGAAGACGGTCTCGGTCAGCAGGCCGGCAGCCTTGCGCTCGCCGACCAGGACGTCATTGGGCCATTTGAGGGTGACCTCCCCCTCCCCCAGCTCCTTCTCCATCTCCCGGAGCAGGGCCAGGGCGCAGGTGAGGGTAAGCACATGGAGGCGGTCGACCCGGGGTGGACGGAAGCAGAGGGTGAAGGTGAGATTGCATCCGGCTTCGGTCTCCCAGCTTCGCTCATACTGACCACGGCCGCGCGTCTGGTGGTCTGCCAGGCAGAGCATGCCGTGGGTGATCCCGGAGGCCGGCTGCTCTTTCATATAGCTGTTGGTGGAGGGCAGCTCCTCGAAAAAGTGTCCCCCGTGACCCAGCCAGCGGGTCTCCAGCAGCTTTTCAAAGCGTTCGGCGTCGAACACGGTCAGCTCTCCGCGAGGCGGCTTTTTAGCAGGTCGATTTTGGCGATGGGCGTGGGATCCACGCCGTTGATCAGGGCGAGGTAGTAGCTGGTCCAGTCGCCCATCTGCACCAGGGAGAACATGCGCGCCAGGCGGCTCTTGCCGCGCGTAGTGAGCCGGTGCACCCCCGTGGTCTGGTCGGCCACCAGCTCCTCGACGATCTCCATGCGCCGCCGCACCCTGGGCTTGTCCTCCTTGTCCACCAGCATAATGACCGACAGGCGCCCGGTCAGGTGCACCACCCGCTCCCAGCCCACAATCTCATTGTGGTTCATTTCGGGCAGGGTGTTGCCGTAGGCGAGGGTTTTGGCGTTCTCCCCGAACTGTCCCCTCCAGCGCAGGTTGACCGGCTCCATGAGCAGGGCGTCGGAGTAGATCACCGGCAGGGTGTCGTTGAGGTCTTCCGCCAGCTGCAGCGCCTCGTTATCGCTCAAATCGCGGTACATTTCGGCCTGCTCTTCCAGCAGGTGCGCCGTCTCCTCCAGCGCCCCCTCGCCCTCGCCGAGATAGTCCAGGTGACGGAATATGCGCCACAGGGGCACGAAGCTGTAGCCCAGCGCCGCCCTCGGAGGCATGCCTCCGGGAATCTGGATGATGTCGAACTCCTCGCGGCTGGCGCGGCGCAGCAAGTCCCCTCCCGAGGTGACCCCTATGGTCTGCGCCCCCTGCTCGCGCGCCTGTCCAAGCGCCGAGAGGGTCTCCTCGGTATTGCCCGAAAAGCTGCAGGAGATGAAAAGGGTGTGCTCATCCACCCAGGCCGGAATGTCGTAGTGGCGGACCACCTGCACAGGATGGGGACAGGTGTGGTAGCTGTAGGCGCGTACCAGGTCGGCCCCGATGGCGGAGCCTCCCATGCCGGCCAGGCAGATGCTGCGAATGCGGGAGGCGTCTATGGTAAGGTCCAGCGATTCGGTGCGGCTCACCGACTCCCTCCATTGTGCGGGGAAATCGCTGAGCAGCTCCCACATATTCTGGGTGTCAACGGATTCAATGCGTTTTCGGTCCACTTCAGCCATCGTGTTTCTCTTTCCAGGATTTGAACAGGCGATGAATCTCGCCCGCGGTTTCGGAGGCCAGGGCCCGATCGGCCAGCTCCTCCATCTCGTTATGCGTTCGTTCGGTGAGCAGTTCCTTGACCTCGGGGATGCGGGAGGGCGACATGCTCAGGTCGTCCACGCCCATGCCCAGCAGGCAGGCGGCCGCCACAGGGTCGGAGGCCAGTTCCCCGCAGATAGCCACGGAAGTGTCCCCCTCGCGTGCGGCCTCCGCACAACGCTTTATCGTCCGCCAGACGGCGGGATGACGCTGGTCGTAGAGACGTGAGACCCGGTCGTTGCCGCGATCCACCGCCAGCAGGTACTGCGTCAGGTCGTTGGTGCCCAGGCTGAAAAAATCCACCAGTCCCGTAAAGTGGTGCGCCTGAAGGGCCACCGCGGGCACCTCGATCATGATGCCCAGCTGTATGTTGCGGTCGACGTCCGCGCCCTCCTCCTCCAGCCGGTCATGCAGGCGGCTGATTTCCTCGCGCACCTCACGCACCTCCGAGGTTTCGGTCACCATGGGCAGGAGAAGGCGTACGCGACCGGGGTAACGTCCCGCCACACGAAGCACCGCCTCCAGCTGATCCCGAAGGAGCTGCCGTTCGTCCAGCAGCATGCGTATGCCCCGCCATCCCAGGAAGGGATTGTCCTCGGGCTCCCCGCCCCGGAAAAACTTATCGCCCCCTGCGTCGAAGAGCCGGATGGTCACCGGGTGTTCGCCGGTCTGCTCCAGCATACCATCGTAGAACTCCTCCTGCATGGCCAGGTCGTCAAAGTTGGAGCGCTCCAGGTAGACCGATTCGGTGCGCAGCAGGCCGATTCCCTCGGCGCAGAATAGCCTGACCTTCTCCAGCTCCTCGGGAAATTCCACGTTGGCCCGCAGCGCGAAGGGGTGCCCGTCGTCGGTCTCCGAAGGTCGCCGGCAAAGCTGTGCGCGCGCCTCACGCCGCCGGTCGAAGGCCTCACATTTCTCCTTGTATCGCTGCAGGGCCTCTTCGCCGGGATGCAGCACCACGGTTCCCTCCTCCCCGTCCACGAGTGCCAGGGTCCCGTCCGCGCCTCCTGCCAGGGCCTGTCCCGCACCCATCACGGTGGGAATGCCCATGGAGCGCGCGATGATGGCGGCGTGGGAGTGGGCGCCCCCCCTTTCGGTGACGATGGCCCTGATCCGGCGCCCCGACAGACGGATCACCTCCCGCGCACTCAGTTCGCGCGCCAGGACCACCGCGCCCTCCTCCACCTCGAAATCCTCTTCTTCGCGGTCCTGCACCTGCGCGATGAGCCGGTCGCGAATATCCTCCAGGTCCACGGACCGGCCATCCTCCCCCTCGCTGCGGGCATTCATGGCCTGCAGGTAGGCTTGAAAGACAGCGTGAATGGCCCGGTCCGCGGGCCGCAGGCGCTCACGGATCTCCCTGCGGATGCGCCCGTCAAGGTCGGGATCCCTGGCCACCTGCACCTGGGCCTCCAGGATGGCGAGGGTATCAGGATCGGATTTCTCCCTTTTCATGCGCTCCAGCTCCTCCCCCACCTGGCTTCTGGCTTCCTCCCAGCGCTCCAGGTGATCCTGCACCTGCGGCTCCTCCAACCTCTCGTCCGACAGGGTATGGGACGCCCGGCGGTAACGCCAGAGCGGTCCGCGGGCCAGTCCCGGCGAGGCCGGCTGCCCCTCGATAACCGTCTGTTCGCCCTGGGTCTGCTGTTCCATGATTCTCACGACTCCCCGAAGCCGTTTTCAATGAGATCCTTGATGGCTTCAAAAGCCTCCTTTTCGTCCGGACCGTCCAGTTCCAGCTCAAGTTCGGCTCCCTGCTCGGCGGCCAGCGTCATCACGCCCAGGATACTCTTGCCGTTCACCTTGTACCCGTACATGTGGATAAAGAAATCGGATTCAAATTTACTGGCCAGCTTGACCAGGGCCGCCGCGGGACGCGCGTGCAGCCCCGCCTCGTTTACAATGGTGATTTTCTTCTTGACCATCCGGGAAGGTAGCTTGTTCAGGCCAACAAGATCATAAACTTTGGTTCAACTATCTACCTTCCAAGTCTAAAAGTCGTAAAGTCCAGAAGTCACAAAGTCGGTGGACTTTCAGACTCTTCGACTTTAATGACTTTCTGACTTTATAGACTTTTCGACTTTAAAGTCTTTGTCGTACTTTATGAGGCAACTGAGAACCTTAAAACGGATTTGTATGTCTGTCAGCAAGGAGGAAGTGCACTACGTGGCCCACCTGGCGCGCCTGAAGCTCAGCGACGAGGAGGCCGAAAGCCTCGTGGGCGACATGAACCGTATCCTGGACTACGTCTCCACCCTGCAGGAGCTGGACACCGAGGACGTGGAGCCCCTGGAGCACGTTATCGACCTGGAGTACCGGCTTCGTGACGACAAGGCCGGGGAGCCCCTTTCCCGCGAAGAGGCCCTCAAGAACGCCCCGGACGCCGACTCCGACTACTTTCGCGTGCCCCGCGTAATCGAATAACCCTCCCGCATGTCCGCCCGAAAAAAAGAAACGCCTCCCAAGGAAGACTTCCTCTCCTCCCTCTCCACGCGTTCCCGTCACATCATCGCCCTGGCCGTGCTCTTCATCCTGCCGGTCATCCTTTACAGTCCCACCATCCTGGGCGGTGAGCGCTACCTGGCCCATGACGCCCTGCAGTGGCGTGCCGGGGCCGAGTCGGTGATCGACTACCGCGAGACCCACGGGGAGGAGCCCCTCTGGGCCACCAACATGTTTTCGGGCATGCCCGCCTACGTGATCTCCGTGCAGGCGGCGGTACCGCACCTCGACGATATCGTCTTCGGCCTGTTTGAATCCCTCTATCCCGCCGCCCCCTACTGGGTGCTGCTCGGGGGACTCTACCTGCTGTTCTGGATGATGGGGGCACGTCCCCTTCTGGCGGCCCTGGGTGCACTCCTGTTTGCCTTCACCACCTACCTTCCCATTATTATAGGGGCAGGACACAACGCCAAGGTGCTGGCCCTGGCCTGGGTGCCCTGGGTGCTCACCGGCGCCTGGCTCATCCTGCGCACCGACAGGAAATGGCTGGGGCTTTTTACGCTGGCCGTCACCTTCACCCTCCACATGCGGGCCGGCCATCCGCAGGTGACCTACTACTTTCTCTACCTGCTCTTTTTCTGGTGGATCTATGAGGGTGCCAGGGCCTACCGGGAACACCGTACCGCAGTCTGGGGCAAGTCTACCGCTATGCTGGCCGCCGGCGGCGTGCTGGGCCTGCTGGGCACCCTGCAGAAATACTGGCGCCTGGCCGAGTACTCCCCCTACAGCATCCGGGGCGGCTCGGCCCTGGAGGTGGGCAGCGGGGGACTCAACCTGGAGTACGCTTTCAACTGGTCGCAGGGCGTGGCCGAGCTGCTCACGCTTGTCATTCCCGGCCTCTTCGGCGGGGCCTCCAGCGAGGCCTACTGGGGACCCAAGTCGGTGACCAGCGGCCCCCACTACATGGGCGCCGTGGTGATCGTGCTGGCCCTGTTCGGCATATTCTACTACCGCAAGCGCATCAAATACCTCTTCCTGGGCACCGGCGTGCTGACGGCCCTCTTCTCCCTGGGCTACCATTTCCCGGCGCTGAACGAGTTCATGTTCCACTACGTGCCCTACTTCAACAAATTCCGCACCCCGGAGATGTGGCTCATCGTAACGGTCTTCTGCTTCTGCGTTCTGGCCGTCTTCGGCGTGCTGGCCATCTTCGAGAAGACGCGCGAGGCTAAACAGAACAAGAGCCTGCGCACCCTGCTCATTCCCCTGGCGCTTCCGCTGGGACTGGCGATCATCTTCACCGTGGGCAGCGACGCGTTGCTGGACTACGAAAAGCCGGGCGAGCGGCGAGCTTTTGCAGAGCAATTGGCGCAACAAAACAATCTATCGCCAGAAAATGATCAGGTACAACTCAATGTAACTCGCTACATCAACAACCAGCTCAAACCCCAGCGCAAGGAGATGGCAAGCAGCGACTCCCTGCGCTTTCTGATCCTGGTGCTGCTGGCCGGGGCCCTCATCTGGGCCTATTACGACCGGCGCATCGGCAAGGGATGGTTCCTGGCCGGGCTGATTGTGCTGGGCTCCTACGACATGCTCAGCGTGGGCAGCCGCTACCTGGCCGAGGATGCGATGGCGCCCGAAAGCACCGACTTGGAACAGGCCCTGCAGCGCCAGCAGCGTCCACAGGACCGCTTTATGATGAACAACGTCGCCAGCGGCGAGGGATGGGACTATCGCGTCTTTCCGGCGACCGATAACCCTTTCAACAACGCCATCCCCGCCTATTTCTATCCCTCCATCGGCGGCTACACCGGGGCCAAGCTCAGCTACTATCAGGATGTGATCGAGAACGCCCTCTACACCGGTCCCCAGGGACTGAATATGGGTCTGCTCGACCTGCTCAATGTGAAATACATCTCCGTGGGCGCCAACCAGCAGCTGCCCATGCCCAATCTTACCCTGGCCTTCTCCGATCAGAACGGCCGGGTCTACGAAAACACCGACGTGCTGCCCAAAGCCTTCTTCGTGGATTCGGTCATCACCGTCTCCAGCCCGCAGGAGGCCATCGACTACCTCAAGACCGGCAGCGGCATCGACCTTGGAGAGACCGCCGTGGTGGAGACCTCGCAGGCCCTGGTATCCCGTCCGGACACTTCAGCCAGCGTAGAGGTCACCTCCTACGGCCCCCGCGAGATCACCCTGCGGACCAGCAGCTCCGGCGAGGGATTCCTGGTACTGAGCGAAATCTACTACCCGCCCGGGTGGACGGCCACAGTGGACGGGCAGCAGACCGAAATCTACAAGACTGACTACATCCTGCGCGGCCTGCAGGTGCCGGCCGGCGAGCACGAGATACGCCTGCGCTTCGATCCCGCCTCCTACATCTGGGGCTCGCGGATCTCGTGGATCGGCAACCTGCTGCAATGGGGACTCGGGATCGTCCTGCTGGCCGGCTGGTGGAGAGGGCGAACCTCATCCCGGGACGATGAAAAAACCTGATGTTCTTATCGTCACCTACTACTGGCCCCCCAGCGGGGGCGCGGGGGTGCAGCGCTTCCTGAAGTTCGCCAAGTACCTTCCCAAGTGCGGTTTCAATCCGCTTATCCTGACGGTGGAGAACCCCACCTATCCCATCACCGACAAGTCCCTGGAAGAGGACGTCCCCGAGAGCCTGAAAGTCTACCGCACCCGCACCTACGAGGTGTTCGGACTCTACGCCTGGCTCAAGGGCAAGCACAAAAGCGAAGTCACCCAGCCCACCATGGAACTGCAAGGCGGCCTGGGTCCCCGCATCAGCGGCTGGATACGCGCCAACCTCTTCCTGCCCGACGCGCGGCGCGGATGGACCCTCACAGCCAAGACCAAGGCGGTGGAGCTGATCGACCGGTTCAACATCTCCAATATTATCACCACGGGTCCTCCCCATTCCACGCACCTGATCGGCAAATACGCCAAAAAGAAGACCGGTATCCGCTGGGTGGCCGATTTCCGCGATCCCTGGAGCGAGGTCTACTACAACAAGCTCATGCCGCGCACCAGCTGGGCCCGCGCCCTCGACCGTCACATGGAGGTGGGGGTGCTCATGAATGCCGACGAGGTGGTGGTCATCTCCCCCTCCATGGCCCAGTCGCAGAATAAGATCTATGACCGCGAGTACCGTGTCATCCCCAACGGTTTCGACCCGGACGACTATCCCTCGGAGGAGGAGCTTCGGGCCATGGAGGCGGAGAAGAGGAAGGCCGCCGAAGAGGGTGAGGAGAAAGACGGTGACGGGGAGAATGCCGGGACGGAACCGCCGGGCCGCAGCCACCAGACCCTGAAATCTTCCGGCGTGAAACGCTCCAGCCGTCACGTGCGCGGCTACCACGAACCCACCTGGTCCACCAAGAAAAAAGCGGGCTGGAGCGACCCTCAAATGCCCGGCAAGCACCACAAACCAGCCGATCCCGCGCGCAAGAAGAAACACGCAACTCCCGATTTCACCCCACGCAAGCAGCCCGAAACCGGGGGCAGCCTGCTGGTCCGTTTTATCGGCAGCGTACGGGAGGCCGCCCTGCCCGACGATCTCTTGCAGGCCATCGCCCTGCTGCCGCCCAGCCTGCGATCCGGGCTGACCGTGGAATTCATCGGGAACGCCCATCCCCGCCTGGAAGAAATCATCCGCAAACTGGGACTTGGGGAGACGGTGCGCCTGAGGGGCTACATCCCCCACCGCCTGGCGGTAAAGGCCATGATGGAGGCCGACCTGCTGCTTCTGAGTATTTCCCGCACGCCCGGCAGTGAGCTTATCCTGACCGGCAAACTCTTTGAGTACCTCGGCAGCGGCAAGCCCATTCTCTTCCTGGGCGCCACCGAAGGCGACGCCGCCGAAATCATCCTGGAAAACAACCAGGGCGTGGCCATCGAGCACGACGACGTGAAGGAGATCCGCAAGTTCCTCACCGCCGCCCTCCGCAATCCGGACGGACTCTCTGCCTATATCCCGGATGAGCACGACCGCACGGAGCACCCCTATTCGCGGTTGTCGCTTACGAAGAAACTGGCCGAACTGCTTAAGGAAACGGAGGAGAAAACCCTCAGCGACTACCGCAGGTCGGGGAAGAAACAGGGTCAGGAAGAGGAAGAGAAAGATAAAGCGAACGGAGAAAAGGAAAGATCAGAGGAGGGGTGACCTCCTGTCGCGGATGCCATACCTATAGCCTTTCCATTTCCATCGTTTCGCAGGCCTTGAACCGCCGTCCCCAATCGTTATTAAACGATATCCTGCCATGCTGACCGATCTTCCAGATAGTGATACTTGAATATCATTCGTCCCCCAGGTCGATATCCCAGCGTACGACTTCGTTGACACCGGTCGTGGTGTCTTCTACCATTGCATAGAGCTTACCGTCCCGGACCACCTCCACCGTGCGATGCCTGGGCCATCTGAACTGTGCCAGCAGCTCCCCCTGCTCATCAAGTACCCACCATTCGTACATGTTGAAGTCCTCCACGATGGTGGCAACCCAGAGACGATTCTGGTCGTCAATCACCATGTCATTGATGGCCGGCCAGGTGTCCGGCAGCTCGAGTTGAGACATGCCCTGCAGAACGTAATCCTCGAGGCCGGCCTTATCGGCATTAGCCTGCGTAAGGGGTACCCCTTCATAGGGATGATAAAACGCCCGACGATAGTTTCCCTCCGCGTCGTAGACCTTCACCAGGAAATGGGGCGGCGTAGCCGTAAAGAGCCGATCGTCGCTGGACAGCCGGCGCAAATGGCGGCCATAAAATGCCACATTGAATCCCATAACACGAGGACCGATGGGAAGCAGGGCCCCGGTCTCCGCGGGCAGTTCCAGCCACTCCTGCCCGTCAAGCTCCTCATTCTCACTCAGTCGATAGTAGTGATCGGTCTCGCGATACGCGTCATATTTTCCCTTGTCGGACATGTCGTAACTCACAAACCTGAGCAGCAGGTTTCCGTCGCTCCTCGCCAGGTAATCCTCCAGATAGGCCCGGCTGTACCGGCCCAGTTCTTCAACGTCGCCTTGTGAGTAGGCCAGGTCGATGGTACCGACGTGCACCAGGGAATCGGTCGAATAGATGGTCGTGCGATCCAGGCTGTTGTCGTCGATGAAGAGGCGGCCGGCCGCCATCTGCAGGCCTTCGATGGACTGGAATTCCCCGGGTCCACGTCCCTCGCGCCCGAGCCGTGATACCACCTCCCCATCCCGGTTGTAGACATGCACAGTAAGCTGCTCGCCATCGGCCAGGTAGACCCGTCCCTGATCATCCACCTCGAAATCGGTGAGGCTTCCGATCAGGGTTTGCCCCGTATCGCTAAAAGTCTGTTCCGGATGCAGGCTGATGTTGCGGGATGGCTCCTGGTTAGCGTCGTAGACGGTCAGGTTCTTCAGGCTTTGAATATCGGAAGGCAATTCCAAGTCCGGTGAGACGCAGCTTACCAGCAACAGCAGGAGGATGACAGGGAGCCAGGTCTTCATGGATACGGCTGGATTAGCAATTACAACTAAATTAATAATAATCAGATGAACTTCAACTCTTGCTCATCTTCTGTATATCAGACCAATAGGAGATGCTAGGAATTGTTCAGGGCCTGATCGTAGATGCGGCAAAGGGTCTGTCCAACCTCTCCGGGGGCGTAACGCTGCCGGTGAGTCTCGGAAAGGGCCGTGCGGTCCACGTTTTTCTCACCCGCCAGGTTTTTTTGCAGAACGTCACGCCAAGCCTTAGCCGAATTGTCCGGCACCAAATAATCCTCATCCTCCCCAATATGCTCGGGCAGCGCCCAGCGGTCACTCACAATGCAGGGCAGCCCGCAGCAGAGCGCCTCGGCCACCACTACCCCAAAGGTCTCCCGCTCGGAGGGGTGCACCAGGAAGTCGGCCCGGCGCATGGCGTCCGCGATATAGGACTTTTCCCGGAAACCGTCATAAATGACTTCGGCCTCCAGTTCATAGCGTTTCACCAGGGCCTCGGTGTCGTCCACCACCCCCTCCCCCTTGCCGATGAGCCGCAGGGTGATGTGGCGCTGCAGCTCGTCCGGCAGCTGGGCGATGGCTTCCAGCAGCACCAGGGGTCGCTTGTGCTCGTGGGTAAAGTTCATGACCGCCAGGAGTTCGATGCCCTCCCCTTCCCTCTCGTCCTGTTCTTTGTAATAAAAAAGGTCGGTGTCCACCACGTTGGGCACCACCGGCATCTGCTCCGGCTGCAGGTCCGGCACGAATCCCCGGATGTTGACGCCCAGGTAGTCTGAGACGGGCATGACCGCCTCCGCCTCCTTGTAGACGGTGGCGGCGGGATAGGAGAACCAGGGTCGGTTGAAGTACCAGTCCAATTTGGACCAGTGCTCGCTGATCACGTAGGGAAGCCCGTGCATGCGGTGCAGGCCCCAGGCCATCACTCCGGCCTGGTAGATCACGTGGGCGTGGACCAGATCAGGTTCGAAGCGCGTATAGACCTGTTCCACGTAGAAGCGGCGGGCCAGCAGGTTCATCAGGGGCGTATTGCCGTAGATAGCCTTGTGGAACCGCGACCGGATCAGCACGGAACTGGTGGGAATGCCGCCCTCCTCATGGTTCCTGATATCGGTGCGCCAGAGGGTGCCCGGATCGTAGACCGGCCAGATTTGCAGCACGCGGACGTCGGCGCCGGCCTTTGCGGCCGCCCGGGCGTGCTCCCGGACAAAGATGCCGTTGCCAGGCTGCTCGTCGGTGGGATACCAGCACGTGAGGTATAGAATCTTCATTTGGTGCCCGGTGAACCCGCTCCCCCGCATGGAAAGGCGGTTTTCAATTACCAGATTTTTCCGTGTATCTTATCGGCTTTGCATGCGCAAGTATAACGATCTTTGACTGAATCTGTTAATGATTCGCAACCTCTTCCCGAATACGGAACTGTACCGGGACGCCGCCACGCTGGCCACCGGCACCGGCATGGCTCAGCTCATACCCATCCTCGCCTCTCCGGTGCTCACCCGTATCTTCACGCCCGCCGAGTTCGGCGTGCTGGGGGCCTTCGCCGCTTTCTGCACCATCGTGGTCTCCTTCGCCACCGGCCGCTACGAACTGGCCATCCTGCTGCCGGAGCGGGAAGACCGGGCGCGACATGTGACCTGGCTCTCGATCATGCTCACCTTTGCGGTCAGCCTGGCCACCCTGCTGGCCATCGTGCTCTTCAAGGAACCGCTCAACGATCTTATGGTCCTGCTGGATACCGAGGAGCTGGGCAACCTGATGTACTGGGCCCCCGCCTGCATCGCCAGCATTGGACTCTACCAGGTCTTCTCCTACCAGCTCAACCGCCACAAGCGCTACGGCACCATCGCCGCCAGCAAGTTCAGCCAGGCCGCGGGGATGACAGGCGCCCAACTGGGTTTCGGCTTTCTGGGGATGGGGGCTGCGGGACTGGTTATTGGCCGGGTCATCGGCGACCTTTTCAGCTGGATTTGGAGCGGGGCCGACCTGCTTCGCCGGAAGCTTCTGCTGCCCGAGACCTTCTCGCGTGACACCTTCCGTGAAGTGGCCAAACGCTATGAAAACTTCCCCAAAGTGAACGCCCCGCACGCCCTCACCAACGCCTCCTCCAGCCAGCTCCCGCAGATCCTGCTGCTCAGTTTTTTCTCCAAGACCATCAACGGACACTACAACCTGACCTACAAGGTCTGCTTCGCCCCGGTGCAGCTTGTGTCGAGTTCGGTGGGACAGGTTTTCAGCCGGCGGGTGACCGAAAAGTACCAGCAGGAGGAAGACATTCACGCCTTCACCAAAAAGATCGCCGGGCAGCTCGCCCTGGTGGCCCTGCTGCCCTTCGGCCTGCTGGCCCTTTTCGCCCCGCCCCTGTTCGAGTTTGTCTTCGGCGCGCAGTGGACCGTCGCCGGGCAGTACACCCAGGTATTGGCGCCCTACTTCTACATGGTTTTCGTGGTCTCTCCCCTGGTCTACATACCCAACATGCTGGATCGCCAGAAGAAGGCCTTCGCCATCGAGATTGCCTACCTGGTACTGCGCCTGGCCGCCCTTTTCCTGGGCATCTGGCTGGCCGACGCCTGGCTGGCGGTGGCCTTTTACGGGGTGGCTGGTATCATCATCCAGGGCTATCTGCTTTTCTGGATACTCAAACTGGGGAGGGAGGCCTACGACTGACATGGCTGGCATCTACGGCATATACGCACCCGGCGCCGAGCTCCCCAGCGGGAGCTACCGCCGCATGTTCAGCGCACCGTTGCCTCATACCGACAACGATGAGTGGCAGAGCGGGGATTTCGTGGCGGGACGCAGCGTGACGGACCGTTTCGAGGAGGACCGGGCGCTGGAGGAGGAGGGCGAGCTGGTCGTGGGACTGGAGGGACTGCTCTACAACCGGGGCGAACGTTCGGCCGCCGGGATGGTGCGGGAGGCATGGGAGGAGGGCGAGGACTTTCCGGGCGCCCTCGAGGGTCTTTTCTCGGGCTTCGTGCTGGACCGCGCCCGCTCGGAGCTCTGCCTGTTCACGGACCCTCTCGCCACGCGGCCCCTCTACTACCTCTGCCAGCCCGGGCGACGCGCCCTGCTCTTCGGCTCCGAACTGAAGTGGGTCACCGGCACTGCGCGGGAGATGGGTCTGCCGCTGGGGGTATCGGCCGACGCCTTCCGCTGCCTGCTCTCCTTCGGCTACATGCTCGACGGACTGACGCCCGCAGGTGAGGTGCGCAAGGTGCCGCCGGGGACGGTGCTCTCCTTCGACCTGCAGGATTTTACCTCCACCGAGAGGCGCTGGTTCGCCCTGGAGAAGTCCCCGCAATCCCTTGGCCTGGCGGAGGCCCTGGAGGAGGCCGACCGCCTGCTGCGCAGGGCGGTGGAGCGGGAGTGGGAGAAGGACCGGCAAAACGGCTACAGGCACCTGGCCCTGCTGAGCGGGGGACTCGATTCGAGGGCGAACGTGATGCTGGCCGACGAGCTGGGTTTTGAGAACCTGCACACGCTCACCTTTTCGCGGGCCGGCACCTCCGACCAGGCCGTGGCCCGGCAGATCGCCGGCGACCGCGGCTATACGCACCGCTTCGTGGACCTGGAGGAGGGAGGTTACCTGACCAGCGGACTGGAACGCTACCTGGAGGCCGGGGACGGACTCACGGCGCTCAACGGGGCGGCGCATATGATTCACGCCCTGCAGAACCTCGACCTGGAGGGCTTCGGGGCGCTGCACAGCGGACAGATCGGCGACGTGCTTTTCGGCTCCTTCACCGGCCTGCGCGCCAAGCTGCGCGACCGGCCCGGCAGCCTGGGTTTCCTGGACGCCCCGGAGATCATCGAACGTATTTCCATCTGGCCTGAATTGCGCGAGCGCTACCTGCAGGGCGCCCCCGAACTCTTCGCCTGGGAGCAGCGGCAGGTGAACGGCACCCTGAACGGCGACCGCTCCGTGGCCCACTGGATCGACATGCCCTCCCCCTTCTACGACCGCGAACTGATCCGCTTCTGCCTCTCGCTGCCGGAGGAGCTGCGCCGCGGGGAGAAGCTCTACACGGAATGGATGCGCCGGCGGCACCCGGAGATGGCCCGCTACCGCTGGCAGAAGGCCGGCACCCGCATCCGGCGTCCCCTCCCCATGAAGCTCTTCGGGCTGGCCGCCAAGGCGCGACGCCATCTGCTGGCGGGACTGGGGCTGCCCGGCGACGAGATGACCCCCCTGGCCTGGTGGATGCGCCGCAACGCCCGCATCCCCGAGGTTTTAACTGGACTCTTTAATGATCATATTGCGGAGGTGGACGAGCCCGAACTGCGCGAGGAGGCCCGTCAGGTCTTCGGCCGGCCCGAAGCCCAGGCCAAATTCAACGCACTCACCGCGGTGCTCTCCTACCGCCTCCACCTGAAATCCTGAACCGCCCCATGCCCAAGCACACCGAACTGAATCTGCAGCGCAGCGAGCAGTACCGGAAGTCGCCCGAGGAGGAAAACTTCCTGGAGCGCTTCAACGAGGAGCTCCTCCCCCTGGAGCGCAGTCACTATAACGACGAGCCGCCTGAACACCCTTTTCTTTTTGTGATCGGGCTGCCGCGCTCGGGCACCACGCTGCTCACACAGGTCATCGCCCACTGCCTTGAAACGGGTTTCGTCAACAACCTGGCCGCCCGCTTCTGGAAAGCGCCCGTCACCGGCATCCGCTTCGCCCGGGCGGTGCTCGACAAGGAGCCCTTCCAGGCCTTTCAGTCCCATTACGGGGCAACTGACCGGCTAAAGGACATCCACGAGTTCGGCTACTTCTGGCGGGAGAAGCTCAATAAAGACGATTTCGCGTCCATCAAAAACGCTCCGCAGACGGAGGAGGAAATCGACTGGGAGGAGCTGCGCGCCTCCCTGGCCGCCATGCAGCGGGAGTTCGGCAAGCCCATAGTCTTCAAGAACATCTTCGGCTCCTACCACATGCCGCGGCTGAACGAAGAGTTGAACAAGACCCTCTGGATCTGGATACGCCGCGACCCCCTCGACACGGCCGTCTCCATCCTGGACGCCCGCCGGAAATACTACGACGATCCCTCCCACTGGTGGAGCTACGTGCCGCCCCGGTACGAGGAGATCATCGACGAGGACTACTGGACCCAGATCGCGGGGCAGGTGCACTACCTGGACGCCTATTACCGGAGGCAGTTCGAGACCATGGGCGAGGACGGCCCCTGCCTGACCCTCTCCTACGAGGAGCTCTGCGCCGACCCCGCCGCCCAGTTGGAACGCATCCGGGACAGACTTGAGAAGCTCTATGGCCGGCGGCCCGGACTGGCGCAACAGCCGCCCTCCTCCTTCGACCACCGCACCTACGAGGACCGCGACGACGAGAAGCAAAAATTTGAATCCATCCTGAAGACCTTTGCCGACCATGAGTGACAACCCGGAAGGCTCCCCCTTGGTTATGGCCATGCACCAGCCCAACTATCTCCCCTATCTGGGCTATTTTCATAAAATGGCCAACTGCGACCGCTTCGTGCTGCTGGACGAGGTGCAGTTTCCACGGGGACAGAGTTTCGCCAACCGCAACCGCGTGAAGACTCACAACGGCACCACCTGGCTTACCGTACCGGTGAGCATCCCCTCCGGGGAGAAGGGAAAGGTGCCCTACACCGAGGTGCAGATCGCCGGCGGGAAATGGAAGCGCAAGCACCTGCGCACCCTGCAGATGAACTACAAGAAGGCCGGGTATTACGAAGAGGTCTATCCCATGGTGGAGGAGGCCCTGGAGGAACACGACGATTTTACGGAGCTGAACATCGCGCTGATTCACGCCGTGCGGGACTACCTGGGCATCGGCACGCCGCTGGTGCGGCTCTCGGAACTGCTGGATGAGTTTGGCGAAAAGACGCAGCTGATTGCCGACCTTTGCGAAGCCCTGGGCGCCGGGGTCTATCTCTCGGGCACGGGCGGGGGGAAGGAGTACAACGACGATGAACTGCTGGCAGAGCACGGCATCGAGCTACGCTACAGCAAATTCGAGCATCCGGAGTATCCCCAGCTCTGGGGCGACTTCGAATCCCACCTCTCGGTCATCGACCTGCTGTTCAACTGCGGGCCGGAGAGCCGGGAATTATTGTTGGGGTCTTGACTCGGCAAATGCATTTGGAATACAGTACGCTAGGAATAGCCTCCCAAAGAGTAATAATAGTGTATCTAGTAGTTTTGAACCCTCTCCATTAACCCGGGTACGTGATTCTCAACGAAATCCCACATGGCCTCGTCATCAATGGTGTCATAGCCGTGGGCAATAACATTCCGGAGACCAATGATTTTTCGATAATCGGGAATATTCTCTTCAAGTTTTTCCCGTTCAATACCTTCCAGTCGAGATAAGGCTTCACCAATAATTTCAAACTCCCTTTCAAGAGCAAGTTGAAGCAACCGGTCTTCCCTTAAATCTTCCAGGGATTTCTTCTCCGTAAATTCGATTATTTCACGGCAAGAGATGCTGATATCCAGTAACAGTTTTCTGGCACTATGCGGCATATACAAGTTGTTTGGATCTCTCAACCTCTTCTTGAAATACCGGATTCCGAAACTCCTGCAATTTCACCAGGTCAACAGGACGTTGGTAAATTTCCTCCAGCTCCTGCTTGAAGCCCATATACTGATTAAACGCGCCTTGGTACCCGGAGCGATCAAATTCTACCAAAAAATCGAGATCACTTTTATCAGCAAATGTGTCCGACAGAAATGAACCGAATACATAAAGTTCCTTAACCCCGTAATCTTCACAGGCTTTTTTCAACTGTTCGTTTTTCAGTTCTGCCAGGTCCATATCAAATGTAGTTCCTACTATGTCAAGTTACGCAATACACCATATTTTTACACTTTGTAAGGGGGTTCCTCAGTAAACCGTCCGAATCACCTCGAAGGCCTCCGCGTAGTCGGACTTCACCTGCACGCCGCGCACGCCGGCCAGTCCCCGGATGAACTCCGCGGTAAAATAGCGCCGGTTCTTCTCAAATTGGCTCTTGTAGCACTGCAGCACCTCCCATTTCTTCTCCAGGTGACGCTCCTCCAGCTTGATGAAGGCCTGTGCGGAGAAGGTGATGTGGTTCCAGGGCAGCTCGTAGCCCCAAACCGTGCGTTCCTTGAAGGCGCGCAGCCCCTCGTTGTAGACCACCTCGTGGTCCTGATGCAGGTCGCTTCCGCTGGGCAGCAGCACCATGTCGGGCTCCACCAGGTCGCGCAGCTTGATCATCTCCTCGAGCACCTCCTGGCGGTCGTAGCTCAGCTTGCGCACCTGGTACTCGTAGATGTAGCGCTGCTCCTCCGGGATGCCGAAGAGGTCCATGGCCTGGTTGAACTCCTTGCGCAGCAGGTCGGGGTCGCTGCCGGGGGGAAGGGAGGCGCGGGCGGTGGAAAAGGCGGCCACATGGATCTCAATGCCCTGCTCCAGAAAGCGCGCCATAGTGCCCCCGCAGCCCAGTTCGGCGTCGTCGGTGTGGGGAGCGAGGATCAGTACTTTCTCTATGCGGTCCATAGGGCGGTTTCTTCCGGCGTCGATAAGAATTCTTATATTCGGATGGTGCCAAATTAGGGGATTCCCCCCGGATAATAAAAATTTATCTCTCCATGAAGGCCATACACGTAGTCAACCCGGGCAAGAAGGCCCGCCTGAAGATCGGGGAGACCAAACGCCCTTCTCCCGGTCCCAACCAGCTCCTGGTGAAGGTGGAGGCCACCGCCCTCAACCGCGCCGACCTCCACCAGAAGGGCGGCAAGTATCCCCCGCCGGAGGGTGCCAGCGAGATCCTGGGACTGGAAATGGCCGGCATCGTGGAGGAGACCGGCGAGCAGGTCACCCGCTTGAAGCCGGGCGATTTCGTATTCGGCCTGCTGCCCGGCGGCGGCTACGCCGAGTTCTGCGTAATCCACGAGCGCCTCGCTATGCCCCTGCCCGAGAGCCTCTCCTTCGTGCAGGCGGCCGCCATACCGGAAACTTTCCTGACGGCTTACCAGGCCCTGAACTGGCTGGGCGGGCTGACCCGCTCGGAGACCGTGCTCATCCATGCCGGCGGCAGCGGGGTGGGTACCGCCGCCATCCAGCTGGCCCACCACCTGGTCAACGCCCGGGTGGTCACCACCGCCGGCAAACAACGCAAGCTGGAGGCGGCCCTGAAGCTGGGCGCCAACTACGCCTTCAACTACAGGAAAGCAGACTGGGCGGAGGCCGTCGAGGATGAGCTTGGCAAAAACGCCGTCAACCTGGTCGTCGATTTCATCGGCGCCCCCTACTGGGAGCAGAACATGCGGGTACTGGCCATGGACGGGCGGCTGGTGTATCTCTCCTTTCTGGGGGGACACAAGCTCAAGAAGGCCAGCCTGGGCGCCCTCCTCCGCAAGCGGCTCACGCTGACGGGCTCCACCCTGCGCAACCGCCCGGAGTCCTACAAGATCAAGCTCACCTCGGAGTTTGCCGACCACACCCTTGACCTCTTCGAGCAGGAGGTGCTGCGTCCGGTGGTGGACCGGCAGTTCGACTGGAGCGAGGCTGATGAGGCCCACCGCTATATGGCCGATGATAAAAATACCGGCAAGATCGTGCTCACCGGCATGTAGCAGATATTCTCTGCCCATACCGTTATCTTGGGCGCGCAGCGAAATCCCGAATATTCAACCAGCTTTCATCTCCCTATGGCCCAACCCAAATACAGCACCCACGCCGGCATGTACGACATCCTACCGGGCGAGGTGGAGGAGTGGCAGGCCCTGGAGCGCATCATCCACGAGCAGGCCCGCCTCTTCAACTTCAGGGAAATCCGCACGCCGGTGATGGAGCAGACCGAACTGATTGCCCGCGGGGTGGGCCAGCTCACCGACATCGTCTCCAAGGAGATGTTCGCCTTCGAGCGGGGGGACGACCGCTACGTGCTGCGTCCGGAGTGCACGGCGCCCGTGGTCCGCGCCTTCGTGCAGCACCACCTGGAGCAGCGCGGCGGCACGCAGAATTTATACTACATTGGACCCATGTTCCGCGCGGAGAGTCCCCAGAAAGGCCGCCAGCGCCAGTTTCACCAGTTCGGCGCCGAGATCCTGGGGGCGGACGACCCTGCGGCGGACGTAGACATCATCGCCCTCATGCTCTCTATCTACGAGCGGGTGGGCATTGACAACACTACCCTCAGGATCAATTCGGTGGGCGACCCCGACAGCCGCGACGCCTACCGCGAGGCGCTCCGCGACTACTTCCGGCCGCACCTCGACGAGCTCAGCGAAATCTCACGCGAACGTTTCGAGAAGAATCCCATGCGCATTCTCGACTCCAAGGAAGAGGAAGACCAGCCTTTTCTGGAAGACGCACCGGTCATTACCGATTTCCTGGGCGAGGAGACGGCCGCGCACTACGCCGAGGTGAAAGAGGGACTGGACGCGCTGGACATTGCCTATACGGAGGATCCCTACCTGGTCAGGGGACTCGATTACTATACCCGCACGGCCTTCGAGGTGACCAGCCCCGACCTGGGCTCGCAGGACGCGCTCGGGGGAGGGGGGCGCTACGACCTGCTGGTGGAGGAGGTGGGCGGGCAGCCCACGCCGGCCGTGGGCTTCGCGGCGGGCATGGAGCGCCTGCTCATCGCCCTTGAGGAGCAGCAGATCAGCCTGGCCGGGGAGGATGGGGTGGACGTGTACATCATTACCATTGGCGGGGAGGCCCGGCGCTGGGCGCTGCGTCACCTTCCCAGCCTGCGCGCCGAGGGCATCTCGGCCACCATGGACTACATCGGGCGTTCGGTGAAGGCGCAGATGAAGGACGCCGACCGCGAGAACGCGCGCTGGTCCATCATTGTGGGCGACCACGAGCTGGAGCAGGAGCGCTACACCCTGCGCGACATGAAGGCCAGTGAAGAGGAGCCGCGCTCCTTTGAGCAGATCGTTCAGACCGTGGGCGGCTCTTCGTGAAAAGGTACTGGAAATACCTCCTTGCGGCCGGTGCAGTGATTCTTTTGGCCGCCCTCTACCTCTCCCATTTCTACGCGGCGCGGGAGGCGGAGCGCGAGCTCGACCGCACGCTGCGAAACTGGGTGGCCGACTCCAACCCTGACGCCGGCATACAGTTCAGCGGGGTGGAAATCCACCCATTCAGCGGCACGCTCGACATCCACGATCTGCACATCTTTACCGATCGTCACCTGCAGCGCGGGGCCCTGATGCGCTTCCGCCTGGGCTATCCCATGTTCCTGAGGATGTATTTCGGGGACCCCTCCACGGTGCTGGACCGCCAGCTCTCCCTGCGGGCTCACCTGGAGAACATCTCCTGGCTGGACCGCTACCGCCTGCGGGAGGTCAGCTTCGACACCCTGGAGCTGGACTACCGGGGCAACCCGGCCGACCTCCTCCGGAACATCCTGCGCGACAGTCCACTGGCCGCAACGCAGGAGCTGCTTGCACGGGGACGCGGTTTCGGCTGGTCGGAGCCCTACATGGACTGGGGATCGGTGCGGGCCGACAGCCTGCGTCTGCGACGAGACATCCCCGTCGGCAGCTCCTCACTCTGGTCCGCGGGCGATCTGGAGCTTGAGCTGAACGACCTGACCTGGCGTATGCCTGACCGTTTCATTTCCACCTACTCCTTTTTTCTACGCGGTTTCGACTACACGGGACAGACCATGCCCCTGCAATCCTTTCATGGGCGAATGAGCTACGCGGAGGACTCGGGCAGGCTTAACCTGCGGCAGATGCGGCTGCGCAGCGAGCACGTGCGCATGGAACTGTCGGGTGAGATGGAGCTACGGGAACCGGCGGGGAGCACCTCCCTGGAGGGACTTCGACTGCTGCTGTCGGATTTCTCCCCGCGCTTCCGGAACGTGCTGGAGGGCATGAACCGTCTGCTGCGTCTGAACCTGTCCACCGGCGAAGATTCGGTATGGGTACCCCTGGGTGGCACACTGGGGAGCCCTTCACTGCCCACGCGTCAAAACTAGGCCACCTCCTCGTCAGGGACGTCCATGAGCTGCTGCTCGTCCACGTCGACCTGGGGACGGCGGCTCAGAAAGTAGTAGCCCAGAAGTCCGCTGATCGTCGAGCCCAGCAGAATGCCCACCTTGGAGAACTCCAGCAGCCTGAAGTCGGTGAAGGAGAGGTTGGCGATGAATAGCGACATGGTAAATCCGATGCCGGCCAGCAGGGAAACCCCGTAGACCACCTTCCAGGTTTCCTTGCCGGGCGTCAGGCCCGAGAGATTGAGCTTGGTAAGCAGCCAGGTAAAGCTGAAGATGCCCACCTGCTTGCCGACAAAGAGTCCCAGCACGATGCCCCAGGTGAGGGTTGAGTTGAAGGCCTGTCCCATGACCTCGGGATCGAAGACCACGCCGGCGTTGGCAAAGGCGAAGAGGGGCATGATCACGAAGTAGACCGAAAAGTGCAGCTTGTGCTCCAGCCGGTGCAGGGGTGATTCGGCTTGCTCCAGGGTCTCGTCCATATGGTGCAGGGCCTGCTCTCGCGAAACCGGACGATCGTCCTTGGAGGCCTGTTCGAAGAGCTCGAATCCTTCACGTGCATACTCCAGCAGGCGGTCCACGCCCCAGCCCCGACTGGCCGGAATGACAAAGCCCAGCAGCACGCCCGCAATGGTGGCGTGCACGCCCGATTCAAGGACGGCCCACCACATGACGAAACCGACCACCAGGTAGGGGGCCAGCTTGTTGACACCGCGCCAGTTCATCAGCAGCAGCACCAGCAGGCAGGCACCGGCGATGCCGAGGGCCGTCATGTGAATGGTCTCCGTATAGAAGCCCGCGATCACCACCACGGCGATGAGATCGTCTACCACCGCTACGGCTGTTACGAAGACCTTGGCCCAGATCGGAACGCGGGAACCCAGCAGGGCGACTACCCCGATCACAAAGGCGATGTCGGTGGCGATGGCAATAGCCCAGCCGTCCATGAACTGGGTGCCGCCGTTGAAGCCCCAGAAGATCAGGGCGGGCACCAGGGCGCCCCCGCACGCCGCCACAGCCGGCAGGGTGGCCGACTTAAGGGTGGAAAGCTCCCCGTATTTCATCTCCCTTTTGATCTCCAGGCCGATCAGCAGGAAGAAAATGGCCATGAGTCCGTCGTTGATCCAGTGGTGCACCGACTCGTCGATCACCAGCTCGCCCACGCCCAGTGTGATGTGCGCCTCCAGCAGATGGTGGTAGAGGTCGCCGAGCGGAGAGTTGGCAATGGCGAGGGCGGCGATGGTTGCGAAAAGCAACATCATGCCCGCGGCGGAGTCCCTTCTGAAAAACTGCTGGATACGTTCCATCAAGCTGCTCAAAATATGTGAAATTTAATAGCTGCGGTTGATGTGAAAAAAAACTCAGGCCGAGGGGCTGTCGGCACCTGTGGTTTCGAGGTTGAGTGTAGTAAATACGGCATTGCATAGCAAATAGTCGTGTGGACCTTTTGCCCCTCCTTACCTTTTTTTACAGGCCGGATATCCGGCGAAAGATATATCCCCGGAATCGGGAACGTATCGCAATCAAAGCGTGCTTGGTTACTTTCAACCAGCACCGGGCTGAAGCTGAAATGACCCCGCCGGACTCTTTGATTTACCAGCTGTTTGCTTATTTTAGATCATCTGCTAATAAAGTTGCAGCGCATATAATCAGATTGAGATGACAGAACACGTATTACTGGGACTTATCAGTATTGTCGTATTCGGGGTGGGCGCCCAGTGGCTGGCCTGGCGCACCAAGCTGCCGGCCATACTCCTTCTGCTTCTGGCCGGAATACTGGCCGGTCCTGTACTGGGTATTCTGCAGCCGGACGTGCTGATGGGCGATCTGCTGGCTCCCTTTGTCTCCATTTCGGTAGGCATCATCCTTTTTGAAGGAGGACTCAGCCTACGCTTTTCCGAGCTCAGGGATATAGGGGGCGCCGTCATCAAACTGGTAAGCATTGGCGTGGTGGTTACCTGGGTAATTGTCTCAATCACCGCCAATTATCTCTTTCCCTTCGACCTGGAACTCGCCGTTCTGCTGGGTGCCATCCTCGTAGTCACCGGTCCCACGGTCATTCTGCCGCTGCTCCGCCAGGTGCGTCCCACCGGGCAGGTGGGTTCGGTGCTCAAATGGGAGGGCATCGTCATCGACCCCATAGGCGCCCTGCTTGCGGTGCTGGTTTTCGAGGTGATTTTTACCACCGGACTGGGGGAGGCCACCAGCCTGGCCCTCGGCAGCATTTTTAAAACCGTATTTTTCGGGACCATCGTGGGACTGGCCGGCGCCGGCATCGTCTACCTTTTACTGAAGCGCTATATGCTGCCCGACTTCCTGCAGAATCCCGTCACTCTTATGGTAGTCTTCCTGGTGTTCGGACTCTCCGACTTTCTGCAGCATGAGTCCGGCCTCTGGGCCACCACCGTGATGGGTATCGCCCTGGCTAACCAGAAATCGGCGCGCATCCACCACATCGCGGAATTCAAGGAGAACCTTCGCGTGCTTCTGCTTTCAGCTCTCTTCATTCTCTTGGCCGCCCGCGTGGAACTTGCCGACCTGATGGCCAACCTGAACTGGGATATCGTGATCTTTCTGGCGGTACTCATCTTCATTACCCGTCCACTTTCTGTCTACCTCTCCACCATCGGCTCGCAATTGAATAACCGTGAAAAATTATTCCTGAGCTGGATGGCACCGCGGGGTGTCGTAGCGGCCTCCATCTCCTCTCTCTTCGCCCTGCAGCTGGTGGAAGGCGGCTATGCCGAGGCGGGCCAACTGGTGCCCATTGTCTTCATCGTTATTATTGTTACCGTGGCTATCTACGGGCTTACAGCCACTCCCCTTGCCCGATGGCTGGACGTGGCCAAGCCGGTACCCCGCGGATTCCTTATCCTGGGCGCCCACAACTGGGCGCGGGAGCTCGCCAAGGCGCTGCAGGATCAGGGCTTCAAGGTGCTGGTGACCGATTCCAACTGGACCAACATCAACAAGGCACATCGTGAGGGACTCAATACCTATTACGGCAACATCCTGGCCGAATACGCCCTCGACGAGATCAACCTGGACGGCATCGGCAAGCTGTTGGCCCTCACTCCCAACGACGAGGTCAATTCGCTGGCCGTTATCCGCTTCGCAGAATACTTCGGCTCTTCGGAGGTCTTCCAGCTGGCCGCCGTTTCGCTGTCCCACCGCAAGGAACGCGAGGTCCCGGATAACCTGAGCGGACGTATCCTCTTCGGCGAGGATCTCAATTTTGAGTCCCTCTCAAAACTGATGAATGAGGGTGCCGATTTCCGACAAGTGGGAATCACCGAGACCATTCCTCCCAAGGAGATGGAGGAGAAATTTGCGGCCGGTCTGCTGCCTCTGGTCAACGTCAAGACCACCGGAGAAGCAATTCCCTACTCGGTGGACCATACGCCGGCGGCCGACGTGGGCGACCTGTTGCTCTGCCTGGCCGTCCCCGGCGAACACGCTACGAAAGCGGATGCCATGCAGGATCTCAACCCAGAGGAGGGGCAGGATGACCAGGATTATCCTGAAAGCGAATTCGGCACCGAGAGGAAATCCCAGGAGGGATAGCCCATGAGTTCCCCCTCCCCATCGCCTGTCTGGAAGATATGGATCGACACCGGGGGCACCTTCACAGACGCCATTGGCGTGGAACCCTCGGGCTGGCGACGCACCGTCAAGGTGCTCAGCAGCAGCGCTCTTCGAGGACAACTTATCGATGAGGTGGAGCCCGGCCTCTACCGGGTTCGCCAGCAGTGGGAAGCTCCCGACGAATTTATAGCCGGATTTCGATTCCGCACGCTGGGCGAAGAGTCACCCGAGATGCGTGTAACCGCCTTTGACGCCCGGGAGTCCCTGCTCCGGCTCGACGCACCCCTGCCTCCCGGCCTCGTAGACGGCTCGCCCTCCTTTGAAGTGCTCTCGGGGGAGGAAGCCCCGGTGCTGGCCGCCCGGCTGCTCACGCGCACGCCGCCGGACCGTCCCCTGCCCCGCCTGCAACTGCGCCTGGCCACCACCAAGGGCACCAACGCCCTGCTGGAGAACCGGGGCGGCAGGGTGGCCCTGCTGGTCAACGCCGGCTACCGCGACCTGCTCCGGGTGGGCGACCAGACCCGGCCGGATCTATTTGCCTTGCAGGTGAAGCGGATCGACTACCTTCCCCCTTCCTCCCGCGTGATCGAGGTGGAGGGGCGCCTGGACGCCGATGGAGGGGAGCTCCGCCCGCTGCAGACCGGCGCCGCGCGGAGGGAGCTGGAGGAGTGGATGGCGGAGAGCGGGGAGGAGGTCTCCGTGGCCGTCTCCCTCATGCACAGCTACCGGAACCCCGCCCACGAAAAGCGCCTGGCGGAATCGGCCCGCAAGGCGGGCGCCACGTGGGTCACCTGCGGATCGGAGCTGAGCTCGGCCATCTCGTACTTGCCACGCACGCAGACCGCCGTGATCAACGCCCGCCTGAAGCCGGTGCTGGAGCGTTACCTGCGCGGCGTACGCGAGGCGGTACCGGAGGGCACCCTGCATGTGATGAGCAGCGCCGGGGGACTTACCGGCGCCGACCGCTTCCAGCCCAAGGACAGCCTGCTGAGCGGACCCGCCGGCGGCGTGGTGGGCGCGGCCACCGCCGGCAGGCGACACGGCCACCGCAAGGTGATCTCCTTCGACATGGGCGGCACCTCCACCGACGTGGCGCGCTACGACCATGGCTACGACTACGTATTCCGACACGCGGTGGGAGGTTACACCCTCAACGCCCCCGCCCTCTCCATCGAGACGGTGGCCGCGGGGGGAGGATCGATCTGCGGGGAGGAAGACGGGACGCTCTTTGTGGGTCCGCAGAGCGCCGGGGCCTCGCCGGGACCGGCCTGCTACGGCGACGGAGGTCCCCTGACGGTCACCGACGTGAACCTGCTGCTGGGCCGTCTGCAGCCGGAAAATTTCAGCATCCCCATCGACCGCGGAGCGGCGGAGCGCAAGCTGCAGGAAATACTGGAGCGGTTGAAGGCCGGCCGCGGCACAGGACCGGAGGCGGCGCCAGAAGCCGGGGAGATCCTGGAGGGTTTCCTGCGCATCGCCAACGAGCGCATGGCCGATGCCGTGCGCCGCATCTCCCTGCGCAAGGGATACGATCCAGCCGGCTACGCCCTGGTGGCCTTCGGAGGCGCCGGCGCCCAGCACGCCTGCGCCATCGCCTCCCAGCTGGGTGCGGGGACGGTGTTGGTGCCCCCCGAAGCGGGCCTGCTGAGCGCGTGGGGACTGGGTCAGGCCGTGATCGAGGAGTTCGCCGAAGCGCAGGTGCTCGAGGAGCTGGAATCCGCGGGTGGCCGTCTCCCCGGGCTGGTGAATCAGCTTGCCGAACGCGCCGCCTGTAAGGTGGTCGGCGAGGGCGTGCCGGAGGAGGAGATCCGCGTGCGTCGCCGCCTGCTGTTTATGAGGCTTGAGGGGCAGGATGCCACCCTGGAGATCGAGTGGGAGGACAACGCATCCACGGAAAGCCTTGCCGGGCGCTTCAGGGAAGCCTACCGCCGCCGCTACGGACACTGGGTGGAGGGAAGGGCCATCGAAGTGGAGTCGGTGCGCGTGGCCGCCTCGGGCACCCCGCCTGAAGAGGAAAGCTCCCCTTCCCCCGGCCGTGCCGCCGGCCCCGAACCCTTCACGCACCGCCCGGTCCGCTTCGGAGGAGAGGAGCACCCGACCCCTGTCCACCGGCGCGGGGAACTGCGGCCCGGACAGTCGCTCTCCGGTCCCGCCCTCGTGCTTGACCCCTACAGCACGGTGGCGGTGGAGCCGGGATGGGAGGCCCGCGTGGCAGGCGACGGCACCCTGAAGTTGGAACGCAGTCAACCGGGCGACGGGCGCCGCGAAGCCAGCTATGCCGAGGCGGTGGAGCAGGAGCTCTTCACCAACCGTTTCACCTCCATCGCCGGGGAGATGGGCGAAATGCTGCGCCGCACCGCCCTCTCGGTGAACATCAAGGAGCGCAGGGACTTTTCCTGCGCCCTGCTCAGCGCCGAAGGGGAGCTTATCGTGAACGCCCCCCACATCCCCGTGCACCTGGGCGCGCTCGGACTCTGCGTGCGCCGGCTGATGGCGTCCATCGCCATGGAGCCCGGCGACGTGGTGGTGACCAACCACCCGGCCTACGGGGGCTCCCACCTCCCCGACATCACGGTAGTAACGCCGGTCTACGGCGACTCCGGCCGCCTGCTGGGCTTCGCCGCCAGCCGCGCCCACCACGCGGAGATCGGCGGCAGCCGCCCCGGCTCCATGCCCCCGGGCGCCCGCAGCCTGGCTGAGGAGGGCGTGGTCATCCCGCCGGACTACCTGGTGCGCGGCGGCGAGCCCCGCTGGGAGGCCGTACGGGAGCGGCTGGCCGGCGGACCCTGGCCGAGCCGCGCCGTGGAGGAAAACGTGGCCGACCTGCAGGCCGCCGTGGCCGCCAACCACCGGGGCGTACAGTCCCTGGCCGGACTGGCCCGGCGCGAGGGCGAGGAGCGCGTGCGCCATTACATGAAGGGACTCAAGGAGCTGGCTGCGCGCAAGACCCGCGCCGCCCTCGGGGCCATGGAGGATATGGACCGCAGCGTCACAGAGTACCTGGACGACGGCACCCCCCTGCAGGCGCGCCTGGTCAAGCGGGGGGAAGATCTGACGGTGGATTTCGAGGGCACGGGCGAGGTGCACCCGGGCAACCTGAACGCCACTCCTGCCATCGTGCAGAGCGTGATCATGTATGTGCTGCGGGTGCTGGTGGACGAGCCGCTGCCCCTGAACGAGGGACTCCTGGAGCCGCTGGAGCTGCGGCTGCCGACTTGCCTGCTCAATCCCGGCTACGAGGCCGACCCGGAGCTCTGTCCCGCCGTGGTGGGCGGTAACACCGAGGTGAGCCAGCGCCTGACCGACCTGCTGCTCAAGCCCTTCGGGCGCATCGCCTGCAGCCAGGGCACCATGAACAACGTGCTCTTCGGCAACGAAGGTTTCGGCTACTACGAAACCGTGGGCGGGGGCACGGGAGCGGGGGCCGCATTCGACGGGGCCGACACCGTGCACCATCATATGACCAACACCGCGGGAACCGATCCGGAGATCCTGGAGCACCGCTATCCCGTGCGCCTGGAGCGCTACGGGGTGCGCAAGGGCTCCGGCGGGAAGGGTCGCCGGCGCGGGGGCGACGGCATCGTGCGCGAACTCAGCTTCCTGGAGCCCGTCAGCCTCTCCGTGCTCACCCAGCACCGCCGGCAGGCTCCCTACGGACTGCAGGGCGGGGAGCCCGGCGCCTGCGGGGAGCAGCGGGTGATCCGCGTCGACGGACGCGAGGAGGAGCTGGGACCGGTGGACGGGGCCGAACTCGAGGCGGGCGACCGTTTCCAGCTGCTCACGCCGGGAGGCGGAGGCTACGGAAAGCCCAAATAGTACGGCCCTTCACGCCGAGAATTTGATTGTTGGGGCTGAGATGATAAATTGCGGCCGATTCCGGTAACCTCACACTCCAAACGACGCCCCGGCCATCCGAGACCGCCTGCTCAACATACTCTTCTGGTCGGTGCTTTCGGCCGCCTTTATCGGACCCGGCACCATCACCGCCGCCGGCTCCGCCGGTTCCGGATTCGGCTTTACCCTGCTCTGGGCCCTGCTCTTCTCCACCGTCGCCTGTGTGATGCTTCAGGAGGCGGGCGCGCGTCTCACCATCAGCGGGGAACAGAACCTGGGCGAGTCCATTGCCGCGCGTTTCCGCGGCACCCCGGCCGGCACCTTCGCCATCTGGCTGGTGGGAGGGTCGATCGTGCTGGGCTGCGCCGCCTACGAGGCGGGCAACATCCTGGGCGGCGTGGCGGGACTGGGACTGGTGCTGGACGTCTCCCCCGCCCTGCTCACCGCGGGCATCGGACTGGCGGCCTTCCTGCTGCTCTGGTTCGGCTCCACCGACCTGATCGCCAAGATGCTGGGCGGCGTGGTTGCACTGATGGGCATCTGCTTCCTCACCACCGCCCTGATCATGCAACCGCCGCTTGGAGAGCTGCTCGGGGGACTCTTCGTGCCGGCCGTGCCGACGGGCTCCGAGCTGCTGGTCATCGGCCTCATCGGCACCACCGTGGTACCCTACAACCTCTTCCTGGGATCCAACATCCGGCACTCGCAGAGCCTCAGGGAGATGCGCTTCAGCCTCAGCTTTGCCGTCATTCTGGGCGGCGTCATCTCCATGGCCGTGCTGGTGGTGGGCAGTTCGGTGGCGGGATCGTTCAGCTACGAGGGACTAGCCGGCGCCCTGGCCGGTACCCTGGGCGGCTGGGCGGCGGTCTTTTTCGCCCTCGGGCTGGCCGCCGCCGGACTCAGTTCGGCCCTTACCGCGCCCCTTGCCGCCGCGCTGACGGCCCAAAGCCTCTGGGGGACATCTGCAGCCCCGGAGGCCAGCCCCGGCGGCCCCGCCTCAACAGAAAGCCTGTGGCGCGAAGGCGGCTCCCGCTTCCGGGCCGTCTGGATCGGCGTACTGCTCTGCGGCGTGGGCTTCGGGGTCTCCCAGGTGCAGCCCATACCCGCCATCATCCTGGCGCAGGCCCTCAACGGCATCATCCTTCCCCTCATCGCCATCTTTCTGCTGCTGATGGCCAACGACCGCGGACTGCTGGGCACGGAGCACATCAACGGCGGCTGGGCCAACGCCCTCACCGGAATCATCGTGTTTGTGACGCTGGTCATTGGACTCACCAACGTCGCCCGCGCCCTCAACCGGGTGCTGGACGTCTCGCTGGTGCGGGAGTCGTGGATCCTGGCCCTCTCCGCTCTGCTGGCGGCCCTGCTGCTCGTGCCCATCTACCGGCGCATCATGCGCTACCGGTCGGGCGGGTAACAGGCGGGAAACTGCCGCCCTGATTTCCCCTCCACATTCAGCCGGTCGATTGCTATCTTGGGCCGGAACCGGCACGTAATTTCTGCAACCGCATCCCATGGCGAAGTACACGGTACTCAAGTTCGGCGGCACCTCGATGGGCGACGAGCATACCTGGAAGAGGGTGCTGGACATCACAGCCCGCTATGAGCGCCCCTGGGTGGTGGTCTCCGCCACAGCCCGAACCACGCGCCGCCTCATCGCCGCGGCCGAGTCGGCCGCCACGGACCCTGTCAAAGCCCGCGATATGGCCGAAGAGATCGACGCCCGCCACCGCAAGCTGATCACCGGTTTTATGGACGAGTACGCCGTCGACGGCCCGTCCTCCTCCCGGGAGAAAGAACAGGAAGCCTGCCTCGGACACCTTGACCGCCTCTCCGAAATCCTACTCGGACACCTGGACGCCATCCGCGAGGCGGGCAGCCTGGACGACCGCACGCGTGACGCGGTGGCTTCCATCGGCGAACGCCTATCCTCCCGGCTGCTGGCCTCCTGCGCCCGCGCCGCCGGCATGCAGGCGCAGTGGGTGGATGCCCGTGAGCTCATTCGCACGGACGACCGTTTCGGCGGCGCCTCGCCTGATCTGCCATTTATTCGCTCAGCCGTAAGCGAACTGCTGGAGCGCTGGCGGGGCAAGGCCATACCCGTGATGGGCGGCTACTACGGGCAGACGGCCAACGGCAATCTCACTAACCTGGGCTTCGAGGGCTCCGACTACACCGCCAGTCTTATAGGAGCCTCCCTCCCCTGCGAGGCCGTAGAGATCTGGACCGACGTGAGCGGCGTCTACACCTGCGACCCGCGCGTGGTGGAGGGCGCCCGGCCCATTCCCGCCCTCAGCTTCCGGGAGGCCACCGAACTGGCCTGGTTCGGCGCCAAGGTGCTGCACCCCTCCACCCTGAAACCGGCCTCCGCCCGCAACCTGACCGTGCGAGTGAAGAACATCTTCGAGCCGGAGGCACCCGGGACCCGCATCACCGGAGATACCACTTCCGACGGACTGGTCAAGGCCATGGCCTACAAGGAGAGGAGCGCCCTGGATGACGGTCCGGAGCTGAAACGGCTGTCCGAGGAGCTGCAGGAACTGGGGGAGGCGGGCCTGCGAAGGGGAGTAGGTGTGATAGGGCTGGTGGGATGCGATCCTGCGCGCCAGAAGGAGCTTGTGGAGCGCCTGCGACGTGCGCTGGGAGACATCAAGCTGGAAACCCTCTCCTACAGCAGCACCAAGCGCAACCTGAACCTGGTGGTGGAGGCGGGGCACACGGTGGAGGCGGTGCGCCGTCTGCACGAGGAGCTGTTCGAAGGGTAGTCGCCTGTCAGTTCTCTTTCTCGCCGATGATGCCCAGCCGGCGTGCACGCTCGCCCCACT
The DNA here is from genome assembly GCA_034521445.1 of Balneolaceae bacterium. Taxonomy (NCBI): domain Bacteria; kingdom Pseudomonadati; phylum Balneolota; class Balneolia; order Balneolales; family Balneolaceae; species Balneolaceae bacterium. The sequence continues at coordinate 236,201 of JAXHMM010000003.1, read as the reverse complement.
TCTTGCGAGCCATCTTCTGCATGTCCTCGATGGTGTCGGCCTCGTCGATAATCTCCATGCCCAGCAGCGTCTCCACCAGGTCCTCCATCGTCACCACGCCTGCGAGGCCGCCATACTCGTCCACCGCCACCGCGATATGCTCCTGTTTGGCCATCAGCTCCTCGAACAGGTCCTTCAGTGCCATGATCTCCGGCACGATGAGAATATCCCGGCGAATCTCCTTCAGACGGCGGTCGGTCTGGTCGCGGGCCAGCAGCAGGAGCAGGTCGTTCTTGAGCACGTAGCCGGTGACCTCGTCGCGCTCCTCCCCATAAAGCAGGAGCCGGGAAAAGGTAAGCTCCTCGATGTTAGCGTCGATGTGCTCCAGGGTGCCGCTTTCCTGGAATCCCACCACCACGGTGCGCGGGGTCATGATGTCCTTCACCCGCAGGGAGCTGAAGCGTATCAGGTTTTTAAAGATGCGCGACTCTTCCTCCTCGAAGATGCCTTCCTCCACGCCCAGTTCGGCCAGGGCCCCGAACTCCTCACGGCTGAAGCTGGGTATGTTCTCCTCGCTGGCGAGCAGGCGCGTAATAACCTGGGAAAGCACCACAAAAGGATAGAGCAGGATCATCAGTCCGCGCAAGGTGTAGACCGAGACAGGGGCCAGGCTGCGCCAGTAGGTGGCGCCCACGGTTTTTGGAATGATTTCCGAAAGCACCAGGATCAGGAAGGTGAGCACGGCGGAGGTGACCGCCACATAGGTCTCCCCGAAAACAAGCTGCGCCTGGGCGCCCACGCCGGCCGCCCCCACCGTGTGGGCAATGGTGTTAAGACTCAGGATGGCCGACAGCGGCCGATCAATGTCCTGCTTGTAGGTGCGCAGCAGCTCGCCGGCCCTGTTGCCCTTGCGCTCCAGCACGGCGATATAGGAATGGCTCACCGAAAGCAGCACGGCCTCCAGTATGGAACAGAGGAAGGAGACGCCGATGGCCAGAGCAAGGTAAAAAATCAGCAAAGACATAGGTCAAAAATAGGACAAATGAGGGCTTATCAAAATGGGGAATAGGCGCCGGCGTCCGCTCCAGACATGGGTCCCGTCGCGATCACGAGGGAGAACAAAATCTTTACGTACCTGAAGGAGGGCGTCACCTTTGCCGCCGCACAACATTTATCAGCACCCCAACGATTCGTATATTGGCAGCCGCCCGCAAAGGGACGCACCCGAACAGCCGGAAACGGCCCGAACACATCTGCAAACCGACCATACCTCACCCACCGCCTTGCTGAACGCCCAGAATCTCACCCTCCACTTCGGGGACCACACGCTTTTTGAGGACATCAACTTTCTGGTCAACCCCGGGGAGCGCGTGGGACTGGTGGGACCCAACGGTGCGGGCAAGTCCACCCTGCTGAAAATCATCGCAGGCGAGATCGAGCCCGACGGCGGCGAGCTTCACCTCTCCAAGGCCTCCGACGTGGGCTACCTCCCCCAGGACGGTGTGGAGCCCCATCCCGGCCTGACGGTACTCGAGGAGGTCCGCCACGCGTTCCGTGAAATACTGGAGCTGGAGGAGGAGGTGCGCAAGGCGCAGCACGCTCTGGCCGATACCGAGGAGGGCACCCGCGAGCACCGGTCGGCCATGGACCGCTACGGCCGTCTGCAGACCCGCCTTGAGCAGTCGGACGCCTACAACCTGGAGGCCGACATCGAAAAGGTGCTTATGGGACTGGGTTTCAGCCCGGAGGATTTCAAACGTCCCACCTCGGAGTTCAGCGGGGGCTGGCTGATGCGTATCGCCCTGGCCAAGCTGCTGCTGCGCCAGCCCACCTACCTGCTTCTGGACGAGCCCACCAACCACCTCGATATCGAGGCGCTGCAGTGGATGGAGGAATTCCTGCTTCAGTACGACGGCGCCATCATCCTGGTCTCCCACGACCGTGCCTTTCTGAATACCATCTCCGGCCGCACGCTGGCCCTGGAACACGGACGACTTTTCGACTACGACGGCAACTACACGTATTTCGAGGAGAAGCACGCCGAGCGGATGGAACACCTGCGCCAGGCCTGGAGAAACCAGCAGCGGGAGATCAAACAGATTCAGGAGTTCATCGACAAGTTCCGCTACAACGCCAGCAAGGCCGCCCAGGTGCAGAGCCGCATCAAGCAGCTTGAAAAGATGGACCGGATCGAACTGGAGGAGGAGCAGGAGGAGATCAGCTTTGAATTCCCCGCCGCCGAACGCTCCGGCGCCATCGTGATGCGCCTGGAAAACGTGCGCAAAACCTACGGCGATAATGTGGTATTCGAGGACCTCAACTATACCGTGGAACGGGGCAACAAGCTGGCCGTGGTGGGACCCAACGGCGCGGGAAAGTCCACCCTCATTCGCATCATGGCCGGGGAAGAGCCCATCGACAGCGGGCTGCGCGAGCCCGGCCACAACGTGCAGGCCGCCTACTTCGCCCAGCACCAGGCCGATGAGCTGGATCCCGGCAAGGAAGCCCTGGAGGTGATGCGCGCCATCGCACCCTACGAACCGGAGACGCGCCTGCGTACCATACTGGGATGCTTTCTCTTTCAGGGCGACGATGTCTTCAAAAAGGTCTCCATGCTCTCCGGCGGGGAGAAGAGCCGCCTGGCACTGGCGCGCATACTGCTGATGCCGGCCAATTTCCTGATCTTCGACGAGCCCACCAACCACCTCGACATGCAGTCCAAGGAGATCCTCCAGCAGGCCCTCCGGCAGTACGAAGGCTCCTACATGATCGTCTCCCACGACCGTGATTTCCTGGACCCCATCGTGGACAAAACCCTGGAGGTGCAGCCCGAAGGCACGCGCACCTTCCTGGGCAACGTATCTTACTACCTGGAGAAGAAAAAGGAAGAAGAGGGCGAAAATATCTACGGTTCCGACCGTGACGGGACGGGGGGACCCGCGGGCGGCAGCGGGGGAGTCGCACAGGCAGGAAACGGTCCGGGCGACGGCGCCTCAGGGGAGGCCCGCGAAGCCGGGGAGCGCAGCCTCACCCGTAAGGAGGAGCGACGCATCGAGGCCGAGAAGCGCAAGAAAAAGTCACGCCGCCTCAAGCCCATCCGCAGCAAAATCGATTCGGTGGAGCAGGAGATCGAAAAACTGGAAAAACGCCAGCAGGAAATCGAGGAGGCCATGGCCGAACCAGACTTTTACGACGATACCGAAAAGGCGAAAGAGGTGTCACAGGAATACGACGCGGTCAAACAGAAACTCACCGACCGCTACAGCCGGTGGGAGGAACTGGCTGTGGAAGCCGCCGAAATCGAGGAAGAGTTTGAAGTCTGAAAGTCTATAAGTCGAAAAGTCGGGAAGTCGGGAAGTCGGGAAGTCAGAAAGTCGGGGAGTCGGGTCAGCTTATTTTGCGAAGATCTGCTCCTTGTTGCGGAAGGCCTTGAACTCCAGAGCGTTGCCGCTGGGATCGGTGAAGAACATGGTGGCCTGCTCGCCGGGCTTGCCCTCGAAACGCACGTAGGGCTCAATAATGAAATCGATATCGGCATCCTGCAGCCGTTCGGCCAGTGCCTCCCAATCCTCCCACTCCAGGATCAGCCCGAAGTGCTTGGCCGGCACCGCGTGGCCGTCCACCTCGTTGGTGCCGCTCTTTCCCGCCTCCTCTGGACTCAGGTGCGCCACGACCTGGTGGCCCCAGAAGTTGAAGTCGATCCATTTGTCGGAGCTTCGCCCGGTCTCGCAGCCCAGCACGTCACGGTAGAAGGTGAGGGTCTGTTCGAGATCGGACACGGGAAAGGCGAGGTGGAAGGGAGCAAGTGCGTCAGCCATAAAGTCGCGTAAAAGTTTGTTACGAATAGCGTTCGGTCGATGATACAAACTTTTAGAATGAATGACAGGATTGCGTTGCTTGTTACAGCTATTCCGAAATCAACGAACCACAACGACTCTATTTTATGCTTACGACATCTACCAGGGCATTCGGCATCTTGTGCATCGCTCTTCTTTTCGCCGCGGGCTGCACGCCCCAGGGCGATAGCGGTGAATCCGCTGACACGGCAACCTCAGGCACCATGACGCAATCCGCTTCGGTGGATTCGGCCGTGGCCATCCTGCAGCCCACCCAGGGCAACCAGGCCGCCGGCACGGTAACCTTTACCGGGACCCCCGAGGGCGTGCGCGTGCAGGGCTCGCTGACCGGCCTCTCCTCCGGCGAACACGGCTTTCACGTACACCGCTACGGCGACTGCCGCGCGGCGGACGGCACCTCGGCGGGAGGACACTACAACCCCGCCGACACATCACACGGTGCGCCGGATGACGCCGAACGCCATATGGGCGACATGGGCAACATTACCGCCACGGAAGGCGGCACCGCCCAGATCGACTTTACGGACAGCCGCCTCTCGCTCGACGGACCCAACTCCATCATGGGCCGGGGCGTGATCCTGCATGCGGGCGCCGACGATTTCACCTCCCAGCCCTCCGGGGCGGCCGGCGCGCGCATCGCCTGCGGGGAGATCGGCATCGCCAACCCCGGCATGTAGCAGGAGTCCGGGCTCCCTCCCACGTGAAACATCTTGTGCAGCATGTCCGTATTTTGTATTGTGTAATTAGACATTTATCTAATTATCTAAATGAATAACCTGTTTAAAGCTCTCAACGACCCCACGCGGCGCGGCATCCTCAAGATGTTGAAGTCCAGGGATCTCACCGCGGGCGAGATCGCAGAGGCCTTTGACATCAGTAAGCCGAGCATCTCCCATCACCTGGTGATCCTGCACCGCGCCAAGCTGGTGCACCGCGAGCGGGACGGGCAGTTCATCACCTACTCGCTCAACACCACGGTGTTGGAGGGGGCCGCCAACTGGATTTTCGAACTGGTCAACCAAAACAAGGACTGACGTCATGAAACTGCTTGCCACGCTCAAGAAAGAATGGTACATCCTGTTGCTCCTGCTGCTCCCCTATGTGCTCATACCTTTCATAGGCGGCCAGGTGCCAGATCAGGTGCCCACGCATTGGAATATCCAGGGGCAAGCTGACGGTTTTTCGGACAAAAGCTTCGTCCTCTGGTGGTTTCCCCTCTTCGCCATCGTCACCTACCTGCTCATCCTCGTGGTTCCCCTTATTGATCCCAAAAAGCGGATTTCCATCGACCAGAAGCCCCTCCCGGCCCTCCGGCTTCTACTGCCGCTTTTCTTCCTGGGCATGTACACCGTCATGATCATGCCCACATTCAAGCCGGGATGGGACCAGAGTTTCATGGTCTTCCTGCTGGTCACCCTGCTGTTTCTGATCTTTGGGAATTACCTGCGCACGCTCAAGCCCAACTACTTCATCGGTCTGCGTACGCCGTGGACCCTGGAGGACCCCGACAACTGGCGCAAGACCCACGAGCTCGGCAGCAAGCTCTGGATTGGGACCTCCCTCCTGCTGCTGGTAGTGGCCTTTTTCGTTCCCGCGGCGGTCTACTCCAAGCTCTTTTTCGCCGGGGTGATGGTCATGGCCATTGTACCCCTCGCCTACTCCTTCTGGCTCTTCAAAAGCCAGCCCGAGAACTGAGAACCGCATCGCCGACCATCCGCCAACCCAAAACTTGAAACTCTCCCCATGAAAATACCAAGCTTTGCATATTCCGCCCTGCTGCTCACACTCCTGCTCAGCTCCCTGACACCGGTCAGCGCATCAGCCCAGCAAACCGATCACCGGCTGGCCGGAGACTGGGAGGGTCACATCGACGTGCAGGGCACCCGCCTCACCATACAGACCCACTTCGCGGAGGTGGGCGACACTGCGCGCACCGGCACCATTGACATTCCCCAGCAGGGGGCCCGGGGGCTGCAGCTGGTGGACATCGCCGTGGCGGGGGACTCGGTTTCCTTTCGCTTTAACGCCGGCGCGGGCATGGTGATGTTCGACGGCGAATTCAGCGGGGACACCCTCATTTCGGGCACCTTTCACCAGGCGGGCATGGCTTTCCCTTTCGAGCTGAAAAGGGTGCTGGAGGATGATGGGGAGGGCGGCGAGCCCGGCATGCAGGATCGCGCGCCGGAGCCTCCGCCCTACCGCATAGAGGAACTCTCCGTGAAGAACGGGGAGGTGACCCTGGCCGGCACCCTCACCCTGCCGCAGGATGGCAAACCCGCGCCCCTCCTGGTACTGCTTACGGGAAGCGGACCCCAGAACCGCGACGAGGAGATTTTCGGTTTCGAAATTTTCGGTACGCTGGCCGACCACCTGACGCGCAACGGCTTTGCCGTCTACCGCTTTGACGACCGAGGCGTGGGGGGCTCAACAGGCGACTTTGCACAGAGTTCCATGGAGGACCATCTCGCTGACACCCGCGCCATCCTCACCCGTCTGCAGGAACATCCCGGGGTGGACGGGGAGCGCATGGGGCTGCTGGGACACTCCCAGGGCGGCATCATTGCGGGCAGCATCGCCGCCGAGCCGCAGCCCCCGGTGGATTTCGTAGTGCTGATGGCCTCCCCGGCCCGGCCCCTGGCCGACGTCGTCGTCGCCCAGGTTCGCACCCTGCTGGAGCAGCAGAACACGCCAGAGGCGCTGATAAAGGAACAGGTGGCCATGCAGGAGGCCGTTTTCGATACGCTGCGCGGGAGCAGAGACCTGAGCGAGCTGAAGAAATGGATGAAAGAACAGATCCTGGAGCAGATCGCCGCCCTGCCCGAGAGCTCCCGCTCCGCCATCCCCGATCCGGAACAGCACGCCGACAACCAGGTCCGCATCCAAATGGAGACCCTCGTCAGCCCGGCCTTTTCCTCTTTCGTAGACTACGATCCAGCGTCGGACCTGAGCGCCTTGCGCGTCCCGGCGCTGGCCCTTTTCGGCGCCAAAGACATGCAGGTGAAAGAGGACCCCAATGCAGAGCTCATTCGCAGCGCACTGGACCGGTCGGGGGTTGATTACCGTATCGAGATCTTTCCGCAGGCCAACCACCTGTTCCAGGAAGCGGAAAGCGGGGCGCCAAGCGAGTATGCCTCCCTGGAGAAGTCCTTTACGGAAGGATTCCTGTCCACACTTACCGAATGGCTGCGCGCGCAGGCAGGCATGTAATGCGCCGGCGCACTCAGTCTTCGGGCTCCCAGCTCTCCATCTTGTCGGAGAGGACCTCGCGCAGGCGGCTGACCGCCACACGGTCCTGGGTCATGTCGTCGCGGTAGCGGATGGTGACCGTATCCTCGCCCTCCGACTCCACCCCGTCGAAGTCTACCGTCACGCAGAAGGGCGTGCCCGCCTCGTCCTGGCGGCGGTAGCGCTTGCCGATCGAGCCCGACTCGTCGTATAGCACGTTGTAATCCTTGCGCAGGTCGTCGGTGATCTTGTGGGCCAGGTCCTGCAGCTTGTCCTTCTTGATGAGGGGAAAGATGCCGATTTTGGTGGGGGCGATCTTCGGGTTCAGTTTCAGGACCGTGCGGGTGTCGCCGTCCACCTCCTCCTCGCGGTAGGCGTCGCACAGGGCCATCATGACCAGGCGGTCGAGTCCCACCGATGTCTCCACCACGTAGGGCGTGTAGCGCTTCTGCTCGGCCTGGTCGAAGTACTCCAGCTTCTTGCCCGAGAACTCGGCCTGGCGGCTGAGGTCAAAGTCGGTGCGGTTGTGCACGCCCTCCACCTCCTGCCAGCCGATGGGATAGTCGTAGACGATGTCGGCCGCGGCGGCGGCGTAGTGGGCCAGCTTGTCTTCGGGATGCCGGTGGATATCCAGTTTCCTGGGGCGGATGCCCAGGGCCTTGTGCCAGTCGAACCGCTTGTCGAGCCACTCCTCGTAGAGCTCCTCGTCATTGCCGGGCTCCACGAAGTACTGCATCTCCATCTGCTCAAACTCGCGCATGCGGAAGACGAACTGCCGGGCCACCACCTCGTTGCGGAAGGCCTTGCCCACCTGCGCGATGCCGAAGGGGATCTGCTGGCGGGAGGTGTCCATGACGTTTTTGAAATTCACGAAGATGCCCTGGGCCGTTTCGGGCCGCAGGTAGACCGAATCGCCGTCCTCCCCGGAGGAGGTGGCGCCAAACTGCGTCTTAAACATTAAATTGAACTGCCGCACGTCGGTCCACTCGAAGGCGCCCGACCCGGGGGCGCGGATTTCGTGCTCCATGATGATGGCGTGAAGGTCCTCACAGATCCCCTCGCGGCTGCCGGCGGTGTCCAGCTGCTCCTGCACCCCGGCGGCCTCCTCCTCCTTGCCGTCGCCTTTAAGCTTCTCGATATACCCCTCGATGAGCATATCGGCGCGGTAGCGCTTGTTGGACTGCTTGTCATCGATCATCGGATCGTTGAAGCCGCCCACGTGTCCGCTGGCCTCCCACACCTTCGGATGCATGAAAATGGCCGAATCGAGTCCCACGATGTTGTCGTGCAGGCGGGTCATATGGTGCCACCAGAGGTCCCGAATGTTACGCTTGAGCTCGGCGCCCAGGGGACCATAATCATAGACCGCCCCGAGTCCTCCGTAAATCTCGGACGACTGGAAGACAAAGCCGCGCGCTTTGCTCAGGGAGACGATTTTATCGAGGCTGTCAAGTTCGGTCAGGGACATGAGGGTATTTTGGGTTGGAAGACTCGCGTTTACAGAGCCCAAAGATAGAAAAAATCTGCTCTTTAGTTAATTGGACATTTCTCTGTATTTTCCCTTTCTGTACAGTAAGAAAGGTCGTCCGAAAGTCGCAATCCGGGCGGCGGCATCCCAAAGACAGCATCCCATGAAAACCTTCCAGGCCGGCATCCTTGGCGCTACCGGGGCGGTCGGGCAGAAATTCATCCGCCTCCTCGAAAACCACCCTTGGTTTCGCGTGGCAGCCCTGGGCGCCTCCGAGCGCTCCGCCGGGAAGCCTTACCGCGAGGCCGCCCACTGGATCGAAAGCACGGGGTTACCGGGGGAGGTGGCCGATATGGAGGTGATGACCTGCGATCCCCGTCGCTTCAGCGGCATGGATTTCGTATTCAGCGGACTTGACTCATCGGTGGCCGGGCGCATCGAGCGCTCCTTCGCCGAGGCGGGCATCCCGGTCATCTCCAACGCCAAAAACCACCGCATGGACGACCTTGTGCCCCTGCTGGTGCCCGAGGTCAATCCGGACCACGCGGAGCTGGTACGCAGCCAGCGCTACCGCGGCGACGGCAAGGGGTGGATTCTCACCAATCCCAACTGCGTGTCGGTACCCCTGGCCATGTCCCTTCGGCCCCTGCACGACGCCTTTGGCGTAACCGCCGCAGTGGTCACCTCCATGCAATCGGTCTCCGGGGCCGGCTACCCGGGGGTGTCCAGCATGGACATTCTGGGCAATATCGTGCCGCATATTGCCGGGGAGGAAGAGAAGGTGCAGACTGAGGCCCTCAAGCTGCTGGGCGATCGCCAGGAGGAGGAGGTTCGGTTCGCCGATTTCCCCATCCAGGCCACAGCCGTCCGCGTGCCTACTGTTGAGGGACACCTGATTTCAGTGAGCGTGGGACTAGAGCGCAAACCGGGCGACCTGGAGGAGCTTCGGGCGGCCTACACGAGTTGGAAGAGTCCCATAGCCGGGCTCGACCTTCCCTCCTCCCCCAGGGTGCCGGTGCGGCTCTACACCGAGGAGCGTTTTCCCCAGCCGCGGCTGCAGGCCTACCGCGAAAACGGCATGCAGGCCAGCGTGGGAAGGCTGCGCCTGGGCACCGTGCTTGATGCCGGCTACGTAACCCTGGCGCACAACACAGTGCGCGGCGCCGCAGGCGGGGCGGTGCTGAATGCCGAGCTGCTGGTGCGGAAAGGATACCTGTAGCAGGGAGCCCACAGCCGCGCTTGGCAAGACCTGTTAACCCTCCTCCCCTTCCTCCAGCTGCTGCAGGCGGTGTTCGGAAAGCATCATGCGCGCGTGGGAGATGACCGAACGCGCATCCTCCCGGTGCCTGCGCTTCACCTTCAGGGTGACCGTCGCCACGTCGGTCCCGGGAAGATCGTCGAAAACCTTCATGGACGTGCCCTCGAGGATGATTTTGGCGCTGAACCAGCCCTTCTTGTAGCTGACCGAACGCAGGTCCCCGAAGGAGAGGAAAACGTTCTTCACGCCCGATTTGAACACCCCGAAGAAGGCGTCGGTGACCTCGAACTCCAGGTCCAGCCCCTTCCTGGTTGCCGTCAGCAGTCCGTTGGCTTCCTGGAAACCGCTGGCCACCTCGTCGATTTTAAAGGGTACGCTCCGGTTCTGAAAATCCATGTCGCTGGGCTTGTTGGGGTTGGGCACCTGGGTTAGACCCCAATGATATTAAAAATCTTAAAGATTCTGTAAGGAATTACCTTCGCGGCGGTCTACACTACAGATATCTTCCCAGATATCTCTAAGCCGTTGATATAAGAGAGCAAATTCAATGTCCTTCCGGGACGTGGCGGTTGATCCCTCCACGTCCCCTTTTATATTCCCTCAACGCTATTCATTCTCCCCTCCCATGCGACTTCCCGCGCTGCCGCTCGTGGCCATGGTATGTCTTCTACTGCCGGCGCCTTCCGCCTCCGGGCAGGCGGCCAACTTCGAGGACGGTTTCGAGGACGGGGAGTTCACCTCCAACCCGGCCTGGAGCGGCCACGACGAGCGCTTTGTGATCAGCCCATTCGCCCATGGCCACCTGCTGCAGCTCGACAGCCCTGACACCGAAGACGCCTGGCTGAGCACCCCATCTACTGCGGTCACGGGTTACTGGGAGTTTTTCGTGATGCTGGACGACTTCCTGCCTTCGGGCTCCAACCGGGCGGAGGTATTTCTTATGAGCGACCGGGAGGAGCTGGCGGACGAGGTCAGCGGCTACGCCGTGCAGGTGGGCCAGGCCGGGGACGATTATTTCAGGCTGGTGCGCTACGATGCGGGGGAGGCGACCGACCTGCTGGCCGACACCACGCGGATAACCGGCACAGCGGAAGGCTACCGGCTGCGCGTGGAGCGCAGCGCCGGCGGGACGTGGAGCCTTCGCGTGGCACGCGGCTACCTGGGCGAGCCGGTGGACGCCGGCGCGACCGTTACCGATCTTACCCATGACTCGTCCACCCATTTCGGGGTGCGCGTGCGGTACACTTCCACCCGCGCCGACCGTTTCTTCTTCGATTTCAAAATTGACCGGCCGCCCTTCCGGTGGACCGGCCTACGCGTGGCGCAGGAGGGGCTTCGGCTGGCCTTCAGCCGGGAAGTGGACCTCGCCTCGGCGGAGCCCGGAAATTTCAAGCTTAACCCCGATCCCGGTGTTGCGCCTGTCCTCAGCCTGCCGGCGCCCGATACCCTGCTGCTGGATTACGGCACCCTTCCCTCGGCGGCCTACGAACTTTCGCTGGAGGGTGTGGCGGACCTGGAGGGCGAGCCCGTGGAGCCCGATACCATGAACTTTATGGTATTCGGGGAAGCCGCTCCGGGAGAGCTTCTGTTCAACGAATTCGCCTTCGACCCGCCCGGAGATGCACCGGAGTACGTGGAGATTGTCAATACCGGTCCTTCCATTCTGAACCTGCAGGGCTGGCGGGTGGGCGACGCCGCAGGCAGCGCCGCCCTGGCCGCCGACACCCTGGCGCTCTTTCCCGACAGCCTGCTGGTCCTGACGGCGGATACCGCCGCCCTTGCCGGCGCCTACGCGCAGCGCGGACCGTCGGCTCCCGTACCTTCCATGCCCACGCTGAACAACGGCGGTGACCTGCTCCTGCTGCTTGCTCCCGGAGGATGGACGGCCGACTCCCTCGCCTACACCCCGGCCTGGGGCGGAGCGGACGGGGCGCTGGAGCGACGATCCCTGGCGGTGGATGCCGCCTGGCCGGAGAACTGGGCCGACGCGCCCGGCAATCCCGGCGGCTCCCCCGGCCTGTCCAATACCGTGGCGCCCGACACGGAGGCGCCACGTGTGCGCTCGCTTCGATTTGCCGGGGAGGGAACGTTTGAACTGGTCTTCAGCGAGAGGCTGGATGCCGCTTCGGCCGGCGACCCCGCCCGCTACGACGTTACAGGCGGCGTTGCGGTGCAGGAGGCAACCTTCTTCCCGCCCGACACGGTCAGGGTTGACTTCACGCCCGCCCTGGCCAACAACACCACCTATACCTTTTCCGCAGAGGGGGTGGAGGACCTTTTCGGAAATTTTTCCGTGTCATGGGACACCTCCTTCACCTGGCAGGTGCTCAGCACGGCGGATGCGGGCGAGCTGCTGATCACGGAGTTCGCCTACGACCCGCCGCCCGGGTGGAGTGAGTACGTGGAGATCTACAACCCCGGCGACAAGAGCTTCTCAGCCGATGAACTCTACCTGGAGGACGCCGGCGGCGCGCCAGTGCCCCTCTCGCCCGCTCCCCTGGTTATCCCGCCCGGGAGCCGCTGGCTGCTGCTGCCTGAGTCCTCCCTGGCCGACTCCCTGGACGGCGTCAGCGTCCTGGTCATGGGCTCCGCCTTCCCGGCCCTCAACAACGGCGGCGACCGCCTGGTCCTGCGCAACGAGCATGGCGTGGCGGTGGACTCCCTCGCCTACCTGCCTTCCTGGGGAGGACAGGAGCGTTCGCTGGAGCGTCGTTCGCTGGCGCATCCCGCCTGGGAGCGTCCCAACTGGGCGGATTCGCCCCCTCCCTTCCCGGGCAGCCCCGGCACGGACAACCGCATCGGGCCGGACATGTCGCCGCCACGACTGGCGGAGTTCCGCATCACGGGTCCGGGCTCCCTCCTGCTGCGCTTCGACGAGCAGCCGGAAGCCGGTCCGGCAGGCAACGCCTCCAACTACCGCCTGGAGGGCGGCGGTGCGGCGGGCGGCGGCGTGACCGACGCCCGTTTCGCCCATCCCGACAGCGTGGTGCTCACCCTGACGGGCGACCTTCGGCACGGGCAGAGCTACCGGCTGAGCTGGGAGGGAATAGCGGACTACTTCGGGAATACCGCGCCGGGGGACACCTCCTTTGCCTACGTGGACTATCCGGCCGCCGAGACCGGGGATCTGCTTGTTACGGAGTTTATGTACGACCCGCCCGACGGGTGGAGCGAGTACGTGGAGCTGCTGAACCGTTCCCCGCGGACGGTGGACCTGCATGGGGTCACGTTGCAGGACGGCGGAAACCACTCGCACCTGCTGGCCGACACCACACGCCTGCTGGCGCCCGGCGACTACCTGGTGCTGGCGCCCGAATCCTCGCTCCGGGAGACCTTCCCGGAGATCGACCTGCTGGTGCCCTCGGGCGGCATACCGGTCCTGAACAACGGAGGCGACCGCATCCTCCTGCGGACGGCCGGGGGAGTTGCGGCCGATTCGCTGAGGTACGACCCCTCCTGGGGCGGTCGGCAAAAAGCCCTGGAACGGCGCGCGATCTCCCGACCCGCCGCGGCCGCCTACAACTGGAGCGAACCGCCGGACGGGAGCGCGGGCACGCCCGGCAGGGCCAACCTGTCCCGGCCTGACGCGACGGCCCCTGACCTGGTGGAGCTCGTGGTGGCGGGCCCCAACCGCCTCGAACTTCTCTTCAGCGAGGCGGTGGACAGCGCGCGCATTCGGCCGGGCAACTTCCGCCTGCAGCCGCGGGTTCCCGTGTCCGCCGTCCTGTTTTCCGGCCCCGACGCCCTGGTGCTGGAGCTGGGTGGCGCCCTGCGCCACCGTCAGCGCTACACGCTTACCTTCGACGGGGTGTCCGACGCCTGGGGCAACGCCGGCGCCGGCAACGCCTCCTTCACCTACCTCGACTACCCCGGGCCGGGCAGCGGGGAGCTGCTTATCACCGAGTTCATGTATGACCCCCCGCCCGGGTGGACCGAATTCGTAGAGGTCTACAACGCAGGCGGCGAAGAACTCTCCCTTCGCAAAATCACCCTTTCCGACGCCGGCGTGCGCCGGGCGCCGCTGACAGACAGCCTGGTATTGCTTGCTCCCGGCGCCTACCTGGTGCTGGCTCCCGACGCCACCCTACGGGACTCCTTCCCCGAAATAGCCCTGCTGGAGATGGGCAGCCGATTCCCGGCTCTCAACAACGGCGGCGACCGCATCGCCATAGGCGACAGCCTGGGACGTGTCCTTGAGGAGCTGACCTACAGCGGCGACTGGTCCGGCGAGGAGCACGCCCTGGAGCGGCGCAGCCTGCAGCATCCGGCCTCCCTGCCTGAAAACTGGGTTCCCTCCCCTGCGGGCAGAGGAAGCCCGGGTGAGGCAAACCGCGCTCTTCCCGACCGCGACCCCCCGGAGCTGCTTGCCCTGGCCATTCCCGACGGGCGCACCTTCTCGCTCCTCTTTTCCGAAAGGCTTCGTGAAATCCCGGGATGGGCCGGACGGTTCATCATCTCGCCCTCCGTGACACTGGCGGCCATGGAGCTGCACGGGGACAGCCTGGTGCTTCGCTCCGCCGTACCGCTTAATTCGGGCACCACCTACACGGTGGCGGCGCAGGGGTTAGAAGACGCATTCGGGAACGCCATGGTGCCTCAATCCCTATCGGCACGCTACCTGAGAATCGATGCGGCCGAGCCGGGCGACCTCGTCATCAACGAGATCCTGTTCCGGGAGGAGGCCGGCGCCCATGAATTCGTGGAGGTACTCAACACAAGCACGAAAAACCTCGACCTGCAGAACTGGCGTCTGGGCGACGCGGTCTCCTCCACCCTCCTGCGGGAAGCCGTACTGCTTCTGCCCGGAGAGCTCCTCGTGTTCACCGGTACCGGGTCCTCCTCCCGGTTCCTCCAGGTGCCCGGATTTCCCTCCCTCAACAACAGCTCCGACCGGATCTACCTGCGCGACGCCGACGGGGTGACGGTGGACTCCCTGGCCTACGTTGCTGAATCCCACCCGGTGCGCGCGGGACACTCCCTGGAGCGCCGGGATCCACGAGCCCCCACCCTCGATCCCTCCAACTGGACCGAGAGCAGCGCGGAGGGCGGGGCGAGCGCGGGCCATACCAACAGCGCATTTCGACCTGACGTGGAACCTCCCCGGCTGCGCTTCGCCGGGGTATCCCGCGAAGGCATGCTGGAGGTGCGCTTCGGAGAATTCGTGCGCCTGCTGCCCGAAACCGAATTCTCGGCAGGCAAGCTGCCGCTGCGGCTGTATGCTTTCCAGCCTCACCAGGCCGACCGCCTGCTGCTGGAGCCGGAGCACGGCGGCATCCTGGAGCCGGACGCCTCTCTCTCCATCCTGGCGGTCCGAAACCTGGAGGACCATCGCGGCAACCGCATGGACCTCCAGGAAATCGACATCGCCTGGCCGCCCGGGCCCGGCGACCTCACCTTCAATGAGATCCTCTACGAACCCATCGCCGGGGCTGACGACGGGCGACCCGACCAGGCGGAGTACGTGGAGCTGGTCAACCGCCGCGCCTACCCCCTCTCCCTGGAAGGCCTGCACCTGCACGGGGCGGCCGACGAAAACGGGCGGGTGGCCCGGCTCGTGCCGGCGGAAGACCGCCACCGCAGCCTTGAGGGCGGGGGATTCGCCCTGCTCTATGCCGACACCGCGGCCGATCTGCGCCGCAGCCGCGTGGGCGTCTACTTCCGGCTGGAAGAGGAGACGGCCGCGCCGGCTCCTCCCCTGCTTCGCTTTGACCGTGACGGGCTGGGACTCGCGCCGGACCGTCCTCTCTTCCTGGCCGACAGCAGCGGTACCGTTATCGACTCGCTATTTTACACGGCCTCCTGGCACAACCCCGACCTGGTGGACGTGCGGGGCATCGCGCTGGAAAAGATCGATCCCTCCCTCTCCGGAAACGCCCCCCTCAACTGGGGTTCGAGCGCCGCCCCGCTGGGCGGTTCGCCGCTGCAGGAGAACTCCATTCGCAGCCGGGAGGGTGAGTCACTCGCCCAAACCGGCCTTCATGTTTCGCCCAACCCCTTCTCGCCCGACGGCGACGGCTACCAGGACCACCTGGTCATCTCCTGGGTGCTGGACCGTCCCGACTACCTGCTGCGCGTGCGAATCTACGACCGCTTCGGCCGGCCGGTGCACACGCTGGCCGACGGCATGCGGGCGGGTCCAAGCGGCTCCCTGCTGTGGGACGGCCGCGACGGTCAACGCCGGTCCAACCGCATCGGCATCTATATCGTAACCCTGGAGGCCTGGTCGAATGCGGCCGGGCGCCGGCAGGCCTACCGTGAACTGGCCGTGCTGGCGCGGAAACTACGTTAAAGCCGGTCATTTCATTTTCTAGGGGAATGTGGATACTTTCCCGTCTTCGAAATTTGAAGTGCATACTACACACCATGCCCGACCCCCAGGCTCCCATAGGCATATTCGACTCCGGAATCGGCGGACTCACCGTAGTAAAAGCCGTGCGCGAGGCCCTGCCCGGGGAGGATATCATCTACTTCGGGGATACCGCCCGCGTGCCCTACGGCATCAGTCGGAGGAGACCGTCCGCGGTTATGCCCTACAGATTACCCGTTTCCTGCTGGAGCGCGAAGTGAAAATGATCCTTATCGCCTGTAACACGGTGTCGGCCTCGGCCAAGGAGCATATCATCGAGGAGGCAGGCGAAATCCCGGTACTGGACGTAATTACGGCAGGTACGCGCGCCGCGCTGGAGGATTCCACCAGCCGGCACATCGGGGTTATCGGCACCCTGGCAACCGTTGGCTCCGGGGCCTACGAAAAGGCCATCCATACCCGGGAATGGGATATCAGAAAGTCAGCTCCGAGGCCTGTCCCCTGCTTGTGCCGCTGGCCGAGGAGGGGTGGACCGACAACCAGGTGGCCCGCGACACCCTCGACATCTACCTGGAAAGGTTTGAAGAAAGCGATATCGACAGCCTCATCCTGGGCTGCACCCACTATCCCCTCTTCAAGAAATCCATCCGGCAGGCGCTCAGCAACAAGCAGATCCGCCATCATCGATTCCGCCCAATCCATTGCGGACATGTCTCGTGACATGCTGCGGGACCTGGACCTGCTCAATCCCGCCGAGGAAGGAACCTTCGAGTGTTACGTCAGGCGACCGCCCCCAGCGCTTCCAGCAACTGGCCGAGCGTTTCCTGGGCTCCCCCATTCCCGACGTGCACATCGGCCAGCTGGCCTGAACGTCAAAGCGGGTACCGGGACATTACAGCAGCTTGCTGGCCAGGTTGGCCAGCTCGGAACGCTCGCCCTTCTCCAGGTTGATGTGCGCGTAGAGATCGTTGTCGTGCATGCGATCCACCAGGTAGGAAAGCCCGTTGCTCTGGGTATCCAGGTAAGGCGTATCAATCTGGTAGATATCGCCGGTAAAGATAATCTTGGTGTCCTCCCCGCCCGGGTGATGATGGTCTTCACCTCGTGCGGGGTCAGGTTCTGCGCCTCATCCACGATGAAGATGATATTCGACAGGCTGCGTCCCCGTATGTAGGCCAAGGGGATGATGCGCAGCTTCTCGGTCTCCACCATCTCCTCGATCTTCTGGTACGGCTTGCTGTTCTCCGGGTACTGGTTCTTGATAAAGGAGAGGTTATCCCATAACGGCTGCATGTCAGGGTCGATCTTGAATGGAT
Organism: Balneolaceae bacterium; assembly: GCA_034521445.1. Classification (NCBI taxonomy): domain Bacteria; kingdom Pseudomonadati; phylum Balneolota; class Balneolia; order Balneolales; family Balneolaceae; species Balneolaceae bacterium. Next base: position 218,791 of record JAXHMM010000003.1, on the reverse strand, counting down.
GTCCCGGGAAGATAGCCAATGTCCTTGTTGCTGAGGGGCACGATGGGTCGTGCCAGGTAGATCTGTCGATAGTTCCGACGCTGCTCCAGGGCCCCCGCGAGGGCGATGAGCGTCTTGCCGGTGCCGGCCGCACCGGTAACGGTCACCAGCAGGTTTTCCGGGTTCATGATGGCCTGCAGCGCGAAGGTCTGCTCGGCGTTGCGAGGCTTTACGCCGTATGCCGTGGTCCGTTTTACCGGCTCGATGCACTCCGTCCGGGCATTGTAGTAACCCAGGGCGGAGCTTGAATGGTTTTTCAGGATGAAGAAATCGGTTGCTGCCCGGTTTTTCATCGGTGACTTCCTTCACGTCCAGGGAACCCGATTCGTAGAAACGATCGATGATTTCGGCTGAATCGAAACTGACCTCGGACTTGCCTTTGTAGAGATGATCGATGTCCTTTACCCGAACCGTCTCGTAGTCCTCGGCCTGTATATTCAGCGCCCGGGCCTTGATGCGCAGATTGATGTCCTTGGAGACCAGGATCACATTCTTGCCCGGCTCGTCCTCCATCAGCTTCAGCACGCTGTTGAGAATGCGATGGTCGTTCTTCCGGGTGCCGAACACCTCGGAGGCATCCGTGGAACGTCCTCGTCCTTGAGCACGCGCAGCTTGCCGTGAGTCTCCCCGTTGAGGGATATCCAATGCTGAAGCATGTTCTCGTTGGAAATCTTGTCCAGGTAGCGTATGAACTCGCGGGCGTGAAGATTGATGACGTCGTTGCCCTTCTTAAACGTGTCGAGTTCTTCAAGGACGGTGATGGGGATAGCGATATCGTTCTTCCGGAAGTTGGTTACGGCGTCGTGGTCGTAGAGAAGGACGGAGGTATCGAGGACGTAGATCTTCTTCTGCTTCTTGGCTCGCGGCATAGAGATCGTTTTAGGGGTATGTAGGTCGTCTGCGTGTCAGGTGCTTAATCAACGATATACATTACGCCCCTCATAAGCAATAGACCGGGCAGGCTTGTCGCAATTATTACGAACAGGAGGCTGCCATCGAGACATGCAAAAAGACCTGCCTGCAGGCGATCGGCCCTCAGCATTCGAATTTGCGGGTATTCCGGAAATTATCCCACGATGACGCACCCGGTGTGCCTAGATCCCTGAGAAGTGGTGGAGGGCAATGGAAAGGGAAATGGCAGCGTTCAAACTTTCAGCCAGTTCTCGATTCCCGGTTCGCGATATATGTAATTCAGTACCTGCACCCTCTAAAAGACTCTCCCTAATGCCATGAGCCTCGTTTCCGACAACAAGAAGGTTGTTGCCGGAGGGCTGCACCGACTTGAGAGGCACACCCTCGCTTGCGCCTGAAAGCATCCATATTTTCCATTTGCGGGCTTCAATTGCGGGAAAACCTCCTCGAGCTCACCGTTCATCCAGGGCAGGCAGCCCGTTGAGCCGGCCGTGCCGCGCACCACCTTGGGATGGTAGAGGTCCACCGTCCCCTTCCAGCAGATAATTCCCGCGGGCACCGAACCAGACCCCGAGCGCACGATGGTTCCCAGGTTGCCGGGATCCTGAAGGGCGTCAATGGCGAGTACCGGACCCGCTCCCGCGGCAAGTTCATCGGCGCTGGCTTCGGCCGGAATTTCGCACAGTGCCAGGATGCCCTGGGGGGACTCCGTGTCGGCCACGTCCAGAAATGTACCGGAGTCGATCATCGAAGATGAGACCTTACCGGAGTGACGATTCCACGGGTCCCGCTCCCAAAGTTTGAGGTCCTCATCAAAAAAGAGTTCGCGTACGGCCAGAACCCCGTTCTCGATCACCTGGTCGACCGCCCGTTCTCCCTCCACAAAGAACAGGCCCTCCTGCTCCCGGTACTTTTTGCGGTTCAATTTTCGAAGCAGGGTGAGTTGACGGTTGGACGCGTGTTTCATTTAGAATCAATTTGAAGCTTTGTTATTATTCGAAACGGCAAGAGACGAGCACCTGCCCGTCCTGCCCAGAAACACCGAAAGTATCCGTATCTTAGGCGCGATATGCGACCAACAGGCACCCGAGCAATGGAATTCCTCAAGAAACTAGGCATCGAAGGCACCAATCCCGGAACCAGTACCGGACAGAAGTTCATGGGAGATGAATCCCCTGAAGCCCTGTCCAGCAAGACACCCATCGACGGATCCCACATCGCCGACGTCACCCTGACTACCCGCAAGGAATACGACAAGGTGGTGGAGACGGCGCAGGAGGCCTTTGAGGAGTGGCGCTCCGTCCCCGCCCCCAAGCGCGGGGACATCGTCCGCCAGATCGGCCTGGAGTTGCGCAAGCATAAGGAAGACCTGGGCAAGCTGGTCTCCTACGAAATGGGCAAAATCTACCAGGAGGGCCTGGGCGAGGTGCAGGAGATGATCGATATCTGCGATTTTGCCGTGGGTCTCTCCCGCCAGCTTTACGGCAAGACCATGCCTTCGGAACGCCCCAGCCACCGCATGCAGGAGCAGTGGCACCCGTTGGGCATCTGCGGGGTGATCACGGCATTTAACTTTCCCGTAGCCGTCTACAGCTGGAACGCCATGATCGCGGCCGTCTGCGGGGACGTGATGATTTGGAAAGGATCGGAAAAAACGCCGCTCTGCGGCATCGCCGTACAGAACATCATCGCCAAGGTCATCAAGCGCAACGACCTGCCCGAAGGCATATTCAACCTCGTCACCGGCGGACGGGAGACCGGCGAGTGGCTGACTGAGGACGAGCGCATCCCCCTCATATCGGCTACCGGATCCATCCGCATGGGACGCCAGGTCGCCCAGACCGTGGGTGCCCGCCTCGGCAAAACCATCCTGGAGCTGGGCGGAAACAATGCCATTATCGTTTCCGAGCACGCCGACCTTGAGATGGCGGCCCGCGCCACCGTCTTCGGCGCCGCCGGCACCTGCGGACAGCGCTGCACCTCCACTCGCCGCCTGATCGTCCACGAAGATGTATTCGAACGGATGAGAGACCGCCTGGTGGAGATGTACAAGACCATCAATATCGGCAACCCCCTTGACGAAAAACCCTCGTCGGTCCCCTCATCGACGAGCAGGCCGTCGACAGCATGCAGCGGGCCTTGAGAGAACTCAAGGAGGCCGGCGGCGAAGTGATCTACGGCGGAGAGACCGTCACGCCCAAAAAACTGGAGGGCGGTCACTACGTGCGCCCGACCATCGCCGTCGCCGAGAACCACTACGACATCGTCCGGGAAGAGACCTTCGCCCCCATCCTCTATCTCATAAAATACCACGACCTGGACGAGGCCATCGCCAAGCACAACGGCGTGACGCAGGGACTCAGCTCGGCCATGTTCACCCTGAACATGCGGGAGGCCGAGACCTTCCTGAGCGCGGCCGGCTCCGACTGCGGCATCGCCAACATCAACGTAGGCACCAGCGGGGCCGAGATCGGTGGTGCCTTCGGCGGGGAAAAGACACCGGCGGGGGACGCGAATCGGGCTCCGACGCCTGGAAGGCCTACATGCGCCGTCAGACCAACACCCTGAACTGGGGCGACGAAATGCCGCTAGCCCAGGGCATCGAGTTCGACGTGTGATCCTTAGCTTGCAGCTACCGGCTGCTTTCATGACAGGCCATTTGTTGCCAAATGGCGCCCGCTGCGGTATATCGTGGAGAACGCTACTCCATTAAATGCTACGGGACGATATATTTGCGATCGTTTTGTATCCCTGTCCTGCTGCTGGTTAAATACAAAGGGGGTTGACCGGGGTCCCCTACAGTATGCTCACCGACACACCTGCCGAGAGAATCTGCTTGATCTGTACCTCGCGGGAGTAGTCCCGGTCGTAGAGCATCACGAAATGAAAGGACATATCCATAAAATCGTTGATCTCGCCGACGATCTCGTTGTTAAAGTACACATCGGTGTTGTTGAAACTCTCCTGAAGGTTGGTGAAGGTCTCCACCGATGAGATCACCCGAATGTTGGTGAACAACTCCTTCTCAAAGTTGAGGGCCAGGGCGTAGCCGGGCTCGAAGCGGAAGGTGTCGCCGGACTCCAATCCGTAACGCGTGGCGAGGGTGTCATCGGCCACGATGGTCTCCTTCATGGCCAGGCCGGCCTCGGCGCTGAAATAATTGGCCGGACTGTAGGCGATACCGGCAATCTGCGTAAAGTAGGCCGGGGCGAAGAAGTTAGAGATCAGCTTCGGTGGATCCTCTCCGTAATTATAGCCCGCATCGAACTGGGTGCTGAAATTGATGTTGGCGAAGGCGCTCCAGTGGTCGTTGGCAAACTGGAAGTTGAACTTGTTGTTGACGGCGACGCGGTCGTTGGTCTTGCGAGTCTCCTCCCCGTCCAGTCGCGCCTGGCCGTACTGCAGGTTGGTGGCGAAGGCGTAGGAGAAGGCGTTTCGGCGGTACATCAGGTTGAAGACCGTCGAGGCGGTCACGCTGAGCGTATTCACGCCGCCGCCGCTCCAGTTGTCGTAGGCCGCCTGTGCGCCGTTCAGTCCCCCCCTCCATTCGGCCGCCCAGCCGTCGAGGGTGTCCTCAACCACCACGGTCTGGTCGATGCGGGACATGTCACGGATGGAGATGTCGTCTTCCGCCAGGATTTTTCCAATTTCGATGGCTTCCTGCGCCATCAGCGCCGATGGGGCCAGCAGCACGGCCATGAAGATGGCAAGGGCCCGGAGTGTTGAAATGCTCATTCGCAGTCTGTGGGTATGAATGGAAGGTGTGGAGTGCCGGCTGAATTTTCGTAGGCGAAAATACCCTTTTTTCGCCTATTCTTAAAACCTGCCGGGCATCTAGACGCCCCTGGTCAGCTCCACATTCCGGATGGCGTCCTCCTCCACGTTGACCCGCACGTGCTCGTTCAGCTTGGTGGGAATGGTGAGACCGCAGAACTGCGCCTCCACGGGCATTTTGCGGTGTCCCCGGTCGATCAGGGTGACCGTATGCACTTCCTTGGGCTGGAGGCGTTCGGCCAGCAGCGAGAGCGCCTGGAACATCGTATGGCCGGAGAAGATCACGTCGTCCGCCAGCACGATGAAATGGTCCTCGTCCGGATCTTCCCCGGTGAGGGCGCCCTCCTCCAGGTCGAGCTGCCGAACCATGACCTCCGTGTCGTAGAGGGGCGAAAGGTACTCGGCAAGCCTGCGCGCCACCACGTGACCGCGCCGGTTGATGCCTATAAGCATAACGGGGAGGGCGGCGCGGTTGGCCTCGGAGATCTGGAAGGCGATGCGCTTGAGGGAGCGCTGCACCCGGTCGCCGTTCATCAGTATCTCGCCGTGTTCTGCATCCATACCGGTTAACCAGTTGTAAGGTTTGGGTGTTGATGGCACCTATTCATAGGGACCGTTTGCAGCCATGCCCCCTGCCGTAAGGCATTTTAACCAATATCCCGCAACATAAAAAGAGGTGACCGGCATGCGCCGCTCGCGCCTTCCCTACCGTGAGACCCTCCTGCACTGGGTCTGGCGGCACCGCCAATTCCGGACCGGCGGCCTGCGATGCGACCGCGGGGAGTCCATCACCGTGTACCATCCGGGACGGCAGAACCGCAGCGACGGACCCGATTTCCTCGGCGCGCGCCTGTCCATTGGCACGCTGACGTGGCACGGAGACGTGGAGCTGCACTGGAGGGCCAGCGACTGGTACGCCCACGGCCACCACGACGATCCCCACTTCAACGGGGTGGTGCTGCAGGTGGTTTGCGAGGGGCGAAGGCGGCGTCCCGCCCGAAGGACCGACGGCTCCCGCATCCCCACGCTCTACCTTCGCCCCCACCTGACAGCGCCGCTGGGCCACTTCCTGGAGGCCTGCTCGCGTCCCCATCCCCTGCCCTGCAGCGGCCTGCTCGGGGAGCTGCCCCCGGAGGTGTTCCAGGCCCAGATGGAGCGGGCCGGGGCCCTCTACTTCATCCGGAAGGTGGAGGACACCCTGCGCTGGCTGCCTCAGGGATTGCCTCCCGAGAAGGCCTGGAAGCATATGACGGGCAAGGCCCTCTTTGACGGACTGGGCATCGAGCACAACCGGGATGCCATGCGGGATCTCTTCGACCTCGCCTTTGCGCCGAAGTCCGCCGGGGGGATATCCCGGCGACTCCCGGCCGTAGAGGATGCCGGTGCGGCCCGCCCGGAGGGGCCCGCGAGCCGACTGGAGGCGCTGGCCCGTCACCCTTCCCTGCGCTGGAAACACCGCGGCTGCCGCCCGGCCAACCATCCACGGCATCGCATACGCCAGGCCGCCGCCTGCTGGGCCCCACTGGAGCAGATGCCGCTGCAACGCCTACGAGGAGGAGACCCGGAGCGGATATGGCGGGAGCTGCTGGACGAGGTGCCTGAGGACGGGCGCCCCGGTGCAGAGCGCGCCTCCATCCTCTACGCCACGGTCTTTCTGCCGGCCCTCTATCTGCTGGGCGAGCGTATGGGGCCGCCTTCGCTCATGCGCCGGGCCCGCCGGGCGTGGGAGGCCTGCCGTCCCCTGGTGCCCGACGAGCTTCTGGTGCCCTTCGCCCTCACCCAGCTCCCACCGGAACTCTACCGGCGCCGCCTGGGGGCCGTCTACCAGCTCCGTCACTTCTGTCGAGGACGCCGCTGTGAGGATTGCAAGGTGTTTCAGACCGCAATTAATCCTTGATATGGAATGGGTAAATTCATATCATCTGAATCTGTCAAAAATGGCATTATTGCCCGGTCGTCTAATGGCAGGACACCTGGTTTTGGTCCAGGCAGTGGGGGTTCGAATCCTCCCCGGGCAACACAACAATATGCATAAGAGGATGACTGCGAAGCCATCCTTTTCTTTTATTCTCAACTTTTTAGCCTGAGCCTTCGGTGGACACACCCCTCGCAATATTTGCCGGAAGAAGCAATCTTGCTCTTTCGCGGGCCATCGCTGAGCACTACAGCACGGATCTCGGGCAGGTTACCATCAAGCCGTTCTCCGACGGCGAGCTCTATGTGAAGTACGAACAGAGCATCCGCGGAGAAGACGTCTTCGTGGTGCAGTCCACCACGCCGCCCGGCGACCACATCATCGAGCTTCTGCTGATGCTCGACGCCGCCAAGAGGGCATCGGCCAAGCGGGTCACCGCCGTCATCCCCTATTTCGGCTATGCGCGGCAGGACCGCAAGGACCAGCCGCGGGTGTCCATCGCGGCCAAGCTTATGGCGAACCTGCTCGCCGAGGCAGGCGCTGACCGCATACTGACGATGGACCTTCACGCTTCGCAGATCCAGGGCTTTTTTGACATTCCGGTCGATCACCTATATGCCAGCAGGCTCTTTATCGATCATTTTTCCGAGCACCCCATCCAGAACCTGGTGGTGGTGGCCCCGGATGTGGGAAGTCTCAAAATGGCCCGCGCCTACGCCAAAAACCTGGGTGCGCGACTGGCTTTTATTGACAAGCGCCGCCCCAAGCAGAACGTGGCGGAGGTAATGAACATCGTCGGCGAGATCACCGACAAAAACGTGCTGATCGTGGACGACCTGATCGATACGGCCGGCACGCTGACCAATGCAGCCTCCGCCCTCAAGGAACGGGGCGCCAACAAGATTATCGCAACCTGTACGCACCCCATACTTTCGGGGCCGGCGTACCAGCGAATCGAGGATTCGCCCATTGATGAGTTGCTGGTCACCGATACCGTACCGCTGCGCAAGCCCTCGGCCAAAATCAAGGTGCTGAGCGTTGCCGGCATATTCGCCGAAGCGGTACAGCGTATCCATACCAACGACACCATCAGTGCACTTTTTGACGACTAATACTAACGTTTAACGTATCATGACGACTCCAGATGTAGTAGAATTGCAGGGCGAGCTCCGCGAAACGGGCCGCAAGGCGGCCGACGCACTGCGCGATTCCATGCGCGTGCCCGCTGTGCTTTACGGCCCTGAAACCGAGGATAACATTCACTTCTCCATCGACGAACTTGAACTGGAGAAAATTCTCTCGGTCAGCAAGCGGCAGATTATCGAACTCAAGATCGACGGGGATACCTACAAAACCCTGCTCAAGACCGCCGACTTTCATCCCATTTCCGACCGTCCCACGCATGTGGACTTTTACGAACTGCATGAGGATCACAAGGTGACCCTCAGCATACCCATCCGCACCACCGGCACCCCGGTGGGCGTGACCGAGGGCGGCGGACGGATCTTTCAGCCCATGCACATCCTGCGTATCCGGGTCTTCCCGGACCGCATCCCCGGCGACTATACCGTGGATATCGGTGAGCTGGAGATCGGCGACTCCCTCCACGTGGAGGACCTTGAGCTAGAGGGCATTGTGCCCCTGGACGACCTGGGAAGAACCATCGTAACCATACGTCCCCCGAAATCCGAAGCCCTGCTTACCTCTTCCCTCATCACCGAGGAACCCAGCGAGGAAGAGCTCGAAGAGGGCGAAGAACTGCCCGAAGGCGAGGAACTGCCAGAAGGCGAGGAGGCACCCGAAGGTGAAGAGGATGCCGAAGGAGAGGACAACGAAGAAGCGACCGAATAGGCCGCCAATCCCAGTCCACGCCACCTTCACATGCTGCTCATTGCAGGCTTAGGGAATCCGGGACCGGAATACGCCGGTACCCGGCACAACATAGGATTTGAGCTGTTGGACCGGCTGGCTTCGTCGCTGTCGGTTCGAATGGGGCCTGGCAAAGGCCCTTTTCATGTAGGCAGGGGACGCCACGCGGGTGAAACCCTCGTGCTGCTGAAGCCCACCACCTACATGAACAAGAGCGGGACCGCCCTGCAGCAGGCCCTCAGCTGGTACAAGATCGATCCGGACCACTGCCTGGTCTGCTACGACGACCTGGACCTGGACCTCGGCACGGTCCGACTCCGTGCCAGGGGAAGCGCCGGGGGACACAACGGGATGAAAGACATCATACGCATGCTGGGCACCGATGCCTTCCCGCGTCTTCGTATCGGCATCGGCAGCGATTTTCCCGAGGGCCGTCAGGTCGACTACGTGCTCTCGCGCTTCGACAGCGGGCAGCAGAAGATTGCACGCGAGGCGCTGGAACGGGCCGAAGACGCGGTCCTCTTCTTTTGCAGGGAGGGAATCGAGGCGGCCATGAATGCCTTCAACTGACTTTGAACCATCGACGCCGACATCAAACGCTGACACCTAACCAAACCAAGACATGAATACCTTACTGACCTATCTGATTCCGATCAGCGGTGTGCTCGCTTTACTGTACACCGTGTACAAATCATCCTGGGTAGGCAAGCAGGATGCCGGAACCGAAAAGATGAAGAAGATCAGCTTGCATATACAGCGCGGCGCCATGGCCTTTTTGAAGGCCGAGTACCGCGTGCTCGCGATCTTTGTGGCCGTGGTCGCCGTAATCCTGGCCCTGAGCGCCAACCCGGTGACCTCCCACTGGATGGTGGCCGTCTCCTTTGTGGCGGGCGCCTTCTGTTCGGGACTGGCCGGTTTCATCGGCATGCGCGTGGCCACCAAGGCGAACGTACGCACGACTCACGCCGCGCGGACCGGACTGGGACAGGGTCTGAATATCGCCTTTGCGGGCGGCTCGGTCATGGGAATGGGCGTGGTTGGCCTGGGCGTGCTGGGGCTCAGTCTCCTTTTTATCATCTTCGGACAGTACTTCGGTTTGGGTGACATGTCAGCCGTCAACAAGGTACTGGCCGTCGTGACCGGCTTTTCCTTCGGCGCCTCCTCCATCGCACTGTTTGCGCGTGTGGGCGGCGGCATCTACACCAAGGCTGCCGACGTGGGGGCCGACCTGGTAGGCAAGGTGGAGGCCGGCATTCCCGAAGACCATCCCCTGAATCCCGCCACCATCGCCGACAATGTGGGCGACAACGTGGGCGACGTGGCCGGCATGGGTGCCGACCTCTTTGAGTCGTACGTGGGCTCCATCATAGGCACCATGGTGCTGGGCGCCGCCTTCATGGCCGCTCCCGGCTGGAGCGACGCTTTCAACGGCATGTCCGCCGTGCTGCTGCCCCTGGTGCTGGCCGGCACGGGCATCCTCACCTCCATCATGGGCACCTTCTTCGTGCGTGTGAAGGAGGGCGGCAACCCCCAGAAGGCCCTGAATATCGGGGAGTTCGCCTCTGCTGTCGTCATGCTGGTCGCCTCCTACCTGATTATCCACTGGATGCTGCCGGCAAGCTGGACCTTCAAAGGTATTGAATACACCCCGAACGGCGTCTTCTTCGCCACCGTCTTCGGACTAGCAGCCGGATTGCTGATCGGATTGATTACCGAGCATTACACCGGCACAGGCACCGGCCCGGTAACCAGCATCGTGAAACAGTCGCAGACCGGCTCGGCGACCAACATTATCGCCGGAGTGGGCGTGGGCATGATGTCCACCGCCATCCCCATTGTGATTATCGCCACTGCCATCATCGGCGCCTACCACCTTGCGGGCCTTTACGGCATCGCCATCGCCGCTGTGGGCATGCTTTCGAACACAGGCATACAGCTGGCCGTGGATGCCTACGGGCCCATTTCGGATAACGCAGGCGGTATCGCCGAGATGTCGGAACTGCCCAGCGAGGTGCGCGAGCGCACCGACAAGCTGGACGCGGTAGGCAACACCACCGCCGCCATCGGCAAGGGCTTTGCCATCGGATCGGCGGCCCTGACCGCGCTGGCCCTCTTCGCCGCCTTCATCACGGCCTACGAAACCGTGAATCCCGGCGTCGACGTTTCGATCAGCGTGACCGATCCCTTCGTGATGGCCGCCCTCTTCGTGGGCGCCATGCTGCCCTTCCTCTTCTCGGCGCTCTCCATGAACGCTGTGGGACGTGCCGCGATGTCGATGATCGAGGAGGTGCGCCGCCAGTTCCGCGACATTCCCGAACTGAAGGCCGGTCTCGACGCCATGAACCGCAACAAGGGAGAGAAATTGGAAAACTGGTCGGAAGAAGACCGCAAGGCTTTCGAAGCGGCCGACGGGAAGGCCGAGTACGAGAAGTGCGTGGCCATTTCCACCACCGCCTCCATTCGTGAGATGGTGGCTCCCGGCGTTCTCGCCGTGGCGGTGCCCGTGCTCTTTGGTTTCGTACCGGGATGGGTCTCATCAGACCCGACCATTGGCGCAGAAATGCTTGGAGGACTGCTGGCGGGCGTGACTGCCTCCGGCGTGCTGATGGCTCTCTTTCAGTCCAATGCCGGCGGCGCATGGGACAACGCCAAGAAGATGATCGAGGAGGGATTTGATGCCGACGGCACGATGCTGACCAAGGGCTCCGACGCCCACAAAGCCGCCGTCGTGGGAGACACGGTGGGCGATCCCTTCAAGGACACCTCCGGTCCCTCCCTCAACATTCTGATCAAGCTGATGTCGGTCGTGGCCCTGGTCATCGCGACGATGATCTAGGTCCGGCGGCCATCCCTGGGCCTGACCGGGACGTACCCGGCGGGCTGACCGAATTTCGAGAGCAGCGGTCATTTCTGGCCGCTGCTCTTTTTTTGGGCGGTTATTTTGGGTGGACGGGGCGGTGTGATTTCCTCACGGTGCAGAGCCGTGGCCTGAACAGTCCGCCGAGGATCATTATCTTACCCTCCCCTGTCTGGGGCTTGAAATCGAATACCCGAATTTGTGTTTTTACCACAACCTGCGCTGTGTTCTTCTACTGCTGTGACACGCATACGCAGGCAGGGCCGGCCTCCTTTGTGAAAAATTCACAAATTCAGGGGAAGGTTTTTGGAGCCTGTGGGAGCCCCCCCCCGTCCAGCACGATATCCACAGCACGGGACCTGAGAAAACAAATAGTCACCCGATAAAACTAAGGCCATGCAGATACTGAAGCTTTTTTATAATCATGACCTGCGCCTGGACACCCTTGCGAAACGAAACGCCAACAAGACCGAAGAGGAGGTGGAGGCCACCCTGCAGGATTTCATGAAGCCCACCCCCACCTACTCCAAGTTCTACCTTACCGCCACCGACCTGGAGGGCGAGCGCTTCGGCCTCAACGTACTGGAGAGCCTGGAAGACCTGCTGGATGGACTGGACGATGCGCTGGGGGCCGCTTCCTATCGCACGCACCGTGCCCGGGCTGACTGCCTGTCCGATCTGCTGGAGCAGGCGGAGACAGGCGAGGCCATCCTGATCACCCCATTGAAAGCAGCTCCAGACCGGGAAATTCCCGACGCCCAGCTCTCCGCCGTCAACCTGGAAGCCGACTCCAACGTGGGGCACCACAAGGAGGAGCTGCGCGATATGCTGCTGGCAGGCCACCGGGTGCTTTACAAGGAGCAGGCCCACCACGGCTACGATCTGCACCTGTTCTCCAGCGACAATCTTTACGCGGACCTGTTCCCGGTCTTCCGGAGCCGGATTTCCGACAGCCTGCGCCTCTTCAGTATCAACAGCAAGCGCATGCGCTCCGAGCGGCACTTCTATTTCGAAACATGGAGCCTGGACCAGCCGCCCCACGGCGCCGAGGAGGTCTTCCCGGACACGCAAATCTGAGGCGGGGTTCCAGGTGGAACTGACCCGGCCAGGTACAGCCTATTCGAACTCGGCCAGCATTAGGAGCCGGCTGCTCTCTTCGGGATCGTAGCTGCCTCCCTCGTAGTCTCCGTACACCTGCCGTATGCGCAGTCCGCGTTCTCCCAGCTCCTCCCTGAACCAGTCCAGCGTGTAGAGCTTGACCCGTTCGGCGTAGTGGCGGGGTTCCTCCAGGCGGTCTCCGCTGAAGGTGATTTTCTTGAAAATCATGTCGTTCTCTATATAGCGGCGGATCTCGTACTGAATGCCCTCGTACTCCCCGCTGTCCTCGGGCCGGTAGGAGCGGCGAACCAGGGGGGCGTTCAAAAAATCGACGACAAAAATACCGTCAGGCTCCAGCATGGAGGCCACACTGTCAAACACCCGCGCATTTTCCTGATCGGAGCGGAAATATCCGAAGGTGGTAAACAGATTCAGAATGGCGTCAAACCGCTCCTGCAGAGGCTCGCGCATATCCCGCACTTCGAAACGCAGGTTCTCCAGGCCTTTCTGCTCCGCTTTTCTGCGGGCGGTCTGAACGGCGGTCTCCGAGAGATCAATACCGACCACGCAGTAGCCGCGTTCGTTGAGACTAATGGAATGACGGCCCCGCCCGCATCCCAGGTCGAGTATGGTCTCGCACCGGTGGAGGTTCATGGTCTCCTCCAGCAGGTCGATGAGGCGTGTGGCCTCCTTCTGGTCCCTGTTGGCGTAGAGCCATTCGTAAAGGGGACTGTCAAACCATTTTTCGAACCAGTTCATCCGTCTTTCGGGCTTTGCGTGCAATTTCGGAGCGAATATAACCAAATGACCCGAGGTAAATAAAAAGAGTGTCTTTACGGTAATATTTTCAAAATACCTCAGGTTTTATTTACTTCTGATTAACACTGTTAACCTAAGTACCCGGTTACCGCCCGATTTCTTTGGTAGAACATCCCATCGGGCTAATAATGTAAGCCCGTGAATTACCGCGGGGCGCATAACGGCAACTGCACGGCTGCTCAACGCCTGCACCGTTGCACCTCACGCAAAAATCTGATCATCAACATCTAAAGGAGATCTCATGCGAAGAATCATAGCTATTCTGGCACTGGTGCTGTTCGGATCAAGCAGCGCATTTGCCGGCGGGTTTTCCATCTACGAGGCAAGCATGCGCGCCAATGCGCTCATGGGTGCATTCACGGCTTTCGCCGACCACGCCTCCACCATCTACTATAACCCCGCCGGCCTGGCCAACCTGGACGGCATACAGATCGCCGGCGGCGCTACTGTCATCGCTCCGCGCTCCAGCTTCCGGAACCTGGGTCCTCTTGCCCCGGCCGGGCAAAAAGTGAATATGGAGAAGCAGAACTTCCTCGTGCCCAACCTGTACGGCACCGCGCAGATTACCGACGGCCTGACGGCCGGCATCGGAGTCTACGCCCCCTTCGGCCTGGGCACCAAATGGCCGTCGGACTGGGTGGGACGAGAGCACTCCATCGAAGCCGAAATCCAGACCCTTTTCGCCAACCCTGCCGTAGGCTATGAGCTGCCCGACTTCGGCTTAGGCGACATCAAGGTGGGGGCCGGACTCATGATCGCCTTTCACGGGGAGGTCACACTCAGCCGCGCCGTAAGCACCTTTACACCCGAAGGCACCTTCTCGCTTGAGGGCGAACTTAAGGAACCGGCATACGGGTATAACCTGGGACTGCTCTACGAACCCGTTGACCGGGTCACCCTGGGATTCACCTACCGCAGTTCGGTGACCACCGAGTACGAAGGCGAAGCCACCTTCACCAATCTGAACGTGGGCTTTCCCGATGAGGCCGGCGGGAGCGCCGAGATCGAGCTGCCCGCCAGCTGGGTGGCCGCCCTGAACGTGGAAATCATGGACGGGCTGCGCGCCGAAGTGGATTACGTCTGGTGGGGCTGGTCAAGCTACGACGAGCTGGCCTTGCAGTTCGACCAGGTCATTCCCGCCCTGGGCGGCGACGAGCTTGTGAACGAACGGAATTTCCAGGACTCCTGGCAGATCCGCGGCGGCATCGAATACACCGGCTTCGGGGTCCAGGGACTCACCCTGCGTGGCGGCTTGGCCTACGACAAGAACCCCATCCCGGACGAATACCTTGACCCTACCCTGCCCGATTCCGACCGGCTGCTCTTCTCCGGAGGACTCACCTACGCGCTGACGCCTGCGGTGGAGGTGGATGTCGCCTATATCTTTATCCGCGCCAAGGAGCGCCGTACCACCGAATCGCCGATGAGTCCCGATGGCGTCTACAACACTTACGCCCACCTCCCCGGTATCGGACTGACTTTGAATCTCAAATAACGAACGCAGGAGACCAGCCCCATGAAAAATTTCTCAGCCAGAACAACCACCCTGCTCACGGCGCTGCTTCTCATGCTGGCCGCCGGGTGCGAGGATTACAACGACCTGAACCTGGAGCCCGTACCCACGGGCAATGCCGACTTCAGCAGCTACGTTGCCGTGGGCAACAGCATCACCGCGGGCATTCAAAACAACGCATTGTACGAATCGGCCCAGCAATACACCTACGCCCATATGCTGGCGCGTCAGGTGCGTCGCTCGGAGTCCTTCTCCCAGCCGCTGATCAGTGATCCCGGCATCGGCGAGCGCATCGAGCTGACCAGCCTCGATCCCCTGGCAGTGCAGCGCAACCAGCAGCAGGGCCAGCCCTACACCCAGGAACAGAAGCCATTCAGCAACCTGGGCGTGCCCGGCGCGGTGCTTGTGGATTTCACCAATCCCGGCAACCAGGGACAGTTGAAGGAACGGGCCACCAACCCCAACCACCCCGCCTTCAACCCCTTCTACAGCATCGTGCTGGAGGGTTCGGAGCTTCAGAAGGACGCCCCGAACGTCTTTAACCAGCTGGCCAAGCAGGAGCCCACCTTTGTGACCTTCTGGATGGGTAACAACGACGTGCTTGGATACGTGCTGGACGGCGGCGAGGGACGCGCCATCACCCCGCCGAACCAATTCAGCCAGCTCTACCAGGCCTCCGGGCAGGCACTCGCCTCCACCGGGGCCGACGTGGTGGTCTACAATATCCCCGACGTGACCACCATCCCCTTCGTCTTCTACCTGCGGCTTCAGCTGCAGCAGCAGGGGCTCATCCGACTGAACGATCCCGACAATGAGGGTCCACAGCCTGCGAGATATGAACTGTTCGACCAGGAGTCGGGCAACTGGTACGACATATACATCGAAACCGACATCGGTCCCCGACTGATGCTGCAGTACGATTTCCCGATCCTGCTCGCCCAGACCTACGTGGCACAGGTGCAGGCCGGCCAGGTGGCGCCACCCATCACTCCGGGCAACGCCATCCCCGACCATCTGGTGCTTGACGGACCAGCGGGCGGTCCCCTGGGAAGCTCCGAACTGGAGCAGGCCGCAGGCGCCGTACAGCAGTATAACGCCGCCATCCAGGGCGTGGCCTCCGCCAACAGCTTCGCGCTGGTGGACATCAACGCCACCTTCGCCCAGATCTCCGAGAACTTCCAGACCAGCGGCGGAACCGGGGGCTACTCCTCCGACGGGCTCACCCTGCGTCCCGTACCCGGCGAGCTCTTCAGCTTTGATGGGGTTCACCCCTCCAACCGGGGACACGCGGCCGTGGTCAACGAAACCATCGAGGTGATCAACAACACCTACGGCGCAAGCATCCCGCCGGTGGACGTGAGCGTCATCCCCGAGGGACTGCCGCAGGCAGACAAGCCTGTCCAGACCGCAAGCAACTGAACCTACCCGGAATCTAATCATACGGCCCCCTTCGAAAAGCTCGATCGGGGCCGTTTTTTATGGGTTGCGGCAAAGGTGCCTTCCCACCCAAATAGGCTTTCCATCTTTGCCGCATTCTTATTATATTTGTTTAGATCAATTATAAATAGAAGGCATTCGGTCAGGCATCATGTTTCCACTCAACACCACCAAGGCGGGCGAGAAGATTGACATCTGTTGCCTGAGCTGCGATTGCCAGCAGGCCTGCCGTCTTCGTGAAATGGGCTGCGTGGAAGGTGTGGAAGGCAAAATCATCTCCAACCAGTCCCGTGTAATCATCCAGGTCGGTGACACCCGCCTTGCCATCAACAGCGATCTGGCCCGCAGCATCCTGGTAAGCCCCAAGAAGTAAGATGAGCTCTCTCCTTTCCGAGCGTACCGATCCGGGTACTTCCCGCATCAAGGACATTTCAGGACCCGAAGCCGTACGGCTCATGGAGATGGGGCTCACCCCCGGCAGAAAGATCGAGGTGGTCCGCACCGCGCCCATGGGCTTCCCCATTGAAATCAAGGTGCGCGGCTACCTGCTTTCGCTCCGGGAGTCCGAAGCCAAATGCATCACCGTAGAATAAGAGAGGCCCTTCTTGCAGCAGTCCCTTGACATCGCGCTCATCGGCAATCCCAACACCGGGAAGTCCACCATATTCAACGGACTCACCGGCATGAAGCAGAAGATCAGCAACTACCCGGGCGTGACCGTGGAGCGCAAGGTGGGGCGCATGACCATTGACGGCACCGAGCACCGGGTGATCGACCTTCCGGGGACCTACAGCCTCAACCACAAGAAGGTGGACGAGAAGATCACCTACCAGACCCTCATCGGGGAGTTTGAGCACGAGCGCTCTCCCGACCTGGCCATGGTGATCCTGGACGCCAGCAACCTTGACCGCAACCTCTACCTGGCCACCCAGGTGATGGACCTGGGCATTCCGATGATCGTGGTGCTCAATATGATGGACATCGCGGAGGACCGCGGCCTGGGCGTCGACCCGGAGCGCATCAGCGAGACCCTGGGCGTGCCGGTGGTACCTGTGGTGGGCAAGCGCAGAAAAGATATTGAAAAGCTAAGGCAGGCGGTGGCCGGCCACGACCTCTCCCGCCCCGAACCCCTTCGCTGGCAGTCTGACGACGCCATGAACAGCGCCATCGAGATGATCACCGAAAAGTGGCTGGAGTCCTACACCGACCTGCCTCCCCAGTCCCACCCCATCGAGGCCCTGCGTCTGATCAGCGACAACCAGCTCTCCGACGCATTCAAGAACCATCCCGACCGCGGGAAAGCGGACGAAATTGTGGCCGAAGCGCGGAAGCTTATAGAAAACAATGGCGGCAATCCTTCGGCCGACGAGGTACTGGCGCGTTACAACTTTATTGAACAGTGCACCGATGGACAGGAGGATGAGTCGGCCGGGGAGGACACCCTCACCGACAAGATCGACGCGGTGGTGACCCACAAGGTGGCCGGACCCGTGATCTTCGTGGGCATCCTGATGGTGATGTTCCAGGCCATCTTCAGCTGGGCCGAGCCCTTCATGAACATGATCGATCTGATCTTCGTGCAGGCCGGCAACTGGCTTTCGACCACCCTGCCGCCCGGCATGCTGAACGACCTGCTGGTGGAGGGCGTGGTTGCAGGACTCGGGGGCGTGGTGATCTTCCTGCCGCAGATCATGTTCCTCTTTCTCTTCATCTCCATTCTGGAGGGCACGGGCTACATGGCCCGCGCCGCCTTTGTGATGGACGGGGTGATGACCAAAATTGGACTTCACGGACGCTCCGTGGTGCCGCTGATCTCCGGCTTTGCCTGCGCGATCCCCGGCATCATGGCCACGCGCACCATCGACAACTGGCGCGACCGCTTCATCACCATCATGGTGCTCCCCTGGATGGCATGTTCAGCACGCCTGCCGGTCTACGCGCTGATGATCGCCGCCTTCATACCCGACCAGACCCTCCTGGGCTTTTTCGGGCTGCAGGGACTCACCTTCTTCGGACTCTATTTTTTCGGTATCGTGATGGCCGTACTGGCCGCCGTGCTGATCAAGCAGTTCTTTCCCACTGGCGAGCAGACGCCCTTCATGATGGAGCTGCCCAGCTACAAGATGCCCAAGTGGAGCGACGTCTTTAAAAACATGTTCGAGCGAGGCTGGGTGTTCGTTACCCAGGCGGGCAAAATCATCATCGCCATCTCCATCGTACTCTGGTTCCTGGCCTCCTTTCCCGAAGTGGAGGTGCCGCAGGACGTGCAGCAGGCCCAGACCACCACGGAGACCTCCTTCAACGCGCAGACTTCGCCGGAATCCTACAAGCTCAAGAACTCCTATGCCGGCATGCTAGGACAGGCCATGGAGCCGGTCATCGCCCCCCTGGGCTTCGACTGGAAGATCGGCATCGGCCTGATTACCTCCTTCGCCGCACGCGAGGTGGTGGTGGGTACGCTCAACACCATCTACAGCGTGGAGGGCGACGGCGAGGTGGTCACCCTCCAGCAGAAACTGATCAACGACGTGGACCCCGAGACGGGCGAGCCTGTATTTACGACGCTTACGGCCCTCTCGCTGATGATCTTTTTTGCACTGGCCATGCAGTGCATGAGCACCCTGGCCATCGTCAAGCGGGAGACCAATACCTGGAAATGGCCCATCGTGATGTTCGTCTATATGACGGCCTTTGCCTATCTCTGCTCGTTACTTACCTTTCAGGTGGGTACCGCACTCGGCTACGGCTAATTCCAACCCAAACCCCGACGCCATGCAGACCGTACTCTCCATCACGCTCCTGGTTGCCGCAGTTGGCTTCATGGCCTGGACCTTCGGCGGCAAAAAACTCTACGAGAAGGTGACCGGCACGCAAGAGAAGGAGAACTGCGGACCCGACTGCAAGTGCGGCTGAACAGGCGGCCTTCCATTCTGAATTTCCCCTCGCTCTTTGTAACTTCCGCTGGAATTCAAAATCCAGCGAATGTCCTATAGCGAAAAACTGAGGTGCGCCGTCACCGAGGCAGAATCCTGCCTCTGCGTGGGACTCGATCCTCACCCGGAACTCCTCCCCCCTTCCCTCCATAGCACCACGGACAGCCCGGCCGAACGCGCCGGTTTCTTCCTGAAGCGGGTGATCGAACTGACCGCCCCCCACTGCGCCGCCTTCAAGCCCAATCTGGCCTTTTTTGAATCGATGGGACGCAGGGGACTGGATATCCTGGGGGAGGTGATCGAGGCCATCCCTCCCGGCAAGATCGTCATCGCCGACGCCAAGCGCGGGGACATCGGCTCCACCGCCGCCCACTACGCCAAAGCCTGGTTCGAGCAGTTTGCGGTGGACGCCCTCACGGTGAGTCCCCTGCTGGGTTTTGAGACGCTGGAACCCTTCGCCGGCTATCCCGAAAAAGCGCTCTACGTCCTCACCCTCACCTCCAATCCGGGCGCGGACGATTTTTTCGCCCGGCCCTTCGCAGGGGAGGAGACCATGGCCGCCTACATCGCGGGCGAACTGGCCCGCCGCCAAGACGCCGGCGGCACGGCCCTGGGCATGGTGCTGGGGGCCACCCGTCCGCGCGACCTGCGTGCCCTGCTCTCCGCCCATCCCACAGCCCCCCTCCTGCTGCCCGGCGTGGGCAGCCAGGGCGGAAGCATATCCGACCTGGTGGAGGTGCTCGCCGGCCACCGCGGCATCCCGCTGGTTTCCTCCAGCCGCAGCATCCTCTTTGCCGGCGGGAAGGAGGAGAACTGGGAGGAATCCGTCGCCGCCGCCGCCCAATCGTACAGGGAACAGCTCCAACCCATCACTGCCTCCTATGTCTGACGCCCGCAAGCCCACCGTTCTTCTCTACACCGACGGGGCCTGCAGCGGGAATCCAGGCCCGGGCGGCTGGGCCGCACGCCTGGAGTGGCGGGGCCAGGTCAAGGAGATCTCAGGCGGAGAGCCCCACACCACCAACAACCGCATGGAGATGCGGGCCATCATCGAGGGACTCAAAACGCTCAACAAGCCCTGCCGCGTGGAGGTGTGCAGCGACAGCGCACTTATCGTGAACGCCTTCACCAAGGGATGGATCGAGAGCTGGCAGCAGCGCGGCTGGCGCAAGTCCGACAAGAAGCCTGTAGAAAACCAGGAACTCTGGAAAGAGATGCTGGCGGCCATGGACGACCACAAGGTGAAATGGACCAAGGTGAAGGGACACGCCGACGATGAGCGCAACAACAGGGTGGACGAGCTGGCCGTGCAGGCCTACCAGCAGTACCTCACCTGATCCCGAGCAACAAGCAGCAAGTACTGTTTACCGACAGACCGGACTCAGGATTGAGCCGAAGGGTGATCGATGTTCAGGTAATAACGCGTATATCTCCTTTCCCCGGTTCGCCTGAACGCGCCCATCTTCACCAGGTCCTGCAGATCCCGGGTTGCCGTTGCCCTGGACGTCCCCGTGATGGAGAGATAGTTGTCCGCACTGAGTCCCCCCTCGAAACCTGATATGCCCTCCCGGAACATCCGGTTCACCACTTTGGCCTGGCGCTCGTTCAGCAGGTCCAGGTAGGAACGATAGAATTTCCCCTTTTCAACCAGAAAGTCAATGGTGCTTTGCGTGCGATCCTGGGCATCCAGGACCAGCCGGCAGAAATAGGAGAGCCACGCCGAAATCTCCATGCGTGCGGAAGCCTGCTGAAGGGCACCGTAATAGGCCGTTCTCTTCTCCTCTATGGTGGCGGACAGGGCCAGGAGGGGCGGACGTCCCGCGTGCTGGGCCAAGGCCATCTCGGAGAGCGCTCGCCCAATACGGCCGTTCCCGTCCTCAAAGGGATGAATGCTTTCAAAATAGAGGTGGGCGATGCCCGAACGCACCAGGGCCGGCAGGGAATGCTCCCCATCGGGGCGGGTTCGGTTGAACCAATGGATGAACCATTTCATTTCTTCGCTCACCCTCGCGGAGGGAGGCGCCTCGAAATGGACCTTCGGGCGATTCATGGAACCGGATACAATCTGCATGGGATCGGTGTGGATCCGGTAAGCCCCCACCTTTTCCAGGTCCTTGCGACCCTTCATAATCATGCTGTGCCACCTGCAGAGCAGTTCACGGCTGAGCGGAGCCTCAAAATTCCGATAGAGATTCACCATCATTTCCGACACGCCCTGCTCAGCCGGAGAAACGTCCTGATAATCGGCCTGAAGCCCGAATTCCTTTCGGATGGATGATAGCAGGGAGTCACGACGCAACAGTTCACCCTCTATTTCGGACGTTTTATAGGCCTCATCGCTGAGAAGTTCTATTCTGAGCAATTCCTGCTCTTCCTCGCCGAGATGCTTTAAACTTCCGACAAATATTCCGTCTTGTTGCAGAAACTGCTTTTCGTAGTCTGCATAGGCATTCAGCTCGTAGTCGAACTTCGGCCAATCGCTATGTTGCCAATTCCACGCCATGAGTTATAGGTTTGTTTTCTATAACTCAATATATATCAAATAATGAGTTATAGAAAACCGTTCTATAATTCATCAATGGTGTGCGCAGAACTTCAATTCGCGTAGGGCTCCAGGTCCAGGTCGTCGTACTCGCCCCGCTCAGCCTTCATATGGCCCGTGACGGCGATCATGGCCGCGTTGTCGGTGCAGTAGGCCATCTTCGGGATATGCAGGCTCAGGCCGTGATTCTCGGCCATGCGGCGGACCTTCTGCCGCAGCATGGTGTTGGCGGAGACGCCCCCGGCCAGCAGCACGGTGGACACGCCGGTCTCCTCCACGGCCCTCTCCAGCTTGACCGTAAGCACTTCCGTGATGGCATGGGTGACGCTGGCGCAGAGGTCGGCCATGTGCTCCTGCACCCATGATTCGCTCTTGTCTTCCAGGTAGTAGAGCACGGAGGTCTTCAGCCCGGAAAAGCTGAACTCGAAGCCCTCGTGGAGCATGGCCTGCGGAAAGTCATGGAATTCCGGATCGCCGCCGGCGGATTTTTCATCGATGACAGGTCCGGCGGGATAGGGCAGGCCCAGGATCTTGCCGATCTTGTCGAAGGCCTCCCCGGCCGCGTCGTCGCGCGTTTTGCCCAGCATGCGGTGCTCAAAGGGGGCGGTGACGTGCACCAGGTGGGTATGTCCCCCGCTCACCGTCAGGCAGACGAAGGGGTAGTCCGGCACCTCGTCGATGAAGTTGGCGTAGATGTGCGCGTCCATGTGGTCCACCCCCACCAGGGGCAGCCCGCGCGCCAGGCAGAGGCCCTTGGCAAAACAGAGTCCCACAAGCAGCGAGCCCATCAGTCCGGGTCCCTTTGTCACCGCCACCGCGTCGAGATCTCCCGGTTCCATGCCCGCTTCCTCCAGGGCCTGGCGGACGGTGGCCGAGATGGTGCGGTGGTGGGCGCGGGAGGCGAGCTCGGGTACCACCCCGCCGTACTGCTCGTGTACGGCCTGGCCGGCGAGGACGTTGGAGCGCAGTCCGCCGGAGGTGTAGACCGCCGCCGCGGTGTCGTCGCAGGAAGATTCGATGCCCAGGATGTTCATGGCAGCAAAATATACTAAGAAAAAGGGGACGCAACCCACAGGCTGCGTCCCCGGAATTCGTGTCGGCCGGAAGGCCGATGCTTATTTCTCTTCCTCGTCGTCGCCCTCCTCCTCGTCGACAACTTCGAAGTCGGCGTCCACGACGTCCTCCTCTTCGGAAGACTCATCCGCCTGGGCGCCCGGCTGGCCGTTTCCGGCTCCGCCGGCTGCCGCTCCGGCCGCTCCCGCGGCCCCTGCAGCGCCCTGGGCGGCCTGCTGGGCCTCCTGGGCGCTCTGGTAGATCTCCTGCGAGGCTTCGGACCAGGCGTTGTTCAGCTCTTCCATGGCGTCATCCAGCTGGTCGACCTTCTCTTCCTCATGCAGCTTCTCCAGCTTGTCGAGAGCCTCCTCGATCCTGTTTTTGTTCTCGTCGGAGATCTTGTCCTCGTGCTCGTCCAGCTGCTTGCGGGTGGAGAAGACCAGGCTGTCGGCCTCGTTGAGCTTCTCGGTGCGCTCGCGGATGCGCTCGTCCTCTTCGGCGTGCTCCTCGGCCGCCTGTTTCATCTTCTCGATCTCCTCCTCGGAAAGTCCGCTGGAGGATTCGATGCGGATGCTCTGCTCCTTGCCGGTGCCCTGGTCCTTCGCGCTGACGTTCAGCACGCCGTTGGCGTCGATGTCGAAGGTCACCTCGATCTGCGGCACGCCGCGCCGGGCGGGAGGAATGCCGTCCAGGTGGAAGCGTCCCAGCGTGCGGTTGTCCTGCGCCTTGGCGCGCTCGCCCTGCAGCACGTGGATTTCCACGCTGGTCTGATTGTCAGCCGCCGTGGAGAAGGTCTCCGTCTTGGAGGTAGGGATGGTGGTGTTCGATTCGATCAGCTTGGTGGTCACGCCGCCCAGGGTCTCGATGCCCAGGGTCAGAGGGGTGACGTCCAGCAGCACCACGTCGTCCACGTCGCCGCTCATCACGCCGCCCTGGATGGCTGCGCCAACGGCCACCACCTCGTCGGGATTCACACCCTTGGAGGGGTCCTTGCCAAAGAAGTCCTTCACGACCTCCTGGATTTTGGGGATGCGGGTGGAGCCGCCCACCAGGATCACCTGGTCGATGTCGCCGGTGTCCAGACCCGCGTCCTTCATGGCCTTCTTGCAGGGGTCGACGGTTTTCTGCACCAGGTCGTCGATCAGCTTCTCAAACTGCGAGCGGGTAATGTCGATGTTCAGGTGCTTGGGTCCCGCATCGGTAGCCGTAATAAAGGGCAGGTTTACATTGGTTTTCTGCGAGCTGGAGAGCTCGATCTTGGCCTTCTCGGAAGCGTCCTTGAGGCGCTGCATCGCCATGGCGTCCTCACGCAGGTCGATGCCCTCGTCTTTCTTGAACTCCGAGGCAAGGTGATCGATGAGGCGGGAGTCGAAGTCATCACCGCCCAGGTGGGTGTCCCCGCTGGTGGATTTCACCTCGAAGACCCCGTCGCCCAGCTCCAGTATGGAAACGTCGAAAGTACCGCCGCCCAGGTCGTATACCACGATGGTCTGGTCCTGGTCCTTCTTGTCGAGACCGTAGGCCAGCGAAGCGGCGGTGGGTTCGTTGATAATGCGTTTTACGTTGAAGCCCGCAATCTCGCCCGCCTCCTGCGTGGCTTTGCGCTGGGCGTCGTTGAAGTAGGCCGGCACCGTAATGACGGCGTCGGTCACCTTTTCGCCCAGGTACTCCTCGGCGGTCTGCTTCATCTTCTGAAGCACCATGGCCGAAATCTCCTGGGGAGCGTACTTCCGGTCCTCGATCTGTACACGGGCGGTGTTGTCGTCGCCCTTGACGATCTTGTAGGAGACCTGCTTGGTCTCGTCCTTGACCTCGTCGTAGAAGCGGCCCATGAACCGCTTGATGGAGGAAATGGTCTTGTCGGGATTGGTGATGGCCTGCCGTTTGGCCGGGGCACCCACCAGGCGTTCTCCGTCCTTGGAGAAAGCTACCACGGAGGGAGTGGTACGTCCGCCCTCCGAATTCTGGATGACCACCGGCTCGCCGCCTTCCATGACGGCAACGCAGGAGTTCGTGGTACCTAAGTCAATGCCTATAATCTTACCCATAATACGTAGTGCTTATTTTGTTTTAGCTGTTACTCTTTGCTGATTTTCTTGAAGCGAATGCGTTGGCGCCGCCCGGCCCTATTTGATGGGGATGGACTGCGCATCCTTCAGAACATCCGATTTCGGCATGGAGATCGTCAGCACGCCGCTTTTGAACTTGGCGTCGATTTCGGCGGCGTTGACGTTTTCGGGCAGCGCGAAGGAACGCGAGAAAACGCCGCTCGATCGTTCCTGACGTCGATACTCCTCGCCGTCGGCCAGCTCGCCGGAGCGTTCGCCCTTTACGGTGAGCACGGCCTCCTTGAGTGCGATGTTAATCTCTTTCTTGGTCAGTCCCGGCAGATCGAGCACAATCTTGTAGTTCTCCTCGTCCTCGATAATGTCGCATGCGGGACGAAAATCGTGACCCTTGTCTTCCAGGGGGATGATACGCTCCACGAAGTTCTGCAGATCCTTGCCGAGCTTGTTGAGCTGCTTCTCTATATCTATGGTGTATTCGCTCATTATCGTACCGGTTCGTTCGGGTTTCGTTCCAGTAATGAGCAATCACAATGCCAAAACCCCTACCGGCAGGCTTTTATGACGTATTGGCATTATTGTGAGGGGAAAACAGGCCGGGTGTCAGAATTGCGGGCAGATAAGGCGGACAACCATCAATTCGTCAGCCCCTCCAGGTCTTCCCAGAAGCGGGGATAGGAGATGGCGGCGCACTCCGCGCCGGACACCTCCGAGGGACCGGAGGCACGCAGGGCGAGCACGGCAGCCGACATGGCGATGCGGTGGTCGTGGAAGCTGCGGTAGCGCGCAGGCTGGGGACGGAAGCCGGGGTCGCCGTAGATGGTAAATCCATCCTCATGCTCCTCGAAACGTGCGCCGGCTGCGCGCAGCAGCTCCGCCACCGCCTCCAGGCGGTCGCTCTCCTTGTGGCGCAGCTCCCGGGCCCCGCGCACCGTGGAGACGCCGTCGGCGAAGCACATGGCCACGCAGAGGACGGGGATCTCGTCGATGAGGTTAGGCACCAGGTCGGGTCCGATATCAATGGGCTGCAGCTGCGAGGATCGCACGGTCAGGTCACCTGCGGGCTCCGCCCCCTCCTCCCTGCTGTTCGCAGCCTCAATGTCCGCGCCCATATCCCCCAGCACCTGCAGGGCGGCGCTTCGCGTGGGATTGAGACCTACCCCCGGCATGTGGATCTCCGCCTCCGGGTGCACGGCGCCCGCGGCCAGCCAGAAGGCGGCGGCCGAGAAATCGCCGGGTACGCGGTAAGACTGCTCCGGGACCTGCTGCGCCAGGCTGGAGGCGAGGATGCGGCGCGGACCCTCCCAGCCCGGACCGGGTCCTCCGCCCTCTCCTTCGTAGCGCACCGGCAGGCGAAGAAGGCGCTCGGTGTGGTCGCGGGAGGGCAGCGTCTCCACCACCTGCGTTTCGCCCTCCCCGAAGAGGCCGGCCAGCAGCACGCACGACTTGAGCTGGGCGCTCGGAATGGGCAGCTCGAAACGCATGGGACGCACCCCCTCATGTGGACGCACCTTCAGGGGGGCGTACTGCCCGTCGCGGGCCTCCATATGAAGGCCCATGCGCGCCAGGGGGTCTGCTATGCGTTTCATGTCACGCCCCCGGAGGGAATGGTCTCCGTCGAGCTCGGCCTCCAGTCCGGCCCCGGCCACGATGCCGCCCAGCAGGCGCATGGTCGTGCCGGAGTTGCCGCAGTCCAGGGGCGCGCCGGGTGCGCGCAGCCCTCCGCGTCCCACACCCTCCACCGTCACATGTCCCCCCTCCCGCGCAATCTCCACGCCCAGGGCGCGCATGCAGGCTACCGTACTTGCGGGATCGGCCGCCGAAGAGAAATTGCGGATCTCCGACCGCCCCTCGTGGAGGGAGGCGAACAGGATGGAGCGGTGGGAGATGGATTTGTCGGCCGGCAGCTGAAGTTCGCCGGCCAAGGCGGACGGCGGACGTAGGACTTCGATCATGGAAGGGGGATCAATCGGATTCGAGCATGCGCTGTGCCTCCCGCGCTTCCGGCGTGCCGGGAAAGCGGTCGAGAAGGGCGTTGAGGGTGTTGCGCGCCTCCCCGGGATTGCCCTGCTGGATATAGCACTCGGCGCTGCGGAGCATGGCGCGGGCCACCCAGGTGTCGAAGGCCTCGTAGAGCACCCGCACGTTGGAGTAGGCGCTCAGGGCCTGCTCATACTGTCCGCGGCGCTGGCGGCTCTGTCCCACAAGGTACTGCGCCTCGGCGCCGATTTCGGTGGAGTTGGACTCGGCCACGGGCGCCGCCAGCTCCTCGGCAGCGGCGAAGTTCTGTCGCTGCAGCTCCACCTTAGCCAGTCCCACGCTCGCCGCGTCGCCCGAAGCCGACTCAAAGTGGCCGGCCGCCGCCTCCAGCTGTCCCTGGGCCAGGCGCGCGTTACCCATGCCGATGTGCGCCTCCTGGACGTAACTTCCGCCCTCCCCTGCCAGTTTCTCGAAAAAGCTGTAAGCCTGGGCGTAGTCGCCCCGTTGCTGGTGGATTCGTCCCAGCGCCGCCAGCGAGGGCGCCGCCCGCTGTGACTGCGGGAATTCCTCCGCCACCGTCTGGTAGGATGCCACTGCCTGCTGCATATTGCCCGTCTGTTCGTAGGCATTGGCCAGGTTGAAATGGGCGTCGGGCAGCAGTTCCTGGTTATTGGTGACGCGGATATACTGCTGAAACTCCGCCACGGCTCCTTCGTAGTCGCCGGACTGCAGCAGGGTCTCCGCCTGGCGGTAACGCAGGCGGTCGGCGGTGGAGCTGCTCGGGTTGTCGGCCAGGAACTCCTCGAGCACGGTCATGCTGGAGTCGGACTCCCCGGCCGAAAGCTGGGAATACTGGATGCCGTTGACCGCCTCGATGATGTACTCGCTTTCCGGATACTCCTCCATCACGGTTCGGTAGGCCTGCACGGCCCGGTCGTATTGTCCCGCGTTGTAGTGGGCGTCGCCGATGTTGTACTGCGAGCGCGCCGCCCAGCTGGTGTTGGGATATTTGTTGATGACGGTCTGGAACTCCTCCACGGCCTGGGTGTAGTTGCCGGTATTCAGGTAGATGTAGGCGATGTTGTACTGGGCCTGCTCGCGAAGGGTGCTGTAGGGATAGATGCGCAGGAAGCGTCGGAAGGTGGTCACCGCCTCGTAGGTCTGTTCGTTGCGGTAGTAGCTGTTGCCGATCTGGAACATGGCGTAGTCGCCTCCCGGCTCGGCGCCGATGGCGGTTTCATAGGCGGAGATCGCCTCCTGGTACTGTCCCAGCGCGTAGTGGGCATCCCCTATACGAAGTTTTGTGTCGGTGTCGTAGGGATAGAGGGCGATGGAGGGGGGCTCGTACTCGTTCAGGAAGGTACGCAGAGGCTCGATGGCCTGCTGGTACTGTCCCATCTTGAAATAACTCCAGCCCAGGGCGTAGCGCGCCGCGCCGTTAAGTTCGTGGTCGGGATTCTCGTTGATAAAACGGGCGTACTGCCGGCTGGCCGGCCCGTAGTCCTGCCGGTTGTAGTAGGAATCGGCGCTCCAGAACAGAGCCTCGCGTCCCAGCTCGCTGCCTGAGGGCGCCTCGGCGTAGACCTGCTGAAATCCCTCCTGGGCCTGCTCGTAGGCCTGGTTGCGGTATTGCACCCAGGCGCGCTGGAAACGGGCTTGGCGCTTGATTTCAGGATCGATGTCGGTAACTTGTTCGGCCGCCTCGAAGGCCTGAAGCGCGCGGGTGTACTCCTTGTTGGCAAAATAGGACTCGCCCAGCAGCGTATAGACCTTGCCGGTCCAGTCGAGACTCTCCTCGTTGCGTACCAGCGGCAGCAGCACCTCGATGGCCTGCGGGTAGTCGCCCATCTCGAAGGCGGTGATCGCCCATTCGTAGTAGGCCTCCTCCACCCAGAGTCCCTCGCTGTAGCGCTCGCCGAACTGCTGGAAGGTGCTCATGGCGTCGGCGTAGCGTCCACCGAGCTTCTCGTTCACCGCCTTGTAATAGAGGGCCTTGCGCGCCAGCTCATCGTCGCCCGAAGCCGCCTGTTCGAACTCGTCGGCCGACCAGTGGTAGATCTGCTGTTTGTGGTAAACCCAGCCCAGCCCGTAATGGGCCTGCCGCTCGCGGTCGGTGCCCCGCGTACGGTTGATATACTGAAGGTAGTATTTGGAGGCCTGGTCCAGCTGGTTCAGGTAGTTGTGGCTCTCGGCGATAAGGTAGACCGCCTTGGTGCGCAGCTCGTCCTCCAGGTAGGGCATGGCCGACTCGAAGGCCTCGATGGCCTGCCCGTACTCGCCCTGCTGGTAGTAGGACTCCCCGAGGGCCGTACCGATGCGCCGGGTCATCTCATGGTTGGGAAAGCGCTCGCGCAGCAGCTCGAAGGCCACCGTGGAGGAGTCGTACCGGTTCTCGCTGAGGTAGAGGCGTCCCCGCGAATACAGGGCCTTGGGCGCCCATTCCGAATCGGGATGGTTGTCGGCCAGGGTGAGGTAGTGGGAGCGCGCCTGCCCGTAATCGCCCAAGCCCACGGCCGCCTCGGCCATCCAGTAGCGGGCCTGCGCCGACTCGGCGTCAGTCAGCCCATGGTCAAAGGATCGGCGGTAGTAGGCTATGGCCTGCGAAAAATTGGAGTCGCGCGCCGCCTTGTCACCCAGCTCGAAAAGCAGGCGGCGGCTGAACTCCGACCGGGGATGGTCGGCGAGGAAGGACTCGTAGTAGTCGGCCGTCCGCGCCGAATCGTCCTGTGCCAAGGCGCGCGCCCGGTAGAAAAGCGCCGAGGCGGCGAGCTGGTGGTCGGGGCGTTCGGAGGCGAAATCGCCCAGCAGGCGGGCCGCCTGCCGGTAGAGCCCCTGCTCGAACAGGTCCACCCCCCGGTTGTACGTCTCAAGATCGGACTGGCGGGTATCCTGGGCGGAAAGAGGAAGGGAAAGCAGGGCCAGCAACAGCGTCAGGGAAAAGAGAGTACACAGCCGGTGCGTCGGCATAGGGCGCTAGGTTGGAGTTGGAAGGTTCCTTAAGAATAGAATATATCAAACATTGAACAGATGTTCCGCACTACATGTCAAGGTAGCGCAGAAGCTCGTCGGCACGGCTTTCCATGTCCATGCCGAAACTCTCGTTTCTGGCCTCGGTGGCCACCCTGTAATCGTGGCGTCGCAGGGCGGAGGCTACGCGCGAGACATCCTCCACGTTCAGTTTGAAGGAGACGTGAAAGGAGTTGTCGTCCCCCGCCGGCGTCTCTACCGTGATGCCGAGGATTTTGGCGCCCTCCGTTTCTATAAGGTGCACCATTTCGGATAGGGTGAAGTCGATGAAGTCAAGCTGCACGGTAATCACCGAGCCCTGCTTGGCCAGGTTGAGCATCCGGCCCAGTGACTCCAACACCTTCTGCTTGGTAATTACGCCGCGGTAGCCCCATTCGCCGTCGATGACCGGCAGCAGGCGCAGCTCGTACTGCAGCATGAGGCGGGCGGCCTCAAAAACGTGCTGCGTGCCGTAGACCTTGACAGCCTCCTCCATCTCCACGTCCGCCACCCGCTCGCCCGGCGACTCCTCCAGCTCCGCGCGGGTTACCTGCCCTGCCAGGCGTTCACCGTCATCGATTACGGGCAGGGTGTTTGCCCCGCACTCGTCCATCTTGAGCAGGGCGGCCTGCACGCTGTCCTCCAGGCAGAGGGGAACGATTTCGGTATTGAGGGCCTGTTGTGTGAGCATGGTTTGGGTCTTGGGTACGCGGCCTGCGCCGCTGCGCTACTTATATAACCGTTTCGGAGTTGTCAATATTTTCCAGCATGTGCTCCAGCTTCATCAAATTCTCCTCGCTGAGACTGAAGGTGAGGCGCACGCTGGAATTGACGTACTTTTCATCGTGAATATTGGAAACGCGGTGCAGAAAAGCCACCGCTTCGTACTTGGAAACGGGAATATCCATCGTCATGGTCACAAAATCGCGCTCGATAAGCTCCTGGATGGCCTCCTCCAGCTTCTTGAGGCCGATGCCCCGTAGGGCGGAAACGAATACCGCCCCGGGCCACGCCGACTTGAGTTCGGAGATGCGGTGCGATTCGATGCGGTCGATCTTGTTGAAGACCGGCAGCGTCTTGTTGTCGCCGGCCCCCAGCTCCTCGAGGGTCTCGTTGACCACCTCGATCTGCTCCTCGAGCATCAGCGCGCCGGCATCCACCACGTGCAACAGGATGTCCGACTCCCGCACCTCGTCGAGGGTGGACTTAAAGCTTTCGATGAGGTCATGGGGCAGTTTCCTGATAAATCCCACCGTATCGGAGAGCAGCGCGTCGTAGTTGCCTACCTCGTACTGGCGAACGGTGGAGTCAAGGGTGGCGAAGAGCCGGTCCTCGGTCAGCACCCTCGTATCGGTAAGGGCGTTCATGAGGGTGGACTTCCCCGCGTTGGTGTAGCCCACCAGGGAGATGCGGATCAGGTTGGAGCGCCCCTTGCGCTGGGTCTGCCGCTGCTGGTCCAGTTTCTCCAGCTTCTCCTTCAGCGAGGAGATGCGCTTGTCGATGAGGCGCCGGTCGGTCTCGATCTGGGTTTCACCGGGTCCCCTCGTGCCGATACCACCCTGCTGGCGCGAAAGGTGGGTCCAGAAGCGCGTAAGGCGCGGCAGCAGGTACTGAAGCTGGGCCAGCTCCACCTGCGTCTTGGCGGCCGAGGTCTGCGCCCGTGTGGCGAAGATATCCAGGATGAGTCCACTGCGGTCCAGCACCTTGGCCTGGGTCTCCTTCTCAATGTTGCGGATCTGGGTGGGCGACAGGTCGTCATCGAAGATGAGCGTGGTGACGCGGCTCTCTCCCACCTGGCCCTTCAACTCGCGCAGCTTGCCCTCACCGATGAAGGTGGAGGGGTCGGGATGGATCTTGTTCTGAAGGATCTTGTCCACCACGATGCCGCCCGCGGTGTGCGTCAGCCTTTCAAGCTCGTCCAGGTACTCCTCGGCCTGAATGCGGGCCGTATCGGGCCCGTAAAGGCCCACCAGTATGGCCCGTTCCTGTTGTAAGTCAGCATTACGTACGTCGTCTAGCAATAGCTTGTCCGCCTCTGTGGGTCTTGCTTGTCAGGAAAGGTATCAATCGAACTGTTCAATCCGAAACAGTTCATGCTTATAACAACTGATCCGCCTTCCAAGTTTATGCGATATCAGCTTACGGAATGAGGGCAGGTGGGATGCGGGCACATCCAGTTCCAGACGAACAAGATCGGGGGGAGTGGCATCTTCGTCGTTGACGTAGATGAACACAAAGCGGGTGGCCCCGTCCAGCTCCTTCTCCACTATGTCGCGCACCTGGTGCCAGGCCACCGTCTGCACCAGCTCGTTGATGTTCTTGACGATGCCGTGGTCGGTGATGAATCGTTTGGAGGCCAGGTAACTCGTCACAAACCAGCTCAGTCCGAGCAGCATATAGGAACCGGCCAGAAGGATTTCGTTGCTCTGCCCGCGGTAGAGGGCCACACCCATCAGCAGGAGGGTGAGTCCCAGGAAGAGGGTGGAAAAGAGGGGATAGCCCTTCAGTTTGCCGGCCCTCCAGCTCATCCGGATGTTGCGCAGTCGGATCACCTTCACGCCGGTGTCGACGGCCAGCACCGCCGATCCCGCGGTGAAAATGCCCAATAGGACCCAGAGAGTGATATTGAATTCGGTGTCGATCATGAGAGGGTTTCCGCCCGGTAGAGGCGTGAGACCAGAGATTCAGTAAGTAACAGCAAAAGTGCGGCCCACACAAACCAGTTCCAGATTTCGCGGCCAAAACCGGCCGACCGGAGCTGCGCGTCAAGCTGATCGGCGCTGAGCTCCTCGGCTGATATGACGCCGGAAACAGCCGCCTGCTCTCCGTAGTAGGACCGCAGCTGCTGTTCTCCTAACGTAGCGAAACGTGATTCCATTATGTCCAGATTTACCGCCACCCGGTGAGTCTGCTCCCCCGCGGCTATTTCGAGGATGCCGGGTTCCCATTCGCGGCCCGCATACTGAAGGCGCATGCCCTCGGGCCGGTTGCTCACCTGCGGACGCGCCTCCCGGTCGTTGAGGGAAAGGGTCGCCATGCTGCCCGTGAGGTCGGTCTGCCGGTCGAAGGGGCGGCCCAGGGTGTGCTGCACGATGCCTCCCTGCTCTCCGGAGGCCGCGTAGAGCAGGCTGCGGTAGTAAAAGGGGGCATAGAGAGGGCTGACCGGGAAATTGCTCCATCCCGGGTCGGAGCCTATGGCGGAGATGAGCACGGTGCCCTCCCCAAAACGCTGCTCGGTGAAGAGCGGGTCGCCGTCCTCCGTCTCCAGGAGCACGTAGGAACCGGTGTTGGAGGGCTCGTCGTATTGGTAGTGGTAGTAGATTTGCGGCATATCCAGGCGGATGTCCTCCCCTTCCTCCGTTTCAAAAAGGTCGTCCAGCACCGGGTGCCCCTGTACCAGGCCGGCCATCTGCGCCACGGACTCGAAGGAGGCATAGGTTCCGCTCACGTCGTCGTAGCTTCCCCCGTTGAAGAGTTCAAAGAAGGCGTTGTAGTTCGTCACGTCGCCCTGCTCGGAAGGGAAGAAGAGAAGTCCCCCGCCCTCCTGTACGTAGCGCTGCAGCGCGTCGAACCAGTATTCGGGCACGTGCTGCGGTCCGTCGAGCACCAGCACGCCCGACGTCTCCCAGTCGGCGGGCTCGGCCTCCGCAAAGGTGTTAAGCTGTACCTCCAGCTGCATGTCGGTGAGCTGCGCCGCTTCCAGGGCGGGACGCAGGTAGGACTGAAAGGAGCTTTCGCCCTCTCCCTCGCGGCGTAGTACGGTGACCGAACGCGACTCGGGCACGCGCACCACAAAATGGCGCACGTTGTCGTAGGCCAGTTCATCACCTTCCAGCATGACCCGACCGGTGTTGTCGCCGGTCTGCCCGGGTATGTAGTCAAAGCTGAAGGTGCGGTCTTCCCCGGGCTGCAGGCCGAATTCGTACTCCCCGCGGATCTCCCCGCCCGATTCCAGCGACAGGTACTGGTTGGTCACGGGTTGATCGCCCTCGTTGCGCACGTCCACCAGCAGCTCCACGGGCGAGCCCTGGTTGACCATCTGTCCCCCGAGCTCCACCGAGGCGATGGAGACGTTCTGCTGGTCGGCCTCGTCCAGCAGTACGGGTTGTATCACCATGTGATCGGAGGCGTGGTCGCCCAGTTCGACCTCCCCGCTGCCGGCAAACTGGGAGGCCTGACCGTCGCTGATCAGGTAGAGAACCACCCCGGTGGCTGTGGACTCTTCCAGGCTCGCCGCGATGCCTTCCAGCACCTGCGGCAGGTAGTTGCCCCGGGGCACCGGCTCGATTTCGTTGACGAGTTCCCGGGCGCGGGAGGCGTTCACCAGGGTGCCTGCACGTCCCTCCCCGTTGGTGGTGGCCACCATAAACTGGTCGCCGGCACCGGCACGGTCGAGGATCATCCCGGCCACCTCACGGGCGCGATCGATCAGGGGACCCGAAGGACCCACGCGGCTCATGCTGGGACTGTTGTCCACCAGCAGCACCCGTATGCGCGCCTCGCCGGAACCTGAAGTGCTGCTGAGCGTAGGAGGTAGAAAGGGGCGGGCAAGAGCCAGGGCCAGCAGCAGCACGGCGGCCGCCCGCAACGCCATCAGCAGGTACCTCTTAATGCGGATGCGCCGCAAGGTGCTCTTTTGGAGCTCACGAAAAAAGGCAAGCGTGGAGAATGCTACGGTCCGCGGGCGGTGGATATTGATCAGGTGTATCACCACGGGCACAGCCACCGCCAGGAGTCCCAGCAGAAAGAGCGGGTTGAGGAAATTCATTTACTCGAAATTCATTACTTTAAGCCCCGCCGGCGGCCGGCTTCCGGAAGGCTCTTTGAATGTCGTCTCATAAGCTATAAAATAAACAGCTTGTAATTAACATTATTACGAGGAAATTCTAAACGCACCCATGGTCCGCCCCTTACAACCGGCACGTTTCGCTGCATTGCTGCTGATGAGTTTCCTGCTTGCTTCCTGCTCCGGCGGGAGGGAGTGGGACCAGGCCGTGCCGGCCAAGACGCCTTTTGTGCTCATGCCTGCACAGGACGCCACCCTGCAGTCGGCCCTGGAGGCGCCCTACATCCCCTTCCTGGACGACGTGACCGGATCCGCCATCAACCTGGTGGGCGAAGTCGCCCGCCTGTCCGGAAGCGACCCCGCGCTGCGCGCCGTGCTGCTCTATCCCGGCACCGGCAACGCCCTGCAGCCGGTCTGGGTGGCCGAGGCGCCCGGGGGACTCCCCGACGCCTTCCGCGAACATTTCTACCGTGATTTCACCCAGAACGAATATACCTTCCACGGGGTGCGCATCCACCGCCTGCACGTCAGCGAGCGGGTGATTTTCGCGGCCATCCACCGCGGCTCCCTGCTGCTATCGGAGTCGAGCCTGGCGCTGGAAAACATGCTGCGCACCTACCGCGGCGAGCAGGATGCGCTGGACCTGCGCGCGCTCTCCGCTCCCCCGGGCTCCTTTGTGCTTAATACGCCCAGCCTGGGACGCTGGGCGGAGCAAGTGGCCCGCATTATGTACCGCCCCTCCCTGCTGGGCAGTTTCCGAGGTTCGGCCCCCATGGTCATGCGCATGGATACCGCCGCGGCGGGCGACAACCTGATGCTTCGCTTTTCGGCTTCCATGGACCTGACCGGGGGAGGCGGCCGCAGCGAGCTGGTCTCCGCCCTGTCCACAGAGAACCGCCCTCTGCTGCTGGACCGCTACATCTCCTCCGACGCGGCCGCCTTCGGTATTTTCCGCCTGGAGCCGCCCTCCTCGCCTCCCGACACGCTCTCTGACCCCACACCGCTGGATTCCGCCCTGGTGACCGATCCCGGCCTCTATCCCCTGCTGGCCCAGAGCATGTCGCCGGAATTCGCCATGGTCATGTATGCCGAGTCGGGCTATGAATCGGTGGGCGAACATCTCTTTCTTAGGCGTCTCGCCAATCCCGGCCAGTTCCGACAGCAGCTGCAGAGACTGCGCGACAAGGGAGTCATCGAACTGCGGGACGGAGTATGGCTGGCCTCCGGGCGCCTACTCTCCGGTCTGATCGGTTCCGGACTCGGCTCCTACGACGAATACTACCTGAACATCACTGGGGAGGCGGCCGTAATTTCCAAGCGCAGGGGACTTACCGAAGTGGTGGCCTCCGACCGCGACCGGAGGCGCGTGATGTACTACGACGCCAACTATACCTCCATACGGGAAGGTCTCCCCGACGAGGTGAGCGGCCTGGTGGTGACGGGTCCCGACTTTTCGTCCTTCATCTCCTCCTACCTCGCCCCCGATACCTATATAGACGTCCTTACTGACCAGTTCGATCTGCTTGCCCTGAGCGCCCGGCGCGCGGACGACGGCAACAAGCTGGACCTGAAGGTGGAAACCTTCCGTACGCAGCAACGCACCTCACCCTACGAGGAAAACTGGATTAAACCCGACATCGGACCGGACCTGAGCGGGCGCCCTGTGCTGGCCGACTTAGGGGGGAGTCCCCGCAGCGAGGTGATCGTCGCGACGCGGAGCGGAAGTGTCATGGCACTGGCCGCATCCGACGGTACGGAGGTGCTTCGCGTCAACACCGGCTCGGACACGCCCGTAGGGGCGCCGGTGGTCTACGACTGGTACGGTACCGGGCAGAACGTAATTCTGTTGGCAGCCGGCAACAAAATCTACGGCTGGAACGATACCGGAAGCCCCCTTCCGCAGTTTCCCATGCAGCTTGACGAACAGGTCACCACCCCGCTGATGGTGGGCGACGTGAACCGCGACGGACAGCCGGAGGCCATTGTGGGTACGGCCGACCGCCGTCTGCACGCCCTGGACGGCCGGGGCAACAACATCCAGGGCTGGCCGGTTTCCACCAACACCAGCATGACCCGAACGCCTCTTGTGGCGGAAATCGACGGGGAGCAGACTGTAGCGGCTTTCTCCGAGAACACCGTACACGCCTGGAATGCCGACGGCAGCCCGCGCGAGGGTTATCCCAAATTCATCAACGCCTCCCTGACATCTTCCCCCGTGCTCCACGAAAATCATATCCTGGGCGGAGGCGCCGACGGTTATCTCTACGCCATGGGACCAGGTCCCTTTTTCCAAGACTCCCTGGACGTGTATAACGATTTCGGAGTCTCCGGTCAGACCCCGCAGGCCGTTTACGTTTCCAACAGCAGCCTCAGCGGCACCCCGGCGGTACACACCCTTACCGTTCGACCCAACCCTGAAGAGGATCCTGTTACCCGCCCGGTGATCCTGACCTCCAGCTCCAATGGATCGGTCTTCCTGCTGGGACTCGGAGGCGAACTTCTCTTCACCGGAAGTATGGGCCAGCCCATCTCACAGGACACCTCGCCCACCCTGGCGGACGTCAACGGCGACGGCCGGCCCGATATCGTGGCCCTGGCCAATTTCGGCAGGCTCTACGCCTGGGATACGGTGACCGGGGAACGCATAAGTCTTCCGACTGCGGGCATGGAATTCCCCGTGCTTGAGGACCTGAACGGGGACGGCTATGTGGAGCTCATCGCCCGGACGCGTGAAGGGCTGCGTTGTTGGACGCTTTACGGCGACTGATGTCGCCGTAAAGTCGGAAAGTCTTAAAGTCGGAAAGTCTTAAAGTCTGGAAAGTCGAAAAGTCTAATAAGTCGGAAAGTCCGGAGTCGGGGAGTCAGAGGATGTCGGCCAGCGCTTCGCGGAGAGATTCATAGTGAAAACGGAAGCCCGCCTGCTGCAGCTTTTGGGGCTTCACGCGGTGGCTCCCAAGAATGGGCTCGGCGGCCTCGCCCAGCGCCAGGCGCAGCGCGAACTCCGGCACGCGGAACAGGGAGGGGCGCCGTATGACCTCACCCAGCACCGACGCAAACTCCCTCATGGTCACCGGCTCGGGTGAACTCAGGTTGTAGGGTCCTTCAAAATCGGGGTCGGTAGCCGGATAGAGCAGTCCCCTGCACAGGTCGTGCATGTGGATCCAGGGAAAATACTGATGGCCGCTTCCGACGGGTCCCCCCACAAAATAGCGGAAGGGCGGAAGCATCTGCTGCAGGGCCCCGCCCCCTTTTTCAAGGACTATACCCAGGCGCGGGATGGCCAGCCGGGTACCCGTGGCGGTCACCTTGCGGGCCTCCGCCTCCCACTCCTGCGTGACCTGCGAGAGAAAGGAGTCGCCTGGGGGAGCCGATTCGTCTAACACCTTTTCGCCCCCGTCGGCGTAGTAATCCACCCCCGACACCGATACCATAAGCGAGGGGGGTTCCCCGGCGGCGGCGATAGCCTCCACCAGCGAGGAGGTGGTCTCCAGCCGGCTGCTGCGGATGCGCTCCTTGATCTCCTCGGTCCAGCGCTGCCCGAAAATGGACTCCCCCGCGAGATTGATCACCACATCCGAGCCGTCCACGGCGGCGTGCAGCTCCTGGGGCTCCCACGAGACAAACTGCTGGTTGCGCGCCATTTCCTTCTCGTAGGTGGCGGGCGTTCGGGTGACGATGGTCACCAGGTGTCCCTCCTTGAGCAGCTGGTCGGTCAGGCGGGTACCGATAAAACCAGTCCCGCCGCTTATAACTATCTTCATATCATTCGTTTTGATCCAATCTGCAAAGCATTACATTACTCCGTATATAACCATTCCACGGCCGAAAGGAAATTCGTCTAATCCCGAGTCCATGAAGCACCGATTCCCCGTCAAGCACTGGTCCCTCATCGCCATCCGCGCCTTCCTCGGCGTGCTTTTCATCTTCTCGGGCATCGGGAAGCTCATCAACAGCAGCGACGCGCGCTACCTGGTGGAACTGATGGCCACGGAATTCTACTGGCTCATAGAGTATACCTGGCCCATCGTCCTGGCCATCTCGGTCGCGGAACTGCTCCTGGGCCTGCTGCTTATTTTCAACAGGCTGCTGCGCACCGCGTTGACGGGCTCCATCGTCCTCTTTCTCTTCTTTATCGGCGTGCTCGGCTATTTCTACCTGCAAGGCATGAGCGTTGAAAACTGCGGCTGTTTCGGCGCCTTCGGCTTTGCCTCCGGCATTGAATTCACCCTTATACGCAATGCCGTGCTCCTGGTGCTGGCCGGAACAGGGCTCTGGCTCAACGCCAGACTTCAGCCTCCCTGGAAGGACTGACGCCCAGGCCGGCCTCCTCCCCAACGCCAATGCGGTAATCCTCATTCAGGTGAAGACCTTCAAAGGGGTCTCCCTCCACCAGCAGGAAACCGTCCAGGTCGGCGTAGTCCGCCTCCAGCGCCACTGCCGCGCCCGCCGCTATGGCCAGCGAGCTCTCCACCATGCACCCTATCATCACCTTCAAGCCCAGATCGTGCGCGCGGTGGAGTGATTGGCGGGCCGCCAGCAGGCTTCCGATTTTCATCAGCTTGATGTTGACCACGTCGAAGGACCCGGCCAGCTCCTCCAGGGATTCGCTTCCCCGGAAGCTCTCGTCGGCGCAGAGGGGAATCGGTGACCACGCCTTCAGCTCGCGCATGGCCTCTTCCATACCGGCCGGCATGGGCTGCTCAACCATCTCCACCCCCTGCCCCTCCAGAAAGGCGATGCGCCGGTGCGCAAGATCCAGGTCGCCCCACCCCTCGTTGGCGTCCACCCGCAGGGGCCTGTCGGTGAGCGACCGGACCGTTCGGATGGTCTCCTCGTCGTGTGCGTCCCCCAGTTTCACCTTGAGCAGGGGCGCCCCGGCATTTTCCGCCTCCCTCACCTTTCTGCGAATCTCCTCCGGACTCCCCATTCCGATGGTATAGGAGGTGGGCGGGGTGCGGGCGTGATCCGGCGACCAGGTGCGCCCAAGCGACCTCCCCTCGCTGCGCGCATGCCAGTCCAGCCAGGCCATCTCGGCCATCACGCGTGCGGCGTAGACCGGGCGGCCGCTGTTGTGGCGGTCGAGGATCTCGCGCAGCTCGCCGGGACTTCCAGCCTCCCCGAGTGCCTCCAGGGGCAAAGCGTCCATCCAATCCAGGACCGCCCCGGGATCCTCGCCGTATCGGGCGCTGGGAGCGGCCTCCCCGTAGCCGGTCACCTGTCCATCCGACAGGGCCATGAAGACGTTGTGCACTGCCTCACGGGAGCTGCGGGAAATGCGGAAGGTGTGCCGGAGGGGGAGCCTGCGTACGGCCAGCCTGCGTTCAAATCGCGGCATAACCTGCCTCCAGGGCCAGGTGGAGGTAAAGCCAGAAGACCGGGGCGGCCAGCAGCAGTGCGTCGAGGCGGTCGAGCACCCCACCGTGACCCGGGAGCAGGCCGGAGGAGTCCTTCACGCCGGCCGCCCTCTTCAGGCGGCTCACCGTTAGATCGCCCGCAGGTCCGAAGAGGCTCACCAGCACGGCGGCCGGTAACAGGAATTGCCAGGAGAGCGCGTCCAGGCCGGGCAGCAGCCACCAAGACAGCATCACGCCCGTCACCGCTCCCAGCAGACCCGATCCGAATCCCTCCCAGGTCTTCCTGGGACTGATGCGGGGCGCCATGGGCCGGCGGCCGAAGGCTTTGCCTCCGAAATAAGCAAATACATCGTTGCCCCATACCATCAGCAGAAGTGTCACGACCAGGGCGAAGCCGGTGTCGCCGGCAGCGGTATCACGGATGAGCAGCAACGCCAGCAGTCCGGCCGAGGGATAGAAAGCCACAAAGGGGGTGGCGACCAGTCGGTCGAGGTCGGCGGGTCTGCCCCGCATCAGGTCGCGGATGACCAGCAGCAGCATCAGCGCGAAGCCGGTCGCCATCATGTGGGGATTGATGGGCGCGGACAGCAGCCAGAGGGCCAACAGCGCCGCCAGGACGGGATCGCCCTGCCATCCGGCCATGCTGCAGATCCGGTGGAGTTCACGGACGCCCAGGAGGGCGAGCAGCGCGGCCGCCCCGAACAAAATCCAGCCGCCCATCCAGACGGCAAACAGCAGCAGCGCCGCTGCCGGGAGGGCCGTCGCTATGCGTGTGGCGAGTTCGGACAAGATCTACTCCTCTTCCCCGCCGGGCGGCAGGTCCATATCGTTCAGTTCGTCCAGGGCCTCCCTGGCCTCAGCGGCGTACTCCTTGGGCACGTAGAGGTAGACAAGGGCCATCTCGCCCACGTTCAAGCTGTAGGCGGAGTCGCGCTTCGACAGGATGTTGGAGGGGATCTCCATGTTGGCCAGGAAATTTTGCGCCATGGCCACCTCGTGCTCCGTACTGCCCTCCAGCACGCAGACCCAGTCTTCAATCTCTTCGGGATCGGGTCCTTCAAACATAGCGGTCCTCCCCGGTCGTGCCGGACTGGTCTTTGTTACCGAACGTGTCTGGGTCGGCATCCGACGTCCCTGCGGTCCGTTCTTCTTCCGGCACCCCCTTACTGGCCAGATAGTGCAGAATATAGCCCGAGATTACTAGACTCAGGACCACTGCCCAGAGGGGCGGCATGGTCTCCGGGGTGATCTCGGCCAGGGCCGATTCCGGAAAATAGGAGCCCAGAAGGACACTGCTCCCGTTGTTGACAAAGTGGGCCACCATGGCCGGTACGATACTCCCGGAAATCCAGGTGAGGAAGGCCAGAAGTATGCCGATGGCCGCCAGTGGCAGCAGGTTGGTGAGTTGCATGTGGTACATGCCGAAAAGAATTCCGGAGACGATGATGGCCGTCCAGGCGCCCCAGCTCTTCTGGAAGGCGCGCAGGACATACCCGCGGAAAAGCACCTCCTCGCAAACGGCCGGCACCAGCGCCACGTGAAAAAGCGTCAGCCAGATGATATGGTCCCCCTTCAGAAACATCTCGATCATTTCCATCTGGGAGGCCTGCATGGACTCAAAGAATTCAGGCGCCGGTATCATTGCGTTCAGCCAGGAGAGAAACCAGACGGCCGGCTGCATAACCAGTACCAGCACGACGGTCAGGGCCGTGATCTGGAGAGTGTTCGACCGCCAACGGAATCGGAAGAAAGAAGGACGCTCAAATGAAGAGGTGTGAAAACGACTCACAAACCACGTCAGCAGTCCCAGGAAGAAGACCTGCCCGAGGGTGTTACCCACGAAAAGCAGGTCCAGGTTGGCCATCATCATCTCCATGGTGTCGTCCATGTTCAGCTCCAGCCCGGTGCGCGCGAAAATAAGCGCGACGGCCACGATGGAGGCGATGACCTGGAATAGAACGAAGGCGAGAATCAGCCAGATAAGCGCCATGGCCCAGTGGGCGAAGCCGTTGCGCTCCACCCAGGGTCGGTAGACGCCGTAAAGGGGATCAGAGGTGGGGGTCATTCAGATGTCCTCTTTCTTGCGAGCGAAGAACATTACGCCCAACAGTCCACTCAGCGAATTAAGGATTCCCATCCCAATGGAGTACATGAGAAGTCCCTGCACGATATTCCAGAGGGAGTGCATGTTCTGAAACTGGGAATAGGTGCTGTCAATCATGGCCTGACGCTGTTCATCAGGCATCTGGTCCATAGCCTCAAAATTTGCAATGGTCCAGTTCATCAGCTCCTCGGTGAAGGCGGGATCGATTATATACCAGATCTGACTCAGCAGAGTGCCGATCACTCCAATAAGCGCCCCGGAATAGAATCCAATGAGCGCGCCTTTGCCCAGGGTGAGTTTCATACCCGTCTCCCGATTGTAGTGCCAGATGGCGGTCATGCCAGCGAAGGCGCCGAGCAGGCAGGCCAGACAGTATCCCACCGTCTGGGTGGAGAAAAAGGACCCGACAGGTTCGCTGCCGATGGTCATGTAGGCGCCGCCTGTGGCCACGATGAAGAAAATGACCCCGAAGAGGAGGCCTGCCACCCCAACCGATGGCCAGTATGAGGGAATTTCCGATTCGTTATGCTGTTCCATAGTGCAGGATTTCCTTTTTTTCGTTATGGGTTGTCATTGCCGATATAATCAGGGCCGAGACTGCTACGCCTACCAGGAGCCCGAGGGCCAGGCGCGAGTGCAGGGTATTTTGCCAAAAAGAGAGCATATTTCCAAGTATGTCCGCCCCATTGAGCGCTGCGGTCCCGGCGACGGCCCATTTGAGGAAGTCAAATCGCAACCGGCGCCGCACCGTGGGAAACACGCTTCCGGCCATGGGGACGATCAGCACGCCCGCCAGCATGCCGCCGTACACGCCCATGCAGCGGCTGCAGACGGCCATGGGTTGCCCGCCCAGCCAGAAGGAGCGGTCGGGTATCTGGTGGCAAAGCAGTTCAAACATGGTGTGCTGCCACTGCAGCATCCAGTGGGTCTGCTGTCCCCAAAGTCCTCCTCCCAGGGCTGCGACAGCCACGAAAGTCACGGCACCCGCCACATAGGTATAGAGTCCGTAATGGTGTCGGCCAATGGGCATAAGTTGATTGCTTGGTGTCGGGCTTGGCTCAGATACGACGTGCGTCACTCAGGTTGCTTCGTCAAAATGCGGTTCCAGACCCTTCAAAAACGAGTCAGGGGCTCGGCAAGGCCTGCGGCTGTCGGCCTTCATAAAACAGAGCGTCACCTTACCCGCAGCGTGGGCTGCATCAGTCCGATCGGTATAAATCCGGTACCAGGTTTCCAATTTTACGGAAGGCAGCTCGAAGAGATACACGTGCACGTGGATCAATTCGTCGTAGAATACAGGCGCCTTATAGTCGATGGAGGCATGCACCACAGGAAGCATAAAACCCTCCTCTTCCAGCTGGCTGTAGGGCATGCCCAACGAACGGATCATTTCGGTGCGGGCCTCCTCGAAGTACTCCAGGTAGCGTCCATAGTAGACGAAGCCCATCTTGTCGGTCTCCCCGTACCGGCTGCGCAGGGTGTGGCGATAGGTAAATGCGGGTTCTCGGTCGGGCAGCAAGGGGGGTTATTTCTTTTTGGTTGGGGAAGCCTCTTTCCACTCGCCCATGGAAGAATACTTTTCGATGCGCCGCGACACCAGTGTTTCGGCTTTCAGGCGGCCCATTTTCTTCAGGGACTTCACCAGCTGCCCGCGTACAGCTTCGGCAGCCGCATCGGGATCGCGGTGGGCGCCTCCCAGCGGCTCTTTAATGATCCCGTCAATTACCTCCATCTCTTCCAGGTCGGCGGCCGTCAGTTTGAGCACGGAGGCAGCCTGCTCTTTGTAATCCCAGGTTTTCCAGAGAATGGACGAGCACGATTCGGGCGATATGACCGAGTACCATGTATTTTCCATCATGTAGACTTCGTTGCCCATGCCAATGCCGATGGCGCCCCCGCTGGCCCCCTCCCCGATGACCACAGTGATAATGGGTACCTTGAGCGTAGCCATCATCTTGAGGTTTCTGGCGATGGCCTCGGCCTGTCCCCGCTCCTCGGCTTCCAATCCGGGAAAGGCGCCTGGGGTGTCGAGCAGGGTGATCACCGGGATGCCGAACTTCTCAGCCAGTTTCATCAGGCGGTAGGCCTTGCGGTACCCTTCCGGGTTGGCCATGCCGAAACGGCGGAACTTGCGATCCTGGGTGTCACGACCCTTCTGGTGACCCATAATCATCACAGAGCGCCCTTCAATGGTGGCCAGTCCCCCGACGATCGCCTTGTCGTCACTTTCGTAACGGTCGCCGTGCAGTTCCACGAAATTCTCGGTGATGCGATAGATGTAGTCCAGGGTATAGGGCCGGTCGGGATGTCGCGCCAGCTGCACCTTCTGCCAGCGTGTGAGATTGGTGAAAATCGACTCCCGCAGTTCGTCCACCCTTTCCTGGAGGCGTTCGATCTCGGGCGCGAGTACGTCGTCATCGGCCACGCTGATCTCGTTGAGCTCCTTGATCTTGTTCTCAAGGTCCGCTATGGGCTGTTCGAAATCCAGGTACTGCATGAATGTCCTTGT
This sequence comes from Balneolaceae bacterium, assembly GCA_034521445.1. Lineage (NCBI taxonomy): Bacteria > Pseudomonadati > Balneolota > Balneolia > Balneolales > Balneolaceae > Balneolaceae bacterium. Next base: position 174,225 of record JAXHMM010000003.1, on the reverse strand, counting down.
TCTTTGGTATAAATGTCTTGGAATATAAGAACTAGAGCGTCCCCACGATACTCTGCACCTTCAGGGTCCAGACCCTCCAGATCGCCTCCCATACGATGGCCTTGGACATCTTGGAGACCCCTTCCTCGCGCTCCCGGAAGATGATGGAGACCTCCTTCAGGCGGAATCCGGCCTGCCAGGCACGGAAATGCAGTTCGATCTGGAAGGCATAGCCGTTGGAACGAATGTTGCCCACGGAGATTTTCTCGAGCACCCTGCGGTGAATGCATTTGAAGCCCGCGGTGGTGTCGTGTATGGGGAGGCCGGTGATGAAGCGCGCATAGAGGTTGGCGGTGAACGAAAGAATGAGCCGGCTCAGCGGCCAGTTGACGATGCTTATACCCTTGGAATAGCGGGAGCCGATGGCCAGATCCGCCCGGTTCTCCCTGACCTCGTCGACCAGGTGGGGGAGATCTTCAGGGTTGTGGGAGAAGTCGGCGTCCATTTCGCATATGTAGATATAATCCCGCTCCAGGGCGAACTCGAAACCCCGCACGTAGGCCGTACCCAATCCAAGCTTACCCTCCCGGCGGATCATGTGGAGGCGGTCCGGGTAGTCGGATTGTTTCTCCTCCACCAGTTCGGCCGTCCCGTCAGGCGAGCCGTCGTCCACGATCAGCAGATCCATCTCTGTGTCCAGCCCGAACACCATCTCAATCAGCCGCACGATGTTGTGCGACTCGTTGTAGGTGGGGACGATGATGAGAGTATCGGAACGCATCAGGACTTGGTCGGATATGCTCGGAATTCGGGCTTCCATGCTATGGAATAAGGAAAAGAATACAAAATTATGGCGTTAATTTAACACGAAATTTTGGTTATACTCCTGCTCAATACGTATTTGAATTGGCCTTGATACGCTTTAACGAAGCATTGAGGCGTATCCTATAGGTAGCCCTGAAAAGCCATCCCTTACCGAAATTGTTTGAATTAGAGACAGTCGCCAGCTCCACCAAGGCCCGCGCCGGGAAGCTGACCACCGACCACGGCACGATCCAAACCCCCTTTTTCATGCCCGTCGGCACCCACGCCAGCGTAAAGGCCGTCCGCCAGGATGAGCTGGCGGAGCGGGTCAGGGCACAGATCTTACTCGCCAATACCTACCATCTATACCTGCGTCCAGGCAACGAAATTATTGGCAAGGCCGGAGGACTGCATCGCTTTATGTCGTGGGAGCGTCCCATTCTCACCGATTCGGGCGGCTACCAGGTCTACTCGCTCTCCGACAACCGAGAGCTGACGGAGAAGGGGGCCCGGTTCAAGAGCCACCTGGACGGCTCCGAGCACTGGTTCACTCCCGAAAATGTGGTGGAAACCCAGCGCGTGCTGGGCTCCGATATAATGATGGTGCTCGACGAGTGTCCGCCCTACCCCGCCGAGCGCTCTTACGTGAAGGAATCCATGCGGCTTACCCACCGGTGGGAAGAGCGGGGGAGGCAGGCCTTCCTGGACACTGAGCCCCAGTATGGACACCGGCAGTTCCAGTTCGGCATCGTGCAGGGGGGCACCTTTCGCGACCTGCGCCGGGAGTCGGCGCTGGCTGTGGCGGAGATGGGCTTCGAGGGCATCGCCATCGGGGGACTCAGCGTAGGCGAGCCGACCGAGCTGATGTACGAAATGACGGACTTGAATACGGACGACCTCCCCGCCGGCAAGCCGCGCTACCTGATGGGGGTGGGCACGCCCGCCAACCTGCTGCACGCCGTGGCCCGGGGAGTGGACATGTTCGACTGCGTGATTCCCACGCGTAACGCCCGGACCGGACAGATCTTCACGCGTAACGGGGTGATCAACCTCAAGAACGCCAAGTGGAAGAACCACCATAAGGCGCTGGACGAGGAGTTTCCCACCAGCCTATGCCGGGACTACAGCATGGCCTACGTGCACCACCTGTTCCGCAACGACGAGCTGCTGGGACTGCAGCTCGCCTCCCTGCACAATCTCACCTTTTATATGTGGCTGATGCGTCAGATGCGCGAGCAGATCCGGGAGGACACCTTCGCCGGCTGGTACGCCGGGACGGCCGAGCAGGTGGCGCAGAAGATCTGATACCTGCGGAGGGCAGCTCCATGGGCTGAACGGAACTACTACCGCCTTGGCTGAAAATGCGGATGCGGTTTGAAGGAAACCCGGTATTTTATAATCTGATAGACTTCATTCCTGAAGTCGAGTTTTCGAGTGTAAATATGATTATTGTGGATTGTAATCATAGGCTTGAGCATCCCACTTCGGTCGTCCCTACTTCCTTTCCATCTGAATCGAGCTACTAATTTACCATGGCCGTTCAATACCCACCATTGAAAAGTTGAATCACTTTCTGTTATGGTTGATATCCATAAACGATCCTGGTCATCGGTTTCAATGGTATGAACTGCAGGCCAGGTATCCGGTAAGACATCTCGATTATCGTCAATTAATGATCTCATGCCATCGCCGACCTCAATTTCAGATACGGATAATTCACTTCGCACATAGGGATAGTAATAGGCTCGCCTGTAGCTACCATCCGGCGCATATTCCTTAATTAAAAAATCATCATTCCAGTTTGTATAGAATGTTCCATTGCTGGATAAAGCAACCAACGATCCGCGGGAAAAGGGCAATGTTCTAGCTACCCTGAAGTACCCTCCTGAATTATGCGAGGTTGCCGGTTCATATATTGTAGAGCGCTTGACCGTAATCAATTTTTGGGGCTTAATCTGGCCCCGGGATGATATTGCCAAATAATGAATATTTCTGTATTCATTGGAGTTTACAGCACGGAAAAAATTCATTACGAATGAGCTGTCCTCCTTGATGAATAGTTCATTTCTTGGTTGCATAGCCAACAGATCCTTGCTCTCAAGTGAATCTCTTTTTATGGTTTCTTCATATACTAGCTCGAAGGTATCTGTGGAAAAGGCCGAAATTTTCTCCTGATGCGCATCATAGATATATAAACGACCGTTCTTGAGATTCAATGCTGCCAGAGTAAGGAACTCTCCCGGACCTTTACCATGTCGTCCTATGGTCGTAACATACTTTCCATCTGAGTCGAACACATATATACCAGCTTCTCCTGGTACAAATGCTTCAATATAAACCTGGCCTTTCATATCGACCATGACTTCACCCGGATATCCCTTGATAAACACTTCTTCATTGCTTTGATAGATACCCACTTTTTCTATTTCGGCCGTATCAAGACCTTCTTCTCTTATGGAAACAATATCTACATTGTCCAGAGAGTCGATATAAGCAGGCACCTTTTGAGTATTAGTAGGTACCGGTGATGTTCCCATTTCGCAGCTTAGAAGGGCCAAACAAGTACACAATATTACTGCAATTGGGAGACTTCTCATTGGAGACAGTTCCATGACCATGATCGTTGACCTTATAAGAAAGTTGTAGGCAATCCTCTTACTAATAGTTACGTATATAGGTTCTTAATTCAAAATGAGTGAAAATCTCAGAATTGCATACGTAAAAAAGCCCGCAGGTGAGCTTCGGGCTTTCAATGGTTGGCCAATAGTAATAAAGGAAGGCTTTGGAGGAGGCGAGGACCTACTCTACCGCCAGAGGCAGTACCATCGGCGCTGCGGAGCTTAACGGCCGTGTTCGGGATGGGAACGGGTGGAACCTCCGCGCTTGGCTCGCCTCCTCCAAAGCCTTGGAAGGAGGGACTGTCAGTATGTATGTACAAAGAAGGGAACGGGGCCGCGCGCAAGGCGTGCTTTGACCCAGGGGAATAGCTGAAGGGGGTTGCCGGTTAAGACCGGTCGCCGGCCGGGCGAGGGCCTGGCAAGTCATACAGGCAAGCCGGTGGCCTGATTAGTACGGCTCGGCTGAGGGAGTTGCCTCCCGTGCACCTGCCGCCTATCAAGGTGGTCGTCTTCCACCAGGCTCTGTAGGGAATCCTTATCTTGGAGCGTGCTTCGCGCTTAGATGCTTTCAGCGGCTTATCACTTCCGCACATAGCTACCCAGCGGTGCCCCGGGCGGGACAACTGGTCCACTAGCGGTGCGTCCACTCCGGTCCTCTCGTACTAGGAGCAGCTCTCCGCAAGATTCCTTACGCCCACAGCAGATAGGGACCGAACTGTCTCACGACGTTCTGAACCCAGCTCGCGTACCGCTTTAAATGGGCGAACAGCCCAACCCTTGGGACCTTCTCCAGCCCCAGGATGCGATGAGCCGACATCGAGGTGCCAAACCTCCCCGTCGATGTGAACTCTTGGGGGAGATAAGCCTGTTATCCCCGGAGTACCTTTTATCCTTTGAGCGACGGCCCTTCCATTCGGAAACCGCCGGATCACTAAACCCGACTTTCGTCACCTGCTCGACCTGTATGTCTCGCAGTCAAGCACCCTTATGCTTTTACACTCTACGCACGATTGCCGACCGTGCTGAGGGTACCTTTGGGAGCCTCCGTTACACTTTAGGAGGCGACCGCCCCAGTCAAACTACCCACCATACACTGTCTGCCCGCGGTGGGGCATTAGAATTCAGCGGCCCGGAGGGTGGTATTTCACCGGCGGCTCCCCACACGCTGGCGCGCGCGGTTCAAAGCCTCCCACCTATCCTGCACATCGGGCAGCTAAAGCCAATGTAAAGTTGTAGTAAAGGTTCACGGGGTCTTTCCGTCCCGCTGCGGGTAATCGGCGTCATCACCGATACCACAATTTCACCGAGCTCGTGGCCGAGACAGCGTCCAATTCGTTGCACCATTCGTGCAGGTCGGAACTTACCCGACAAGGAATTTCGCTACCTTAGGACCGTTATAGTTACGGCCGCCGTTTACTGGGGCTTCAGTCGCCCGCTTCATGCCCCGAAGGACATTAACAAGCTTCCTTAACCTTCCAGCACCGGGCAGGTGTCAGCCCCTATACATCGTCTTGCGACTTAGCAGAGGCATGTGTTTTTGTTAAACAGTCGATTGGACCTGGTCACTGCGCCCGCCGGCCACCCCGAAGGGCAGCCGCGGGGATCCTTCTCCCGAAGTTACGGATCTAATTTGCCGAGTTCCTTAGCCACGATTCGCTCGAGCACCTGAGGATCCTCTCCTCATCTACCTGTGTCGGTTTGGGTACGAGCACCGGCCTGGCACCCAGCGACGCTTTTCTTGGCAGCATGATTACCCCGGCTATCTGCTTGCCCGTAGGCTCACAGTACTGTCGGCGCTCAGCCTTGAGGGGCGGCGGATTTGCCTGCCGCCCCGGCCTACTGCCTTCAACGCCGCATTCCGTCGCGACGCGCGGGTGTCACTTCTGCGTGACGCCTCTGGGTATCGCCAGTCGGTGGTACCGGAATATTTAACCGGTTCGCCATCGGCTTCGCCTCTCGGCTACGCCTTAGGTCTCGACTAACCCTGATCCGATTAACGTTGATCAGGAACCCTTAGATTTTCGGTGGACGGGGTTCGCACCCGTCTTATCGTTACTCATGCCTACAGTTTCGCTTCCAGCCGCTCCACGGGGCCTCCCGGCCCGGCTTCAGCGCCGCTGGAATGCTCCCCTACCACTGCCTCCCTAAGGAGACAATCCACGGCTTCGGCACCAAACTTATGCCCGCAAATTATCGACGCCGGGTCGCTCGACTAGTGAGCTATTACGCACTCTTTCAAGGAATGGCTGCTTCTAAGCCAACCTCCTAGTTGTCTGGGCTACCCAACTTTCTTTTCGCAACTTAGTTTGGATTTAGGGGCCTTAGCCGGTGGTCTGGGTTGTTTCCCTCTCGCAGACGGACGTTATCGCTCGCCTGCTGACTACCTGCCATCGCACGCCCGGCATTCGGAGTTTGTCTAGGGTTGGTAGGCGGTGAAGCCCCCTAGCCTAATCAGTGCTCTACCTCCGAGCGGCTTGGACAGATGCTATACCTAAATATATTTCGGGGAGAACGAGCTATTTCCGAGTTTGATTGGCCTTTCACCCCTATCCACAGCTCATCCGGTGGCTTTTCAACGCCAGACGGTTCGGACCTCCAGTGCGTGTTACCGCACCTTCATCCTGGCCATGGATAGCTCACTCGGTTTCGCGTCTGCCCCGGTCTACTGACGCCCGTTTCGGACTCGCTTTCGCTCCGGCTGCTCCCCGTAGGGGATTAACCTCGCAGACCAGGCGCAACTCGTAGGCTCATTATGCAAAAGGCACGCCGTCAGTTCCAGCTCGAAAGCCAAAACCTCCGACCGCTTGTAAGCGCATGGTTTCAGGTACTGTTTCACTCGCCTTCTCGGCGTTCTTTTCACCTTTCCCTCACGGTACTTGTTCACTATCGGTCATAACCAGTATTTAGCCTTGCCGGATGGTGCCGGCAGCTTCAGACAGGATTTCTCCGGTCCCGCCTTACTCAGGGTATCCCGCGGGGGTCTCCGCGCTTACGTCTACAGGCCTATCACCTTCTGTGGGGCGGCTTTCCAGTCCGCTTCGTCTTCGCTCAGGGGCCCCCATAATGCGGGCCCTACAACCCCGGATGCCCGTAGGCACCCGGTTTGGGCTGCTCCCCGTTCGCTCGCCGCTACTTGGGGAATCACTGACTTGTTCTCTTCTCCTAGGGGTACTGAGATGTTTCAGTTCCCCCGTTGGCCCTCCTCGTAGGGAGTCACCGGTCGAAACCGGCGGGGTTGCCCCATTCGGACACCTGCGGATCACAGCTCTTATGCAGCTCCCCGCAGCTTTTCGCAGCTTTACACGTCCTTCATCGCCTGGTTATGCCAAGGCATCCACCATGCGCCCTTGAGTTGCTTTCGCTTATATGACTTGCCATCCACCATCGGCGGGCAGCCTGAGCAGTTCGTCTGTCAGACGTCATCTTGCTCGATCGACTTGCTTCGATCTTAACCTTCATAACCTATCAGCTATTCCACTACGTCAAAGAACACCTGGAGCACGGATGCTTCCGGCGCGGGACGCTTCTCCAGGAAGATCCCGCCCTCAACGTCGGCGCCTGGCAACACATCAACAACCAACACATACCCTCCGGCGCGGACCTACCGTGCTGGAGCTCAGTCGGATTCGAACCGACGACCCCCTGCTTGCAGAAGCAGGTGCTCTAGCCAACTGAGCTATAGCCCCAGGGGCGCCCCGGCTGGCCGAGCAGGCGCTCTGGCCAGCTGAGCTAGAGCCGGCCGTAAGTGGGCTTGGGAGGAGTTGAACCTGCGACCTCACGCTTATCAGGCGTGCGCTCTAACCAGCCTGAGCTACAAGCCCAAATGCGTGGCGGGAACCGACCGGTTTGGGGCCGGCAGGCCGGCCTGGCTGGAATACACAGACGATCACACGACGAGCCGCTACGGGCCGGTTCTCCCTCAAAAAGGAGGTGATCCAGCCGCACCTTCCGGTACGGCTACCTTGTTACGACTTAGCGCCAGTCACCAGGCTTACCCTAACGACCTGCCTTTCCCCGAAGGGAATTGGCCCGGCCGCATCAGGTACTCCTGACTTCCATCGCTTGACGGGCGGTGTGTACAAGGCCCGGGAACGTATTCACCGCGCCGTTGCTGATACGCGATTACTAGCGATTCCGGCTTCATGGAGTCGAGTTGCAGACTCCAATCCGAACTGGGAATGGTTTTGGGGATCTGCTGCCGCTCGCGCGGTCGCTTCCCACTGGACCATCCATTGTAGCACGTGTGCAGCCCCAGACGTAAGGGCCATGATGACTTGACGTCGTCCCCACCTTCCTCACTACTTGCGTAGGCAGTCTGGCTAGAGTCCCCACCATTACGTGCTGGTAACTAACCACAGGGGTTGCGCTCGTTGCGGGACTTAACCCAACACCTCACGGCACGAGCTGACGACAGCCATGCAGCACCTTCTCGGCCGCCCCGAAGGGAAGGTCCCTTTCAGGACCGGTCGCCCGAGATTTAGCCTGGGTAAGGTTCTTCGCGTTGCATCGAATTAAGCCACATGCTCCACCGCTTGTGCGGGCCCCCGTCAATTCCTTTGAGTTTCATCCTTGCGGACGTACTCCCCAGGTGGTATGCTTACTGCGTTAACTGCGTCACTGACCCCGAAGGGCCAACAACTAGCATACATCGTTTACGGCGTGGACTACCAGGGTATCTAATCCTGTTCGCTCCCCACGCTCTCGTGCCTCAGCGTCAGTTCCGGACCAGTCGGCCGCCTTCGCCACTGGTGTTCTTCGTGATCTCTATGCATTTCACCGCTACACCACGAATTCCACCGACCTCTTCTGGACTCAAGAAACCCAGTATCGAAGGCCATTTTACCGTTAAGCGGCAAGATTTCACCTCCGACTTAGGCTTCCGCCTGCGCACCCTTTACACCCAATGATTCCGGACAACGCTTGCACCCTCCGTATTACCGCGGCTGCTGGCACGGAGTTAGCCGGTGCTTATTCTCTGGGTACCGTCAGCGGGTCTCGAAAGACCCGGGTTCTTCCCCAGTAAAAGCCGTTTACAACCCGTAGGGCCGTCTTCCGGCACGCGGCGTGGCTGCGTCAGGGTTGCCCCCATTGCGCAAGATTCCTCACTGCTGCCTCCCGTAGGAGTCTGGGCCGTGTCTCAGTCCCAGTGTGGGGGATCATCCTCTCAGACCCCCTAGCCATCATCGCCTTGGTAGGCCGTTACCCTACCAACTAGCTAATGGCACGCAGGCTCCTCTGAAGGTGGCCGAAGCCTTTAACAACTGTGGTCATGCGACCCCGCTGCATCATCGGGTATTAGCATGCCTTTCGGCATGTTATCCCCGTCCTTCAGGCAAATTGCCTACGCGTTACTCACCCATCCGCCGGTCTCCACGTCCCCGAAGGGACGCTTCTCCCGCGACTTGCATGTGTTAAGCCCGCCGCCAGCGTTCGTCCTGAGCCAGGATCAAACTCTCCATTGTAAGAGTACACCTTAATATAGAGTGTTGAACCCAGCCCGTAACGTTTTCCTATGTCGCTCCCAACTATTGTCGGGATGACAAGGGCTCGACGTGCGATCGTCTCTGTATTCCAGCATGTCAAAGAACTTATTTCCCCTTTCGCATTGCCCAATTCTCAGAGCAAAAAATAGGGTTGAGTGCAACACCAGGTGTTGTGCTCAACCCCTCGTCGAAAACGGATTTCAAATATACGGCTATAGCGGTGACAGTGTCAATGTTTTTCCGGATTAATTTTTCCTCTCTCCCCCGGGGGCTCCCCGGCCCCTCAGGAATCGTGAAGAGCGTAGCCGGACGGGTCTTCGTCGAAGCGCTTGAACAGCCGCACGCCCAGGTAGAAAAGCGGGGTGTCAAAGAGGGCGAAAAAGAACTTGAAGAGATAGGAGTTTATAATAAGGATGACCAGTGCCCCGATGGTGGTTACGTCCGAACCCAGGTTGCCGGCCATATAAAGTATGGAAAGAATGGCGGTGGAGTCTACCAGTTGACTCACCATGGTGGAGGCGTTGTTGCGGAGCCACAGGTGCTTGCCCTTGGTCAGCCGCTTCCAGAAATGGAAGAGGCGCACGTCCACCGTCTGTGCGACAAGGTAGGCAATCATGCTTCCGATGGTATTGCCCACCATAAATTCATAGACCTGCTCAAAGAGGCTGAGTCCCCCGCTCACCCCCGCACTGTTGGGCAGCCAGTGGTTCACGCTCATCAGGAAAAGCATGAAAACATTCATGAAAAAACCCACCCACACCAGCAGCTGCGCCTTCCTCCTCCCGTAAAGTTCAGAGATCAGGTCGGTGGCAAGGAAGGTGAAGGGATAGGCGATGAGTCCCACAGGCACGCTCATGGTGTAGATCCGGTCGTTGCGCACCAGTTCGGGGGTAATGGAGAGCAGCCAGCCCGGCAGCTCCAGGGAGAAAAGATCCACGAACTTGGTGGTGCCGATGACATTACCCAGGACCAGCGCGGTAAGGAAGATGCCGGCAAGGGTGAGAAAGAGGGCGTCGCGCTTGTAGCTGACGCCGTTGTTGTGGGGGTCGCCGTCGGACATGGACACGAAGCCGTTTGGGTTGAGCGGAAAGTAAAAAGGACAACCTTAGGAGTCCAATTCGTTCCGCAGCGCCTCTTTCAGGCTTTGTCCCATGTCCTCCCGCAGCTTCTTCCAGCCGGCGGGGTCGCCCTGCTGAGGGAACTTCTGGTTGACCTCCAGCTCCACGCCCATATACTCCGCCGGTCCGTAGCGCCTCCTGAGGGCGGTGGAAAATCCATCCATGGTTCCCCTGTACGGGTAGTTGTAGCGGACCCTCAGCTCCGGACGTTTCCGCAGGATGGAGGCCTTCCAGGCCCTGCAGAAATCTTTCTCCAGGGCGCGGGAAGGGTCGAAAAGCAGACCTGCGTCAGCCTGGCGCTCCTCGCCCCTCATGACAGGCGTAAAGGTATGAACGGAGAGATGCAGCACCTGCTCGCCGCGGGCAAGGAGGGAGCGGATGATCTCCTCCACCCTGTTGCGGTGGGGATGGTAGTAGCGGCGCACCAGCTCGCTGCGATCCTCCTGCTCAAAATCCCTCACATATTCCGAAAAGGCGGTGGGGTTGTGAAGGGAGCGGTTCAGGTCGACCAGCAGACGGGTGACCGTATGCAGGTGCGGTTCCACCTCACAGGCCTCCGCGATGGCCTGCGTGAGCTCAAGGGCGCCGATGTCGTAGCCGCGGTGCGTCTCCAGCACCGGGGCGTCATTCCGGAATACGTCCGTGTAGCGTTCCGGCACCCTGTTGCCGGCGTGTTCGCAAGTCAGTACGAGTTGGGCTTCCATGACCTATTCCAACAGGCGTCCTTCACCCAGGCATTCCGTAAGCTCCCGGTAGACCTGCTTCAGTCGGGGACGATCCGGGGCCGGTCCAACTCGCCTGCGGATGCGCGTGGAGAGGGTGCCCGCCTCCAGGATGCGCGCCAGGGCCGCAAGCTGCTCGTCCGCTTTCCCCCGACGGTCCCCGTAGATACGTTCGTGGAGATGTTGCCAGACCTCTCCGGCTGTCGCGGTGCGGCCCTCCATTCCGAAGAGCGCCAGGTAGCCGGGGCTGTCAATCCGGGCCTCTTCCCCTTCGCGCGCCGCCTCCATCATCAACCCGAAAAGCTCCTTCTCGTCCCACGCATTCAGCTCCTCCAGACCTGCCCATCGCTCGTCGGCCAGGGCCCGAACCGTGTCGGTGACCATCCGGGCCAGCGCCAGGTCGGCCAGGGAACACTCCTGCACGTCAACAAGCCGTATCTCGATACTGCCTCGGTCGAAACGGGCAATCGCTCCGCGCGAGTTGAGCCATTCGTCAGCCAGTATACCCTCGGGATCGTGCGGAGCAATGTCGCGGTACATGGGCTGGAAAATTTTCTGCTGGTACTCCGCCCGGCTGGAAACGGCCTCCGGCACCACCCAGCCCAGCACCGAGGGTACGGCATGGGAGTTGCCGCGGTAGACCTCCAGCCGGTAGTCGGCAAAAGACTTGAGCTCGCCGTCCGCCACCGGAGAGCTGGCAGCCAGGGCCGGAAGCAGGGGCAGCACCACCCGAATGGCCGCGTGCAGGCGCCCAAATTCTTCGTCGCCCTGAAATGGCAGGTTGAGGTGCATGCTCTGCAGGTTGGCCCACCCGTGTCCCCTGCAGTCAAAGATCCGGTTGTAGGCCTCGTAGATGGGGTTGTACTCGTGGGGCCAGAGCTTCAGCTCGCGGTAGGGGTCCATCCATGGATGCATGGCCGTGGGCATCAGGCAGGCGCCCTCCCCGGCCAGCAGGCGGTTGGCCTCCTCCACCTCCCGCTGGAATGAACGGTGGAGGCCGCCCAGTCCGGCAGCTGGGCCGTTGGTCTTGAATTCCAGCACGTGCAGGGCCAGTTCGTTGGACCAGGCCAGGTCGCCGCGCTCCACCTCATTGATATACGACCCTGCCAGCTTGTGCAGCAGGCGGTCGGTCACAGGCCGCACGTCGAGGCTGTCGCGGTCCACGATCATATACTCCAGCTCGATGCCGAAGGCCTGGAAAAGATGAAGGGGGGAGTTCGTGCTCATGGCGCGCCGTTCCTGGAGCGTGTGCTGCGCTCCTTTTTCTGCTCCACCCTGCGCAGCATCTCTTCCATGACCCTGCGGTAGAGCTCCTCACCCAGACAGGCGTCCTCGCAGCCGCTGTCGATGCTGGGATTGTCGTTCACCTCGATGACGTAAACCTTCCCGCCGGTGAGTTTCAGGTCCACCCCGTACAAACCGTCCCCGATCAGGTTGGCGGCGGCCAGGGCCGTTTCGATCACCTCCGGGGGCGCCTCCTCCACCGGCACCGCCTCCGCCCTGCCGGCAAACACGCGTCCCGATGCGTGCTGCTCGTAGATCTGCCAGTGTTTGCGCGCCATGAAGTATCTGCAGGCATAGAAGGGCTGCCGGTTGAGCACGCCCACCCGCCAGTCGTATTCGGTGGGCAGAAACTCCTGGGCAATGAGCAGTTCGGACTTGTCAAAGAGCCGCTCCAGGGCAGGCTGCAGGTCCTCGCGGGCGTCCACCTTCACGACGCCCTGTGAAAATGAGCTGTCGGGCTGCTTGAGGATGCAGGGAAATCCGATCTCCCGTTCCAGCCGCTCCTCCTGTCCCTCGCCCAGGATAATGGTGCTCGGGGCCGGGATGCGGTTGCGCTGCAACAGCTCCGCCAGGTAAACCTTGTTGGTGCAGCGGAGGATGGACTCCGGGTCGTCGATCACCACCAGTCCCTCGGCCGCCGCACGGCGAGCGAAGCGGTAGGTGTGGTGGTTTACGCTGGTGGTCTCCCGGATAAAAAGCGCATCGAACTCGGCCAGCCGCGCGTAGTCCTCCCGGCCGATCTGCTCGACGTAGAAGTCAAGCTGCTCGGCGGCCTTCACGAACGCCCGGATGGCCTTCTCGTCGGAGGGCGGGAACTTCTCTTCAGAGTTGCGAAGGATGGCCAGGTCAAAACGGGTCTCGCGTCCCGGCGCCAACTCCGAACGCCTCCCCTCGAAATACTCCCGGGCCACGCGTCCCACGAAGTCGCGGTGGCTTTCAGGCACCTCACCGGCAGGGATGGGTCCGATGGACTGCAGGCCCCATCCTCCCGCCCCGCGCAGGAAGTGGGCGCGCAGCAGCGGGGCGCGAAACTGCGCGAAGAGTTTCCGGCTGAGGCGGTCGTAGCGGCGGGCGGTGTTGCGACCGAAATAGATGCTCAGCACGAAGCGGTCGCCCTGAATGGGACGCAGGCTCTTCTGGATGAGTTCGATGAGCTCGTCGGAGACGAAACGCACCATGGTCTGCGACTTCAGATCCTGAATGGTCATCACCCCCGGCAGCGGCTTGTGTCCCCTGGCCTCGGCCAGCAGGGAGACGTAGTAGCCGGCCGACTGGTAGCGGTACGAACGGCACATGTTAAAGACCCGAACCCGTCGGACGCGGCTCCATTCGGGATCGCCCAGGTAGGCGCGCACCGCCACCACCTCAACCCCGGGCAGGTCGAGCGGCCAGTGTTTCGGTTGGTTCACCACCACGATATTTCGCATCAGTCCGTCGTCCCTCCTTCGGGGGGCGTTATGAGTATAAGGTTGGCGTCGTAGGTCACGATGCCCAGCAGGATGGCATTCAACACCCGGTCGATGTCCGTCTCGTAAATCTGTTCCCCTCCCATCGGATTGCCGCGCAGGGGGTCGGCCAGCACCGGCCTGCCCTCCTCAAGCTCACGTCGGACCAGCCAGGGGCGCAGCACCTCGTAGCGCAGCTCCCCGCCCCGGTCCAGGAAGGCCCCGTAGGCCTCGGTGGCCTCCCCAAGCTTGGGATCGTCTTTCAGGGCCGCCTGCTGCATGAGCTTGTTCTTGATGTAGAAAGATTCGTGTCCGAACCAGGTGGGATCGAAAAGGGTGAGATTATAGGTGTAGATAGCCACCCGGTATCCCCTCCCCAGGGCATGCGCATGGGAAGCAATGATTTCATCGTCGGGGGAGGCGGTCGCCTGTTGGGTAGATCGGTATATTACGAGGAATACGCATTCCCTCGTCAAATATTTTACCTTCCCCATGTATCAACTCCAAACCCAATCCTGAACGCCATCGCATGTCGCTGTTGCTGGTTGCCCCCGAAAGGGACATGAAAAGTCTGAAAGAGAGCCTGCTGGAGGTGGACCCGAACCTGGACGTCGACCTCTGGCCTGCGGTCCCGAACAAAAAGAGGGTACAGTTTGCGGTCACCTGGAATCATCCCCGCCATCTGCTGGGCGATTTTCCCAATCTCAAGGCCGTCTCCTCGCTGGGAGCGGGCGCAGATCACCTGCTCGGAGATCCCGACCTGCCGGAGTCGGTGTCCATCTGCCGGGTGGTGGCCCCCTCCCTGGTGCGCCAGATGCAGGAGTACGTACTGGCGGCGGTGCTCAACTTTCAGCGCCACACCCTGCGCTACCTGCGCCAGAAGGAGCGTTCCGAGTGGAACGTGCACCCGAACATACCGGCCGGGGAGCTGCCGGTGGGGGTCATGGGACTGGGAGCCATCGGCGGACCGGTGGCCGAGTTCCTGGCGCAGTCCGGCTATCCGGTGCTTGGGTGGTCGCGCACCCCGGGGGAGCTGGAGGGGGTGCGCTGCCTGTCGGGCAGGGAATCCCTGGAGGCCTTCGCGGAACAGACACGCGTGCTGGTCTGCCTGCTCCCGCTGACGGCCGAAACCGAAGGCATCCTGGACCTGGAGCTGATGCGCCGCCTGGTGCGTCCGGCCTGCCTGGTCAACGTGGCCCGGGGCGAGCACCTTGTGGAGGAGGACCTGGTATACACACTCGACAAGGGATGGCTTGCAGGCGCCTTCCTGGATGTATTCGGGGAGGAACCCCTGCCGGAGAAACACCCGTTCTGGAACCGCGAAAGGATCATGGTGACCCCGCACGCCGCCAGCATCACCCCGCCGGACGAGGCGGCCGCGCAGATCGTGGAAAACTACAAGCGCGTCTTATCGGGGATGGCGCCCCTGCACGGGGTGGATAGGGAAAAGGGCTATTAAATTCGGATCGTAGTAATCCAACCGAAGGGATCCTCCCGCTCGCCCCGCTGGATGCCCGTAATGGCATCGTAGAGCCGCTTTCCGATAGGTCCCCTGCTCTCCTCGTGAACTTCTACGGTCTCCCCGTCGTGGTGAATGAGCCCGACCGGGGCGATGACCGCAGCGGTGCCGGCCCCGAAGGCCTCCTGCAGGCGCCCCTCGCGCCCCGCCTTCATCACCTCGTCGATGGGCAGGGGACGTTCCTCGACGTCGAGGTCCCAGTGCCGCGCAAGCTTGAGCACCGAGTCGCGCGTCACCCCGGGCAGGATGGTACCGCCGAGAGGCGCGGTGACCAGCGTCCCGTCGATGACGAAGAAAATATTCATGGTGCCCACCTCCTCTACGTAGCGGTGCTCCATGGCGTCCAGCCAGAGCACCTGGTCGTAACCCATGGCCTTGGCCTTCTGCGCCGGGTAGAGGCTGGCGGCATAATTGGCCGCCGTCTTTGCGGCGCCTACCCCGCCCTTGACCGCACGCACGTACTTGAGGGAGCTGATCAGGCGCACCGGGTCGGAGTAGTAGGACCCCACGGGTGAGGTGATGATGTAAAAACGGTACTTCGGGGAGACCCGGGCGGCGATAAGCATATCGAAGGCAAAGGCCAGGGGACGGATGTAGAGGGCGTTCTCAGGACTGCGGGGTACCCACTCGTGGTCGAGGCGGACCAGCTCGCGGATGCCCTCGATGAAGACCTCGCGATCCACCGGAGGTATGCACATACGCTCGCAGGAGTTGCAAAAACGCTCGTAATTCATCTCCAGGCGAAACAGATTTACCGTATCGTCGCCCGCATAGTAGGCCTTGGTGCCCTCGAATACCGACTGCCCGTAGTGAAGCGTATTCAGGGAGGGCTCAATCTGGATGGGGCCGTAGGGCTTGATGGTGCCCTCCTGCCAGGCGTCCCCCTGGTATTCCACCTCCAGCATGTGATCGGAGAAGATCCTTCCGAAGCCCGGGTTTTCCAGGTCCACCTCCGGGAGACGGCTTTGCTGTGTTCGCACGAGGTTGAACAGGCTGGTTGAATTCATGGTCTTCATCTCTTCGGGTTCTGCTCGTTACGTTGCGGGTAAGGTAGACAATTTTTCCATAAAGCATGAGCTGCGGTCCCGGACCACTTTTGGTGGAGGGGCTTCATCATACCGCTTGATGTCGGCCATAGTTGCGCCGGGCGGGACCATCCCGCCGCCGTTGCATCTGGTCCCGGCTATAATCATATTCCGGTCCTATGGACCAACTCTTCGACGCCCTCAAACAGACGCCCGAAGGCGACTTCTTCAACCCCTGGTACGACCGCGACCCGCAGAACGACCGCAGCAGCGAGGCGCCCGCCATCCGCAAGCGCCAGCTCAGCGCCTACCTGCAGGAGCGTACCGGCCGGGCCCGCTACCTCTGCGTAGCGGAGGCCCTGGGCTACCAGGGCGGGCACTTTACCGGGATCGCCATGACCTCCGAGCGCATCCTGCTCGGCCACCACAAACCGGTGCATGGCATACCCGCCGACGGCGCCTTCCGTGGCATCCCGGCCCGGCGCACCAGCAGGGAGTCGGTCAACGCCAAGGGTATGTCCGAGCCCACCGCCACCATCATGTGGAAAGCTCTCTACGAACTGGGGGTGGACCCCTACGAGGTGGTGCTCTGGAACGCCCTCGCCTGGCATCCCTTCGACCGCTCGGAGGGCATGCTCAGCAACCGAACGCCCACCGACACCGAACTGGAAGCCGGAGGCCAGGCGCTGGGATGTTTCCTGGAGCTGTTTCCGGAGGGACGCGTGATCGCTGTGGGACGCAAGGCCGAGCAGTGCCTCGACCGTTTTGGGGTGGACTACCTGCCGGTTCGCCATCCTGCCAACGGCGGAGCCCCCAAGTTCCGCCGCCAGTTTTCCTCCATTGTCAACCATGGGGAGCTGCCCGGCTAGAAGTTCCGCGCCGCCGCACATGCTGCTGGCGCCGCCCCGCCCCCCCCTACCGCCGGTTTCATGCCATGAACGATGACCTTGATCGCTGCGACTGGTGCCTCGGCACCTTTGAAGACTACGTGACCTACCACGACGAGGAGTGGGGCGTTCCGGTGCGCGACGACCGCACCCATTTCGAATTTCTCATCCTGGAAGGCGCACAGGCCGGCCTCAGCTGGAGTACCATCCTCAAAAAAAGGGAGGGCTACCGCGAAGCCTTCGCAGGTTTTGATCCTACAAGGGTGGCCCGCTTTGACGAGGCGCGCATCGCCCGCCTGCTTGAAAACCCCGGCATCGTGCGCAACCGCCTCAAGGTGCGCGCCGCCGTATCCAACGCCCGCGCCTTCCTTGAGCTGCAGGAAAAGGAGGGCAGCTTCAGCGACTACATATGGGGTTTCGTGGGAGGCCATCCCATCGTGAACCGGTGGAAGACGATGGACCAGGTGCCGGCCACCAGCCCCGAATCGGATGCCCTCAGCCGAGATCTCAAAAAGAGGGGCTTTAAATTCGTGGGAAGCACCATCGTCTATGCCCACATGCAGGCAACTGGATTGGTTAACGACCACCTGCTGGACTGCTTCCGCCATGGCGAGGTGCATTCGGGATAGATAAAAACTTCATTTTTACTATTTTAAGGCTTACACCAGAAACGGGATCAACTTGTTCATCATCATTCTAAAAGCCCTGTATCATGCGCTCCATGTTCTCAATTGAGGAGATCGGGGAAATGCTCAGCATGAAGCCGTCGGAGGTACAAAAAGAGATTGAAGGCGGCACCCTCTCCTACACCTATCACGAAGGGGAGAAAATGGTTACCATGTACGACCTTGAGAAGTACATGGGAGCAGACCAGACCATGAAGATCGTTCGCGAATTCCTGCATGACGAAGGTTCCTGACCCCCTACAGTTCGCCCATCTCCCAGCATTCCCTCATCCCCTTCCTCCAGCCTTTCGTCGGGTCGACGACCTCCCGGTAAAACGAAGGGACTAATATTTGCTTGTGTCTTTCCGTATATAGTCACATTTTAAACGCTCTCAAAACCCCATAAATAGAGCAATCAAAAGAGTTATAGGGAGACCCATGAAAACATCCATTCTTCGCAGTCTGCCCGTTTTGGCGGTCCTTGTGCTGCTGACCGGCACCCAACCCTCCGACGCCCAGTCCCTGCAGGAGTTCGAGCAGAAAGTCACCGAATTCACGCTGGACAACGGACTGACCTTCGTGGTGGTGAACCGTCCCGTGGCCCCGGTGGTCAGCTTCGTCACCTTCGTGGACGTGGGGGCGGCCAACGAACCTGTAGGACACACCGGCATCGCCCATATCTTCGAGCACATGGCCTTCAAGGGTACCCACGAGATCGGCACCAGCAACTGGGAAGCCGAACAGGATCTCCTGGAGGAGATGGACGCCGTCTACCAGGAGTGGCTGCAGGAGAGCTACAGCCCCTCGCCCGACAGCGCACGAATGGAGGAACTGATGGCTGAGTTCAACTCCCTTCAGGAGGAGGCCGGCCAATACGTGGTCAACAACCAGTTCAGTGAGATTGTATCGCGCAACGGCGGCACGGGCATGAACGCCTCCACCAGCGCCGACCAGACCATGTACTTCTACAGCCTGCCCGAGAATCGGGCAGAGCTATGGTTCAGCCTGGAGTCGGCCCGTTTCAAGAACCCCGTCTTCCGCGAGTTCTACAAGGAGAAAGATGCCGTGCGCGAGGAAAGGCGGGCCCGTGAATCGCAGCCGACCGGACGCCTGGTGGAAGAGTTCCTGGCCGTAGCCTATACCGCGCATCCCTATGGCAGGTCTATCATCGGCTGGCCCTCCGACATCACCGCCACCACCATGGAGGACACGCGCGAGTTCTATGAGACCTATTACGTGCCCTCCAACATTACCATTGGCATCGCGGGCGACATTACGGCCGATCGGGCCCGGGAGCTGGCCGAAACCTACTTCGGGGACATCCCGCGCGGACCGGAACCCCCGCCCGTCTACACCAAGGAGCCTGAGCAGCTCGGAAAGCGGCAGTTCACCATCCGCGAGCAGTCGCAACCCGTTCTACTCATGGGTTACCACGCGGTGGCCCAGGACCATCCCGATTTTGACGACCTGCAGCTCCTGGGAGCCGTCATCAGCCAGGGACGCACCTCCCGTCTCTACAAGCGCATGGTAGAGGAGGAGCAGCTGGCACTGGGCGTGCAGGCCCTGAACGGCTTCCCCGGTACCAAGTTCGAGACCATGTTCATGACCCTGGCCATTCCCAACCAGGGCGTATCGGTGGACACCCTGCAATCGGTGATCCACGAGGAGATCGAGAAAGTAAAACAGGGCGTCCTCACCCAGGAGGAGCTTGACCGCGCCCGCACCAACATACGCGCCGGACTGATCCGCAGCCTCGACAGCAATATGGGACTCGCCCAGTCTTTCGCGGCCGCCGAGGCCCAGCGGGGCGACTGGCGGACCGTATTTACCGGCATCGACGACCTGCAGGAGGTTACCCTGGAGGACCTGCAGCGCGTGGCCCGGACCTATCTGACCGAGGACAACCTCACGGTAGGCACCATTGAGCAGCCCGAGTCCGACACCACCTCCGCAGACAATACTTCCCGGTAATCATCAGGATCTACGCTATCATGAAAACAGGAAAAACCATGTTAAAACGACTGAGCATTTTCTGCCTGCTGTTTGGCTTATCCATCGGCTCCGCCCTGGGCCAGCAGCGCAGCTACGACGAACTGGAATTCCCCGAACTGAACGAGTTCCAGCAGCCCGATGTGACCACCTTCACCACCGCCAACGGCATCCGTTTCTTTCTGGTGGAGGACCATGAGCTACCACTTATCGACCTCAGCGTGCGCATCCGCACCGGGGAGGTACTGGTGCCCGACGAGAAGACGGGCCTTGCATCGATGACGGGCACCGTCATGCGCTCGGGCGGCACGGAAAACTACCCGGCCGATACTCTCAACCAGATCCTGGAGTACCGGGCGGCCAGCATGGAGACCGGTATCGGATTCTCCTCGGGCTCGGCCTCCATGAATGTGCTCAAAGAAGACTTTGGGGAGCTGCTTCCCATCTTCATCGACCTGCTGCGCAACCCGGCCTTTCCGCAGGACAAAATTGACCTGGCCAAGACCCAGACCAAGAGCAACATCTCCCGCCGCAACGACAACCCGCAGCAGGTGGCCAGCCGCGTCTTTCAGCAGGTCATCTACGGGGAGTCATCAATCTACGCTCGCAACACCGAGTATGAGACGGTGAACAACATCACGCGCGAGGACATGATGCAGTTCCACGAGGAGCATTTCACGGGCGAGAACATGATGGTGGGCGTCATCGGCGATTTTGAAACCTCCGAGATGCGCCGTCAGCTCGAACAGGCTTTCGGCGCCCTCCCCGCAGGAGAGGAAACCACCCTCGAATTTCCCGAGGTCGACTACGACTGGGAGAACAGCATCAATCTGGTGGACAAGCCCGACGTGACGCAGAGCACCGTGATCATGGGACACATCGGTGGCATGCGCGACAACCCCGACTACCCCGAGGTACAGGTGATGAACCAGGTACTCAGCGGGGGCTTCAGCGGACGTCTCATGCAGGTGGTCCGCACTGAAATGGGACTTGCCTACACCGTGAGCGGCTCCTACGGCATGGGCAACACCAACTACCCCGGCGTTTTCACGGCGGGCGTGGGCACGCAGACCTCCACCACCGCGGAGGCCATTGACGCGGTCATCGAACAGATCGAGCGCCTGCGGCAGGAACCCATCCCGCAGCAGGAGCTGCAGGAAACCAAGGAGCAGTTTCTGAATTCCCTGGTGTTTCGCTACACCAGCTACGAGGACGTTCTCAACGAGCGCATGTCCTACGCGTATCTCGGCCTTCCCGAAGATACCTTTGACGAATACGTGGAGGGCGTCCGCAACACCACCGTGGAAGACGTGCAGCGGGTGGCGCAGGAGTACATGCATCCCGACTCCCTGCAAATTCTGGTGGTGGGCAACAAGAGCGGGCTGGGCGACCAGCTGCAGAAGTACGGGGAGGTCAACGAAATCGACATCAGCATTCCACAGCCGGGACAGGACTCAGCCGAGGCCGCTCCGGCAGGCGACCCGGTGCGGGGAGCCGAGCTGCTCAGCCAGATGTCCGAAGCCCTGATCGCCCCCGGCACGCAAATAGACAGCCTGAGCGTACAGGGTGAGGTCACCCTCCAGGGACAGACCATGCAGTCTTCCCTTACCATCAACTATCCCGACGCCATACGCCAGACCGTCCAGGCGCCCACCGGTACGCTGACCATGTCCTATTCCGGCGGCCAGGGCACCCTGAGCGTAGGCGGACAGTCGCAGCCCCTGCCCCAGCCCTACGTGCAGTCGCTGCGGCAGACTCTCAACCGCGACTACCTCGCCGTGGCCCAGAAAGTTTCTGAACTCGAGTCCCGAGTTCACCGGCATGGAAGAGGTCGACGGTACCGAGCTGGCCAAGGTGCGCCTCAATCTCGGGGGAACGGACATCACCTACATGATCAATCCGGAGACCGGTTATCCCAACATCATGCGCTACCAGCAGTTCGTGCCGCAGGCCGGCTCGCAGGTGACCATCGAGGAGCACTATTCCGACTGGACCGTGGTGGACGGCGTGGCTTATGCCTACTCGGTGACTACCTACCAGGACGGCAACCAGGCCAGCCAGGCTACATTCACCAGCCATACCGTGCACTGAACTGGCGGCTACGGTTCCCCGCCTACCGTATATAGGTCATCGGCAGGGTTTTGGTGAAGGGCTCGCCGCCGCCTTCGGGGACGATCACCAGCCGGTAGTAGTAGACCCCGCCGGCCAGACGCTCGGGGGCCCATTCTACCACGTGCTCGCCGGGAGACTGCCGCTCGATGTCGGCCAGGGTGCGCACCACCCTTCCCAGCACGTCGTAGACCTGCAGGGTCACCCGCGCCGGGGCCACCACCGCGTAGGCGATGCTCGTGGGGCCGGCAAAAGGGTTCGGGTAGTTGGGGAGCAGCTCGTTTTTCAGCGGCCCCACCTGGCTGGCGTAGATCCCCTGGTCCACCGGCATGCCCGAGAGCATCACCTCGATGCGGTCGGTGCCCGGCCGGGCGGGGGTGTAGGCGGCGCTGTAGACCCCGTCCCCATGGGCGGCGACCTCCCCGAACGGGGCCCCGGCGTTGGGGCCGGAGGCTACCGACAGCGCCAGGTAGCCCGCCGCCCCGTCCACCGCGGTCCCGTGGGCGTCCCGCAGGGTCACCCTTACGGTGGTCGGCTCCCCGGCCACGCCCGCCGGCACCTCGGCGCGTGATCCGGACGCCACGCCCGCCCCCGGCGTCACCGCCGAGGCCGTGGGGGCCGACCAGGCCGTGTCGGCGGCAAAAATCCCGTTGTCGGCTACCACCCGCACCCGAAGGTGGGAGCCCAGGTCCGCCGAGGCGAGCAGGTACTGCGCGCCCGTCGCCCCCGCAATCGGGACGCAGGCGGCGGTCGTCTGGTCATCCGGGCAGCGCATCCACTGCGGAGTGAGTGCGGGGGCCGGCTCCCCGCCCCACGTGCCCGGGTCCGCCGCCAGCTCGGCCCCGATCTCCAGGGCCTCCCCGGCAATGGACGGCGGGGCCAGCAGCGACGGCGGGGCCAGGTGAGCCGCCTCCACACCCGCGCTCACCGTGCGCAGGGCCCCGGAGGGCGACAGCCCGCTCACCAGCAGCGTGTGCGCCCCGACCGGGATCTGCGCCGGCAGGGGAAGGTCTCCGCCCATGGTCCCGCCAGCCCCCACCTCCAGCTTGCCCAGCAGCAGCGGCTCGGAGAACAGCCATACCGTCACCCAGCTGCCCGGGGCAAAGCCGTCCCCGCTGATCCGTACGGAGGCCCCCTGGGCGGCCAGCAAGCGGAGGATCTGGTCCAGCGAGGAGACCGGCAAGCGGTCCCCGGTCAGCCCCAGGGCCGCCAGCGTCAACCGGAAGGTCCCCGTGGCGTCGGTAAGCAGCAGCTCCCCGTCGTCGGTGACCTGCAGGGTCAGCTCGATCGGCTCCCCGTCGAGGGTGCCTGTAGCGTCTCCGGGGGGCGGGGGCGAGCCGCCGGGGCCGCCCGGATCCGGCGGCGGAGCCGTGGGCACGGCCACCGCGGAAGGCGGCGACCAGGGGCCGGGGCCCACCGCATTGACCGCCGCCACCCGGAAGCGGTAGCCCCGCTGGTTGTCCAGGCCGCGAACGGTACGGGACGTGCCGGCAAGGGTCCCGCCGGCCTCGCTCCAACCGGATCCGGCGTTCGAGGAAACCTGCACCCGGTAGCCGGTCACCGGCGCCCCGCCGCCACTGGCGGGCGCGGACCAGGCCAGAGCCACCCGGCGGTCGCCGGGCGTGGGGGCCGGAACGCCCGGGGCCCCGGGCGGGTCCACCTCCCAGGCCACCTGGTGCGGGAAGGGGCTGCCATCCACCGCCTCCCCGCGCACCGTGACGGCCAGCTGGTCGGCGCCCGCCTGCTTGGGGGTATAGCTGAGGGTGTAGGTGCCGTCCCCGTGGCCGGTTACCTTGCTGAACGCCGCGCCGCTGTTGGGGCCGGAGACTACGGCGGCAGCCAGCTGCCCCGGCTCGCCGGCCACCAGGTTCCCGGCCGCGTCCCGCAGCGTCACCGTAAGGGTGGTCGGGGTGCCCCGCAGCCCCTCGGCCGGCACCTCCGCAGAAGAGGCGCCCGCATCAGCCAGGCCGGCCGTGATGTCAAACGAAGTGGTGCTCGCCCCCGTCAGCCCGTCGGCCGAAGCGGCCAGGGTATAGCCTTCGCCGGCGGCGGCTATGCTCAAATCGCCGAAGGTGGCAACCCCGCTCTCGGCGGCCACAGTGAGGGTCCCCGACAGGATCGCCCCGGCCGGCCCGCCCGACAGCGTCAGGGTGACCTCGGCGGCGCTGCCGCTGACCAGGTTCCCCGAGTCGTCCTCGATGCGCACCGACGGGGCCGGGGCCCACACCTGCCCGGCCACCGCGCCCGACGGCTGCCCGGCAAACACCAGCGCTCCGGCGGTGCCGGCCGTGACCGTAATGTCATGGGTGGCCTGCCCCAGGTCCCCGTCCGGGCCGGACGACCAGTCCGCCGTGATGGCGTGTTCCCCGGCCGAGGGGGAGGCGTAGTAAAACGGGCCGGTGCTTGCCCCGCCGGCCAACGTCAGCTCGCCAATCTCGGTCTGCCCGGCTGCATCCGCGTAAAAGGTGGTGCCCGTGGACGTGAGCCCGAAGCCCGTGAGGCCGCCGGCCGTCGTTGCATTGCCCTCCGTATCCAGCAGCCCCAGCGTAAAGGGCCCGGCCACCTGTCCGGCGACGGCCGAGGCCGGGCCCGACAGGGTCACGCTCGCCGGCGGGCCGGCCGTGATCTCAAACGAAGTGGAGCTCGCCCCCGCCAGCCCGTCGGCCGAGGCGGCCAGGGTATAGCCCTCCCCGGCGGCGGCCACGCTCAGATCGCCGAAGGTGGCAACCCCGCTCTCGGCGGCCACGGTGAGGGTTCCCGACAGGATCGCCCCGGCCGGACCGCCCGACAGCGTCAGGGTGACCTCGGCGGCGCTGCCGCTGACCAGGTTCCCCGAGTCGTCCTCGATGCGCACCGACGGGGCCGGGGCCCACACCTGCCCGGCCACCGCGCCCGACGGCTGTCCGGCGAAGACCAGCGCTCCGGCCGTCCCGGCCGTGACCGTAATGTCATGGGTGGCCTGCCCCAGGTCCCCGTCCGGGCCGGACGACCAGTCCGCCGTGATGGCGTGCTCCCCGGCCGAGGGGGAGGCGTAGTAAAACAGGCCGGTGCTCGCCCCGCCGGCCAACGTCAGCTCGCCAATCTCGGTCTGCCCGGCCGCATCCGCGTAAAAGGTAGTGCCCGTGGACGTGAGCCCGAAGCCCGTGAGGCCGCCGGCCGTCGTTGCATTGCCCTCCGTATCCAGCAGCTCCAGCGTAAAGGGCCCGGCCACCTGTCCGGCGACGGTCGAGGCCGGGCCCGACAGGGTCACGCTCGCCGGCGGGCCGGCCGTGACCGTGCTGGAAAACGGACTCCCCGGGATGGCCACTCCGCCCAGGGTAATGGCAATCTCATCAGTGCCGGCAACCGTGGGCGTATAGGAGGCCGCGTAGGTGCCGTCCCCGTTGTCCACGGGCGCCCCGAAGGAGGCCCCCGCGTTGGCTCCGGCCACCGACAGCGCCAGGGCCCCGCCCGAGCCGGTCGCCGGATCGCCCGCCGCATCCCGGAGCGTCACGGTCACCGTCGTCGCCTGCCCCGCCGTCCCGCCGCCCACAGCAGCCGAGGCCGCCGAAGCCGGCACGTCCCCCGGCGGGGGATCCTGGGGGTTGGCCTGCAGCACCGGGAAGCCCAGGTACTCCTCTATCTGCCAGGTGCCCCCAAAATCGAAGCCGGCGAAGCTCGCCACCCGGCGCATCCCGGCGCTGTTCAGGCCAGTCACATCGCCAGAGCCAAGTCCTATTCCACCCTCCTGCCCGCTGGTCTCTCGGTTCCAGTAACTCTCGAATACCGAACCGATATTCCTTCCCACCAGGCCGCCGAACAGGCTGGTGCCACCCACCAAACCCGTGGCGTAGCTGTCTGTGACCGTACCGCTGGGTTGATTGAATCCCACCAGGCCGCCGACATAGCTTCCACTTCCGCTCACCGAAGCCGAAGCGTAACTCTCGGAAATCGCGCCGAAATTCTCTCCCACCAGGCCGCCGACATAGCCTCCACTTCCGCTCACCGAAGCCGTGGCGTAACTCTCAGAAATCGAGCCATAACTGTATCCCACCAGGCCGCCGACCCGGTCGCCTCCACTCACCGAAGCCCCGGAATAACTGCCGGTGATCGAGGATCCTGAAGAAGAAGTAATCCCAACCAAGCCACCGACACGATTATTACCGCTAACTTCACCCGTGGCATAGCTGCCAGTAATCGAGCCATCCGTTTCTCCCACCAGGATACCGACGTGCCGATCACCGGTCACGTCCGCCTCTTCCACCCCCAGGTCCGAGACCGAGCTCCCCGATCCAAGGGACCCGAACAGCCCGACATAATCATCTCCTGAGCGGTCGATATAAAGTCCGGTGATGGTATGGCCGTTGCCGTCCAGACTGCCGGTAAATTCGTCGCCATTCTCCCCGATCGGCTCCC
Source organism: Balneolaceae bacterium (assembly GCA_034521445.1). Taxonomy (NCBI): domain Bacteria; kingdom Pseudomonadati; phylum Balneolota; class Balneolia; order Balneolales; family Balneolaceae; species Balneolaceae bacterium. The sequence goes on along the minus strand of JAXHMM010000003.1, from coordinate 148,183 downwards.
AGCCGGCCCCGCCGTGGTAAAAGACCCCGCCGGATCCTGTAGCCGTGGAAAGTTCGATGTCTTCCGTCAGGATGTAATGGGCATCCAGGTCACCCCGGATGGCATCAAGCTGAGCAGACGTGGTGATCTCGTAGGGAGTCCCGGACGTGCCATCGCCGACGGTAAAAGCAAAACCCGGCGCCGGGTCCTGGGGATTGTCCTGCAACGTGGGAAAGGAGAGGTATTCGTCTATTTGCCAAGTATCGGTGAAATCGAAGCCTCCGAAGCTCGCCACCCGACGCATCTCGGCGCTGGTCAGACCGGAGCCGCCTTCGGAGCTGCTCTGCCCGCTGGTCTCGGTGTTCCAGTAACTCTCGGAAATCGCGGAAATCGCGGCGAAATTCTCTCCCACCAGACCGCCGACATAGCCTCCACTTCCGCTCACCGAAGCCGTGGCGTAACTCTCAGAAATCGAGCCATAACTGTTGATCCCACCAGGCCGCCGACCCAGTCGCCTCCACTCACCGAAGCCCCGGAATAGCTGCCGGTGATCGAGGATCCTGAAGAAGAAGTAATCCCAACCAAGCCACCGACACGATTATTACCGCTAACTTCACCCGTGGCATAGCTGCCAGTAATCGAGCCATCCGTTTCTCCCACCAGGATACCGACGTGCCGATCACCGGTCACGTCCGCCTCTTCCACCCCCAGGTCCGAGACCGAGCTCCCCGATCCAAGGGACCCGAACAGCCCGACATAATCATCTCCTGAGCGGTCGATATAAAGTCCGGAGATGGTATGGCCGTTGCCGTCCAGACTGCCGGTAAATTCGTCGCCATTCTCCCCGATCGGCTCCCAGCCGGCCCCACCGTGGTAAAAGACCCCGCCGGATCCTGTAGCCGTGGAAAGTTCGATGTCTTCCGTCAGGATGTAATGGGCATCAAGGTCACCCCGGATGGCATCAAGCTGTGCAGACGTGGTGATCTCGTAGGGAGTCCCGGACGTGCCATCGCCATCGGCAAAAGCAAAACCCGGCGCCGGGTCCTGGGGATTGTCCTGCAACGTGGGAAAGGAGAGGTATTCGTCTATTTGCCAAGTATCGGTGAAATCGAAGCCTCCGAAGCTCGCCACCCGACGCATCTCGGCGCTGGTCAGGCCGGTCATACCCGTAGCCGAGCCATCGCCCACGCCCCCCTCCTGCCCGCTGGTCTCGGTGTTCCAGTAACTCGCGGAAATCGCGGCGAAATTCTCTCCCACCAGGCCGCCGACATTGCCTCCACTTCCGCTCACAGAACCCGTGGCGTAGCTGTCTGTGACTGATCCATCGTTGCTTCCCGCCAGGCCGCCGACATAGTAGCTGCCACTCACCGAACCCGTAGCGTAACTCTCAGAAATCGAGCCGTAATTGTCTCCCACCAGGCCGCCGGCGAAGTCGCCGCTCACCGAAGCCCCGGAATAGCTGCCGGTGATCGAGGATCCTGAACCAGTTCTCCCCACCAATCCACCGACTGCGGTACGGGCATTCACTGTGCCGGTGGCGTAGCTGCCGGTCACCGTACCCTCGGAGTATCCGGCCAGGATACCGACGTACTGATCACCGGTCACGTCCGCCGCTTCCACCCCCAGGTCCGAGACCGAGCCCCCCGGCCAAAGGTCTCCGAACAGCCCGACAAAATAATCTCCTGAGCGGGCGATAAACATCCCGGTGATTACATACCCGTCTCCGTCCAAGCTGCCAGTGAATCCACTTCCCAGCGTTCCAATAGGCTCCCAGCCGGCCCCGCCATCATAAAAGGCCCCGCCGGGACCTGTAGCCGTGGAAAGATCGATGTCTTGCTCCAGGATATAATGGGCATCCAGGTTGTTACGCATTTCGTCAAGCTGTTGGGCGTTTGCAACCTGGTAGGGAGACCCAGGCGTACCGGAACCCATGCCTGAAAACTGCGCCACCGCAGGCAGGCAGATACCGACCAGGGACAGAATCATAGATGCTATGGCAACTCTCTTGTTCTTCATATGAGGTGTTCCTCTGTCAATCTTGACTGTGTGTCTGGAGTGAGAAATGGGCGACGGAGGCAACAAACGGCCTCTTTCTGCTCTCTTGCTCCCTTTCAGTTATTTACCCGCTACCACAATAGTGAATTTCATCTTTGATAACGTCCCATTTTTAGGTAAAATCATCCCATGAGGCCCCTCATACTACGCTATACCGCCCTTTTTATCCTCGTGACCGGGACGTTTCCCCTGGCTGGCCAGGATCTGAGTAGTGGACCGGATCTGCCGCCGAAGCAGTTCCTGACCCGGCTCTTTACGGTTGAGGAGGGGCTGCCCGTAAACGCGGTGACCGGCATCGCCAAAGACCGGCAGGGCTATATCTACTTTTCCACGATGAACGGGATTGCACGCTACGACGGGTACCGGTTTGTGACCTTCAATGTCAGCAACAGTCCCGGACTCATAAGCAACCGCATCACGGGCATCATGGCTGACCAATGGGGATCCCTCTGGCTGCTGAACGAACAGTTGAAGCTGGTCCGCTACGACGGTCCGGCGTACGGATTCACTCCGATCGGGGCCGAAGAAGGCCTGCCTGGAGCAGTCTCCAGGATACGCGAGGGCATCCGGACTGTCTGGGTGAGCACCGACCGGGGCGTCTTCCGGTACGATCGAGAAGCGCGCCGCTTCCACGCACTGCCCGAGCCGCGCTTCGCTGCCGACACGTGGGCGCTCGAACCCACGGCCTCCGGTGGCGTGCTGGCGGTTAACCGTCACGGGCTGCTGCACTGGGAGAACGGGAAAGCCGACCTTTTGCTGGCACCCGGAGATTCCCCCTTGCCGATGGAGAATATTTCCGGCATTGCCGTCAGGGATGACTATTCCTTCTGGCTGATGGGACTCGGCGGATTCTTCCTCGTGGTGGATGGGGTCGTCTCCGGGTCATCTTCGTACCTGCCCGGTACGGGAGAGGGGAACTTCAACGTCATGGAATCGATGGCAGGCCCCGCGGGATCGCGACTTTTCTCCACCACGGCGGGTTTTATGGAGGCCGACCCCGCGGCCGGTACGGTAACCGCCCTTCCTGTGCAGGTCAACACAGGCAACGCCAGCGGCAGCCTGCATACCGGTCCGGACGGGGAACGCATCCTGCTGGGAGATGACGAGGTGCTCGTGAACGACGAGATCGTTTTCCGGGCCGATCAGATCCAGGAAGGCTACGTGGATAACGACGGTTCCATTTGGGTGGCCTCGTGGACCGACGGCGTCTACCAGATACGGCGGAACAGGGTGCTCAACCTCACGTCAGCGGGAGGTCGCCCCCTGGAAAACATTTATCCTATCATTGAAACGAAGGACGGCGCTGTCTGGGCGGGCAGCTTTCGGTACGGCATATTCCGGTTAAGAGAGGGCGAAACCGACAACTGGCATACCGGCAACAGCAACCTGTCGGCCGATGTGGTTCGTTACCTGCATCAAGATACCGACGGCACCGTCTATGCGGGCATCTGGGCGCACGGTCTGTGGCAATACACCGGAGACACGTGGGTCAGGGTGGCGGAATTGGACCGTGTGATGGGCTCGTCCGATCTGACGGTCGAGTCCATGTACCGGGACCGCCGGGGGCGACTGCTGGTCGGTTCGCTCTCGGCAATGGCCGTCAAGGAGGGGGATACCTGGCAACGGCTGCGCACCGACAGGGACGAATCCGTGAACGGCGTCCGCGTCATCCGCGAAGACAGCCGGGGCACGCTTTACCTGGGCAGCAACGGCAACGGCATCTACCGGATGAAAGGCGATCTCCTGCGGCGTTTTGCCGACCTGGAAAACGGATTGGCCAGCAGCTACATACGCGATATTTACCTGCAGTCCGACGACACGCTCTGGGTGGCCACCCAGGACCGCGGATTGAACCGACTAGTGCTGGACGACGCCGGCCGGGTGGACTCGGTGGTTCACGTGGGAGCGGCCGATGGGCTGGTCAACGATGCCCTCCACCGCATCATCGAGGGACCGCACGGAAACCTCTGGATCAGCTCCAACGCCGGCATCATGCGCATCCCCCTGTCCGATCTGAACCGTTATGCCGACAGCGGGACGGGTCCGCTTCGCCTGCTTCATTTCGACGAACAGTCCGGCATGATCAACCGTGAAGCCAACGGGGGCGTGCAGACGGCGGGCATGCTCCGTTCCGACAGCACGGTTTGGTTTCCGAACCAGGCCGGCATCACCGTCCTGGAAACCGGGCAACAGGATATGCCGCCCGTGGCCCCTGTACTGCTGGAGGAGGTAAGCCTGTCTGACAGCACCCTCCTGGTGGGTGGACGAGACCGCCTACGCCTGCCACTCGGAGAGCGAAACATCCAATTCGCCTTCACCGCCCCGAATTTCGCGCTGCCCGGGCAGATGACCTTCTGGCACCGTTTCACCGGAGCGGACGAAGCATGGACGGCCGGCGGGCGCACGGCAAGCTACACCAACCTCCCGCCAGGCAACCACACCTTCGAAGTGGCGGCCGAACGTCCCGATGGTACCCGCACCACCGCCGCCCTCATCGTGTCGGTACCTCCCTACATCTACGAAACTACCCTTTTTTATGCTGCCATGGCCCTTCTGGCCGGACTTATGGCCTACGGAGGACACCGGTACCGCGTGGGGACGCTGAAGCGGCAGGAGCAACGCCTGCAGCACAGGGTTGAGCAGCAGACTGCCGAGCTCCGTAGGGCCGCTGAGGAGAAATCCCGTTTCTTCAGCAGGATTACCCACGACCTGAAGACTCCCCTTTCCCTCATCGTCGGTCCCCTCGACGACATGCTGCTGGAACATTCCGGAGATCGTCCCGCAGTGGAAACCAACCGCCTGCGGGTGATGAGCCGCAACAGCCGGCGCCTGCAGCAGATGGTGAACCAGATTCTCGACGTGAGCCGCCTCAACGCCAACGCCCTTCAACTCACCCTGCAGCCGGCTGACCTCCGCAGACTGACCCTCAGCATCTGCGGACAGTTTCGCTCGCTGTTGCAGCAGCAGGAGATCAGCCTGGAGATGGAGACCGGCCCGCCAGTGTCTGTATATGTGGACCTGGACGCGTGGGAGCGCATTGTTTTCAACCTGATGTCCAACGCCATTCGCCATTCGCCCAGGGGCGGACGTATCTTCCTGGACATACGGGAGGAGGATGGGCACGCGGCCCTCATCCTGCGCGACCAGGGTGAGGGCATCCCCGAAGCGGAACAGGAAAAGGTGTTCAACTACCTCTACCAGGCGGAGGGGGAATACTCGCGCGGGGGTACCGGCATCGGACTCTACCTTGTTCGGGGACTGGCGGAGCATATGGGCGGATCGGTCGCCCTGCGCTCCCGCGAAGGCGAGGGGGCGGAGTTTACCGTGCGGCTCCGCCTGGGCGATGCCCATTTCTCCGCGGCCGATAGGGTAACGCACGTACCCTGGATTCCAGCTCCGGATGAGGCATTCGCGCCGATGCAGGGGGCAGGACATGAGCAGGCGCGCGGGGAAAGCCTGCAGGAGCATGGCGGCGGGCCGTCGGCGCGTATCCTGGTGGTGGAAGACGACACCGACTTCCGGGACTATCTCGCCTCCATACTCTCCGGGTCCTACCAGATTCGGTTGGCAGCCGAGGGCCATGAGGCCCTGCAACTGCTGGAGGAGTGGAGGCCCGACCTGGTCATCTCCGACGTCATGATGCCGGGCATGGGCGGAGTTGAGTTCGTGGACCGACTCCGGGATATGCACGACCTGCGTACGCTGCCGGTCCTCTTTCTCTCGGCGAAAAACCACGAGGCCGACATCCGGGAAGGCCTCTCATCAGGGGCCGACGTCTACCTGACCAAACCGATCCAAAGCCGCATGCTTCTTTCCCAGGTACGTGCGATATTGCGGCGTGAACGCGTTCTCAGGAAACAGGAAGCAGGGTATGGGGTTTCGGAAGAACCGGATCTGGTTGCCCGTGTCCGGCAGATTGTCTACCGCCACCTGGCCGATTCCAACCTCTCCGTGGAACTGCTGGCCGACGCCCTCTACATGAGCCGGTCCAAGCTTTACCGGGAGTGGAGCGAAACCGGCGAGAAGACCCTGAACGACTATATCGTGGAGCGGCGCATGGAGGAGGCCCGGGTGTTGATCGCCGAGCGTGGATTTAATGTGCAGCAGGCCGCATGCGCCGTCGGCTATGCCGATCCCAGCTACTTCTCCAGGAGTTTCAAGAAGGTGACGGGACAGTCGCCCTCGGAGCTGAAATGATAGTTCGGCGATGCCTTGACATGAACAGGTATTTCGCCGGGGATTGGTTATAATGTTGCGTGGCGGGAGTCGTGAATACTCTCTCCGGTTCCCGATGGTAATTTTCGAGAAAAAAGCCGCATAACCAATATCGGTATAATGATTCTTAAATTGCTGGATCGGGTTTCTCGGAAGCTGGAAGAGGCGGAAATACCCTATATGCTCTCCGGCAGCCTGGCGATGAATATCTATACCGTCCCCAGGATGACCCGGGACATCGATCTTGTCATTCATATGGACCGGTCTCATATCGAACGATTGGCCTCCCTGTTCCATACCGGATATTACATCGATCCGGAGGTAATCGCCTCCGCAGTTGCCAACGAAGGCATGTTCAATGTGGTCGACCATGAGACTGGCAACAAGATCGATTTTATCATTCGAAAAAGTTCGGATTTTCATATCACTGAATTTGACAGAAGAGTGCGATCATCGGCTTTCGGCTTTGATGTGTGGGTGGTGACCGCCGAGGACCTGATTGTTTCCAAGCTCAAATGGATACAGGATCTGGAAAGTGATACCCAAAAACGGGATATTTCGAACTTGCTCACCCGTAAGGATCTGGATCGGGAATACATTGACGATTGGTGTAACCAACTTTCATTGAATACATACGGCCTCCTTGAATCATGAAAGACACCCCGCCTGAAATCCGGCAGATGCAACGCGACATCATTCACGCCATGACGGACAGGGAACGTGCCTTGCTGGGCGTGGACATGATCGAAAGCGCTCGCAAGGTGGTAACGAACAGCATCCGGGAGGAACATCCCCATCTTTCAGAGCGCGAGGTCGTAGCTGAACGATTTGAGCGTTACTACAAGAATGAATTTTCCGAGGAGAAGTTAAAAAACATAAAAGAGGCGATCCTATCGTACTAGCAAAGTTTCAACACACCGCAGCCTGGGGCGCCGAGCGCCCGCAACCCGGCGAATACGGCGACTACTACCAGGGATATATCGACCAGGTGCCCGACGGCAACGTACTCGAGGTGCTTCACATGCAGGGCGATCGAGTGCACCGGCTGGTCGAGGGGCTCTCGCCCGAACAGGCCGGCCACCGGTATGCCGAGGACAAATGGACCGTAAAGCAGGTGCTGGGACACCTGGTCGACTCGGAGCGCGTGTTCGCCTACCGCGCCATGTGCATCGCGCGGGGTGAGCAGAAATCATTGCCCGGCTTTGACCAGGACAACTATGTGGAGGAGGGACATTTTGACGAGCGCAGCACGGAGACCCTGGCGGCGGAATACCGCGCCCTGCGGGAGGCCACCGTGCATCTTTTCAACAGCTTCTCGGAAGAGGTCGCCCTGCGCGGCGGACGGGCTAACGAGCTGAAGGTAACCGTACGCGCACTGGCGTGGATCATAGCCGGTCACGAACGGCACCATCTTCGCCTCTTCCGCGAGCGCTACGGACTGCCCCTGCCGGACGCGGCAGACTAGACTAGCCGTCATCCTATTGAACCGACCAACCCGCGTCATGACACCACCCGAGAGCAACTCCCCCCAGGAACCGAAGGACAAGATCGTGCACGTGCACCTGCCCGCCGACGCGGTCTACGAAACCACCCTCACCGCTGGCCGCCACGAACTGACCTCTGACGAACCGGAGACGGTGGAGGGCGGCAGGGACACCGGCCCGGATCCCTACGACTACCTGCTGATGTCCCTCGGCTCCTGCACCGCCATGACGCTGAAGATGTACGCCCGGCGTAAGGAATGGCCCCTTGAGGAGGTCTACCTGGAGCTTCGCCACCACAAGCGGCATGCTGAGGATTGCGAGAACTGCGACGATGCGGCCAGTAAGATGGACCATATTGAAGTGGAGCTTATCCTGAAAGGCGACCTGGATGAAGCCCAGAGAGAACGGCTGCTGGAGATCTCCGAACGCTGTCCCGTACACCGCACACTCAAGGGAGAGATACAGATCGAAAACAGTCTGGGCAGCTAGCCGCTACTCCACGGCTGCCGGCTCCTGCCCCTCGCTGTAGGCGTCCATCGGCACGCAGCTGCACATCAGGTTGCGGTCGCCGTAGGCGTCGTCCACCCGGCTTACGGCAGGCCAGAATTTGTTGAAGCGCAGATAGTCCAGCGGCAGCACCGCCTTTTCGCGTGCATAGGGGCGGTCCCACTCCCCTTCCAGGGCGACCCGCATGGTGTGGGGGGCGTTTTTGAGTACGTTGTTTTCGGGGTCGGCCTCGCCGCGCTCCACCTCGCGGATCTCATCTCGAATGGCGATCATCGCCTCACAGAAGCGGTCCAGTTCCGCCTTCGATTCGCTCTCGGTAGGCTCGATCATAAGGGTTCCCGGCACCGGGAAGGACATGGTGGGAGCGTGGAAACCGTAGTCCATCAGCCGCTTGGCGACGTCCACCGAGTCGATGCCGGTCTCCTGCTTCAGGGAACGTATATCCACGATGAACTCATGGGCGGTGCGCCCACTTTTGCCCGTATACAAAATGGGGTAGTGGTCCTTCAGGCGCTCCTTCAGGTAATTGGCGTTCAGGATGGCGAGCTGGGTGGCCTCCCGCAGACCCGCATGACCCATCATCCGAATATAGGCGTAGGAGATGGTGAGGATGCTGGCGCTGCCCCAGGGCGCGGCGGAGATGGGCGGGATGGCGTTGTCGCCTCCTGTTTTCACCACCGGGTTGCCCGGCATGAAGGGCGCCAGGTGCTTCGCGGCGGCTATGGGACCCATCCCGGGGCCGCCTCCCCCGTGCGGAATGCAGAAGGTCTTGTGCAGGTTGAGGTGGCAGACGTCGGCGCCTATGGCGGCGGGGCTGGTGAGTCCCACCTGGGCGTTCATGTTGGCCCCGTCCAGGTAAACCTGTCCCCCGTTCTGGTGAATGATCTCGCAAATCTCGCGGATGTCCTCTTCAAAAACCCCGTGGGTGGAGGGGTAGGTGACCATGAGGGCCCCGAGCCGGTCGGCGTGCTTCTTGGTCTTTTCGCGCAGGTCGGCCGGGTCGATATTTCCGTGCTCGTCGCATTTGGTGACGACCACCTCCATGCCGGCCATGACGGCGCTGGCGGGGTTGGTGCCGTGCGCCGAATCGGGCACAATACAGACGTTGCGGTGTCCCTCGCCCCGGCTGCGGTGCCAGGCGCGGATGGTCATCAGTCCGGCGTATTCGCCCTGGGCGCCTGAGTTCGGCTGCAGGGAGACCGCCTCGAAGCCGGTGATGGCGCGCAGCTGCTCCCGGAGTCCCTCGAAGAGGCGGCGATAGCCCCCCGCCTGCTCCTGCGGGGCAAAGGGATGCAGCCTGGAAAACTCCGGCCACGAGAGGGGAATCATCTCCGCCGTGGCGTTCAGCTTCATGGTGCACGATCCCAGGGAAATCATCGAGTGCACCAGGGAGAGGTCGCGGTTTTCCAGCTTTTTCAGATAGCGCAGCATTTCGTGCTCGGAGTGGTAGAACGTGAAGACCGGGTGCTCCATGTAGGCGCTCGTGCGCGCCAGCCCGTCGGGAAGCTCCACCTCAAGTCCCTGCGACAGTTCGGCCGCCGGGGAGGCCTTGGCGCCATCGGGCGCGGCCGCCTTCGCAAAAATATCCAGCAGGGCATCCACGTCGTCCAGGTCCTTTACCTCGTCGAAGGCGATGCCCACGGCCTCCTCGCCGTAGTAGCGCAGGTTGATCTCCCGCTTCAGCGCCTCGCGTCGTACGGCCTGCACGGCGGAGGCTTCCAGCGGCACCTTCAGGGTGTCAAAATAGTGATCGTGCGCCACCTCGAGATCCAGTTCGGCGAGTCCCCTCTCCATGGTGCGCGCTAGGCCGTGGATGCGTTCGGCAATGCGGCGCAGGCCCTCCGGACCGTGCCACACCCCGTAGAAGCCGGCCATCACGGCCAGCAGCACCTGGGCGGTGCAGATGTTGGAGGTGGCCCGTTCGCGGCGGATGTGCTGCTCGCGCGTCTGCAGGGCCATGCGGTAGGCCGGGTTGCCCTCGGCGTCCTTCGTCACGCCGATAATGCGGCCCGGCACCTGGCGCTTGAAATCCTCACGTGTGGCGAAGTAGGCCGCGTGGGGTCCCCCGTAGCCCATGGGCACGCCGAAACGCTGGCTGGAGCCCACCACGGCGTCGGCGCCCATCTCGCCCGGCGGGGTAAGCAGGGTGAGGCTGAGCAGGTCGGCGGCCACCACGGTGTAGACCTCGTTCTCCGTGGCCGCGGCGATAAGCCCGCGGTAGTCGCGCACCCGGCCGTCGCTGTCGGGGTACTGCAGCAGCATGCCGAAGAGACCGGGATCGGTCACGTCCACCTCCTCCGGGTCGCCGGTCACAATCTCGATGTCCATCGGCTCGGCCCGGCCGCGCACCACCTCCACGGTCTGCGGGTGGCAGCCCTCCGATACAAAGAAGGTCTTCGCCTCCTTGCGCTTGCGTCCGCGCAGGGAGGAGTAGAACATCGACATGGCCTCGCCGGCCGCGGTGCCCTCGTCCAGCAGCGAGGCGTTGGCCAGTTCCATGCCGGTCAGGTCGGAGACCATGGTCTGAAAGTTGAGAAGCGCCTCCAGGCGTCCCTGGGAGATTTCCGCCTGGTAGGGTGTGTAGGAGGTGTACCAGCCGGGATTCTCCAGCACATTGCGCAGAATTACGTTGGGCGTGATCGTGTCGTGGTAGCCCATGCCGATGTAGGAGTCGTACACCTTGTTTTCGGAGGCCATCGCGCGGAACTCCTCCAGGAAGCGGTGCTCGCTCATGGGCTCCTCCAGCCCGGTCTCTTCCTTCAGGCGGATGCCGGCGGGAATGGTCTCGTCCACCAGCTGGTCAAGGGATTCCGCACCCACCGCCTCCAGCATCTCCTGCAGGGCCTGCCCGTCGGAGCCGTTGTGGCGATTCAGGAAGCGTTCTTTATCGAAGCGGATACTCATGAAAGGAATGGTCTCAGGGTTGCCGGTGGCGTGATGTAACAGGCGCGTAAAGGTAAGGATTAACGTCTTCTTTTCACAGGCGCCGGTGGCCCGAATTACCGGCTTCCGCCGCCGCGCCCGGACCCTCCGTACCAGCGGCGACCGGCAGCCGGCTCGCCGTACGCACTGTAATAATATGTGATATGCAACGCGGGCACTTCATATTCACGCGATTTTTTGATTACTTTGATTACTTACCGCCCTGACATACCAACCACCCATTCAAGTACCCGATCATGAAGAACTTCCAAACGAGCTCCCTTCTCACCCTCCTCCTGGCGATGCTTCTCACCGCCCCGGCCGTAATGGCGCAGGACGACGAGGACGGCACCATTGTCCTCGAGCCCGAGCAGATCAGCCTGCAGGTAAACGCCTCGGTGGAGGTGTCCGCCACCGCCTATGACGCCGACGGCAACGCCCTGGCCGATTCGGTCATCTTTTACACCGGCGACGGCGAGTCCATCCGCGTTGAGGAGACCGGCAAATCCGCCGCCCGCGTCACCGCCCTGCGCCCCGGAACTTTCGACCTTTACGCGAGGACCGTGGGTGGCTGGGACGAGCGGATCACGGCCAGCTTTCCGGTGGAGGTGAGCTATCCCGCACTTCAGGAGATCGTCATCACCGACAAGCCCGGCAACATCTACGCCGGCACCGTGGTGCCCATCAACTATGACATTACCGACCAGATGGGCTTCGACCGCGACACCCTGCAGGTAACCTGGAGCAGTTCCGATCCCGACGTGGCGAGGGTAGACCGTTTCAACCGGCTGCAGGCCGGCGAGGCGGGCAGCGCCACCCTCACTGCCAGCGTGCAGGGCGTGCAGACCACCTGGGAACTTGCCGTGCAGCCCAACCCGGTCACTGAAATTGAGCTTACCAGCAACACCGACCGCGCCGTCACAGGCGAAGTGGTGCGCTTCACGGCCCGTCCCCTGGACGCTTCGGGCAGCCCGGTGAGCGACATGCCGTTGAGCTATTCCTTCAGCGCCCAGACCGACGACGACCTGGGTGAGGGCTCCAGCGGACTTATCAAGCAGGACGGCCGCTTTGTGGCCAACATGACGGGACTCTTTACCGTGACCGCCAAGGCGGGCGGCATGGCCGCCGAGCATACCATCCGGGTGGACGCCCGCAACGTGCAGAAGGAGGTGGAGGTAGTGGGACACGGCCTGGTCTCCGACGTGCATACCTCCGACCTCTGGGTATGGGAAGGCGTGGACGGGGGCGACTACGCCCTGACCGGCACCTGGGGTGCCAACGGCGAGGCCTACTTCTGGGACGTCACCGACCCGGCCAACATGAGCATCATTGATACGGTGACCGTGGACGCCCGCACCGTCAACGATGTGAAGGTCTCCGAGGACGGCCGCGTGGCCGTGATCACCCGCGAGGGCGCCTCCGACCGCAAAAACGGCATATTCATTCTTGACATTACCGACCCGCACAACGTTACCGTGCACTCGGAATTTGAAGACGGCCTCACCGGCGGCGTGCATAACGCCTTTATCTACGAAGACCATGTGTTTGCCGTGAACAACGGGCGGCGCTACGACATTATCAACATCGAGGACCCCAAAAACCCCTACCGGGTCAGCCGCTTCGAGCTCGACACGCCCGGCCATTCCATCCACGATGTCTGGGTGGAAAACGGCATCGCCTACAGCTCCAACTGGGGCGACGGTGTGGTGGCGGTGGACGTGGGCAGTACGCCTGCGGCCCAGAGCCCCGAAGGGCATGCCGTCGGCGCCGGTTCCCTGTCCAATCCCGTGCAGCTTGGGAGTTATGCCTACCCCAGCGGACGCAATCACGCCGCCTTCCCCTTCAAGAGCGAATCGACGGGCGACTTCTACGTGATTGCGGGCGACGAGTCGTTTCCCAACGGCATCAACACGGAGAACGAACCCACCGTACCCGCCGGCTACATGCACTTTATCAAGTTCGAGGGTGGCTGGGACAGCCCGAAAGAGGTGGCCCGCTACCAGATCCCGGAAGCAGGCACTCACAACTTCTGGGTCAAGGGGGACACCCTCTACATCGCCTATTACAACGCCGGACTCCGGGTAGTGGACATCTCCGGGGAGCTGATGGGCAACCTCTACGAGCAGGGGCGTGAGATCGCCCACTACGTTCCCACCCACCACGAGGGACGCGTCCCCAATGCGCCGATGGCATGGGGACCCCAGCCCTACAAGGGCTACATCTTCATGAGCGACTGGAACTCCGGCCTCTGGGCCCTCAAACTGGTCGACCCGGCCCAGGGCACGAACTGATCCATCAAAAGAAGCACCTATGCGTACATTACTACTTTTCCTTGCCGCGCTGATCGCCTTCACCCTTCAGCCCCAGGCCGGGGCGCAGGCGCAGACCTACTACGTCTACGTGGCGGCCGAATCCGACGACCAGGTCTACCTGGTCTCCTACAATGCCCAAACGGGTGAGGGCGCGGTGGAGGACGCCGTGGCCGTGGGACAGTGGCCCACCGAAAACGAGGGTCCCCACGGCATCAACATCTCCCCCGACGGGGAGCACTGGTATCTCTCCATCGCCCACGGCAACCCCTACGGCTGGCTCTACAAGTACACCACGGGCACCAATGAGATGGTGGCCCGCACCGAGCTGGGCATGTTTCCCGCCAGCATGGAGATCTCCCGTGCCACGGGCCTGCTCTACGTGGTGAACTTCAACCTTCACGGCGACCACGAGCCCTCCACCGTTTCGGTGGTGGATCCCGAGGTGATGGAGGAGATTACCAAGATCCCCACGGGCATCATGCCCCACGGCTCTCGCATCACCGAAGACGGACGCCGGCAGTACCACGTCTCCATGATGACCGACGAGCTGATGGAGATCAACACCGCCACCATGAAGATTTCCCGCCGGCTGGGACTCCGCCGAGACGGCGGACCCGATCACCCCGTCGACGAGGGCGGCATGAGCGGCCATGCGGAGATGGGCGGCATGTCCGACGGCTCCGGGATGTCCGGCATGCAGCCGGAGGTCAAGCCCACCTGGGCCGACCCCCACCCCGACCGTCCCATGGTCTATGTGGCCGGCAACGGCTCCGACGAAATTCTGGAAATCGACCGGGAGTCGTGGAGCGTCACCCGCCGTTTCCAGGCCCCTGAAGGTTCCGCCCCCTATAACCTGGAGGTGGCCCACGACGGACGCTACCTGGTGGCCAGCTACAAGAGCGGCGGTACGACGGGCGTATGGAATCTCGACAGCGGCGAGGAGGTGGCCGTCATCCCCAACAGCCGCACGGTCACCCACGGAGTGAGCATATCCCCCGACAGCCGTTTCGCCTTCATCTCCGTGGAAGGCAAGGGCGGCGAACCGGGATCGGTGGACGTGATCGACCTACAGCGCCTGGAGCGTACCGCCGTCATCGAAGTGGGCAAGCAGGCGGGCGGCATCATCCACTGGAAGACCGAACGTTAACAGCCTCCTGTCTTGGCTGACATCCACGACTTTTTCCTGAGACTCCCCCCCGTTACCCAGAGCCTGGCCGGGGGACTCTTTACCTGGCTGATGACCGCCCTGGGCGCGGGACTGGTCTTTTTTACCCGCACCGTCAACAGCAAGGTGCTGGACGCCATGATGGGCTTTGCAGCCGGCGTGATGATCGCCGCCAGTTTCTGGTCCCTGCTGGTGCCCTCCATCGACATGGCCGCCGCGCAGGGTTTGGTGGAGTGGTTTCCCGCAGTGGTCGGCTTCCTGGCCGGGGGAGTCTTCCTCAGGATATGCGATCAGTTCCTGCCTCACCTGCACATCGGCTTTCCCATGGAGGAGGCAGAGGGCATCTCCACCACCTGGCGCAGGGCCACCCTGCTGGTGCTGGCCATCACCCTCCACAATATTCCCGAGGGACTGGCCGTGGGAGTTCTTTTCGGGGCGGCGGCCTCTGGGGTTGATCCTTCCGGGGCGGCCACCGTCATGGGCGCCATCACCCTGGCGCTGGGTATCGGCATCCAGAACTTTCCGGAGGGCGTGGCCGTCTCCATGCCCCTTCGACGCGAGGGCATATCGGTGCGACGTAGTTTCTGGTACGGGCAGCTTTCGGGTATAGTCGAGCCCATCGCGGCCGTCGTCGGCGCCTGGGCGGTTCTGACGGTGCAGCCCATGCTGCCCTACGCCCTCTCCTTTGCGGCAGGCGCCATGATCTACGTGGTGGTGGAAGAACTCATTCCCGAATCGCAGCTGCGCGGCAACACCGACATCGCCACCCTGGGCACCATGCTGGGCTTCAGTGTCATGATGGTGCTTGACGTGGCTTTAGGTTAATCCCCTTTTTTTTACTTTATTGGTTACGAATTGCTCTTTTCAGCCCCTGAACAAAGGTTGCAAAACGGTCATAATGGATGATGGACGAGTCCAGAAAAATCCTCATTGTCGAGGACGACATGATTATATCGATGGTGCTTGAGCGCATGATCATGAAGCTCAACCACAAGGTGATCAACAAGGTGATCACCGGCGCCAAAGCCATCGAAACCACCCGTGAGCTGAAGCCCGACCTTATCCTGATGGACATTCAGCTCAAGGACGAAATCGACGGCATCGCTGCCATGCAGACCATCCGGGAATGGTCCGAAGTGCCCGTCATCTACATCACCGGCAATTCCGACCAGTACAACCTCAGCCGGGCCAAAAAAACCCATTTCATCGATTACCTGGTCAAACCCATTCAGATGAGCGACCTGGAGCGATCCATCCAGAAGGCCTTTGCCTGATCGGAACGGGACGCCTGCAAGTCCGGCTGTGCCAGACGCTCAGGGGCACCCTCTTTTGAAAATTAGCTTCCTTCTGCATTTATTGTCGTTACCATGCCGCATCACGGAGACCCGAAGTCAATCGTTCTTCCATTATGAGCAACAAGCTTAAAACCCTCTCGCGCTCACAGCTTGAACGTTTTATCGCCGGCAAAGTGAGCGAATACCTCAACGAGGAGTGCAGCTGCGAGGTGTCCAACCTGGACGTGCCCAATATCGACACGGAAGACCACATCGCGCTTCACGACACCCGCACCATGCGTTTTGAGGTGAAGCTCTCCTACGAGGAGTAGCCCCGCGGCAAGCCCGCATCCTTCCAAACCGAAAAAACGGAGGTTCCCTATGGAAATGGCCATGGAAGCCAACCTGTTCATCGGCGCCCTGTCGGGACTTGCGGGCGCTTTCATACTCACCCTTCTCATCTACCTGCTGGGCGGCATGGGCGTCAAGATCGACATTCCCTACCTGCTGGGTTCCCGGTTTGTGGACCCCTCCAACCGGGGTGGCGTCTACGGACTGGGCGTCGTGCTCCACCTGGTGGCCGGCGCGGGATGGGGCGTGCTCTACGTCTTCCTGCTGACCGCCATGGGCGTGCATCCGGACTGGCCCGCTGGACTGCTGTGGGGATTCGCCCACGGTATTTTTGTGGGCGTGATCATGGGCACCCTCTCTCAGAACCACCCGCACATCGGCGAGGGACGAGCCCTATCAGATCCGGGCATGATGGGCCGGAGATGGGGAGCCGGTGTGCCCTACGCCTTGCTCCTGCTGCACATGACCTACGGGGCGGTCACGCTGATCACCTACGACTACCTATTCACCCCCTAGGATCATCCCCCGACTTCCGACTTCCCGACCTCGGACTTTCCGACTTTAAGACTTTCAGACTTTGATGACTTAATAGTCTTAGTAGCCGAACTACACCACAGCCAGTAACGGTGAGCCGTTTCACGGTCGAGCTCGCGCACACTGAAGCTTTGTCCCTGGCTCCCCGAAGCCACCGTCACCTGGCAGCTCAGCAGATGCAGCCTGCGCTGAAAAGGGTTCTGCTTGAGTTCGGCGGCCTGCACGCGGTATCTCTTCACCACAGCGGTAGTCTTGCTCAGCACGCGCCGGCAGATAACGAGGCTGCCGTCCCGCACGCCGATGCCGGCCGCGCGGTACTGCGCCCATCCCAGCAGCCAGGCGAGAGGCAGTGCCAGGAGGGCCCATCCCCCGTAGGGTACGAAGAACCAGAAGGGCAGTGCGAAACCCAGGCCCAGCCAGGTCATACGTAGCAGGTAGCGGCGCATGGCCCGGCGGGGAGGCCCCTCCCGTCCCCCGGACAGGTCCGCATCGAACTCCGGCACCACCCGCCGGATGAAGTCGCGCGCATCTTCGCGGGGAAGCAGCGGATAGAGGGTGGCGGTATTGCTCCCCTGGTCGCCGTAGCCTGCGCTTTCCAGGTGCAGGGAGACGTAGCCGAAAGGCTGGCGGAGCAGCTCCTCGCGCATGGAGAGGGCCTGTATGCGATTGTAGGGAATGGTAAGCTGCTTTTTTTCAATAAGCCCGTGCACGATCACCAGCTCCTCCTCCTTGACCTCCACCTGGAAGCCGTAATACTTGATGATGGTACCCAGGAAAGCCAGCAGCCAGGAGATGGCAATCACCGCCGCCACGCCCAGGATCACCAGGTTCGTGGAGGGCATGTTGGGGGTGAAACGTTCCGCCCAGGCCATCATCTGCTCCTCGGAGACCAGCTGGTCGATCTGTGAGAAAAAGCCCCCTACGATAGAGAGCGCTACGCCGAAACTGCCCGAGGTGGAGGCGGCGACCACCAGATCGCGCAGGCCCAGCTCGTAGATGTCGCTGCGGGTCCCCGATTCCTCTGTGGCGCGGTCGGAACCGGGGAAGTAATCCTCCCGGACACCCTCTCCTTCCGAGGCGGGAGCCGCCTTCTTGCGGAGCATGTGCTCCAGCTGCTCCGCCTGTTCGCGGTGCAGGGCGCTGATGCGCGCCTCCTTGGAGGAGGCGCCGGCCGTCTTCACCTCCACGGCCACCAGTCCGAACATGCGCTGCACCAGTCCTGAGGTGATGTTGATGACCTGTATGCGTTCGGGCGTCAGGTAGAGTTTTTTACGCACGAAGACGCCCTGGTGGATGCGCAGCTCGCCCTCTTCCACCCGGTAGGTAAAGCGCAGCCAGTCGAGCACGCCCCAGACCAGCAGCACCACGGCCACGCCGCCCAGACCGACGAGGTTCCAGATGGCCTCGTCGCTGGTCCCCCCTGCCACAACCACTATCAGTATGGTGAGGAAATTCTGGCGGATGATGTCCACCACCTTGGCCAGTGCGGCCACAGGATGCTGTCGGGTGGGTTCAGACATCTTCCTGGGCCAGTCGTGCGAATTGGGATATGCGGTCGCGGACCAGCTCGGCAGTTTCCTCGTCCAGGGCGGGAATCTTGTGGGTGGTGGCTGCGGTGGAGATGGTTACGTCGGCCAGCCCGTAATTGCGGAGGATGGGACCCTGGCGGGTGTCCACATGCTGCACCCGGTTGGCGGGTACCAATGTGCGGCTGATAATAATGGCGCCGCGCCGCAGATCGATTTCGTGCTCGTCTACCTGGTAGCGCCAGCGCCGCCAGCGGATTTCAGGTATGAGCAGGGTCCACACCCCCGTGCAGACCGCCACGGCCCCCGCCAGTCCGTAGGCCAGCCATCGGGGCGGCCCATCCTCGCCCAACCCAAGCAGCCACAGGAAAACGGGGACCATCAGGATGAGCAGGCCCACCAGCACGGAGCTGATGCGCCAGGCGCGGACGGCGGATCGGGGCAGTTGGTTTTCAGGTGCGGGTCTCATGAACGGAAATAGTTTGAAAAATTGCGGCCGGCCTCCAGAATAGCCATACCTCGCCAATAAAAAAAGCCCCTGCGAGCGGTTAGGCGCACAGGGGCTCAATACGTGGGAAAGACGGTTGGCCTAGCCCTTGTTCTTGATGTCCTGGATTTCCAGGCGTACTTCCTGGGCCAGTTTGCGCAGCTCCTGCAGTCCCTTGCGGGCGCGGGTGCCGGCGGCCTTGTTGCCTTTGCCATAGAATTTCTTCATGTCGGCTTCAAAACCTTCAACCAGTCCTTTGATGTCGTCGAATCTGCTCATGTGATGCTCGCGTTTATTTGTTGGGATTGAATGTGTGAGACCTGCCCATCACGGCCCGTGTCTCGTAGAAACTCCGGCCAATTTACCACTTTGGAGCAACTTTTCATCATTTTTTATTGGCAGACCCTTCGGCCAGGGCGTGCTCCGCTTCGGGCACGCCCAGCATCAGCCAAAGTCCCAGGCAGAAGAGTACGACGATCACGCTCATGCCGATGCGCTGGCTGCCGGCCAGCCAGGTGAGCCAGCCCACCAGGAAGGGCCCCATGAAAGCGGTCACCTTGCCGGAGAGGGCAAAGAGCCCGAACATCTGGTTGCGAAGGTCCGGGGGCGCGGCCCGCGCCATCCAGGAGCGCCCCGCCGCCTGCACGGGTCCCACAAATACGCCCAGGATGAGCCCGAACACCCAGAAGAGGGTCTCCGTACCCACCAGTAGCACGGCGGAGGTCATGGCGATGAGCCCGGCCAGGGAGACCAGAATGGTCAGGCGACTGCCCAGACGGTCGTCAATCCAGGCGAAGAGGGCCGCCCCCACGCCGGCCGTCAGGTTGAGTCCAATGCCGAAAGTCAGTACCTGGGTCTCGTTCATCTCGAAGGTGCCCGCGGCGTAGATGCCCCCGAAGGCGAAGACGGTGGCGAGGGCGTCAATGAAGATCATGCGGGCTACCAGGAAGCGCACGATATGGCGGTACTGTCGCACCTGGCGGACCGACGTGCGGAGCTGTTTCCAGCCGCGGGCGGCAGCCTTGCGCAGGGAAACCCCCGTGCGGGGCGTGTCGGGGGTGCGCAGAAAGAGCGGCAGGGAGAAGAGCAGGTACCAGGCGGCGGTGAGCAGGAAGGTGGCGCGCACGTGCTCCGAGGAGGCCCTGTCGAGCCCGAAGGGCGCCTGCTCCACGTCGATGAAGACGTAGAGGGCCACCAGCAGGCAGGCCAGTCCCCCGGCGTAACCCAGTCCCCACGCCCAGCCCGACCAGCGTCCCAGCACGCGCTGCGGGGCCAGGTCGGGCAGCATGGCGTTGTAAAAGATGATGGCGCACTCCGAACCCACGGTGCCCGCGAAAATGAGTCCCAGCGCAAGCCACAGGTACTCCTGGCCCGGGGCCACATACCAGAGCAGTGCGGTGGCTGCGATGCAGAGCAGGCTGAAGGCGGCAATCCAGGGTTTGCGCCGGCCCGTCTGGTCGGCGATGGCGCCCAGGAATGGTCCACCGACGGCAATGAGCAGGCCGGCCAGGCTGATGGTATTGCCCCAGAGGGTACTGCCGGCCGTCTCGTCGGCGGCCACCGCATTGATGAAAAAGGTTGCGAAGACGAAGGTCTGGATAACCGCGAAGAAGGCGCTGTTGGCCCAGTCGTACATCGCCCACGAGAAGAGGGCGGATCGGGAATAGGCTCCGTCGGAATCGCTGTTCATGGCTTGCATGTCGGTGAACGGGAAGGCCGGCGCGGACCGATGCCGACCGCGGTCGGCATCCCATAGGTACGTCCTCCGCGCTCCATTGTCAAGTGCGCCGGTGCCTGGAACTTGTACCGCCGGCGCCGTCTTCGTATCCTTTGGATGAGCACCCATCAGATAGCAAACATGAGTTCTTCCTACCGTTACGAATATCATACCGACGGACAGACCGTGATCCTGTTTGACCGGGAGAGCGGGCGGGCCGTCAGCCGGGAAAACGACCGCGTGCTGTCCCTGCTCCGCTGGCTGCGGGAGGGCGGCCGGCGGAAGGAGCTTCGCCGCTGGTCGGTCTGGTGCGCACGGCGCATGAGTCCCTCCATCAAGCCCGTACAGCGCAGGCTACTGCGCGCCGCGGAGGCGCATCTCGACGGAGAGACCGGCGCGGAACGGATCGCCTCCCTCTACGAGGAGACCGAGGGCATGGCGGTGGCCACCGACACGGTAGGGCTTCGCCAGGGCAGCGCGGGCGCTCCCGCCTTCCTGGCCACGCGCGAATGCGTCAATCCCGACGCCTGGCAGGGCGCGCTTCGGTGCAGCCAGTACCTGAGCCTGTGGAAAGCCGCCCGGTCCGGCGCCTCCCCTTCCTTTTCGACCTCCCTCCCCCGACCGGACGATCAGCGGGAGGTGGACTTCCTGCTCGACCTATCCTCCGGCTTTTCAATTTAGCCCGCTCTTGCTTATCCTCTTCTGAACCGGGCGGCAGGCCCCGCCTTCCTCCGAACCCGAAAGCATAAACCCTATATGGAACATTTAAGAGTTGGATTCATCGGATCCGGATTCATCGCGCATTTCATGGCCACCGCCATGCAGCAGGTACGCCACGTGGAACTGACCGCCGTCTACCGGCGGGGCGGCGCCGGGGAGCTGGCCGAGAAGGCCCGCAAGAGCGGCCTGGGCGACTGCAGGGTCTACGACACGGTGGAGGAGGTCTGTCAACACTGCGACGCCGTCGCCATCCTGGCGCCCAATTACGTGCGGGTGGAGATCATGGAAGAAATCGCCGAGGCGGTGCGCAAGGGCGCCGGGCTGAAGGGCGTGATCTGCGAAAAACCGCTGGGGCGTACCGTGGCCGAGGCGCAGAGGCTGGTGGAGCTGGCCGGAAAGGCCGACCTGCTCACCTCCTATTTCGAAAACCAGATCTTCATGCGCGCCATCAACAACGCC
The DNA here is from genome assembly GCA_034521445.1 of Balneolaceae bacterium. Classification (NCBI taxonomy): domain Bacteria; kingdom Pseudomonadati; phylum Balneolota; class Balneolia; order Balneolales; family Balneolaceae; species Balneolaceae bacterium. Next base: position 126,476 of record JAXHMM010000003.1, on the reverse strand, counting down.
CTGGCCCAGCTCGAACCGCAGATGGAGACCATGGGCAACCTGACCCTGGCGCGAAGCACCGAGGAGCACGCCGGCCCGCATAACGGCTGGTTCTGGGACCCCCGCAGGCAGGGAGGCGGAGTGCTCTCCGACATGGGCTGCCACAGCATCGCCGTTTCCCGCCACATCCTCACGCCTCCAGGCCGCGACCCCTCCTTCCTGCGTCCCGTATCCATGCAGTGCGACACCAGCCTGCTGAAATGGGGGCAGCCCACCTACCGCGACCAATTGATTGATCGCTACGGGGTGGACTACAGCGAGACCCCGGCGGAGGATTTCTGCACGGGCATCGTCACCTTCGAGAACCCCGATACCGGCCAGAGGGTCAAGGGACAGTTTACCGACTCCTGGATGTACGACAAACAGGGATTGCGGCTGACCATGGAGGGACTTGGACCGGGCTACGCCATGGAGATCAACACCCTGCAGTCACCCCTCGAGATCTTCATAGGAGACGAAGCGGCGGAGGCCGCCGCCGACGCGGAGACAGCCCTGGAAAAGGCCACGGCCAGCAGGGGCCTCATGGCGGTGCAGCCCAACGAGGCCGATCTGTACGGCTACGTGGGCGAGCTGGACGACATGACCCGGGCATTCCTGGAGGGACGGGACGCGACACTGGACTGGTCCTACGGACTTGAAATTACCCGCCTGGTGCAGGCGGCCTACCTTGCGGCGGAGGAGGGACGCACGGTAGACCTGACCGACGGGAAGGTGCAGGAGCGCCTGGACGGCTACACCTCGCTCATCGCGCAGGGCGAGGGGGCGCAGGTGCTCTAGCGTTCTCGGAAGGGAGGCCTAGCGGCTGGGGGTTTCCGCCGGTGCGGTCGGTACGGAGGCATGCTGCTCAAGAGGAAAAGTAAAACGGAAGGCGGTCCCATCGCGGCCGTTCACCTCCATCTCGGCCGAAAGCTGCCGGGCGAAAGTCTGTACCAGTATCATGCCGAGGGAATCGCTGGAGGCCAGATCGAAATCCTCCGGCAGACCGGGACCGTTGTCCGAGATGACAAGCAGCGCCGCCCCGTCCCTTTCCTCCAGTCGGATCGTCAGCACCCCCTCCTCCCCGTGCTCCGGCAGGAAGGCGTGCTTGAAGGCATTGACCGCCAGTTCGTTGATCAGCAGTCCGCAGGGAATAACCTGCCGCATGTCAAGATCGAGGTCCTCCACCTCCAGTACCAGGCGCACGTCGCCCTTTCTCTCGGCAAAGGTACGGCGGATGGACTCCACCAGGTCTCTCACGTAGGCCTCCATGCCGATGGCGGTGACGGCATCGGAGCGGTAGAGCTTGTCGTGCACCAGAGCCATGGACTGTATGCGTTTCTGGCTGTCGCGCAGCACCCGCCGCGCGGACTCGTCCCGGGTACCGTCCATCTGCAGGTCGATGAGCCCGGAGATGACCGCCAGGTTGTTCTTGACGCGGTGATGGATCTCCTGGAAGAGGGCGTCACGTTGGTCGACCGCCTCCTCCAGGCTGCGGGTCTTCCTGAGCACCTGCCGGCGCAGGGAGACGATCCAGGCACCCACTGCCAGCAGTACGCCTCCCAGCAGCAGCGCGCCCAGGAGCAGGTAGTGGCGCGGAATCCCGGTAAAGGCGAAGTCGTCGGTCGTTCGCGGAAAAAGGCTGTAGATGTAACCGCCCCTGTTGGGGTCGGTGTAGCGGTTGACCACGCCGGCCACCCGCACCCGGTCACCTATGCTCACCCGTTCAAAGTCGAAGGAGGCGTAGTTGCGGTGGAAGTTGGTCACATAAAACATCAGGGAGCGGTTTCCGGACTCACCGGGCGCGAGGGTCAGGTACTTGCCGTTGTAGCGGTTGCCCTTGCCCACCACCACGGCGGTTCCCGCTACCTGCATGCCGAGAAAACGCCCGGGATTCGCGTAGACAGTGTCGAGAGGAAGGGTGCGCAGGCTGCCGAGCGGCACCTGTCCTGCGATGCGGTAGTCAAGCACCTCCAGCTCCAGGAGCCCGTGGTAGTCCTGCACCACACCGAGCACCTCAAGGCTGTCGCCCATGGAGACCGGCCGATCGATGGACTCGGCAAAGAGGGAGAGTCCGGTGGCGCCGTTCTGCAGATAGATCTGCAGGTAGCGCTCGTGGTAGACGCCGCTGGGAGCGTTGGCCATCCCGCTCACGCGCACGGTATCGCCCATACGGTCGGAGGCGCCGTCGCCGTCGGCGTCACGGTAGATCTCCTCCAAAGAGAGATGGGGATGGGATGCATGCTGCGCCTCGCCGGTTTGCTGCCACGCCCTTGCGTAATTCCACCAGCCCGCCTGAAGCAATAACAGCGTCAGGAGAACCGGCAGAAAGCGTCTACTCCGTGCTTTCATGCCTGCAATTCCGCCGATTTAAGAGGTTGATTTTCTTGCGCTCGAAGATAGGGATTTCTACGTAGATATCATCACACAGTGCCTACTCTCAAGGGGAGGCGCGCACCGCTGTCCGACTCCCCCCCTATAGATTTCATATTTCGACCCAGAGTCGATACTTTGAACACATCAGAACCGGCACCGCCCCAGGCGTCGCCGCACCCCCGAAACCAAGCCCGATTTACGGATGAGCATCCTGCCGAACGTCTTCAAGAAAAAACGAACCTGGATTCTGCTGGTATTCCTGATCCTGCTGCTGGTGGGTGCCTTCACCGACTGGATCGTCGAGTACCTCTGGCTGGACGCCCTGGGCTACTCCCCCGTCTTCTGGACCATCAAGAAGACCCAGCTGCTGCTGATGGGCGGGGCCCTGCTGGTGGCCCTGGGCTATGTGATGACCAACATGAACCTGCTGGCGCGCAACGTGGGCAGCCTCCCCTCCTCCCCCTCTCCCCTGGGACAGCTTGACCTGGGGCAGATCGACCGCTCCAAGATCAAGGGCACGCTCATGGGCGCCGGGGCGCTGATCAGCGTCTTCTTCTCCATGGCCTTTTTCATGCGCTGGGACACCTACTTCCGTTTCCACTGGAGCGAGGTCTTCGGCCAGGCCGATCCCATATTCGGCAACGACATCGGCTTCTACGTCTTCCGCCTCCCCTTCCTGGAGCTTATACAGAACAGCCTGACCCTGCTGGTCTTTTTCACCGTGGCCGCCTGCGCCGTTATCTATCTTTATGCAGGCACTCTCTCGGTGCGGGAGGACGGCAAGGGGGTTTCCGCCCCGCGTCCGGTGTCGCGCCACCTCAACCTCAACCTGGGACTCTGGCTGCTGCTGCTGGCCTGGGGCTACTTCCTGGAGCGCTACCAGCTGCTCTACAAGGACAACGGGGTGGTCTACGGGGCTGACTACGTGGACATGAGCGTGACGCTCCCGGTGCTCTGGGTGCTCTTCGTGGCCTGCCTGCTGCTGGCCGCCGTGGCCTTCTGGCAGCTCTACAAGCCGCGCTTCAAATGGCTGCTGGGAGGAGCCGCGGCCGTGCTGGTCATCGGCGGCGTGGGACAGGCCGTGCTGCCGCCGGCCGTGCAGAGCCTGCGGGTCAATCCCAATGAGCTCCAGCTCCAGACGCCCTACATCGAGCACAATATCGCCCAGACGCGCCAGGCCTACGAGCTGGACCAGATGAATGTGCGCAACTACGAGGCGGGCGACACCCTCTCCCGCGCCAAGCTGCAGCAGAACCAGAGCACAGTGGACAACATCCGGCTGTGGGACCCGCGGCTGATCATCCAGACCTACCGGCAGCTGCAGGAGATCCGTTCCTACTACCAGTTCTACAACGTGGACATCGACCGCTACCGGACCGGCGAAGGGTACATGCAAATGATGCTCTCGGCCCGTGAGCTCACCGAGGAACTGCCCCCGCAGGCCGACACCTGGGTCAACCGCCGCCTGCAGTACACCCACGGCTACGGACTTGCCATGAGTCCCGTAGCCCAGGTGGGTCGCTCCGGCGATCCCCGCCTGGTGATACGCGACCTGCCGCCGGTGACCGAAATGGGTCTCACCGTCGACCAGCCCGCCATCTACTTCGGGGAGCACAACAGCGACTACAAGATCGTCAACACCGACGTACAGGAGCTGGACTATCCGCGCGGCGACCAGAACGTCTACACCAGCTACCAGGGAGGCGGGGGGGTCTCCATCAACAGCTTCCTGGAGCGGCTGCTCTTTGCCTGGCAGTTCGGCGACATGAACATGCTGCTCACCAACTACATAAACGAGGGCAGCCGCATCATCTTCTGGAAACGCACCCGGGAGCGGGTGCAGCGCATCGCTCCCTTCCTGGAGCTGCGCGACCGGCCCTACCTGGTGCTCAGCGAAGGCGAACTGAAGTGGATACAGGACGCCTACACCCTCACCCCCGACTACCCCTACTCCGAGCCGGCGCAGGGCGGCTACAACTACATCCGCAACTCGGTCAAGGTGGTGGTGGACGCCTACGACGGGTCGGTGGATTTCTACGCCATGACCGAAGAGGATCCCATCCTGAATGTCTACCGCGACATCTTTCCCGGCATGTTTACCCCCCTGGAGGAGATGCCGGAGGATCTGAAGGGACACCTGCGCTATCCCCAGCACATCTTCCAGGACCAGATCGCCAAGTACAACGTCTACCACATGACCGATCCGCAGGTCTTCTACAACAACGAGGACCTCTGGACGCGTCCCAACGAGAAGTACGGGGGACAGCAGATCCCCATGGAGCCCTACTACATCCTTACCCGCCTGCCCGGGGAGGAAGAGCTGCAATATCTGCTCATCTCCCCCCTCACCCCCGCCAACCGCGACAACATGATCGGCTGGATGGCGGCCAAAAATGATTTCCCCGATTACGGGGAGGTCTCCGTCTTCCAGCTTCCCAAGGAGCGCCTGATCCTGGGACCCGCCCAGATTGAGGCGAAAATCGACCAGGATACCGAGATTTCACGGCAGCTTTCGCTGTGGGACCAGCGCGGATCGTCGGTCATACGCGGCAATCTTATGGTCATTCCCATCGAGGACTCCTTCCTCTACGTAGAGCCGGTCTTCCTGATCGCCCAGGGCGTGGACATTCCACAGCTCCAGCGGGTGATCGTGACGGCAGGCGACCAGATCGCCATGCAGCCGACGCTCCAGCAGGGCATCGACGCCCTCTACGAAGAAGACGTCAATCCGGTAGCGCTGGACACCTCCGCGACCCCGCAGCCTCCCCCGCCGGCCCTCGGTGCCGATACGGCCGCAGCGGGCGAGGCGGCCACGACAGCCGCAGAGCTCACTTCCGAACAGGTCGACCGCCTGAGGACCCTCTGGCAGGAGGCGCGCGCCGCCATGCGCGACGGAAACTGGACCCTCTACGGGCAGAAAATGGACGAGATCGGGCGGTTGCTGAACGGATCGAACAACCCATAGGGGCTGGCGTCCAGGTGAAGCAGGCACCCATCTACTCCCGGCGGGAACCTCTCCAGAAGGTCCTGCTGCTGGCGGGCATTGTCCTGGTCTCCCTCAACCTGCGCCCGGCCCTCGCCTCGGTGGGTCCGCTGGTGGGTGCCATACGCGCCTCCACGGGCCTGTCGAACACCCTGCTGGGCCTGCTCACCACCCTGCCGCTGATCGCCTTCGGGGTGGTCTCCATGTTCACGCCGCTGTTCACCCGCCGTTTCGGTCTGGAGGGCACCATGGCGGGTGCCATGGGACTGCTGACCCTGGGCCTTCTGCTGCGTGTGCCCGAACCGGTGGGCGCACTCTTCGGGGGCACCCTGCTGCTGGGGGTGGCCATCGCCCTCGGCAACACCCTGCTTCCGGTCATCGCCAAAAGGGACTTCCCCCACCATACGGGCGCTGTCACAGGACTCTATTCCAGTGTGTTGGGCGTGGGCGCGGCCGCAGGCGCAGGACTGAGCATTCCCCTGGCCGAGGGCGTGGGACTGGGCTGGCGCTGGTCGCTGGGATCCTGGGCCCTGCTCTCCCTCGCAGGCCTGCTGGCCTGGCTGCCGCAGCTTCGCTACCGGGAACGTCCGACACCTGGACGCAGCCACCGCAAGGCGATGTGGGAACTGGGCCGATCGCGGCAGGCCTGGCAGGTGGCGCTATTCATGGGACTGCAGTCGCTTACGTTCTACGTGGTGCTGGCCTGGCTGCCGGAGCTGCTGCGCGACCGCGGCATGGCGGCAGGCCCCGCCGGCTGGATGCTCTCCCTCTCACAGGCCATGGGCGTGCTGGGAACGCTGGTCATCCCGGCCTGGGCCGAAAAGCTGCGCAGCCAGCGCGGTATGGTCTGGGTGCTGGTGGCCATGGAAGGGGTGAGCCTGGCCGGGCTGGCCCTGCCGGAGGCTCCCATGGCGGCACTCTGGGTCTCGCTGATCGGCTTTTCGCTGGGCGGGAGCTTCGGACTGGCGCTGCTCTTTATCGTGCTGCGCTCGAGCAACTCCCAGCGCGCCACCGAACTCTCGGGCATGGCGCAGTCGGCGGGCTACCTGCTGGCGGCCGCCGGACCCACCCTATTCGGGGCCCTGCACGACCTGACGGCCGGATGGCTGCTCCCCCTGGGCTTCCTCGGGGTCGTGGCAGTCCTCAAGACGTGGATGGGCCACGGCGCGGGCGCGCCGCAAACCTAGGCGCGGAAACGGCTCAGCGGGCCATGCTGACGTGGACCTTTCTTCCCTTCACCCGGGTCTGCTCCATCCCGCGAAGCACCTGGTCCACGTAGACGGCCGAGATATCCACGATGCTCTCCTTGCCCCTGATATCAATATTGCCTACTGCGGGACCCGGGACGTCGGTTTCGCCGGTAATGGCGCCCAGGATGTCCCCGGGATAGACCTTGTGCCGGCGTCCCACGTTGAAGTTCACCTGGACCACATCGCCTTCATCGGCGCGTTTTTCCGCAGGGCGTCCCCCCTTCCGGGTGGGCGCAACTTCGGGAGTCTCAGGCCGATCCATGTCGGGCAGGCTGTGTCCCACCTCTTTTTCGATGGCGCGCAGGGCCTTCCGGTCCCTCTGGGAGCAGAGGGTGACGGCGGTGCCGCTTCGGCCCGCACGTCCCGTGCGACCGATCCGGTGCACGTAGTATGCGGGGTCGTTGGGAATATCATAGTTGATCACCACGTCGATGTCGTCCACATCGATGCCCCTGGCCGCCACGTCCGTGGCCACCATCAGGTCCAGGCCGCCCGAACGAAAACGGGCCATAACCCGATCCCGCTGATTCTGGCTCAGGTCTCCGCCGATGTAGTCCGCCCCGAAGCCGCGCGAACGAAGCTGGCCGGCCAGCTTCTTCGATTTCCAGCGTGTGTTGCAGAACACGAGGGCCAGCTGCATGCCTTTGCCGGCCAGGATGCCGCAGGCGGCCTCCAGGCGGTCGGAGTCCCGTACCTTCATCACGAATTGCTCGATGTCGGGGGCGGCCAGTTGTTCCCGGCCGGTGCGGATCATCACCGGATCCTTCATGTAACGCTGCATGATCTGGCGGATGGGACCCGAAACAGTGGCCGAAAACATGGCCATCTGCACCGGCTGCCGGGCAAAGGAGAGAATACACTCCATGTCGTCCCGGAATCCCATATTCAGCATTTCGTCGGCTTCGTCGAAGATCACCAGTTTCAGGTGTTCAAAGGAGAGCGTGCCCCGTTCCAGGTGGTCAATCATGCGGCCCGGGGTGGCTGCCACAATCTGGACCCCGCGCTTCAGGGCCTTGATCTGCCGCCCGATGGATTGTCCGCCGTAGACCGACAGTACCTCCAGTCCGGAAATATGGCGGCCGAGGCGCTTCAGTTCACCGGTGACCTGCACGGCCAGTTCCCGGGTGGGACACAGAACAATGCTCTGCACGGCGCGCAGGGAGGGGTCCGCCTGCTGGACGGCCGGGATGCCGAAGGCGGCGGTTTTGCCCGTGCCCGTCTGGGCCTGACCCACTACGTCCCTTCCCTCCATGAGCGGAGGAATGGCCTCCTGCTGGACAGGGGTGGGGTGTTCAAATTGGAGTTCACGGAGAGCTTGCAATACGGGTCCGCTGATAGGCAGGCCCTGGAAGGTCTTTTTAGACATAAGAGGATAAATACGAGTTGAATGCAGGCACCCTGCGCGTCACTGCGGTCCAGGTACCCTGAACATATAATGAACCTAAAACCGAGTGAAACGGGGCTGTGCACTGAGAAGGGCCGCTATTCCGTCGTAATCCGAGAGGTAGGCTGTGCCGTCTGGCGCACCCAAGGTACGCCGAATCCCCGCAAGTTCAAAGAAAAAGCGTAACGGGGGGTAGGCCGCTCCACGGCATCCAGGGCTACTGCTGCTTATCCCCTTCGGCGGCCTCCGCCTGCTCGGCGGGACTGGCAAAGAGAATCCACGCCATCTCTCTCCAGCCCTCGGCCGCACGTATGTCCTTCCAGATGGCGATGAACTCGTGGAAGACCAGGTAGAGCGGGTTGTAGGAGTCGGGCGGTTCGGTGATGCCGTAATTGGGACGCTCCTGCTCGGGCACAAAGCTCCCGAAGATGCGGTCCCAGATGATAAAGGTGGAGCCGTAATTCTTGTCCAGGTACTTGTCGTCCTTGCCGTGGTGCACGCGGTGATGCGAAGGCGTCACAAAAAGAAACTCGATGGGACGAGGCAGCTTCTCGATGAGTTCGGTATGAATCCAGAACTGGTAGAGAACAGCAATCTGGTGGCAGATAAAGAAGACCACCGGGTGAAATCCGGCCATGGCCACCGGCAGGAAAAAAATCACCTTGAAGCCCTGCACCCAGGAAAGACGGAAGGAGACCGAAAAGTTGTACTGTTCCGAGGAGTGGTGCGGAACGTGGGTAGCCCACCATATCCGCTGCTCGTGGGCGACGCGGTGGGCCCAGTAGCGGCAGAAGTCAAGGAAAACGAAACAGAGGGGATAAGCCCACCAGGCGTAGGGAACCCGCCAGGGTACCATGTTATAGAAGAAGAGTACCAGGGCGAAGATACTGAGCTTGGTGAAGGAGCTGATCGTCACGTTGCCGATGCCGATGGCGGCCGAGGCCCAGAAGTCCTTTTTATTGTAGAGCTTTCGTTTGCGGTACCAGCCGAATCCCCACTCCAGGAAGACAAGGGCGAACATGACTGGGGCCGCGTAGATGATAATGGGAGGAAGGCCCATCGCGGTAAGCTCCTCGATGGTAATAAGTTCGGGCATGGGGTAGGATGAATCTCAAATAATTTGCGGTGTGAGGACGATATCAGGTGTCCTCGCGCCGCACCGAACGGACGGTAAGCACCGGCTTGTCGACGTGCTGCGCAACCTTTTCGGTGGTGGAGCCCAGAAAGAAATGGGCGAGTCCACTATGGCCGTGGGTGGCCATGACGACCAGGTCGGCGTACTCCCCGGCGTACTCCTCGATGGCGTAGTGGGCGGAGACGCCCTTGCGTATTTCGGTCCTGGCGGGGATGGCGTGGCTGCCCGCCCCCTCGGTCACCACCAGGCGGTCTTCAAAATCGACCTCCCCGCGCTGCAGATCAACGCTATCCATGCCTCGGTCGATAAGATAATCCTCCAGGCTGTCGAGGAGTCCTTCGTAGATGTTTACCTCGTCGGGCAGGTTGGGATTCTGCGTGACCTTCTCGGCCAGGCTGCCGTACAGCTCGGTGACGTGGAAAAAGGTAATCTCGGCGTCGTAGGTGTCGGCCACGGCCAGGGCAAGCGGCAGGGCCTCCCAGGAGGCGGAGGAGCCGTCGGTGGGATAGAGAATGTGCTTGAGTCCCCCCGGCGACAGGCGCTGGTCGACCGTGAATACGGGGACCGGCGAGTGTCGGATCACCTTTTCGGTGACTGAACCCCGGAGCATCTCTGTCTCATGCTTGCCGTGGGTGGCCATGACGACAAGATCGTAGCCGTGGTCGCCGGCGTATTCAGCAATGGCTTCCGAGGGCTTGCGGTCGATGCGCACCACCGCCTCCCCTCGATTGTCTTCGTGGATATAGTCATCCATCAGGCTTCCCAACCGGTGCTGAGCCTCCTCCTGCGCATGGGGATAGAGATCGTTCTCCATATCGAGGGGCGCTCCCATCCTGGAAAGACTCTCCCCGAAATAGCGCAGGGTGGGAATAACGTGGATAAAATCCACCGTCGATCCGAAACGTCCCGCAATTTCCTGCGCGTGGGTGTAGGCGGGGACCGCCCCCTCCGAAAAGTCCGTTGGCACCAGTATCTTCCTTATTTCCTTCATATTAGCTCCCGATTCATTCCGTTAAACGATTGTGTGGTCCGGGCCGCTCTTGCGGCCCCGTCTGTCCCGATACGGTATAACCCGTGGTGCGGGCTATTCATTCCTACCGTCCCCGCCCATGCGCCGCTGCATACGCTCCAGTGCCACCACCATTAGCAGTCCCGCCGCAGCGCCGGCAGCGCCGGCCGCGCTTTCGCCGGGTTGCTCCCGGGGAGCGGGAAGCTCCGGTGTGGAGCGCACCAGTTTTTTCTGGACCCGCAGAATCTCCACTTGCCGGGGGGCTCCCTGCACATCCGGGTTCAGCACCTCGCCCAGCCTCTCGAACTCCGGCAGGTCAGGATCCTCCTGCCGGTCGCGAAGGTCGCCCGCCCGGTCGCTGCCGACCTCCACCACGGCCTCCACACGGGTAAACTCGCGGTATTCACGCTGCTGCCAGGGCCAGATCATATAGAGCGACCCCACCAGGAAACCGATGAGTACCGCCAGGGTGGGGCCGTAGTGCCGGTCCAGCAGCCAGGAAAGCAGTCGTGTAAAGAGGGCCAGTCCCACCGCAGCCCCGCCGAAGAAGGGCAATAGCGCCAGCAGCCCTTCGACAGTGGCGGAGCCGCCGAGCAGGGCGAGCTGACTCAGGATATAGTCGTATTTTCCCAGAATGAGCAACAGGTAGGAACCCGAGATACCCGGCAGGACCATGGCGCAGATGGCCACCGACCCGCTCAGAAAGACGAAGAGCGGGGTTTCCGGCGTGGCGGCGGGCACCAGGGTCACCGTCCACCAGCCCGCAAGGGCGCCGGCGGCCAGCAGCAGGGCGTGGGCCCACCCGAAGTGCTCAAGCGCCTTGACCAGGATAAAAATGGAGCCCAGTATAAGCCCGAAAAAGAGTCCGTAGATCAGCTCGGGGTGGGTATGCATGTAGATCTGCAAGGGCACCACCCGGGTGAAGAAGACCACGGCCAGCAGGATGCCGCCCACCAAGAGGACCAGAAAGCGCCAGTGGACCCCCGCCAGGGCCTCCCTCCAGCGAAGGCGGAGAAGACACCGGAAGAAGGACAGGTCCACGCTCCGTATGGCATGAATGAGACGGGAATAGATGCCCAGGATCAAGGCCATGGTACCGCCGCTGACACCGGGGATGATGTCGGCCGATCCCATGACGAATCCGCGGGAGATAAGTCCCGGCCACTCGCTCCAGGAGGTTGGGTCGGTTTTGGCGGCGTCTCCTTCCTCCCTACTCATCGCTCCACCCTTTTTCGCCGATGAGGGGCACAAACTTGAAATGGGAAAAGCGCTCCTCCTCGAATTCATCCTCTCGAATCTTGGTGACGCGCACCATCTCCTGCTTGCGCGAATCGCCCACGGGCACCACCAGCCTCCCGTTCACCATAAGCTGATCCAGCAGTCCCGAGGGCACCTCCGGGGCCCCGGCCGTCACCACGATGCCATCGTAGGGGGCGTAGGCCGACCAGCCCAGGGTGCCGTCGCCCAGCTTGAGCTGCACGTGACAGCCCATTTCGCGCAGCTTGGTACGGGCCCGCTCGTAGAGCTCCTCGTGACGCTCCACACTGTAGACCTCCGCGCCCAGATCGTGCAGGATGGCGGCCTGGTAGCCCGAGCCTGTGCCGATCTCCAATACCTTTTCGCCGGGCATGATCTTCAGCAGTTCGGTTTGCCGCGCCACGGTATAGGGCTGGGAGATGGTCTGGCGCTTGCCGATGGGGAGGGCGGTATCCTCGTAGGCGCGGTCTTCAAGGGCCGTATCGATGAAACGGTGCCGGGGAACCCGGCCGAACACCTCCAGTACGCGATCGTCTTCGATGCCCTTTTCCCTGAGGGTCTCCACCAGCCGCCGGCGCCTCTGCCTGAACTTCAGGTTGTTGCGTTCGGACCCCCAAATGCTCATCGGATGGTGTTCGATTCTGGAATTTTGAATAACATACAAAAACTTACGGAACTTGAATCAAAGATACGGACTTTAATTCAGTCAACGGATGCATCAAAGGACGCGTCCGACGCAACAAACGAATGACAACCGGGACCCGAAATTCATGAAAAGATTCCTGAAAATCGCAGGCGGCATCGTCCTTTTTCTGGTTATGGTGGCCGTGGGACTCAACCTGTGGCTGACCGATGAACGTCTCAAACGCACCGCCCTCCCCTACCTCAGCGAGGCCCTGGGCCGCGAGGTGCAGGCCGAAAGCATGTCCCTCTCCTTCTGGCGCACATTTCCCCGCCCCGGACTGAGCGTGGGCGGGCTGCTGGTACCGGGCGACGCCAAAGGCGACACGGTAATGGCCCTTGAGCGCGGCACCGCGGGGGTGGCCCTGCTGCCGCTCCTGCAGGGAAGGGCGGACATCTCCGAAGTGCACCTGCGGAGGCCCCGGTTTCGCTATCGCATTTACGGGGACGGCACCACTAACATGGATTTCCTTTTTGAACAGGAAGATGAGGAGGCGGCCGGCGGCAGTTGGTCCATCAGCATCCCCCTCTTTTCGGTGGAGGGAGGCGAGGTGGACTACCGTAACGATTCCACCGGTACACGCGCGGCCCTGCACGGTCTGGGAGGAGAACTCTCCCTCTCCTTCGACTCGCTCATCACCAGCGGGGCGGAGCTGCGTGCGGAGGGCCTCAGCTGGGGCTCCGGCGGCGAGGCGCGCACCCTGCAGGTACCGGTCACCCTCTCCCAGCAATCCACGGTCGACACTCGCGCGGAGATCCTTCGCCTGCAGGATGGCAGCCTATCCCTTCGCGGACTCTCCCTGCAGCTGGAGGGCAGCGTGTCCAACTGGAGCGCGGGACCCGATCTGGATCTCTCCCTCAAATCGTCCACTGACGACTTCGGGGAACTGCTCGCGCTGCTGCCCGGCAGATACGTAGAGGGGCTGCAGACCCGTGGTTCCCTCACCCTGCAGGGTACAGTGGGAGGCAGCATGGCCGGCGGATCCGCGCCCTCCTTTGCGGCCGACCTTCAGGTGCGCGACGGCTACCTGAAAAATCCCGACCTCCCCCGGGCCATAGAGGACATTCGCCTGAACGCCCGGGCCGATAATCAGGCCCTCACCCTCACCGAATTTACTGCACAGGCCGGGCAGAACACCTTGAGGGCCAACGGCACCCTGGAGCATCCCCTGCAGGAAGACGGCGATTTCGAGGCCGCGGTGCAGGCAGATATGGACCTTTCTACGCTGCCTGAATACTACGACGTCTCCACCTTCGGCCTGCAGGAGATGGCCGGCGAGCTGGCGGCGGACGTCACCTTCCGAGGCAACCGGGCACGTCCCGCCGAGGCCGACTACGAGGGTACTTTCCGGCTGAGTGGCGGCAGCCTGCGTTACGCCGGGGTTCCCGAAGCCATTACGGGCATCGAGCTGGACGCCCTCGCCCGGGCCGACCGGCTCGAACTGCGCAGCCTGCGCATGCAGGCCGCGGGCAATACCTTCAGCACGAGCGGCAGCATCCGCCAGCCCCTGGATTCCATGCGAACGGTGGACCTGCAGTCCGCCCTGGAGGTGGACCTTTCCACCTTGCGGCGCTTCTATCCCGTGGAGGGCGACAGCCTGGGTCTGGGCGGCGTGCTGGTCTCCCTTTCCGGCTCCGCGCGCGCCGATTTAAACCTGCGCGGCGCCCCAGCCGAGCCCGCCGCCCTGGTACCGGATGGCACCCTCAGCCTCACCAACGTGCACCTCTCCGGCGGGGGACTGCCCCATCCCGTGCGCAGCCTCAACGGGGAGCTGCGCCTGACGCCCTCCGCGGCCACCCTCCAAAACCTCAGCTTCGGGCTGGGCGATTCGCAGATGGAGCTGGAGGGGACCATGGAGCGCTACCGCAACTGGCTGCTCCCGGAGGGCGAACGCAACGCCGCAGAACCGCCGCGCCTGACGGGCACCTTCCGCAGCAACTACCTCGACATGGACCAGTGGATCAACTGGGAGGACACCAGTTCCGCCCCCCTGGCCGTCCACCTGCCACACCTGCAGAGCGAGGTGGACGCGCAGATTGCGCGCATGACCCTTACCGGGGTCAACCTAAGCGATGTCCAGGGTCGCCTGACGGGCTCCCCGCTTGAACTGCGGCTGGCCGAAGGCTCCGCACGCCTTCTAGGCGGCAGCATGAGCGGCTCCATCACCTGGAGGGTGCCGCGTCCCGAACGTACCGAAGTGATTTTCGAGGGAGGCGTCGACAGCCTGCAGCTCGCTTCCTTTTTTGAGGAATACCCGGTGCTGGGACCCGAATACCGGCTGCATGACTACCTGCAGGGGCACTTCGACGCCTCCGTCTCCTACCGCACCGAACTGGACTCCCTGTTTACCCCGGTGCTGGCCACCACCGACATAAGCGGAAGCTTCGGCATGAGCCGCACCCGCCTGGAGGGTCACCCCATCCAGCAGCGGGTGGCCGCCCTGCTGGACCTGCAGGAGCTCCGCAGTGCCACGCTGGACAGCTGGAACAGCACCTTCAACGTAGACCGGGGCGTGATGCGGGTGGACAGCCTGCGCCTGGTCAGCGGTGGCACGGGCGCTGTAATTAACGGCACGCGCAGCCTTTCCGACGGTACGCTCGACCTGCAGCTGACGCTCTACCTCCCGCAGCGCTACCGCGAGGCCGTGGCCTCGGTGGTGACCGCCCAGGCGGTGGACGCCCTTGCCCGCGAGGACGGCGCCCTCATGCTGCCCCTGCGCGTAACCGGCACCCTCCGGCAGCCCCGCATCGAACCCGACCGCGAGACCATCCAACCCATTCTCGAAACCTATCTCAAGGACAAGGCGGGCAGCGTGCTCCGCAGGCTCTTCGACAACCGCTAGGCACGTCCTGCCACTGGCTACTGCGGACCAATTACCCTATCTTAATGCCGCGCGTCCGCAGGCTTCTCCACGGCACGATGGACGCGCCCGAACTGTTTCATCTTCAGAACCCGAACCGGAAGTCGCCTCGAAGCATGGAAACCCTCCATATCTACAACACCCTGAGCCGCTCAAAAGAGCCTTTTGAACCCATCGAGGAGGGTTTCGTGGGCATCTACGTCTGCGGTCCCACCGTCTACGGCGATCCCCACCTGGGCCATGCCAAAAGCTACGTCTCCTTTGACGTGGTGGTGCGCTACCTGCAGTGGCTGGGCTACCGGGTGCGCTACGTGCAGAACATCACCGACGTGGGACACCTGACCGACGACGCCGACCAGGGGGAGGACAAGCTGGAGAAGCAGGCCCAGATCGAAAAGCTGGAGCCTATGGAGATCGCCGAGAAGTACACTTACAACTATTTCCGGGACATGGACAAGCTGGGCGTGCGGCGCCCGGACATCTCCCCGCGCGCCACCGGACATATCATCGAGCAGATCGAAATGGTGCGCAGGCTGCTGGACAACGACCACGCCTACGAGACCGATGGCAATGTCTACTTTGACGTCTCCTCGGACGAGGACTACGGCAGGCTGAGCGGCCGCAAGGTGGAGGAGCAGGAGAGCGGCGCCCGCATCGAGACCGCCTCCGACAAGCGATCCCCGGAAGACTTCGCCCTCTGGAAGAAGGCCGACGACGGACATATTATGAAATGGCCCTCTCCCTGGGGACCCGGCTATCCCGGCTGGCATATCGAGTGCTCGGCCATGTCCACCAAGTACCTGGGCGAGCACTTCGACATCCACGGCGGCGGACTGGACAACCAGTTCCCCCACCACGAATGCGAGATCGCCCAGGCCGAGGGCGCCTACCGCCAGCCCTTCGCCAACTACTGGATGCACAACAATATGGTCACCCTCGAGGGTCAGAAGATGGGCAAATCCCTCGGCAACGCCATCTCCCTGGACCAGTTCTTCCGGGGCGACCACGAGCTGCTGAGCCGCGCCTGGGATCCCCAGGTGATCCGCTTTTTCCTGCTGCAGAGCCATTACCGCAGCACCACCGACTTCTCGGAGGACGCCCTGGAAGGCGCCGAGAACGGGCTGAAGAGCCTGCAGGAGATGCTGCGGGACATCGACGGGGCCGATGCCGGCGCGGGCAACGCTTTCGACGCCAAGGCCCTGCGCTCCGAGGTGCAGGCACGCATGAACGACGATTTCAACACCGCCCAGGCCCTGGCCGTGCTCTTCGAGGAACTGCGTGCCCTGCGAAAGCGCATCAACGAGGATGACGCCCCCGCCAACCTGGACGAGGTGAAGGAGCTTCTGCGCGGATTCGTCGACGGGGTGCTGGGACTCTGGCCGGAGACGGAGCAGGATAGGGGCGGCCGTGGCGACGACAAGACCGAGGAGCTTGTGAGGGTGCTGCTCGATCTGCGCAGCGAAGCGCGGCGGGACAAGAATTTCGAGCTGGCCGACCGCATCCGCGACCGCCTGGTGGAGCTGGGCGTGGTGCTCATGGACCGCGAGGGACGCACCGACTTCCGCATTAAATCGTGACCACCCCTTGTCTGGATGTGCTACATTCCGCATTTTAGAGCGCATTTGACCCCGGGTCCCTGACCGAATATTTCAACGGATGCTTACCCCCGCCCTTATCATGCAAGCTACTGACCACCTGGTGTGGCAGGCCGACCGCGTGGCCTTCAACCTGGGCACCCTCCACCTGCCCATCCCCGTCTCCATCATCGGCGTGGCCGCCGGGGTGGCCCTGCTTTTCCTGCTCTATCCCAAACTGAAGGAGAAGGCCAACGAGGGGAACGGCCGCCCGTCCAAAGGGAAAGGTAAGGGAGAGCCGGCGGAGCCTCCCGCCTGGCAGGTGCTGGCGCTGCTGGCCGGCGCCCTGGCCGTGGGACAGTTTCTCTTCCAGGTGGTGATTCCCACCTCCACCATCAGCGCTATTGGACCCATCCAACCGCACTGGTACGGCTTTCTCTTCGCCATGGCCTTCGTTGCGGGCTTCGCCATCGAAAGCAGGCTGTTCCGCGACGGCGGGCGCTCCATGGAGGAGCTGGAGCAGCTGCTCACCTACATACTCATCGCCACCGTGGTGGGGGCGCGGCTGGGACACATCCTGTTCTACGACCCGGTCTACTACCTCACCCACCCTTCGCAGATCCTGGCTGTTTGGGAGGGAGGACTGGCCAGCCACGGGGCCGCCATCGGCATTCTGCTGGCCATGTACCTCTTTGTGCGCAAGCGCCGTGACATGAGTTTCCTCTGGTTGGCCGACCGCGTGGTGGTGGTGGTGGCCCTGGGCGGCGCCTTTATCCGCACGGGCAACTTCGTAAACTCCGAAATCATCGGTAAACCCACCGAACTGCCCTGGGGCGTGATCTTCTCACGCATCGACATGGTGCCCCGCCACCCCACCATGCTCTATGAGGCCCTGCTCTGCCTGCTGGTTTTCGGGATACTCCTGCTGGTCTACCGGCGCTACCGCAGACAGCCTCCTGAAGGTTCCCTTTTCGGCATCTTCCTGGTCCTGCTGTTCGGGGGACGATTCCTTTTGGAGTACACCAAGGTGTTCCAGGCGGAGTTTGCCGCAAACTGGATGTTTAACATGGGACAGCTTCTCAGTATCCCGCTCATCGTTCTGGGACTCTGGCTGCTGGCGCGCAAGGTGGACTGGAGTGCCATGCCCGCGGCGACGACCGATGACGCAACCCCGCCGGAGAGCGGCTGACCTCCCCTCAGCCTTATATTTAGAACGAATGTGAATTAAGCCCTTTGGAGACGCATGAACATTGCCTTTGGTACCGACGGATGGCGGGCCGTAGTCGCCCGTGATTTTACCTACGAAAACCTGAACCGCGTAACCCAGGCGACCGCACGGTGGATCGCCGATGAGCAGATTACCCGCAACGGGGTGGTTATCGGGCACGACGCCCGCTTCGAGGGACGCGCCTTCACCGAGTACGCCGCCTCGGTCTTCGCGGCCATGGACATTCCCGTGCGCTTCGCCGCTTCCATCGCTCCCACGCCTGCGGTGAGCTGGGCCGCGCAGGAGTACGACGCCGTGGGCGTGGTCATCACCGCCAGCCACAATCCCCCGGCCTATAACGGATTTAAAATCAAGGCGCCCTTCGGAGGACCCGCCACGCCGGAACAGATTGCGGCCGTGGAGCAGCGCCTGGCGTCCTTCGATCCCGACCTGGACCCCGGCGCCTACCGATCCTGGGAGGAGAAGGGCCTGATCGAGGAGATCCCCCTCACCAAACAGTACCTTCAGCTGCTGGAGGAAGTACTCGACCTGGACGCCATTCGCGAGAGCGATATCCGTCTGGCGCACGACCCCATGTACGGGTCAGGCCAGGGACTGCTGACCGAGCTTCTGGGTAAAGACCAGGTGGAGGAGATACATGGAAGTTTCAATCCCTCCTTTGGGGGCACCCCGCCTGAACCCATCGAGAAAAATCTAACGGAGCTCGCCCGCCTCATCCCGGAGCGCGGCTGCGACACAGGACTGGCCAACGACGGCGACGCCGACCGCATCGGCATGTTCGACGAAAAGGGAAACTTTGTCAGCTCCCACAAACTCCTCTCACTGCTGGTCAAGTACCTGCATACCGAGAAAGGCATGGACGGATCCATCGTGAAAACCTTCTCCACCACCGACATGCTCGACAAGCAGGCCGAGCGCTACGGCCTTCCTCTTGACGTCACGCCCATCGGTTTCAAGTACATCGCCGAAAAAATGGTGGAGGGGAACGTGCTGGTGGGCGGGGAGGAGTCGGGCGGCCTGGCCGTCAAGGGCCACATCCCCGAACGCGACGGCCTCTTCATCGGACTTACCATTGTGGAGATGATGGTGCGCTCCGGCAAGAATCTGAGCCGGCTGGTGGAAGAGCTTTTCGAGGAGTTCGGGCCCCATCACTTTGACCGCAACGACCTGCACACCTCCGACGAGCGAAAAAAAGCCATGATACGCCACTGCGAGGAGAAGAAACTGACCGAACTGGCAGGCAAAAAGGTGGGCGAATGGCAGTTTACCGACGGCATAAAGCACATCATGGAAGACCGCTCCTGGCTGCTGGTGCGTCCCTCAGGCACCGAGCCGGTGCTGCGCATCTACGCCGAGGCTTCCAGCCTGGAAGAGGCGCGCAACATGGTCAGCGAAGCAACAAACATTGTTAAAAGCCTACAAGTCTGAAAGTCTAGAAGTCGAAAAGTCATAAAGTCGGGGAGTCGGTGGACCTTCGGACTTTTCGACTTTATGACTTTATGAGACTTAAAATCTGGGATTCACCACGTTGTTGTAGATGGAGCCGAAGGTCCACTCGATGCCGAAAGACAGCCCGTAGGAGTAGGAGGTAAGCTGCTGGCGAAGATCCAGGAGCTGTTCATCCTCGGAAATATCGCCGGCAGGTACGCCCAGCTGGTCGTTGATCCAGGCGTAGCGTCCCGATACATTAAAGGAGAGTCCCCGGAAGACGCGGAAATCGAATTCAAGATTCACATCCAGGCGGTTCTTGTTCAGGTCGTGCAGGTAGGTGGAGGCATTCAGGCGCCCCTCGATCTGTCCCCAGGCCTGGGTAAAGTTCATGCGTGCCTCCAGGCGCTGCTGGGTCAGGTACTCAGAGGTCTCATTGAAGAGCGTCATTTCCGTGTAGTCGTAGTAGCCGCCGCTCAGGCGATACTGCAGCGTAATCTCACGCTCGGAGTATTCGGAGTAGGGATAGAGGCTGTATTCCACGGCCGCCCCGCCGGAGGCGCTGAAGTCCACGTTCTGCCTGGTGGATGAATAGGCATCTCCGGAAACGCCTGCCGACCAGTGGGGACCCAGACTCTTGATGATAAAAAAGTCACCGCGATAGTTCTCGGTAACGAAGGTTTCGGTCTCCCCATCACGTGTGAAACTCCGGCGGGTGTAGTCCTGGTCGTAACTGATACGCGTTTTCCAGTTCTCGGTAACACGGCTGGCCTCGGCACTACCGCTGAACGACCAGCGGCTCTGCGCCTCCTCCCCGTTCAGGCGGGTGTCGCCGTTAAGCTCAAATACCCAGTTGTTCCAGGGGTCTTCCTGCCGGGAGCCGGACTGTGCATCCGTTTCCGTGCCCTCCCCCGTGTAAGTAACTTCCATTTCGTCCAGCACGCCATAGTCCCGCAGGTAGGGAAGCAGGCCGATTTTGACGTAGCGCACCATCCTGCGCCGCCACTCGTCCTGCGAATCGGTGGCGGGGGAATAAAAAGTGAGGGTGTCATTCTTGCCCTCAAACTGGTTGCTGCCAAGGAACTTCATGGTGTATTCCTGCCCCCCGTTCCCGGTGCCCTCCTGGGTGATCAGCAGATGCATGTCGGCCACATCCTTGTTGCGTACGAAGTTAACGAAGGTAATCCCCTCGCGGATATAGTTCTCCGAGCACCATCCCTGGCAGTCCAGGAAGAGACTGAAGGTGGCCGAATCATAGCCGGCCTCCTCTTCCTCGGCTGTCTGCTGCGCGACAGCAGGTGCGGTCAGGAGAAATATGCAGGTGAGCAGGGTGGGAAATCGCATCAAAACCAAGTTCTGTTTTCTGGGTGCAAAAGTGTGTTTTCCGGGATGCTGACGGCCTCCCGGGTGCGAGGCAAAGATCAGACTTAAACCTGAAAAATGATTTAAAAAGTGGTAAGAAGTTTATGCCGCAGCTGGCTGCCATGCGCGTCCCAGAGTTGCCGATCGGACAGATGATGTAACGGGTGCAGCCGGACCTCCATTCCTGCCGCTTGCCGGTATTTACAAATAATTGCATCTGGGTTTTTTGGGCGTATCTGCAAGGGGAATGCCCGTTGGCTGTCCTGTGTTATCCCTTTCTCCGTCACGTCCAATTCCAACCAAAAACGAGATACCCATCATGCCAAAACGCACCGCCCAAGCAACCTGGAACGGCGATCTGAAAAGTGGAAAAGGAACCATGACTTTTGGGAGCGGCGCCTATGAGGGAGCCTACTCCTTCGCCTCCCGTTTCGAGGAGGGCGACGGAACCAATCCCGAGGAGCTCATCGGCGCGGCGCACGCCGGGTGTTTCTCCATGGCCCTCTCCAACGAGCTCGCGCAGGCGGGTCACCAGCCCGAATCGGTGCACACCGTCGCCGACGTCACCCTCGACCTTTCCGGCGACGGCCCTTCCATCTCCACCATACTACTGAAAGTGGACGCGCAGGTGCCGGACATCGACGAGAACACCTTTCGGGAGATTGCGGAAGGCGCCAGCAAAAACTGTCCCGTTTCCCGCGCCCTTACCGGGGTCACCGTCAAACTCGAAACCACGCTCAACGCATGATACCCCGAGCACCGGTGCTTCGCACCGCACTCACCCTCCTGGCACTGGCCGCCTTCCTGGCCGCCTGTCAAAGCGGCGGCTCCGGCGATGCGGACCGCGACGTCCCCACGGAGGCCTCAGAGGTGAAACCCCTGCTGACGGGCACCGCCATTCCCGCATCCACCCTGCAGACGGTGGAGGGCGACAGCGTCGCGCTGCGCGGACTGATCAGCCAGGCCCCGACGGTGCTGATCTTTTACCGCGGGGGATGGTGTCCCTACTGCAACCGCCACCTGGCCGAACTGCAGCGCATCGAGTCGCAGCTGACGGACATAGGATACCAGATTCTAGCCATCAGCGCTGACCGCCCGGAGATGCTGCAGGAGCTCAGGCTGGACCGTGCGCCGGAGTACACCCTGCTATCGGACGCCTCCATGCAGACTGCCCGTGATTTCGGACTGGCCTTCCGGGTGGATCTGGAAACGGTTCAGCGCTACAGGGAAAACGGCATGGATCTGGAAGAACGCTCCGGTTATGACCATCACCAGCTTCCGGTGCCCGCGGTATTCCTGGTCAACCCTGACGGGACCGTCACCTTCCAGTACGTGCATCCCGACTACCGGAACCGTATCGATTCAGACGTCCTGCTGGCCGCCGCCCGCGCCTACCACCCAGACGCCGGGGAGTAAACAGATTGCCTGCGAAGTGGCCCTTCGCAGGATCCGCCCTCCCCCTCCGGCCTATACCTTCCGCAGGCTATTTTGTATCTTGACTGTTATGGCAGACGCAGCGACCGGCACCCCGAGAAAAGTTGACATCAAATCCCTTTCCCCCGAAGAGCTCGAGGAGTTCTGCGCCGGATTGGACCTGCAGTCCTACCGCTCGGCACAGATCTTCCGCTGGCTCTATGAGAAGGGCGCCGGTTCCTTCGATGAGATGACCAATCTCTCCAAGGAACTGCGTGTTCGCCTATCCGAAGAGGCTGAACTGCGCCGCATCGAAGAGGTGGACCGCCGCGAGTCGGCCGACGGCACCGTAAAGTTCATGTTCCGGCTCGACGACGGGGAGGACCACAAGGTGGAGGCGGTCATGATCCCGGACTTCTACCCCGACGGGGCGCCCAACCGGCTGACCGTCTGCGTCTCCTCACAGGTGGGATGCGTATTCGGCTGCTCCTTTTGCGCCACCGGCAAGATGGGACTCTACCGCAGCCTTTCCCACGGGGAGATCGTCGACCAGGTGCAGTACATCAACGACTGGTGCCTGGACAAATACGACAAGAAAATCACCAATATCGTCTACATGGGCATGGGCGAGCCCCTGCACAATTACCGCGCCGTTACGCAATCGGCCTCCATCATCACCTCCGATCACGGCCTGGAGCTCTCGCCCAAACGCATTACGGTCTCCACCGTGGGCCTGCCAAAGCAGATCAAAAAGCTAGCCGACGAGCGTCAGCCCTTCAACCTGGCAATCTCCCTGCATGCGGCCAACGACGAGAAACGCAATGAGATCATGCCCATCAACCAGTCGATGGACCTGGGTCAGCTCCGTGAGTCCCTGGAGCACTACTACGCCATGCTGCACCGGCCCATCACCTACGAATACCTGCTCTTCGACGAGTTCAACGACAGCCCGGAAGACGCCCGCGAGCTGGCGCAGATCGTCCGCTGGATTCCCAGCAAGGTGAATATCATCATGTACAACAAGGTGGCGGGCGTAGCCCTTAAACGGGCAAGGGAGGAACGCCTCGACGCCTTCATGCAGGAACTGGTAAAACACGACGTCACCGCAACGGTGCGGCGCAGCCGGGGGGACGACATCGATGCGGGCTGCGGACAGCTGGCCATCCAGGAAGGAAAGACGAAGGGTAAGAGCATCCGCAAAAACTGAAGGCGCGCGGCCGACCGCTTCAGGCCGCTAGCGGTGGACCATGTTCATCAGGCGGTTGAAGCGCGGCATCCATCGTTCGGCGTCCCAGGAGAAGTAAATCATGCCCGCTTTGCCCACCACGTGGTCGCGCGGCACGAATCCCCAGAAGCGGCTGTCTTCGCTGTCATCACGGTTGTCGCCCATCATGAAATAGTAGTCCTGGCCGATGGTGTAGGTGTTGGTGCGTTCCCCGTTAATAACGAAGCTATCGCCCTCGCGGGTCACGTTATTCCCCTCGTAGCGGGTCAGGATGTTCTCGTAGATGTGGTAGTTACCGGGCGTAAGGGTGATCTGCTGCCCCTCAAAGGGCACCACAACGGTCGGCATGTGGTGGTGATTCAGGAAGCCGCTGGAAAAGCTGAAGGGACGCTGGCGGTACTCGTCCAGGGAATCTGGCAGCAGCCAGTGCCGCACCTGGGTCACATCCTCCCACTGCGCGATCTCCTCAGCCGCCTGATCGTTGGCGTTGAGCCGGTAGGTGTTGGGACCGGCCATCCCGGCCAGGGAGGCACCGGTGGCCTGCACGCGGGCAGGACTCAGCCGTACGCCCTCGCGCACTTCCACCAGGCGCATCTTCTGCACACCCGGGTAGTCTTCGGCGGATGCGCCGTTCACAAACAGCTCGTTGTCGTCAATGGAAAGCGTATCGCGGGGCATGCCCACCGCCCGCTTGATGTAGTTGGTCTTGGCCGCGATGGGCGCCAGGTCGATGGGATAGTTAAAGACCACGATGTCGTTGCGCTGGATCTCCGTTAGCCCGGGCAGGCGGGTCCAAGGCAGCATCACGCCGGGCAGGTAGACATTGGTGAAGGGGATGCCTACCACCATGGGGGTACGAGCCCCATAGCTGATCTTGGAAACCACCAGGAAGTCGCCCGTCAGCAGGGTTTCCTCCATGGAGGGAGTGGGAATGCGGTAGGCCTCGAAAAAGAAGGTGCGGATAATGATGGCCGCGATGGCCGCGAAAAGAAAGGCGTCCACCCACTCGCGAAACCAGCTTTTCGCCTTGTCCGACTGTTCCTTTTTACTGGTATTGCCTCGGGCCTTGCGGTCCCCGGCGGATTGCTCGTCTGCCAAAATGCGTCTTTTTATTGTTCCAGTTAGTCGTTGGGCGGTACCGGCTCAACCGGACCGCAGCCTCCTCAGCCGTTGACATTCATGCCTTCGGGCGCGTCAATTTCGCGGGTGGTCGCCTCCCCGTCCCGGAACTGCACCTCGAACCACTGGCCCTGGTCGGCCGAGTAGTAGTAGTCGGTGTAGTTGCCGGGCGTATCCACCTCAAGGAGCATCTGCGACAGGGTGCGTTTGATTTGCGGCATCATGTCGATATAGCGGCTGGCCGCCGTATAGGAAAGTCCCCGGCCGAACGGACCGAACACATCCAGTATGATCAGAGGGATGGAGTTGTTGATAACAAAACGGTACTCGAACTGCACGGCCATGCCCAGGCGGAAATTGGGCTTGTCGATAAGATCACCGATGGTAAAAGTGGGCTCCCCGAAACGCGCCTGGAGGCGCGCGCGGAGCTCGGCGGTGGGCATTCCGTCAATTTCGGTCTGCTGGTACATCCCCTGTCCCGTCCAGCTTATGTCGGCAAAACGGCGGTCGAACTCCTCTGCATCTACGGTCTCGATTTTCTGGAATTCGGGAGCTTCGAACTGCGCCAGGGCCTGCTGGCTGCCGGCAACGACCAGCAGCAAGACCAGAATGCACAGTATGCGGCGTAGGTTCAGCATGGTTCGTATTTCAGGAATTTGGCTTATGGTACCAATAAATGCGGAAAACCGTAAATTTTTTGTCAGTCATCGTCCATCGAAAGCACGGCCAGGAACGCTTCCTGGGGCACCTCAATGGTCCCCACCTGCTTCATGCGTTTCTTACCCTCCTTCTGTTTCTCAAGCAGCTTGCGCTTGCGGCTGACATCCCCGCCGTAGCACTTGGCCGTCACATCCTTGCGCATGGCACGGATGGTCTCCCGGGCGATGACGTTGGAGCCGATGGCCGCCTGCACCGCCACCTCGTACTGCTGCTGCGGAATAAGCTCCTTGAGCTTTTTGGTCAGCTTCCGTCCCAGCTCGTAGGCACTGTCGCGGTGCGTGATGCTGGAGAGGGCGTCCACGGGATCGCCGTTCAGCAAGATATCCAAACGAACGAGGTTCCCTTTTCGGTATTCAAGAAATTCGTAGTCGAGGGAGGCATAACCCCGCGTTCCGCTCTTGAGGCGATCGTAAAAGTCGAATACCACCTCCGCCAACGGAAGTTCGTAGGTAATTTCCACGCGTTGACCCTGCATGTGGAGCTGGTTCACATAAACCCCGCGCCGCTCCTCGCAGAGCTTCATCACGGGACCGATATAGTCAGAGGGCGTCAGGATGGTGGCCTTGATAAAGGGCTCGTAGACATCCTCCACCATGCCGGGATTGGGCATGGTGCTGGGATTGTCAACTACCTTCGTGGCCATCTCCCCATGGTCGCGGTAGTGCACCTCGTACTCCACGTTGGGCACGGTGGTGATGATGTCGATGTCGAATTCGCGGTCCAGGCGCTCCTGCACGATCTCCATGTGCAGCAGACCCAGGAAGCCGGCACGGAAGCCAAAACCAAGCGCCTGGGAGGTTTCTGGCTGGTAGGTAAGGGAGGCGTCGTTGAGCTGCAGCTTTTCCAGGGCCGAGCGCAAGTCTTCGAAATCGTCAGACTGCGTGGGATAGATGCCGCTGAAGACCATGGGTTTGGGCTCCTGGTATCCCGGTATGGCCTCGGAGGCCGGGTTGGCAGTGGTGGTGACGGTGTCGCCCACGCGGGCATCGTCCAGGGACTTCACACTGCCGATGACGTAGCCCACCTCCCCTGCCTGCAGGGAGTTGGTCTTCTCCTTCTTGAGTTTCAGGTAGCCGATCTCCTCGGCATCGTACTCCTTATGGGTAGCCATGAAGCGTATGCCGTCGCCCTGGTTGAGGGTGCCCTCCATGACACGCACATAGACGATGGAGCCGCGGTAGGTATTGAAGACGGAATCGAAGATCAGCGCCCGCAGCGGCTTGCCGGCTTCGCGTCCCGGTGAGGGGATGCGTTCTACAATGGCTTCCAGCAACGCGTCCACCCCCTCTCCCGTCTTGCCGGACACCTTCAGGATATCCTCGTGGTCGCAGCCGATCAGGTCGACGATCTGCTGCCCCACACCCTCGACGTCGGCGCCCGGAAGATCGATCTTGTTGAGTACCGGCACGATCTCCAGGTCCTGGTCGATGGCCTGGTAGAGGGTGGAGATGGTCTGCGCCTCCACGCCCTGGCCGGCATCCACCACCAGAAGGGCGCCCTCGCAGGCCTTTAGCGCACGGGAGACCTCATAGGAGAAGTCCACGTGGCCCGGGGTGTCGATGAGGTTGAAAATGACGTTCTCGCCCGACGGACGCTTGTAGTCCATCTTGATGGCGTGGCTCTTGATGGTAATGCCCCGTTCGCGCTCCAGGTCCATGTCGTCCAGAATCTGCTCCTGCATCTCCCTTTCGGTGATGGCACCGGTACGTTCAAGCAGCCGGTCGGCAAGGGTGGACTTGCCGTGATCGATGTGCGCGATAATGCAAAAGTTGCGGATCTGGGTCATGCAGGTGCGTCGTTCCAACGCCGGGGTTTGGGGCCAAAAAGAACGCTAAAGATACAAAATACGGAGGGCATTCCATACCCGCCGGCACTCGAAAAAGCCTCCCTCCCCTGACGGTAATGGACCGGCAGGCAAGCCGTCACCGGAACTAGGCCTGGTCTTCCTGCGGGACGGGACTGAGCAGCTCGACGTGAAAGCGGAAGTCCTGGCCCTCCAGGGTCATGGTGTCGTAGATCTCCCGGATGAGTTCAAAAACCACTTCGGTATCACCGCGTACACTGGTGGAAAGGTAGTTCACGTCCACGTCCACGTCGTGCTGGGCAACCAGCTCCAGCAGGTAATCGATGCTCTCCCTCGGTTCGGTCTCTCGGAGGGGAATGTAGGTAAACTGGGCCGTGGTAATCATACTTCGTGTGCTTTCATTGGTCTGTGCATTCTACGGATCCGTTTCGGGGATGTAGAATACACCTTTAGGTCCACTTGTTCAATCGCCATTCGCACAGGACGCCCGCCTGCGCACGGGTCTTGCGCCCGGAGACCCCGCCTGGCGTCCTCAGGGGCCCTCCGGGGGGATGTTGGCGCGGAACATCGGGGGTGGACGCCGGTTGAAGTAGATAACAGGAACGCATGAGCAGATTCCATGATACCATACCCTGACATCTTCTATACCCAGAAGATCCCTACCAAAAGCCTCGACCCGTGATAGGGTCGGGGCTTTCTTCTTTGGGCGGAGAGAACGCCCCCCGCAGCGCGTCCCGATCCGAACAGGCCCGGGTCTTCAACAGCCGGCTGAAGCTGCTCTGGAAGCTTGCTCTTAAAATAGCTATATTGGGTGCCGATGCAGCAACGCACCTTCCATATTCCCCATCTTCATCGACACCACGGTGACGCCCGTCACCTTATGCTTACCCATCTGCGGTAAATTCCTGCCGCGCTCCCCGGACGTACGAACACCACTCTTTTTACCTGTAATCCCAGTATCAACCTATATCCATGAATCGTTCTGCCAATTCCAAAACCTCACTCCGCATCGCCCTGCAAAAGGACGGGCGGCTGACCGACAAAACCATAGCCCTGCTGGAAGGCATCGGCCTTCGCTTCGACAACTACAAGCGCAGCCTCATGCTCACCTGCCGCAACTTTGACGTGGAACTGCTGCTCATCCGCGACGACGACATCCCCGAATACGTCCAGGACGGGGTGTGCGACCTCGGCTTTGTGGGCGCCAACGTCACCGCTGAAACCGGCGTCGACGTGACGGTCATACGTGGACTCGATTACGGGGTCTGCCGGCTCTCCCTGGCCGCCCGTAAAAACGGGGAAATTCAGACCGTTGAGGATTTCGAGGGACGCACCATCGCCACCAGCTATCCCAACCTGACGCGCCGTTTCCTGCAGGAGCGCGGCGTGGAGGCCAGGATCGTTACCATATCGGGGGCAGTGGAAATCGCTCCCCGGCTCAAGGTCGCCGACGCCATCTGTGACCTGGTATCCACCGGCAACACCCTCAAGGCCAACGGCCTGGCCGAGATCGAAACCGTCTTCGAGTCGGAGACCCAGCTTATCCGTACCAACAAGGAACTCTCGCCGGGCAAGAAAAAACTCATTGAAAAATTTCTGCAGCGCATCGAGGGCTTTCAGCAGGCCGGTCGCAGCCGCTACATCATGATGAACGCGCCGCAGGAGTCCGTGGCGGAAATCCGCGAGATCATTCCCTCCCTGAAGAGTCCTACGGTCATGCCCCTGGCCGATAACAATATGGTGGCCATCCACACCGTCATTCCCATCGAGCGGTTCTGGGAGGTGATGGAGCGGCTGAAGGAGGCCGGGGCCACCGGCATCGTCATGCTGCCCATCGAAAGCATGATTCTCTAGGAGGCCCCCATGAAAGACTACCGCATCCGCGAACGAACCGAAGAGGAGCTGCAGGAGCTGTGCCGCCGACCCGTGCTCGAGCTGGAGGAGATCTTCGAGCAGGTCCGGCCCATCCTGGAAGAGGTAAGGCGCGAGGGGGAGGAGGCCGTGCGCCGCTACACCCGCCGCTTCGACGGCACCGATCCCGATCCGCTGATCCTGCATCCTGCCGAGGAACCGGAAGCCGGGCTGCCGGAACCGACCCGGGAGGCCATTGACACGGCCTTTCGCAACATCTACCGCTTCCACAAGGCCCAGCTCCCCCGCCAGACCGAAGTGGAAACCATGCCCGGCGTGCGCTGCCGGCGCGTGTCGCGTCCCCTGGACACCGTGGGCCTCTACGTGCCGGGGGGCACCGCTATCCTCCCCTCCACCCTGCTCATGCTGGGCATCCCCGCCGCGCTGGCTGGCTGCCGGAACATCGTCGTAGCTACCCCTCCCAACGCAGAGGGCGGCGTGGGTCCCGAAATCCGCTATATCGCACGCAAGGTGGGCGCATCCCACCTGCTGCTGGCCGGGGGCGCGCAGGCCGTGGCCGCCATGGCCTGGGGCATGGAAGGCCTGCCCAAGGCGGACAAGATCCTGGGGCCCGGCAACCAGTACGTGACCGCCGCCAAGATGCTGCTGCAGAATAGCCGTGCGCAGGTGGCCATCGACATGCCGGCCGGCCCCTCCGAAGTGCTGGTGATCGCCGACGCGGGAGCCGATCCCCGCTTTGTGGCAGCCGACCTGCTTTCGCAGGCCGAACATGGACCCGACAGCCAGGTGGTGTTGGTCTACCTTCCCGGTTTCGACCGCCAGGCCTGCCTGGACGCCCTGGAGGCGCAGCTGGCCGACCTGCCGCGCGCGGAGATCGCACGGCAGGCGCTGGAACACAGCTTCAGCGTGGAGGCGGAGAGCCTGGAGGAGGCCTTCGACTTCTCCAACCGCTACGCCCCGGAGCATTTGGTGGTCCAGTGCAAGCATGCTGAGGAGCAGGCCGGCCGCATCCGGCACGCCGGTTCCGTATTTCTCGGCAGATGGACCCCCGAGAGCGCCGGCGACTACGCCAGCGGGACCAACCACACCCTGCCCACCTATGGCTATGCGCGCATGTACTCCGGGGTGTCGGTGGACTCTTTTCTCAAACAGATCACCATGCAGAGCCTCAGCCGTGAAGGGCTGCGCAACCTGGCGCCCGCCGTGGAGCGCCTTGCGCAGATCGAGGGACTGGAGGGACACCGGCGCGCCGTCACCATCCGCCTGGAGTCCCGCGGGGATGAATCCGGCCACGGTAACGAAGACTGACCGCGCCATAAACCAAACATGAAATCATGACCTGCCGCTATGAACAAGGCCTTTGACCTTGACGCCCTGGTCCGCCCCAACATCCGGGAGCTGAAGCCCTACCGCAGCGCACGCGACGACTTCGGAGAGGGGCTGCTGCTAGACGCCAACGAAAACGCCTGGGGGCCGCCGGCCCCCTCCCTGGCGGGCCTGCACCGCTATCCCCCGCCGCGCCATCCGTATCTGCGCCGCCGCATCGCCGACTGGCGCGGGGTAGAGGCGGATAACGTCTTCCTGGGGGTAGGCAGCGACGAGGCCATCGACCTGCTGCTGCGCATCTTCTGCGAGCCTGGAAAGGGACGCATCCTCATCGCCCCGCCCACCTACGGCATGTACCGGGTGAGCGCGCGCATCCACGATGCAGCGGTGGACGAGGCCGTGACCGACCGAAATTTCCAACCTCGTCCGGAGGCCCTGCGCAAAGCCTGCCGACCGGAAACCCGCCTGCTCTTTCTCTGTTCGCCCAACAACCCCACTGGCAACCTGGTTCAACCGGACCGGCTGGAGGAGATCCTCGGCTGGTTCCCTGGCATCGTGGTGGTGGACGAGGCCTACATCGATTTCAGCAGCTCCCCCAGCCTGGCGCCCCGGGTACGCGATTATCCCAACCTGGTGGTGCTGCAAACCTTGTCGAAATCCTTCGGCCTGGCCGGTGCCCGCGTGGGCATGGCTTTCGGACCCGCCCCTTGATCGACTACCTGATGAAGGTCAAGCCGCCCTACAACGTGAGCAGTCTCTCCGCGGCCGCCGCCGCCGACGCCCTGGACCACCTGGATACGGTGCGCGCCAACGCCGACTCCATCCGTGGGGAGCGCCGGAAACTGGCCGGCCGGCTCTCGGAACTGAAACAGGTGCGCACCGTGTTTGAGAGCCAGGCCAACTTCCTGCTGGTGCGGGTTGACGACGCCCGGCGCATCTACCGGGATTTGGCCGAAGCAGGCGTGATTGTACGCTACCGCGGAGACGAACCCCTCTGCGAGGAGTGCCTGCGCATCACCGTGGGACGTCCCGCCGACAACGACCGTCTTATCGAAGCCCTCAAGAAACTCTCCCCATGAACATCCAGATCACCACCGAAGCCCTGAAAGGCCCCGACGAGGAGATGCTCCGGGGCGGCGCTCTCTACGCCCTCAAGCGCCTGCAGCAGGCGGGACACCGCCTGCTCTTCGAGACGGAAGAACTGAGCGGTCCGCAGCGCGCCCTCCTCGAAAACGAGGGCATCGCCCCGGACCACGACGCCGACCGCGCCGGCCTGCGTGTGGCTCCAGAAGGCGACCGGCTGCAGCTGCTGCGCACCGACGGCGTGGCCCTGGAGGCCGGCGGGTGGACCGACCTCTGCGAGGGCATCCTCTTTCCTGAACGCCGGGCCGAGCATGAACGTCAAACCTCGGAAACCCGCGTGCGGGTGCGCCTGAACCTGGACGGCGGCGGCGGGGCGCAGATAGACACCGGACTCGGTTTCCTGGACCACATGCTCGAGCAGATCGCACGGCACGGGCTGATAGACCTGCAGCTCTTCTGTGAGGGCGACCTGCAGGTGGACGGACACCACACCATCGAAGATGTAGCCATTACCCTGGGCGAAGCCATCGACCTGGCCCTCGGCGACAGGACGGGCGTGCAACGCTACGCCTTCGTGCTGCCCATGGACGAGAGCCGGGCCACCTGCGCGCTGGATCTCTCCGGGCGCTCCTGGCTGGAATTCAGCGGCAGCTTCCGCCGTGAGATGGTGGGCGACTTCCCCACCGAGATGACCCGGCACTTTTTCCACTCCCTGGCCATGCACCTGAATGCCACCTTGCACCTGGAGGTGGAGGGCGAAAACGACCACCACAAGATCGAGGCCTGCTTCAAGGCCTTCGCGCGCTGCCTCCGGGCGGCCGTCAGCCGGAGTGAGCGCAACCTGAACATCCTGCCCAGTACCAAGGACCTGCTATGATCGCCATCATCAACTACGACGCCGGCAACCTCGCCTCGGTTTCCAATGCCCTGGAGCGGCTGGGCAGGGAGCACCTGATCACGGCCGACCCCGGTGAGCTGGAGGCGGCGGACGGCGTGATCTTTCCCGGTGTGGGCCACGCTAAAGCGGCCATGGAGTCGCTGCAAAGCCGCGGCCTGGACCTCTGGCTGAAGGAAACCGACAAGCCGGTATTGGGCATCTGCCTGGGCATGCAGCTTCTCTATGAATCCTCAGAGGAGGGCGACAGCAAGGGCCTGGGCATCCTCCCGGGTCGCCTCAGGCGCTTTCGCTCCGACCGGCAAAAGGTACCGCATATGGGCTGGAACACCTTCTCGGAATCCCACTCCCACCCCCTGCTGAGGGGCGTGGACGGCGGCAGCTGGTTTTACTACGTGCACGCCTACTATGCCCCGCTGAACGACCATACGCTGGCCGAATGCGACTACATCACTCCCTTTGCCGCAGCGGCCGGCCGCGACAACTACCTGGGCGTACAGTTCCACCCGGAGAAATCGGGCAGCGCGGGAAGGCGGTTGCTTCAGAATTTCCTGGAGATGGTTTAACACCTCTCACCGGACCGACTTTTCTATACATCTTGCTATTTACTAATGGGTGTTGCATATTGTTGACTGAACGGTCAGTTAACAAGTGACATGAGCCCGAGAACCGCCGAACAGAACCAGGTCCTTCGCGAGGAAACCCGCAGCAGCATCCGCCAGGCGGCCTTTCCCCTCTTCGCCCGGCAGGGGTTTACCCAGACCCCGGTCAGCGCCATTGCTGAGGAGGCGGGCATCTCGAAGGGACTCATCTATCACTACTTCGACAGCAAGGAGGCCATCCTGGAGAGCATATTCGAGGAGCTGGCCGCCATGAGCGACCAGGCCATGGATTTCCCGGATCACCTCCCGCCTGCCGGCCGCTTTGTCTACATGATCGAGATGATATTCGGTTTCATACGGGAGGAGACAGAAACCATGCGCCTGCTGATCGGTCTCAGCCTGCAGCCGGAGGCGCTGCGCACCCTCAAACCCGCCATCGACCGCTACAATAAGCAGCAGATGACCATCCTGAAAGAACTCCTCGAGGAGCTGGGCCATGACGATGCCGAAACCGAGGCGTACTTCCTGGGCGCCCAACTGGACGGCTTTGCCATGGGCTGCATCTCCATGGGCGAGGAGTATCCCCTGGAAACCATGAAAGAAAAAGTAATCCGCCGCTATGTACCCGATCACACGACTTCCTAGCATACTGCTAGCCTGCTACCTGGCGCTGGCTGCACTCTGGCAGCCCGCCCTTGCACAGCAGACACCCGACGCCACAGAGATCGTACGCCGGGCCGACCAGAAAATGAGGGGTGAGAGCTCACGATCGGAGATCACCATGCGCATCGTGCGCCCCTCCTGGGAGCGTGAGCTCTCCCTGAAGGGCTGGAGCCTGGGCAGCGAGTTCAGCCTCATCCTGGTCACCGCCCCGGCCCGCGATGCCGGCACAGCCTACCTGAAACGCGGCAACGAGATCTGGCACTGGCTGCCCGACATCAACCGCACCGTCAAGCTTCCGCCTTCCATGATGAGCCAGTCGTGGATGGGCTCTGACTTTTCCAACAACGACCTGGTGCGCGAATCCTCCATCGTATCCGATTACGAGCACAGCCTGGCCGGAGACAGCACCGTGAGCGGCCGCGAATGCTGGCGTATAGAGATGACACCCAAACCCGACGCCCCCGTGGTCTGGGGCACCGTGGTGAGTTACATCTCCAAGCAAGAGTACCTGCAGCTGCGCACGGAGTTTTACGACGAGGAGGGTCTGCTGGTAAAAACCATGGAAGGCTCGGATATCGCCAGCATGGATGGCCGCACCATCCCCACGCGCATGGTCATGATTCCGGCCGACGAGGCGGGCCACCGCACCGAACTCCTCTACCACAGCCTGGCGTTCGACGTGGGACTCGAAGCGTCCTTTTTCAGTACGCAAAACATGAAAAGAGTGGAGTAGTCGCATGCTGGCATTCAAATTGGCCTGGCGCAACATCTGGCGAAACCGTCGCCGTACGGTTATCACCACTCTCTCCATCGTAGTGGCTGTTTTTCTCTCGGTGCTGACCCGTTCTACGCAAGAGGGACAGTACGACAATATGATCGAGAACACCGTGGGCAAGTATATCGGACACATCCAGGTGCACGCCCGCGGCTTCTGGGATGAGCCCACCCTGGAGAACAGCATGGCCATGAGTGACACCCTGCACCACACCCTGGCCTCAACTCCGGGCGTGATCTCTGTAGTCCCCAGGCTGGAGTCCTACGCCCTGAGCGCCGCCAGGCGCCAGAGCCGGCCCGCCATGGTACTGGGCATTGATCCCGCAGCCGAGCGTGCCCTCAGTGACCCTCCTTCCAGCCTGCAGGCCGGCCGCTATTTTGATTCCCCCTCCAAACATGGCGCCATCCTGGGCGAGGGTCTCTACGATCGGCTGGGCGCCGTCCTGGGCGACAGCCTGGTGCTGCTGGGACAGGGCTGGCGCGGCATGACCGCGGCCGGGCTCTATCCCATACGGGGTGTAGTCTCCTACGCCAATCCGGAGCTGAACGACAACCTGGTCTATCTCCCCCTGGAGACCGCACAGGAACTGTTTTCCGCCCCGGACCGGCTGACCGCCGCGGCCCTGATGCTGGAGGATCCCCGGACCCTCGAGGAGACGGTCTCCCTGCTCCGAAGCCGGGTGGATACCTCCCAGTACGAAGTGATGAGCTGGAAAGAAATGATGCCCGAACTGCAGCAGGCCATACAGGCCGACCGCGGCAGCGGCATCATCATCCTGGGGGTGCTCTACATGGTGGTGGGGTTCGGCATCCTGGGCACGGTACTCATGATGATCGCCGAGCGCAGCTTCGAGTTCGGCGTGATGCTTTCGGTGGGCACTCCACGCAGCACCCTTTTCTTTATCCTGGCCATCGAGGTGCTGATGATCGCCCTGATGGGCGCCGGTTTCGGTATCCTGCTGAGCCTGCCTGTGATCTGGTACCTTAACCTGAATCCCATCAACCTGGAAGGCGCCATGGAATCGGCCATGCAACAGTATGCCATGGACCCGGTGCTATTTTTTTCCATGGATCCCGGCATATTCACCAGCCAGGCCATCACCGTCTTTGTAATCACCTTGCTCTTCAGCCTGGTTCCCCTGGTGAGGGCTGCCCGGAAAGAACCCGTAGAATCTATGAGGTCATAACATGTTCGCCAAAATCCTGACCCTCGGCTGGAAAAACATCTGGCGATCTCCCACGCGCAGCGCGGTGGTGATCGTCGCCGTGGTGCTCGGACTCTGGGCAGGCGTCTTTATCTCGGCCTTTTTCAACGGCATGGCCCAGGGCTACTTGCAGAAACAGCTGAATCTGAGCATCGGACACCTGCAGGTGCGCCACCCCGAATTCGGCGACCTCATGCAGCCCTCCATGGCCATACCGGAAGCGGCCTCGCTGGCCGATTCCCTGCGCGACCTGCCAGGTGTCGCGGCCCTGCGCGCGGAAAGCATTGCAAGCGGTCTTGCCCAGAGTGCCCGTGGAAACTACGGGGTGACTATCCACGGGCTGGGCGGCGAGGCGGACACCTTGCACCCGGTTCATGGGCACCTGGTGGAGGGGACCATGCCCGACCCAGGCCGGCGCACCCCGGTTGCTGTTGGTCGCGCTCTCGCCGAGCGTCTCAGTCTGGAACCGGGCTCCCGCCTGGTGCTCAGCTTCCAAGACACCAACGGTGATATCACCGCGGGCGCATTCCGTGTGGACGGCATCTTCGACTCATCCTACGACCGCTACGACCAGGGGAACGTATTTGTCCTTCGCGAGGACCTGAACCCCCTGCTCGGTGATTCGACCCTGGTGCACCGCATGACCCTGATGATCGACGACTTTGGACGGGCCCCGCAGTTAAGGCGCGAAATAGCCGCCGGGCTGCCGGACCTGGAGGTAAGGAGCTGGGATCAGATCGCCCCTGAGCTGCAGTACGTCTACAGCTCCATGGACATCTCCTTGTACGTGATCATGATCATCATCCTCATTGCCCTGGTCTTCAGTATCGTCAATACCATGCTGATGGCCATCCTGGAGCGCACCAAAGAGCTGGGCATGCTCATGGCTGTGGGCATGAACCGTATGAGACTGTTTGGTATGATACTGGCCGAGACCTTTTTCCTGACCATGGCCGGTACGCCTCTGGGACTGCTTCTGAGTTGGATCACGGTGGGTGTGCTGGGTCGTACGGGCATCGACCTGGGTCCCTTTGCGGAGGGACTCAGCGCCTACGGTATGGGCACGGTCATTTATCCCGAACTCACCGCGGCCTATTATCTCAACATCGCCCTGCTGGTAGCCGCTGCGGCTTTCCTCTCGGCCCTATATCCCGCATGGAAAACACTGAAACTGAATCCCGTGGAAGCAATCCATAAAATCTGACGCCATGGCAGTCATTGAAACTCGAGACCTAACCAAAGTCTATAACCCCGACCAGGTGCCAGTGCACGCGCTGCGCGGCGTGGATTTGCAGATCGAGGAAGGGGAATTCACCGCCATCGTAGGTCCCTCCGGATCGGGCAAGACCACCCTGCTGAACATCATCGGTGGGCTGGACGCGCCCACATCCGGCAGCGTTTCGGTGGGCGGAACCAACCTGGCCACACTGTCGGACCGTAAACTTATCGATTTCCGGCTGCACCACATCGGCTTCGTGTTCCAGGCCTACAATCTCATACCGGTGTTAACCGCCCTTGAAAACGTGGCCTTCGTCATGCAGATGCAGGGTCGTCCCGGCAGGGAGTGCCGGGAAATCGCCGCTGCACTGTTGCGTTCCGTGGGACTGGCGGACAAGTTCGACAAGCGTCCCTCCCAGCTCAGCGGGGGACAGCAGCAGCGCGTGGCCGTAGCACGCGCACTTGCCTCCAAACCCGATTTTGTATTGGCTGACGAACCCACCGCCAACCTCGATTCGGTGTCCAGCGGCGAACTGCTCGACATGATGGCAGACCTGAACCGGGAGGAAAGGATGACTTTTGTCTTCTCTACCCACGACCAGCGCGTAATCGACCGGGCACATCGCGTGGTTACCCTGGTGGACGGGAAGATAGATAGTGATGTGTTTCGCGATTCGTGAAATGTAAATTTCATAATTATGCTTTTTAACGTATTTAAATGGCTTTGGCACGGACTTAGAGCGGGCATGTCTCTACCCTTCCGCCCCCCTTCCCTGCTGCAATTCCTTCCTGCACTTCTACTGTCGGGCACCCTCGCCGCCCCCCTTTTGGCCCAGGATTCGGGCGCCGGGACCCTAAAACTGGGGGGATACCTGAAAGAATTGGCTCATATTTCGACGGACAACGCCTTCAAACGGTTCCGCTATGACAACATACTGCACCACCGCCTTGAGTCCTCTTGGTCCATCTCTCGCGCTCTCACGGTACAGGCCGACATGCGCACGCGCCTGCTGACCGGTTACAGCATCCGACACGGTGCAGGCCTGAAGGAATACTACGAACACGATTCCGGCTATGCCGACCTCTCCTGGGTGTGGCACAGCGGGGAACAAACGCTCATACACTCGAATATTGACCGGTTGCACCTGAGCTGGTTTTCAGGTGACCTGGAGGTTCACGCCGGCCGTCAGCGCATCAACTGGGGACGCACCTACATCTGGAATCCCAACGATTTGTTCAATAACTACGCCTTTCTCGATTTTGACTACGAGGAACGCCCGGGGGTGGACGCCCTCAGCGCGCAGTACAACTGGAGTTACGCCGCCGGGGTAGAGGGCGCCTGGCGGATGGGCCGTGACTTGGAAGGCTCCGTGCTGGCCGGCATGGTACGGGAGAGCTGGGGCAGCTACGACGTGCAATTCCTCGGGGGCTACTACCGCAGGCAAATAGTAGTGGGCGCAGGTTGGGCAGGGTATCTCGGGCAGGCGGGCATGAAGGGCGAAGTATCATGGTTCCATCCCGAAGACGAACTGCTGGAGACTGCGGGACACCTTACGGCAACCGTGGGAGTCGACTACATGCTGCCGTTCGGGATCTATTTGCAGGGCGAAGTGCTCTACAACGGGGGATACCGGCGCACAGGGGAGCCTCTTGCCCGACTTGTGCGTCCCCCGACGGCGGACAACCTCTTTATCGCGCGCAGCGGCTGGTTCCTGAACGCCTCCTACCAGCTGCATCCCCTGATAAGCTCCAGTTTGGGTGTCATGGGCAGCTTCGACCGTCCCCTGGCCGTGATCATCCCCCAGGCAAGCTACTCCCTGGGTGAAAACCTGGACCTTATGGTCCTCGCCCAGCTGCTCAAGGGGAGGCTCTTCCGCGCGTCGCTGGACACCCAGAATCTCTTCTTCCTGCGCCTGAAGTATTCCTACTAGCCGTCGCAAATCCACCACCGGCCAGAAAGGACAATCCGGTCTGATATTCCCCCTGTTTTCTTGTTAACTTCCTGAACCGGGACTGGTGCCTGTCGCTCTGTGCCGTGTCCGCGTTAGCCAAACCGCAATCCCACCTCAGACCCTGAATACTGTGAACGTCATTCCCGCTATCGACCTTCTGGACGGCCGGGTGGTCCGCCTTACCAAGGGCGACTACGAAAAGGTCACCGTCTACAACAACCGACCACTGGAAGAGGCCCGTACCTTTGCCGATGCGGGTTTCCGCTTCCTGCATGTGGTTGATCTCAACGGGGCGCGCGAAGGCGCTTTCGTGAATCTTTCACATATCACCCGCATGGTAGAGGAGACCGGCGTGGAGGTGCAGGCCGGCGGCGGTGTGCGCTCCTACGACGACGCCCTCCGGCTGCTGGAGGCCGGCGTGTCCCGAGTAATCTGCAGCTCCCTTGCGGTTCGCAAGCCAAAGGCGTGGTACCGCCTGCTGGAGGAACATCCCGGCCGGGCCGTACTGGGTATGGACCTGAAGGAGGGCAGGATCGCCTATTCGGGCTGGGAGAAGACCTCCGCGCAGTCCATCGACACCTTTCTGCAGCCCATGATCGACAGGGGACTTCAGTATGTGCTCTGCACCGATATCGCAAGGGATGGCACACTGGAGGGTCCCAACATTGCCCTCTACCGGGATCTGCAGGAGCAGTACCCCGAGCTGTATTTCATCGCTTCGGGCGGGGTGAGTTCGGCAGCCGACCTGCAAGACCTGCGGGAGGTCGGCCTTGCCGCCGCGGTGGTGGGACGGGCCTACTACGAAAAGAAGGTCACCCTGGACGAACTGAAGCTCTATACGTAATGGAGCCGGGCGGCTCCGAAGTCCCACAACCGACAGATTTTCTGGCAAAAGTTGGGTATACTTTCCCCACTCCGACATCCGGTACCTCTCCCCCATGCTCGCAAAACGTATCATACCCTGCCTGGACATCAAAGACGGCCGCACCGTCAAGGGGATCAATTTCGAAGGCCTGCGGGATGCGGGCGACCCCGTTGAGCTGGCCCGTCGCTACGCCGCCGAAGGAGCCGACGAGCTGGTCTTCCTGGACATCACCGCCACAAAGGAGAAGAGGCGTACCCTGGCGGATTTGGTCCGCCGCATCGCACGGGAGCTGGACATCCCTTTCACCGTGGGCGGAGGCATAGGATCGGTGGAGGAGGTCGCCGGCCTCCTGCGGGCCGGGGCCGACAAGGTGTCCCTGAACAGCGCCATTGTGCGCGATCCCGATCTGATCAACCGCGTCGCGGCAGCCTTCGGTTCGCAGTGCATCGTAGCCGCGGTGGACGCCAAGCATGCCGGGGACTCCTGGGAGGTATACATTTCCGGGGGCTCCAAAGCCACCGGCAGGGACGCCCTTGCCTGGATGGAAGAGGCTGAAGAACGCGGGGCGGGGGAAATCCTGTTGACCAGCATGGACCGCGACGGCACCAAATCGGGCTTTGACTTGGAGCTGCTGCGCCGCGCCGACGCACGCCTGGGCATCCCCGTCATCGCCAGCGGGGGCGCAGGAGGGCCGCAGCACTGCGTGGAGGCCGTGCGCGAAGGAAAGGCTGATGCGGTGCTTGCGGCCAGCATTTTCCACTTCGGCGAGATATCGGTGGAAAAGCTCAAGGAAATCATGCACAGGGAGGGCGTTACGGTCCGCCGAACGTCCACCCGCCAAACCGAATAAACCGACGGGGCCCGAGGGCCCGCACCATCCCATGAAAGAGAACGCATTGGACATCGAAGCACTGGATTTTGACAAGGGAGGCGGCCTGCTGCCGGCCGTCATTCAGGACGCCGGCGACGGACGCGTACTCATGCTCGGTTACATGAACCGCGAGGCGGTTCGGCAGACCCTCGAGCAGGAGCTGGTCACCTTTTACAGCCGCAGCAAGGAGCGGCTCTGGACCAAGGGCGAGAGTTCGGGTAATCGGCTCCGCCTGGTGGATCTCCAGGCCGACTGCGATCGCGACACCCTCCTCGTGCTGGCCGAACCCACGGGACCCGTCTGTCATACTGGCGAGGAGACCTGTTTCCACCGCAAAGATTTCGATCCACCGGCCTCCCGCCTGGCCTTCCTGACCGAGCTGGAGGCCCTGATCCGTAGCCGCCGCGAGGAGCGTCCCGAGGATTCCTACACCACCTACCTCTTCGACAAGGGACTGGACAAGATCGCCCAGAAGGTGGGTGAGGAGGCCGTGGAGACCGTCATCGAGGCCAAGAACGACAAGAAAAAGAAATTCACCGGGGAGGTGGCCGACCTGCTTTTTCACCTGATGGTGCTCATGCAGGAGAAGGACGTCTCCCTTGAGCGCTTAGTGAAGAGGCTGGAGAAACGGCACGCCAAACCCCGACACAAACATCACAAATAGGGCCATACCATTCATGAAGATCAGCATCCAACAACTCGACCAGGAACAGCATTTTGAAGCCCGCAACGAGAGCGGAGGTAAAATCCGCCTGGACGGTTCAGGCACGGTGGGCGGACTGGAGGGCGGCATCTCCCCGCTCCAGCTGCTGCTGGCCGGCATCGGCGCCTGCAGCGCCATCGACATTGCCGGTATACTGCGCAAACAGAAGCAGGATGTCCGCGATTTTCGCATCGAGGTCACCGGCGACAAGAAGAGCCGCGACACCTACTCGGAGTTCGAGACCGTAGACGTTAAATATATTTTCACCGGCGACATCGATCCCGCAAAGGTGGAGCGCGCCATCGATCTCTCCCTGGGCAAGTACTGCTCGGTCTCCAAGGCCTTGGAAAAGGCCACCGAAATCCGCAGCACCTACGAGATCCATCCTGCCTGAGCACGCACCGCCCCCCTTTCACGGCCTCTATCACAACGGCCGGTCCTCCCTATATTTCTTTGTAACCTTACCCGGTTATATTAGGTATGCTTACCTGTAACCCCTAATACAATTAGGTATACCAGATGTGGAGGCACTATGGATGCATTCAGTCTTGAGGAGGCCATCAAGGCCTGGAGAAAGGAGCTTCGAAAAAGACGCCAGCTCGAACCCGGCCACGTAGAGGAGCTGGAAAGTCACCTGCGCGACCGGATCGACGACCTGGTGGAAAGCGGCATCGAAGCGGAGGAAGCCTTCCGGCGGGTCACCGCCGGGGAGCTGGAAGACCTGGATGCACTCGAGGATCAGTACCGCGTGGCGCGCAGGGGCAAAAAACCCAGAAAAGAATGGGAAGGCCGCAGCCGCCTGTTCACCCTCATGCCCAACTTCCTGAAGATCACCTTCCGAAACTTCCGCCGGCGAAAGGGCTATGCCTTCATCAATATCATGGGACTGGCCGTGGCCCTGGCGGCCTGCCTTCTGATGGTGCTCTACCTGCGATTCGAACTCAGTTTCGACCGGTGGCATGACAACGCGGACCGCATCTACCGCGTAGCCACCTCCAGCTACCACACCAACGGCTGGGCGCTGGGACAGGTGCTCGAGTCGGAGTATCCGGAAGTCGAGGAGGCCGTCTACCTGCGCAGCGAATCGTGGCCCGTCAGCCACCAGGGGCGCCATTACTTCGACAACACGCTGGTGGCGGACGGCGAATTCCTGGAGGTATTCGACTTTCCCCTGGCCGAAGGCGACCCTTCCACGGCCCTCGACGCGCCCGGCAGCGTGGTTATCACCGAAGATCTCCGGGATAAGTACTTCGGAGACGCCACGGCCCTGGGACAGACCCTCACCCTGCGTGATTCCCTGCAGTTCACCGTCACCGGTGTGGCGGAGAACGTCCCGGACAACTCCCACCTGCAGTTCGACGCCCTGGTATCCTTCGAGAGCTGGAAGCAGGTACGGCCCACCTTCGAGAACGCCATCGACCAGCACTGGCTCGACCTCAATATGTACAACTACGTGCTGGTGCGCCCGGGCACGGACGTGGATGCCCTTCGCGATAAGGTTCGGGACATCTACATGGAGAAGGCAGGCGACTACTTTCGGGGACTCAACATGGAGCCGGAGGTGCGCCTGGAACCCCTGCAAGATATCTACCTGAGGGTGAACACCGGCAACAGACTCGGGCCCTCCAGCGATATCAGCTACCTATACCTTCTGGGGGGCATCGCCCTCTTCCTGCTGATCATCGCCTGTATCAATTTCATGAATCTCTCAACCGCCCGCTCGCTGGAGCGTGCCAAGGAGGTAGGCATTCGCAAGACCGTAGGCTCCGGAAGGCGCGGGCTTATTGTGCAGTTTTTGACCGAATCCACCCTCACCGCCTTCTTCAGCATGGTTCTGGCCATGGGACTGGCCGTCTGGGCCCTGCCCCTGTTCAACCACCTCACCCAAAACGCCTTCACCTGGGGCGATCTCTTCACGCCGGCCATGGGGGTGGTCCTGCTGGGCTTTGTGGTGGTTGTCGGTCTGCTGTCAGGCCTCTACCCCGCCTTCCTGCTTTCGGCTTTCCGGCCGGTTCAGGTTCTCAAGAGCGGTTTTACCAGTTTTGGGAAAGGGGCGACGTTGCGCAAGGGGCTGGTGGTCTTCCAGTTTGCCGTCACCTGCTTTCTTATCATATGTACCGTAGTGGTGGTCAAGCAGCTCGACTATATGCAATCCGAAGAACTGGGCTTCCAGAAGGAGCAGGTGGTGGTGATGGACGCGCGCCGCGGACAGTCCTCCCTTAGTCCGAATCAGTATGTCACCGTCAAGCAGCAGCTGGCCTCTCACCCAGCCGTCACGCAGGTCACCTCTGCCATGGCCACCCCCGGCCGGTCCGGCTGGCGCAGCATACTGGCCTATGGTGAGGGGCAGAATCCCGATCAGAGCCTATCGGTGGAGTACCTGCCGGTAGACTTCGACTACATCCCCACCTTCGGACTGGAACTTGCGGCGGGCCGCGCCTTTGATCCTGAGCGGCCCTCCGACGCGCAGTCCGGCGTAGTCATCAACCGCGCCGCCGTGGAGGCCTTCGGTTGGGACTCCCCCGCCGAAGCCATAGGCAAGCAGGTTACCACCATCAACAGCCTGCTGGAAGACCCGGTGCTAGGAGTCATTGAGAACTACCATCACCACGGCCTGCAACATAATATCCAGCCCATGGTGATGGTCGTCGAGCCGCAATATTTCGACTACTACGCCCTGCGTTTCGACGCCGCGCAGGGCCTTTCCGGTGCCTCGGGAATGATCGAACACATGCGCTCCACCTGGGAGGAGTTTTTCCCAGGCTATACCTTCAACTATTTCTTCCTGGATGAGGATTACGCCACCCAGTACAACACTCAGTCGCGGCTGGCCGGCATCTACGGCATATTCTCAGGATTGGCCGTGTTTATCGCCTGTATGGGACTTTTCGGACTGGTGGCCTTCACCACCTCCCGGCGTACCAAGGAAATCGGTATCCGCAAGGTGCTGGGCGCCGGCATCTCCCACATCATCTTCCTCATCTCCCGCGAGTTCCTGGCGTTGGTGGGGCTGGCCTTCCTGCTGGCCTCCCTGCCGGCCTGGTGGTTCATGGACCGCTGGCTGCAGGATTTCGCTTTCCGCACAGAGATCGGCGCGGGCGTCTTCGCTGTCACCCTGCTGGCCGGGGTGCTCATCTGCCTGCTGACGGTCAGCTGGCAGTCGCTCAGAGCGGCCACCATGAACCCGGTGAAGAGCCTGCGCAGTGAATAACCACCGTACGAATCAGTCGCCCGGAATCACGCTTTTGGGCATATGCATGGAAATCACCTTGCGTATTTTGACTGGATTTTACCTAAAATACCATAAGACGGAGACCGTGCAACCGGGGAAACGGGATCAGGAAAAGGGCAGCAGATACGCCGGCAACACGCCTTCGAAGACCAGCACCTGTACCACCAGCAGCACGAGCAGCAGGGCCACGACGCTCACCACTCCGCGGTAGACCCAGGGAATAAGACGCCTGCGCCATCCCGGAGTAACCTCCCGTGCGGGGGTGTCCGCCCCTCCTTCTGTAGACTCGTCGTCAAAGCGATGGCGCACCATCTCCCCCCAGTCCATGTTGCCCTTGAGGAAGTCCACCAGCCCACGGAAGCGCCACCAGGTATGGATCTGCCGATAACCGATATTTTCCAGGAAAGCGTAGCCGGCCAGGAGTGCCACATCCCTCATGCCGGGATACCGGCGGAAGGTGAACTCCTCGCAGAGCACCGACGAAACCGACAGGATCATCCCCAGCAGGATGGCCGTACAAAAGAACAACAGCACAAAGGGGGTGTTTACGGCCCCGAGAGCAAGCACGACAAAGAAGTAGAGAAATCCCAGAAGTTCGACCACCGGTCCCAGCAGCTCAAAAAAGAGAAAAAATGGCATGGCCAGCATGCCGAGGCGTCCGTAGCTGGGATTGAAAAGCATTTTCCGGTGGCGCCAGAGGGTGTCAAAGAGGCCGCGCTGCCAGCGGTTGCGCTGCCTGCCCAACGTCTCCCAGTCCTCCGGCACCTGTGTCCAGCACACCGGTTCGGGTAGAAAGCGGATGTGATAGGGAATGTCGTTTTCGATGTGGTGGCGGTGCAGGCGCACAACCAGCTCCATATCCTCACCCACGGTCTCCTTGAGAAAACCGCCCACCTTC
Organism: Balneolaceae bacterium; assembly: GCA_034521445.1. Lineage (NCBI taxonomy): Bacteria > Pseudomonadati > Balneolota > Balneolia > Balneolales > Balneolaceae > Balneolaceae bacterium. The sequence goes on along the minus strand of JAXHMM010000003.1, from coordinate 81,493 downwards.
AGCACCGCCGAGCGGTCGAATACTCCGAAGGCTCCTGAGATAATAAGCAGGCTCTCCATGTAGTCCCAGCCCACCCGGCCGAATAGAAAGGCGCGCAGATACTCCAGCGCCTGAATGCGCGCCAGGTAGGTATCGGGCATACCCACCTCCTCGATCACACTGTGACGAATCGTACAGCCGTTGGCCACCCGCACAATACCTCCCACGGCCACCGTACGGTCGTCCTCCACGAAGGCGCGAAGCATCTTCATCAGCACGTCCGGCTCGAGGATGGAATCGGCGTCGATGGCGCAGGCCAACTCCTTGTCAGCCACGTTCAATCCCGCGTTCAGGGCATCCGCTTTGCGCCCGTTCTCCTTGTCCACCACCACCAGCTCGCGGTGCATGCGGGAGCGGTAGACCTGCCGAATAGGTTCGTGATCAATGGGCATGTCCAAGGGCGGCGGGACCTCATAGAGCTCGTAATGCTTCCTGAGACGCTCCAGCGTGGCGTCGCTGCTACCGTCATTGATCACGATCACCTCGAAATCCGGGAACTGGATCTGCAGCAGTGCGTCCACCGAGTCGATAATGGTGGCCTCCTCGTTGTAGGCAGGTGCCAGGATGCTTACCGGCTTATAGAGGTCCGAGCTAAACAAGCCGGTCATTTTGTAGACGCTGGAGCGGCGAACCTGCCGGCGGATGTGGAAAAAGGAGAGCAGCACCAGCACGATGTAGCTGGTATTGAGCAGCAGAAAATAGCCGATCACAAACCAGTTGAAGGGAGCCAGTACGTCCATAACCCCATCCACGTTGGAGGAGAGCAGTTCGTAAAAGCCTGCCGGATCAAACATGGGCGCGCTCCCTGAGTTCCAGTATTTCGGGCTTGAAGCGCAGGACCTCATCCAGAAGCGCAGGTCCCCACCGCCCCTCCGAGAGCAGTCCTTTGACCGCCTGGAAACGGACCCGCATTTCCGGGTCATAGAGCAGGTTGTAGAGGGCCGGCAGATTACTCTGTTCGAGCAGGTCCGACAGGGCCTTCGCGCAGGCCAGGCGCACCAGGGCTGAGGGGTGATAGATGAGGGAGCGTATGTCGACCGACGCCGCCGGGTTGAAGATCTCGCCCAGGGCGCGGATCAATGCAGCAAGCACTTCGGCCCGCTGCCATCGCGGATGCTCACTTCGCAGCTTAGCCAACAAATAGTCGCTGAGCTGAAAATAACCGGCTTCCGCCACCCCGCGGACGAGATAGGCCAGGCTCCTTGCTGGAATGCTTCCCTCTTCCAGGATTTTCCGAAGCTGCCGGGCCTCCTCGTCCATCTGCTCCAGCTCAGGACGGTGAAATTTGTAGAACATCTCCAGGACGGCCATGCCCGAGAGTCCTTCGCGTTCGGCGGCCGCACGAAGCGCACGGGCGCGAACGTCACATTCGTCAGAGGACATCATTGCCGAAGCGGCGGAAAATACCAGCAACTGATGGTCCGCGTCAAGGTTGCGCTCCACCAGGCGGGTCGTCACGTCGGTGACCAGGTTTACAGAGCTGATGTAGTTGCAGGCCTTGATGCGCTCGAAGGGATCGTCTGATTCCAGCTGCCGCAGATGGTAGTTCGCAATGACGGGGAGCTCCAACAGGTGCTGCAGTTTCACAACCTCCTCTCCTTCAATATGTTCCAGGAGATCGGTGATCACCTGCTCCAGTGCGATATAATCCACGCCTCTGCCTGTGAGTTCTTCATCAAAGCTTTCCCGGTTTCGCGCCCCCTCCAGGTATGCCATGACAAGGGGAAAAAAGTGTTCCCTTCGCTCGCGCAGTATCCGGTCGAAACGGGCGTGCCGGGAGCGGACGTAAAGCGATGCCGCAAAGAGCAGGAGGGTGATGCCGCCCAGCACCAGACTGCAGATCCACAGTACGCCCATGGACCAGTCCGCGTAGGCGGCGCTCTGCAGCAAGAGAAAAGCCATAGTCGGTGGGACTCAGCCCAAAATTTTCTGGATACGCATGAGGAGTTCGGCGGGTTTGAACGGCTTGCCCATATAATCCTCCACCTGCAACTCAAAGCCCTGCTCCAGGTCCTCCTCCCGGTTTTTTGTGGTGAGCATGATCACCCTGGTATCCCGGATCTCCTCATCTTCGTCTCCTCGCACCTCACGCAGCAGCTCAAAACCGTTCATGCCGGGCAGCATCACATCCAGCACCATCAGGTCTGGCCGCAGCTCCCTGACGGCCTTCAGCCCGTCCGGACCGTTGTCGCGATGCTCGGTCCTGTAACCACTGCCTTTCAGCTTATAGAGAATAAGCTTGTAGATGCTGGGATTGTCCTCCACCAGCAGTACCAGGGGTTCATTCATCATCATTTCTCCGAATTACTGATGCTTTAGGTATTTGCAATATAGACATCCTGGCCTTGGAATGCATGAAATGGGAATTCCCCTGCCTCGGATGAAAGAATAGTCCATAATCACTATAATAAAAAAGGGACGGGGTTTGAAGGCGAAAATCCACCACCACGTACATGAATAACCAAAACGACAACTCGGCCGGCGTAGTGCCAGCCCCAAGACCTTCCGACGAGGAGGACCGGATAAAAGCACTCTACGCACTGGATATCCTGGACAGCCTCCCGGAGCAGGAGTTCGACGGTCTAACACGCCTGGCCTCCCGCATCTGTGAGGCGCCCGTATCACGAATCAACCTGCTGGATTCATCCCGTCAGTGGACCAAGTCGGCGTACGGAACCAAGATTGACCATTCTCCGCGTGAAAAATCCGTCTGCCAATACACCATCCTGCAGGATGAACTGTTAGAGGTATCGGACCTTCGCAAGGACGAACGCTTCAGCAACGCCTCTTACGTCAAGGGGGCGCCCCGATACCGCTTCTACGCAGGTGCGCCCCTGGTGACCTCCAACGGACATGCCATAGGCGCCCTGTGCGTGCTGGATACCCAAACACGATCCCTGACCCCCGATCAACGCAAGGACCTGAAGGTGCTGGCGGACGAAGTGGTGGCACGTCTTGAACTCCGCAGAAAGCAGAAAGAGCTGGAAGCCCTCAACAAACAGAAAAACGAACTGATGAGCGTGGTGAGCCATGACATGCGCAATCCGCTCATGGGCATCATCGGGGCTTCCGACTTCCTGCTGGAAGAGTCCGAAGAATCGCGCGAGGAGCGGCGGGAACTGGTGGGAATCATCAAGGATAGCGCCGAACGCCTGCTGCAGATCGTGACCGAACTCCTTGACAGCGAACTGGTACATTTTCGCAACCTGCGCGCCTCACCCGTGGAATGCGATCCCGCCCAGAGTATCAGGCAGGTACTGCAGCTCTATGAATTTTCTGCAGCCAACAAGAAAATTGACCTGGCGCTAAACCTGGAGAGCAACATACCCAGGCTGAAGCTGGATGACCAGAAATTTACGCGCATCATAGCGAACCTGGTTTCCAATTCGGTCAAATTCACCCCGCGCGGTGGTCGCATCGAGGTAGACCTGGAATTCCACGGCAGCGACAACGGGAAGGGAACCCTGGAGGCGACCGTGTCCGACACGGGCATCGGTATCTCGGACGAGGACCTTGACCGACTGTTCGAAAAACACAACGGAGACGGGCGATCGGGTACCGACAACGAACACAGTTACGGGTTGGGCATGCATATCGTCAAACAGCTGACCGACATCTGCGGGGCCAGCCTGAAAGTGCACTCCACCGTCGGTGAGGGCACCCGCTTTGAAATTCAATTCCCTGCTGAAAAAGTCGGATGACTGGAAATCTCCACACCACAGGTTCCATTCACTCCCCTTCCTGCAGGCTGAGCGCTGCAGAGTTGACGCAGTAGCGTAAGCCCGTGGGTTCGGGACCGTCCGGAAAGACATGTCCCAGGTGGGCGTCGCAGACGTTGCAGAGGACCTCGATGCGGTGCATGCCATGACTGTGATCCTCCCTGTAGCGTAGAACGTCATCCGATACGGGGCGCGTAAAGCTGGGCCAGCCGGATCGCGATTCAAATTTGCCGTGCGAGGCGAAAAGTTCCGTGCCACAGCAGGCGCAGGCGTATAGTCCGGGCGCGTGAGCTTCGCAGTACGCCCCCGAAAAGGGACGCTCGGTCCCGTGACGGCGCGCAATGCGGAAGGTATCGGGCGAGAGTTCCTCTTTCCACTCCTCCTCGGATTTCTCCACCCGCCGCGGCGGGTCGGGGCTACCCTCGGAGGCGTAGTGTTGTACCTTTTTCCAGTCGATCATTCGAGATGTGTGAACCTGGATTGGATTTCTTACCCATCATCCACAAAACCCGTGCCTGCCGTGGAACGTTCGACGCCAACATGCAGACAAAAAAAAGGACCCGCCGAATAAGGCAGGTCCCAGAAGGGTCGGGACGACTGGATTTGAACCAGCGACCCCTTCGTCCCGAACGAAGTGCGCTACCGGACTGCGCTACGTCCCGATGTTTTCAAAGGTATAATATCGGAAATTCCAGCCACGGATGCATCCGGGAATCGGGTGTTCCCGGCCGATGGCCCTGTCAGGCGATGCGGGCGATGAGGTCCGCGGTACGCGCCGAATATCCGGCCTCGTTGTCGTACCAGGCAACGATTTTCACCAGGTCGCCGTCCGCCTTGGTCATCTTGCTGTCGAAAATGCAGGAGTACGGGTTGCTGAGGATATCGGTGGACACCAGCTCGTCCTCGGAGTACTGCAGAATGCCCTTCATCGGTCCGTCGGAGGCGGCCTCCCGGTAGACATCGAGCAGCTCCTGTTCGGTAACACTTCTCCCGAGCACGGCCGTCAGGTCGGTCAGCGAACCGTCGGGCACCGGTACGCGCACGGCGTTGCCGTCCAGTTTTCCTTCCAGGTGCGGAAGCACCAGTCCCACCGCCTTGGCAGCACCGGTGGTGGTGGGCACGATGTTGTGGGCGGCCGCACGGGCACGCCGCAAATCATTATGAGGACCGTCGACCAGCTGCTGGTCGCCGGTATAGGCGTGGACGGTCGTCATGAATCCCTTTTTCAGCCCAAAGGCATCGTCGAGCACCTTCACCATGGGAGCCAGGCAGTTGGTGGTGCAGCTGGCGTTGGAATAGATGCGGGTCTTATGATCAATCACCTCGTCGTTGACGCCCAGCACCACGGTCTTGACGCCGGGACTCTTGGCGGGGGCGGAGATAATCACCTTGTCGGCGCCGGCATCCAGATGCTTGCGCGCATCCTCCTCCTTGCGGAAAATACCGGTGGACTCCACCACAATGGAGGCCCCGCGTTTACCCCACTGCAACTGGGAGGGATCACGCTCAGAGGAGATACCGATTTCCATTCCGTCGATGGAAATGGCGTTTTCGGAGGCGCTCACTTCTCCCCCGTAGCGCCCGTGCACCGAATCGTGCTCAAAAAGGTGCGCCAGTGTGTGGGCGTCGGTCAGGTCGTTGATGCCCACGATTTCCATTTCGTCACCATGGTAGGCCAGGATTGAGCGCGCCACCAGCCTTCCTATGCGTCCAAATCCGTTGATTCCAACTTTGATTTTAGCCATAAAAACTATTGCTGTATGCTGATTAGCGGTCGGTTCGGGCGGGAGCCTTCAAGACATTCCACAGGGCTTTTCACTCCCGCCTGAAGGGCCCAAAAAGTACCATTACATTTAACAATTAGCAAGGCGGCAAGGGGGCTCGGGGAATGTCACGGGAAGGGGAAAAGCGGATAAAACCTAATCGTCCATATCCATGTCTTCGGGAACCTCGTCCTCGTCGATCACGTCGTCCAGCTCGATATCGGGACCCGAATCGTCGTCATCGTCCATATCGGCTTCCTCCCGCGCCAGGGGCGTCTTGTTCTGGGAGGACATGACGGCACCGGCCCGTCGGAGCTGGGCGCCCACATCCACCTGATCGTTGTCCATGGCGATGGAAAGAGCGGTCTCCCCGTTTTTGTCTCGCGCCTTCACGTTGCCCCCCTTCTCGAGCAGGTAGCGGATCACCAGGGCGTGACCCTCGCGTGCCGCCTGCATAATGGCAGTCTGTCCCCAGCGTTGCTTGACGTTCACGTCGGCACCCTTTTCCACCAGCAGCTTTACCGCGTCGAGCTTGCCCTCCCGCGCGGCCACGATCAGTGCGAGTCCACCGATCTCCGCCCCCTTGTCCATTAGCAGCTTCATCATCTCCAGGTTACCGTTCTCGGCGGCTTTATTGAGTGCGCTTCCGCCCATGGACGTGGTGACATTCGTATCGGCGCCCTCCTCCAGCAGGTAGCGCACCACCTCTTCATGGTCATGCTGGGCGGCAAGGATAAGCGCGGTGGAACCGTTACGGGCAGTCTCGTCCAGGTCGGCTCCGTCACGGTGGAGCTTCTCCAGTGTGTTGAAATCACCGTTTCGGGCGGCTTCTAAAAGGGGGGGCAGATCCATAGGTGCCGTGATGCTTGGTTGTAGGGTTTGGTGGACAGGTATATCTAAATATTCCGTAAATTTTTCAACTCAAGATTGGACACGGATCATCCATGCAAAACCCCCGTGCCGTGGTAACCGCGGAAAAAGTCCATCCCGGCCATACGCTTCTTGCCGGCCAGCTGCACCTGCACCAGTTCCACGCTTCCGCCTTTGCCGCAACCTGTCAACAGGCTGCCGTTGCGCTCATCCAACCGGCCCGGTGCCAGGCCCGTACCGTCCGGCCCCACCCGCGAGCGGTAGATGGTGAACTTGAGGTCGTCGAGTTCCGCCCAGGCGCCCGGTACCGGACTGAGTCCGCGTATCCGATTGTGCACCTCCAGAGCCGGCCGGGAGAAGTCGAGCCGGGCGTCTTCCGGAAAGAGCTTGGGCGCGGCCGTGGCCATCCCGTGATCCTGGTCGCGGAGGGTGTAGTCGCCAGATGCGATAAGGTCCAAGCCCTCCGCCAGCAGATCCGCCCCCAACCCCTTGAGCCGGGCGTAGAGGTCGCCCGTAATCTCCTCGGGTCCGATGGGCGTTGATCGCTGCAGCAGGATCTGGCCGGTGTCCACCTCGCTCTGCACAAAAAAGACCGTGCAGCCGGTCTCTTCCTCCCCATTAATAACGGCCCAGTGGATGGGCGCCGCTCCACGGTACCGGGGCAGCAGGGAGGCGTGCAGGTTGACCGTACCCTTGGGAGGGATGTCAAGCACGGCATCGGGCAGGATGCGAAAGGCCACCACTACAAATAGATCGGCCCCTTTCGCGCGAAGCCGCTCGTGGAAGCCCGGATCGTCCAGATTCTCCACCTCAATCACAGGGAGGTCCAATTCGAGGGCGCGCCTTTTTACCGGTGTGGGGGAGGCGTCCCCGCCTCGGCCCCGCCGCTTGTCCACATTGCTGACCACCGCGACGATCTCATGCCCGGAAACCTGCAGGCGTTCCAGGCTGGGAACGGCGAAATCGGGCGAGCCCATGAAAACGATTTTCATTCCAAGTCTTAAAGTCTAAAAGTCGGAAAGTCGGGAAGTCCGAAGTCCGAAGTCCGAAGTCGGGAAGTCGGGAAGTCGGACGTCTACTTCGGGGCCAGGGGATAATCGGCCTCTATTCGTCCGTCGGCGATCTCCCTGAGCTTCGATCCCAACAGCTTGCGCTTGAAAACAGATAGGTGGTCCAGGAAAAGCACGCCGTGGAGGTGGTCGGTTTCGTGCTGAATCACGCGCGCCAGGATACCGTTCACGCGCAAGCGCTGCCTCTCCAGGTCGCGGTCCAGGTAGGCAACCTCGATCTCCTCCGGCCGTCGCACCGCGGCGTTGACGCCGGGAATGCTCAGGCACCCCTCCTCGATCTCAACCTGACGGTCGCTGGCGAAGGTGATTTCAGGGTTGATCATGACCAGGGGACCGGGGCCTTCTTCCCCATCTTCCTCGGCCATACTGTCGGCGTCGATGACGAATACCCGCTCGGTACGGTCTACCTGGGGCGCAGCAAGTCCCACCCCGTCGGCGTTGTACATGGTCTCGAACATATCGTCGATGAGCTGCTGGAGGGCGGAGGTGCTCTCCTCCACCGGTTCCGTCTCCCGGTAAAGGACATCGTCGTCGTAGGTAAGTATGGGCAGTATAGCCATGGAAAGAGTCAGTTCTGCAGGTTCAGGTATTTCTGCAGGATGATGGCCGCCGCCGCCCGGTTGATTCGATCGCTTTCCCGGCGCTTCATCTTCGGCACCCCCGATTCAACCATCACCTGAACCGCTTCCTTAGAGGTGTAGCGCTCGTCTATTTTATCCACTTCCATGTCTGGAAGAATGCGGTGTAGCTTCTCCAGGAACTGCTCCACCATCTCGACGGCGGCCCCCTCCTTGCCTTCCGGGGTGAGCGGCCAGCCCACCACGATCTTTTCCACCTGGTCCGTTCGGGCCAGTTCCTCCAGTTTGGCAAAAGCGTCATCAGGACTGTAGGTGCCGATAGGATTGGCGATGGTGCGCAACAGATCCGTGCGCGCAAGTCCCACATGCTTGGTGCCTACATCAACACCGATGATGCGTCCGTACCTGTTCAAATCAGCCTTCCTGTTCTTCTACTTCTTCCAGGGGCTGCTTCAGGAATTCCTTCAACAGCTTGCTCGGCTTGAAGTGGGTTTTGCGGTGGGCCGGCACGTAGATCACTTCGTTGGTTTTGGGGTTGCGTGCCTTGGGCTTGGCCTTGGTTTTTTTGACCTCGAAAACGCCGAAATCGCGAAGTTCAATGCGGCAGGTGGGATCGGCGGACATCATGGTCTCGCGAATGGCCACGAGAACAGCGTCCACCCAGGGCTCCGCCTGGACCATGGGTTCATCCAGGTTTTCCGCGACTCTGCGAACTAAATCTCTTTTGGTGTACGTAATCATATTTCAGTTTTGCCTTTAGTCGTCCTTATTATGCTGTGGGGTATAGCGAATGATCCTATATGAGATGCAACCGGGGGGGCACTCCTCCAAAATCACGGTAGATGATATTGTTTTTGCAACAGATATGAAAATCAAAAAGTTACTCGTAACGTAACACGTTTTTTACCCCCTCCACCTTGGACAATTTGGCGATGATGCGGTCGAGGTGTTCAATGTCTTCCACATAAACGGTAAGGATACCCTCAAACATTCCGCTGTCGGAGTTTACGTTGATACTTTTCATGTTGGTCTGCAGCGATTTGGATAGCACATCCGTAAGATCGTTGATCATGCCCACCCGGTCTTCGCCGATCACCTTGACCGCACCCAGGAACTTGGTGTCTATGTTCTTGGCCCATGAAACGTCCACGATGCGCTCGCCGTCGGTCTGAATGAGATGGCGCACGTTTTTGCAGTTGGAGCGGTGGATTTTCACATCGCCCACCCGGCTGACGAAACCGATTACGTCATCTCCGGGGATGGGGTTGCAGCAGTTGGCATAGGAGTATTTGACGTTGGTAAGCTGCCCGTTGATGATGAGGCTCTTGTCGTCTGATATGGAGCGCGCCGCGTTGATATAGGATTCCTGTATCTCCTTCTCCGAGAGCTCCCTCCGAGCCTGCTCCGGCCTGTCATCCGGGTCCTCCAGGCGCCCCTTGCTTGTGAAGTCCTTGGCCAGCTTGGTCAGCGACTGCACATCGAAGGTGCCCTTGCCAATCTCAAAAAACATCTGCTGGGTGGAATCGTAGTCGAACTTGTGGGCCACCCGCATCAGGTCCTGATCGGATATCTCGATCTTTTTACGCTTGGCCTGCTTCTCCCAGATCTCGCGCCCCTCGTCGGCCACATCCCGCTCCTTCTGCTTGATAAACTGGCGTATGCGCGACTTGGCCTTGTGGGTCACCACGTCGTCGATCCAGTCAGGATTCAGGTTGATATTGTTGCCCGTAATAATCTCCACCTGGTCGCCGGTCTCCAGCTTCTGGCGAAGCGGAGCCATCTTGCCGTTCACTTTGGCGGCCTGGGCATGCTCACCGATCTCGCTGTGGATATCGAAGGCAAAGTCGATGGGCGTGGCGCCCGCCGGCAGCGTGCGCAGCTCTCCGTTGGGGGTAAAGGCGTAGATCTCGTCCTGGTAGAGGTTCAGCTGGAAATCCTCCACGAACTCCGTGGCCGTATCCGGCCGCGGGTTGTCCAGGATATCTCGCACCCAGTCCACAAAGCGGTCCAGGTTTTCCGATCCCTCCTTGCCCTCCTTGTACTTCCAGTGAGCGGCCACCCCTTTCTCGGCTATGTCGTCCATTTTCCGTGTGCGGATCTGCACCTCCACCTTGCGCCCTTTCCGGGTAATCACGGTGGTGTGCAGGGACTGGTAGCCGTTGGCCTTGGGTACAGAGATGAAATCGCGGAAGCGCTTGGGGATGGGAGTGTACCAGTCGGTGATGACCGAATAGACCTTCCAGCAGTCCTCCTTGGTATGGGGATTTTCCAGGATGATGCGGATGGCAAAGAGGTCGTAGATCTCCTCGAAGGGCTTCTGCTGGTGCTGCATTTTGCGGAAGATGGAGAAAATGTGCTTCGGACGTCCCTTGATCTCAAACTTGTAGCCCTGATCCTCCAGCTCATTGCTGATGGGCTCCATGAACTCCTCCACAAAGGCCTCGCGCGACTCCTTTTTCTCCTTGAGCTTGCGCGCGATAAACTTATAGGAATTGGGATCGAGCACCTTAAAACAGAGATCCTCCAGCTCGCTTTTCAGGTTAAAAAGCCCGAAACGGTGGGCCAGTGGAGCGTAGAGGTTCATGGTCTCCCCGGCGATCTGCAGCTGCTTTTCCCTCGGCAGATGCTGGATGGTGCGCATGTTGTGGAGCCGGTCGGCGAACTTGATCAGCACCACGCGGATGTCCTCCGCCATCTTCAGGAGCATCTTCATGAAGGTCTCCGCCTGCTTGGTGTCGCGGCTCTTAAAGACCCCGGTAATCTTGGTCACCCCGTCGATCAGGTGGGCGACCGTCTCCCCGAAATGCTCCTCGATGTCGACCAGCGTAACCTCGGTGTCCTCCACCGTGTCGTGCAGCAGGGCGGCCACGATGGAGACGTCGTCCAGGTTGATCTCGGAGGCCATGATCTTGGCCACCGCGAGCGGGTGGTGGTAGTAGGACTCGCCGGAGGCCCGCTCTACGCCTTCGTGGGAAAGGTAGCAGAGCTTGAAGGCGCGGGTGACCATGTCGGTATCCACCGAAGAAAGATGGTACTGGCAGACCCGCAGCAGCTGGTCCAGTTCCTCTTGACGAGGCTGGTCCAGCTTATAGCTGTCAAGATCATATTGGTATGTAATCCGGGACTCTGCCATGAGGATACCGTTGACGGCCGTATGCTAGCTGTAAAACGGCTAATGATTGCCATACATTCAATTAAACGAACAGATTGCTCATTTACCAACCTGTTCGTATTTCGTAACAAACCGGGAAAATAGCATTTCCCGTTTAAAAAAAGGCGGACAATCACAGGATTGTCCGCCTTTGTACTGGTTATAACCAGGGGGCTCAGAACGAAAGGGAGAGCCCGAAGATAAAGCGTCCGGTGTCACTGTCCCGGATATCAGCAAATCCGGGCCGGTCGGCCGGTTCAAAGCGATACTCGATAAAGGGATGCAGGAAGGGCAGCGGACTCACCTCAGCGCCCACCATGCCGGTCCAGCTGATCTTACTGTCGCTCTCCGACTCGTCGAAGGGAGAATTCTGGGGCAGGTCATCGCCCTGCAATTTAAAGGTACTGGCCCCGAGGCCGAGTCCCACATAAGGCTTCAGCAGGCCCAGGGAGAGACCGCCTACGGCCATCAGGCCAAAGTCGTAGTTGGTCAGTTCTGCCGGTACGCCGAAGTCACGATAGTTGTCGTACTCCTCCGAAAAATAACTAAGATGGGCACGCAGGCGCACGTCCAACATGGACTGGTTGCCCAGCAGGGCGTAACCTATGCGACCTCCAAAACCGTTCTTGGGAGACTCTTCGCGTATTTCGTAGGAGGCGCCGATGCTCCATTGGGCCTGTGCCTGCGAGGGTGCCAGGCAGCATATGGCGAATAACAGTGCAAAAAAGGTAATGCCGTGGGTCAGTTTCTTCATGGCTGTGGAGGGATTTCGTTGATGGTCGCTGTTCATATTAGGGGTGTACTCATTGGTATGCAAACGAAGCGTACAGGTTCCAAGTTGCGTTGGTCGCAGTCATTCCTGTCAACTGGCCCGTAGGCTGATTACTTTGCAGTGGAAGGGGCCCACTCACTGCTCCAGGGAGCCACCTTGAAACCGCCAATACAACCATCACGCTCGACAGACATGGACTTGCCAGCAATGATCGAACTGCCCGGCGGGACCTTCCGCATGGGTTCAGCCTCAGGGGAAGGATTTCCTGAAGACGGGGAGACGCCCGTGCGGGAGGTGAGGGTAGACTCTTTCGCCATCAGCGCCACAACGGTGACCAACCGTGCCTTCGCCGCCTTTGTGCGCGAGACCGGCTACCGTACGGAAGCTGAGAAGATTGGCTGGGCTTTCGTTTTCCGCGATTTCCTGCCCGAGAACCTGCGCGAAAAAGAGCTCTCCTCCCCCGGCCAGGCCGGCTGGTGGAAGGCGGTGGAGGGCGCCTGGTGGAAGGAGCCGGAGGGACCCGGGAGCTCCGTGTCCCGTCGCATGGACCACCCGGTGGTGCAGGTCTCCTGGAACGACGCGAAGGCGTACTGCGCCTGGACCCGTCTGCGCCTGCCCACCGAAGCCGAGTGGGAGTACGCTGCCCGCGGGGGACTGGAGGGAAAGACTTATCCCTGGGGCGATGAGCTGACTCCCGGCGGCGAGCACCGCTGCAACATCTGGCAAGGCGATTTCCCCGACCAAAACACCAAAGAAGACGGCTGGAGGGGCACGGCGCCGGCCGACGCTTTTCCGCCCAACGGCTACGGACTCTACAACGTGGCGGGCAACGTCTGGGAGTGGTGCGCCGACTGGTTCAGCGCCGACTACCCCCTGCTCCGAATCTCCGACAACCCGGCGGGTCCCCCGCAGGGTACCGACAAGGTAATCCGCGGTGGCTCCTACCTGTGCCACCGCTCCTACTGCAACCGCTACCGGGTGGCCGCGCGATCGGCCAACACGCCCGACAGCGCCACTGGAAATATGGGCTTTCGGGTAGCGGGAGACCCGTAACCGCGTTGCAATACTGCCGCGGATCGGTTTATTTGGGCTAAACAGGACCTCTTACAAACAACGGGATTGCCATGTCAGACCACAAAGAGCGGGACCCCTCAGGTGACAAACCAGACGACCAGCGGCCCTCCGGCCCTCAATCCTGGAGCCGCCGCAAGGCGCTCAAGGGCATGGGGGCGCTGGGACTCAGCGGACTCTTTGGGCTGAAGGCCTGCGAGGAGGCGGGCGAGGGCGGCTTCACGCGATCCTCCAGCCTCCCCGACCGGCCCAATATCCTCTTCGTGATGACCGATGACCACGCAGTGAACGCGCTGAGCTGCTACGGCAGCCGTCTCATGGAAACGCCCAACCTGGACCGCCTGGCCGCCGGGGGCATGCGATTCAACAACTGCTACGTGACCAACTCCCTCTGCGCGCCCAGCCGGGCCACCATCCTCACCGGAAAGTACAGTCACAAGCACGGGGTGCGCGAGAATCTCTTCGGCGACAAGGCGCCCTTCGACGGCAGCCAGCAGACCTTTCCCAAGCTGCTGCGCGAGGCGGGCTACCACACCTCGGTGGTCGGCAAGTGGCACCTGAAAAGCGATCCCACCGGTTTCGATTATTGGAATGTGCTGCCGGGACAGGGGAGCTACCACGATCCGGATATGATCGAGATGGGCGAGCGGCAAAACCACGAGGGTTACGTCACCGACATCATCACCGATCTTACGATGGAACGGCTGGAGCAGCGAAGGCAAGAGAGCGACCAGCCTTTCTGCATGTTTTCCTGGCACAAGGCCCCGCACCGGGGCTGGGTGCCCGAAGAGGACCACGAAGATATGTTTTCCGGCTACGACCTTCCGGTACCCCCCACCTTCAACGACGACTACATGAACCGGTCGTCCGCCGCCGGGCACGCCTACATGAATATTTCCACCATGCCCGACTGGCGCGACGAGCAGCCGGAGGGCATGAACGAGTTGGAGACCGCTCACTGGAACTACCAGCGCTACATCAAGAACTACCTACGGGTGATCAAGTCCTTTGACGAGAACATGGGGAGGCTGCTGGACTACCTTGACCGGAGCGGGCTGGCCGAGAACACTATTGTGGTCTATACCACCGACAACGGCTTCTTCCTGGGCGAGCACGGCTGGTTCGACAAGCGTTTCATGTACGAGGAGTCCATCCGCGTACCCCTGCTGGTGCGCTACCCCGGCGCGGTGCGACCCGGCAGCGTAAACGACAACGTGGTGATGAACCTCGACCTGGCCGAAACCTTCCTGGATTACGCCGGTGTAGAGATCCCCGGCGATATGCAGGGCCGCAGCCTGCGTCCCCTGCTCCGCGAGGAGACCGGCGGGGAGGGTATCCGGGAGGTGATCTACTACCACTACTACGAGTACCCCGGTCCCCACGACGTGCGTCCCCATTACGGCGTGCGAAGCGACCGCTACAAGCTCATCTACTTCTACACCATCGACGAGTGGGAACTCTTCGACCTGGAGGACGACCCCTACGAGCTGAACAGCGTATACGGGGCGCCGGCCTACGCCGATGCCCAGCAGGAGATGGAGGCGCTGCTCAAGCAGGCGCGCGAGGAGTATGAGGACGACACCGGCGAACCGCTGCCGTATTGATTACAGGATCTGCCAGATTGCGTAGATAGCCAGGCCAACCACCGCAAAGACGAAGAACACGATAAGATAGGCTTCGGCCGGGTGGCTGCCGCCCTCCTCCATGGAGGTCACCAGGTTCTGGATGGGCACCTTCCACAGCCACACCAGGAAAGTGATGCCAACCCCTATGCCGACAATGATCAGGATCATGAGCGGGCGGTATCCTTACTCACGCATCAACTTCTTGTACTTGATCCGGTGAGGCTGGTCATCGGCAATGCCCAGCTCATCTCGCCGGAACTCCTCGTATTCGGCGTAGTTGCCTTCGAACCAGCGGACCTGGCTGTCGCCCTCGAAGGCGAGCATGTGGGTGGCGATACGGTCCAGAAACCAGCGGTCGTGGGAAATAATCACCGCGCAGCCAGCGAAGTCGAGCAGCGCCTCCTCCAGGGCACGCAGGGTATGCACGTCCAGATCGTTGGTGGGCTCGTCCAGCAGCAGCACGTTGGCGCCCTCCTTCAGGGTCTTGGCCAGGTGCACGCGGTTGCGCTCCCCGCCGGAGAGCTCGTCCACACGCTTCTGCTGGTCGCTGCCGCTGAAGTTGAAGCGGGCGACGTAGGCGCGGGAGTTCACCTCGCGGCTGCCCAGCTTGATGGTATCTTTGCCGTCGGAGATCTCCTCCCAGATGGTTTTGGAGGCATCCAGGGGACGCTTCTGGTCCACGTATCCCAGCTCCACAGTGTCGCCCAGGCGGATCTTCCCGCTGTCGGGCTCCTCCTGTCCCGAGATCATGCGGAACAGGGTAGTCTTCCCGGCGCCGTTGGGACCGATCACACCCACAATACCGCCGGGCGGCAGGCTGAAATTCATTTCCTCGACAAGCAGGCGGTCGTCATAGCCCTTGGACACGCTTTTGGCTTCAATAACCACGTCACCCAATCGCGGTCCGGCGGGAATGAATATCTCCATGTCCTCGCGCCTGGCGCTGCGCTCCTCGGAGAGCAGCTCCTCGTATTTGTTGATCCGCGCCTTGCTCTTCGCACGCCGGCCCTTAGGGTTCTGGCGAATCCACTCCAGTTCCTGGGCCAGGGTTTTCTGACGCTTGGACTCCTGTTTCTCTTCCTGCTCCAGGCGCTTCTTCTTCTGCTCCAGCCAGGAGCTGTAGTTGCCCTCGAAGGGAATACCCTCGCCGTGATCCAGTTCCAGGATCCAGCCCGCCACGTTGTCCAGGAAATAGCGGTCGTGGGTGACGGCGATGACGGTTCCTTCGTAGCGGGCCAGGTGCTGCTCCAGCCACGCCACCGAATCGGCGTCCAGGTGATTGGTGGGCTCGTCCAGCAGCAGCACGTCCGGCTTCTGCAGCAGGATACGGCATAGGGCCACGCGGCGCACTTCGCCCCCCGAGAGCACCTCCACCGGCGTGTCGCCCGGCGGCGTGCGAAGGGCGTCCATCGCCTGCTCCAGCTTGCTGTCGAGGTCCCACGCCCCTACAGCCTCGATCTTCTCCTGCAGCTTTTCCTGTTTGGAGATCAGCTTGTCGAAGTCGGCGTCGGGATCCCCGAAGGCGGCGTTGATCTCTTCGTACTCGTTCAGCAGGTCAATGGTCTCCTGCACGCCCTCCTCCACGATATCGCGCACCGTCTTGCCGGCCTCCAGCTCGGGTTCCTGCGGCAACATGCCGAAGGTGACGCCCTTTTGGCGACTGATGTTGCCCTGGTACTCCTCGTCCTCCCCGGCAATAATCCGCAGAAGTGTGCTCTTGCCGGAACCGTTGTTACCGAGCACGCCGATCTTGGCGCCATAGAAAAAGGAGAGATAGATATCCTTGAGCACACGGTGGTTGGGCTTGTAGATCTTATTCACCCCAACCATGGAGAAAATCACTTTTTGGTCAGACACGAAGATGCGGAATTGACTGGAGATTTGTTAGGGCCATGAAGGTACGGAATAGGTGGGATTATTCACACAGCAGGGAATCCTGGAATTGCTTTTCAAATGAAATATTTTAAGTTAATCTTCCATGGACGAAAATCCCCTCTTCTTCCAAACCCCCGCCGGCTTCCGCGCATGGCTCAAAAAGAACCACGACCAAAAGGACGTGCAGTGGGTGGGCTACTACAAAGTAGCCACGGGCAAGGCCAGCATCCGCTGGGAGGAGTCCGTGGAGGAGGCCCTCTGCTATGGGTGGATCGACGGGCTGCGGAAGTCCATTGACGAGGAGCGCTACATGATCCGCTTCACCCCGCGCCGGGCGGGCAGCCACTGGAGCCAGAAGAATATCGACACGGTGCAGAAACTGCTGGAAGAGGATCGCATGCAACCGGCAGGCCTTCAGGCCTGGAAACAGCGAGAGGAGGCGAAATCGGGCCAGGCATCCTTCGAGAAGGAAGAGGTATCACTTAAAAAGGAGTACGAGCATCGCATCCGGGCCAATCCCAAGGCGTGGGAGTTTTTCGAAAATCTGGCGCCCGGATATACCAGGACTTCCATACACTGGGTCATGAGCGCCAAACAGGAGAAAACGCGGCAGAGACGACTCGCCATCCTTATCAAATCGTGCGAGAAAGGCGAAAAAATACCCCCTCTTCGGTATTGAATCCTGTTCGCACTGGCCAGGAATCTAGGCCAGCTGCTTCTTGAACTCGCTGGGATTCAAACCAAAGCGGTTGCGGAAAATCTTGCTGAAGTGCCGGACCGTATTGTAGCCCACAGCGTTGGAAACCTCGGCCACGGTGATACGGGGACTGCTTTCAAAGAGCCGTCTCGCCCGGCGCAGTTTCACCTCGCGTACGAATTCGGCCGGGGTGTACCCGGTCATGGCCTTGACATCTCGGTAGAGCTGCCGGCGGCTTTTGTTCACGGCATCGGCAAGCTCGGTTATGGTGATGTTGTCGTCGTTGATGCGGCTCTCCACATAGGCCTTGAGCCGCTCTATCATGGCGTGCGATTCGTTGACCAGCTCCTCCTCTTCGATTCGGCGGGGACTCTGCTCGCGCCTCTCCTTCTGGCGAAGCAGATTGTGAACCCGCGCCGTCATGGCCGACTCGTTGAATGGCTTCACCAGGTAGTCGCTGATGCCGATGTCATAGCCGTAGATGCGCGACTCCACGTCGGCTTTCGCCGATACCAGGATGATGGGGGTAAAACGGAAACGGCCGTCCTTCCGGATGGCTTTGGCGAGCTCAAAACCGTCCATCTCCGGCATCATAATATCTGAGATTACAAGATCGGGATTGCACAGGGCAAGCAGCTTCTGGGCCTCCTTTCCGTTGGAAGCCAGTTCGGTTTTCATGCCCTCCCGGCGCAACAGCGAAGCAATGTAGGTACGAAGCTGCGGGTCGTCGTCGACCACCAGAACCGTGGTTTCTTTTTCACCCTGGTACAGGGGAGTCAGCTCTTCCATCACCGAGTGCAAGGGCGTGGGGGCGGGATGAGCCGGCGGTGATGCGTCCATTTTATCGGCACGCTCAAGTGTGTCAGATATCCTGGGAAGGCGGATGCGGTAGACCGTTCCCTCTTCGGCATCGCAGCTTATCTCCATCTCCCCTTCGTGCAGCTCAACATACTTACGAATGACCGATAGCCGGATACCGGCGCCCTGTACATTTTCAGTGGATGTCAGCGAGGCGTAGGCCTTCTTGGAGGGTCCCAGAATACGGTCTGCCTCCTCCTGCTCCATGACCATGCCGGTATGGCCCAGCGCAAAGCGAAGATCGTTCTCGTCCTCTTCCATTCGCAGACGCATCAATCCGCTGCCCGGTGTGGCGTTAATCATTACTGAGAGAAGCATGAGAAAGATTTTCTCAAACTTACCGGGATCGACCGTCTGGTAGACCTCCTGTTCAGGTAGGATGGTCTCAATAGTGATGTTCTTCTGGTCCGCCCGGCTGCGAAAAAAAGCGATACAATTGCGCAGGAAATCTCCGAACTCTATCTCGTCCACCCTCAGACTGGCATCCTGCACACGCAGTTCACTAACCTGCATCATCAGCTCAAGGCCGTCCTTCAGGCCGTCGATGTTGTCACTGAGCTTGGGGAGGGCACGACGGTTTCGAGCCTTGGGCCCTTCTGCCCTGCCGTTCTGCCCGTATCCATGCTCGTCGAGATCCTCCTCCACCTGCGACACTGCGCCATTCAACAGGGTCAGTGACATGCGAACATCGTGAATGATGTTCATCAGCAGCTCTTCCTTCAGGTCCGCCACGCCCCTGACGCGATTTAGCTCATGTTCCAAGCGCTCCCTCGTGGAGAGAATCTCCTTGATTTTATTGAGATACCGCTGGTCACGCGAGGTGTTCTCCTCCCGGTTTGCTCCCGAGCGGGGACGGTGACGATTAAGCAGGCTGGCTAACTTCTCTTGTAGGTCCATGGGCAGTATGATCACTCTTTTTGGTTGATCCCTGCCCAGGGATGGGATGATGATCCCGCACTTCTGTCGTTTTGGCCTCAATTAATCACATTCTGGCAAAAAGGAAAAATTATAAAATTTTTAAGTTTTTAATTGTCACGTACCTGCCCCTAATCAGTCACATCTGTTTAGGTTGGAATGGCTTAAATTTCTGTCTGCAATAGTCGCGCAGCTTCAGGTGAACGCAGGCGAGACCGGGCGCAACCCGTCCGTCGCCAACGGCCTGATGATACAGGCAGGGTCGAAAAGGAATCCTCTGAATGCAAAAACCGACAAACTTCACGTGAAAGAGGCCGGCCCTTTATACACTCTAAATAAGGCGCGCGCCTGGTGGGCGGCTCTTATCGTCTGTCTTATTACAGCCACTATGGGATGCACCGACCAGATACTGATGAACTACGGCGTGGACTACGACAAGGTGACCCCCTCCGAGATCGAGGATTACGACCTGGTGGTCCTGGAACCCGAACAGTATACCGTATCGGAGGTCAGCGAACTGGCAAAGACCGACACGCGCATCATCGGCTACATCAGCATGAGCGAGGTCAATCCCCACCGCTGGTATTACCCACTCTTGCGTGAGATCGGCTTCCTGGGGGTCAACGAAAACTGGAACAGCCCCTATATCGATCTCTCCTCGCCAAAGGCACGGTCTATTCTGCTGGACGAGGTGGCGCGTAGCATCATGGCAAAGGGTTTCGACGGACTACTCCTTGACACCATCGACGGAGTAGCGCCGTATACCGAACGCAGCCACCTACAGGACGAGATGCTGGGCATGATCCGGACCTTGAACGAACGCTATCCCGAGGCATATATCATACAGAACAGGGGACTTTTCCTGCTGCAGGACACCGACCCGTTGGTGGACGCCATTATGATAGAGGACATCGCCACCCATTACGATTTTGAAACCGAAAACTACAACTTGCGCAGCGTGCAGGACTACAGGGAAACAGTGCGCTGGATGCGCTCCTTTGCCGACACGCTGGGCAAACCGGTATTGATTCTTGATTATGCGGTGGAGGAGGACATGAAACGCGAAGTTATTCAAAGACTGGACACCCTCAACCAGCCGTATTACATCAGCAACATCCAGCTCGATACTCTGGAACAGGTGTATCAGTACAGGAAATAAGTCCGGCTGTCAGAATGCCGGTACAAGACATTTTCATTTAGGAGTGAAAATACAAGGTAGGGACCGGGGCAGGGACCCCGAACTAAAAAGCTAACGTCCCGGAAAGGTATGGTACCGGGCAGGGTACCCGGGAAAATCTAGGGAGAACTATGCCCGAACCAGTCCATGTCATGCTCCAGACGGAGGGCGCCTACCCCTACGTGCGCAGCGGAGGTGTCTCCACCTGGGCTGAAATCCTCTGTGACGGTCTCGATTCGGAGGTCGACTTCGACCTCTACTGTCTGGTAGACCATCCCGACATCGAGCTGAAATACGACCTCCCGCGCAACATCAGGCACATCACCAAGGTGCCTCTGTGGGGATCTGAGATGCCCGCCGCAAACTGCAGACCCGCCCGGGATTTCCGGAGCATCGCGCGCCTCAAGGAGAACCTGGACGAGACTGCGCTGGAGGAGCAGTTCATCCCCCTTTTTCGCGATTTTCTGGCCTGCCTCTTCCGTCCCCTCGCCTGCGATCCGGAGCAGGTAGGCGAACTGTTGTACGGTCTCTGGCGCTATTTCCGCCGGCACGACTACAAGAACACTCTCCGGCATGTGCAGACCTGGGAGATCTTCAATCGCCAGTTATCACACCACTACCGCACTGCCCTGCCGGAGCAGGCCACCGGGGAGTTCAACCTTCTGAACGCCACCATGGGACTGCGTAGGCTCTACCACTTTCTGATGCCGCTGAACGTATCGGTACCGCATGTGGACGTGTCGCATTCCTCATCGGCAGGCTTTCCCGCCCTGCCCTCCCTCCTCGGAAAATTCGAGTACGGAACGCCCTATCTGGTCACCGACCACGGCATCTGGCTGCGGGAACGTATCAAGGCCCTGGATGAGGACAAGGCCTTCGGCCTGCATGCGCGCACGCTCCTCTCCAATCTGTGCATCGTAATCAGCAAGGCGGCCTACCGGCACGCCGACCTTCTTACCCCGGTCACCGGCACCCACTCCGGCTGGCTCAAAGAGTTCGGTGCGAGGGAAGACCGCATCCACCCCATCATCAACGGGGTAGACGTGGAGAAATTCCGTCCCATGGAAGAGGCAGGCGGGGAGAGCGAGCGTCCCACGGTCGTGGCCCTGGCCAACCTGGTAGAGCTCAAAGACATCAAAACCATGATCAGAACCTGCGATGTGGTGCGGGAATCTGTACCCACGGTACGTTTCCTGCTTTACGGCAACGACCGGGCCGACCCCGAATACACACGCCGCTGCGAAGCGCTCATCGAGGAGCTGAACCTCTCCGAACACTTTATCATCGGAGGATTTCACAACAGCCCGGCGGAGGCCTTCAACGAGGGTGATCTTTCCATCCTCACCTCGGTGTCCGAGGGCGCTCCCTATACCGTACTGGAATCGATGGCCTGCGGGCGGCCCGTGGTGGCTACCGACGTGGGGGGTGTCCGCGAGGTGCTGGGCGAATGCGGAAGGGTGAATGAACCAGGGGACGTGGAGGGACTGGCCGCCAGCGTAGTGGAGCTCCTGGAGAACGACTCGCTGCGAGAGGAGTTCGGCGCACGGTCCCGCCGCCATGCGGTCAACCGCTACAGTGCCCGCATCACCCTTGAAAACTACCACCGGCGCTACCTCGAACAGAAGAACGCCTTACGCACCCCTCTGAAGAAGGAACTCCGGCATCCCGTAGTCCGCAAACTGGCAACCTAGTTATGGCCGAAGCGCTTCTGCATAGCAAAACGAAGAGCGAGGTCGTCGCCGACCTGGGGGAGAAGGTGTGCGCATCGGTGGAAGAGCCCAGCTCCAAGTATTCCGTGGCGATCCAGCTGGAGCTCCTGGGACTCAATGACCGCAAGGTGCGGGAGACCTACGGCTACGATTCCGTTTTCCAGCTGGCAGACCGGGTGTACGATTACATCCGACACGAGTTGGCCAGAGAGCGGTCAGCACAACCGGGCAACCCAATGGAGGGGGGAAACGGCACTGCAGAAGCGCCTGTCATCCCCCGTAATAACGGCAGGCGCAGGAACGGCATGCACAAAGCCCCGGCGCTGGATCTTCCCGGGGAGGGTTCCCTGATCCGGACCTTCCTGCGCCATTTCGGCAAAGGACTCCTGGGCATGGCACCCCTTTTCTCACAGATACTCTCCGTGGTGCTGGTCTCCTATTCACTCTGGGCCTGGCTCTTTTTCAACGAGTTTCAGGCTACGATGGTGGCGCTGGGCACTATAAGTGCCTTTCTGGTAACCGGGGGACTCTCCTTCTACGCGAGCCGGGAAATCACCTCCTACCTGCAGCGCGATACCCCCGGCCTGGCCGCGCGTACCGCCCGCCAAGTGTTGGGAATGGGTGTGGGACTGTTGCTGGCCGCTGCGCTGGGACTGCACGTGCTTAACCTGCTCACGCCCCTCTTCCCGCACAGCATGCTCATCATGAGCAACGCTTACATGTTTTTTATCGGCACCTGGCTGCTGGCCTCCACGCTGCTCTACGCCATGGAGCGCTACATGGCCATTCTCTATGCCACCCTGGGCGGCACCGCGGCCGTGATACTGGGTATGGAGGTGCTTGGATGGGGCATATACCTCTCGCACTGGACTGGAATGCTCCTGTCCGCTCTTGCCATGGCGGTTCATGGGCTGCGCATTCTGGACCGGCAACAGCAAAAGGATAACGGCAACAACGGCAAGGATTTCTCGCTGCCCCCTCTTGCACAGAAGTTCTACCAGAACCGGCGCTATTTCCTCTACGGAACCCTCTATTTTCTTTTTCTTTTCATGGACAGGCTCATG
Organism: Balneolaceae bacterium; assembly: GCA_034521445.1. Taxonomy (NCBI): domain Bacteria; kingdom Pseudomonadati; phylum Balneolota; class Balneolia; order Balneolales; family Balneolaceae; species Balneolaceae bacterium. The sequence continues at coordinate 58,540 of JAXHMM010000003.1, read as the reverse complement.
GCCTGGTCGGCTGGCTCACCTCCTCCCGAATATCCGCTCTGGTTCGACACATCTTATGAACTGGGCATGGACTGGGCACTTATAGGACTCATTCTCATCACGGCCTCCTCGGAATACAGCATCAACCGCTTCTCCGAGCTCGTGCTTCCCCTGCAGGAGAAGCTGTCCCGCACCTCCCAACACCGTTTCAAGGCGTTCTTCCGGCATTTCTACCGCCGGCAGGTGCTTATACTGCTGGGCGTGGCCGTCTCTTCCATCCTCGCAAGCTACTTTGCCGTGCACAGCCTGAGGGGATTTGCGGACGAGGTGCGTCTCATTCACGATTTTTTCTCCAACGAGGTGCTGTATCCGGTTTTCTGGCTGGCCAGCTTGGGTTACCTGTTTACGGCACTTGGACTCATGAACACGCTCTTCTTTTTCACCATAGGCAGGCCGGCCAAGGTGGTGCGGGCTATGACAGCTGCCCTGCTGGTGAACGCATCGGTCGGTTTCGCCTGCAGCCGTCTCATCTCCTATGAGTTCGCGGTACTGGGACTGGTTGCCGGCGGATTCACCTTGGCTGGGCTGACAGTCTATTACCTCCTCGAAATGTTCGACAATCTTCCCTATTACTACTACTCTGCTTACTGATTCCATGGATGTCCAGCTGAAATACGAACTGCTTATCGCCGTCCTGCGTACCGGCGCCTGGGCGGGTCTTGCCTGCCTTGCCACGCTCCTGCTGTACCGGGGGGGCGCCGGAACCACCGCACGGGGATTCTTTCTGAGGGCCGGCATTACGGCATGCCTGCTGATGCTGACCGGACTCCTCCTTGCCCTCTCAGGTCTGTATGGTCCTGTCGGGATAGTGGCCGCTCTGGCCATCCTGGCCGTGGGCTCTGCCTGGCAGCGGGCAAGACGTACTTCAGGAGAGGGAAAAGCGCCCTCGCTTCCCAGCTGGCTTCGCGGCAGGTTCAGCGCACTGACGGTGGGCCTCGTGGGACTGTTGGAGCGTCTCGAACAGGACCCGGGCTCCCACCTGAGACTGGCGCGCCGCCGGCTGCGCAGGGTGTTCCTGGCACCTCACGCCTCGAGGCGTCGCCGCCTGTTTACGGTGCTGCTGGTCGCCTGCGCCGCCCCCCTGCTTCGATTCTGGTCGCTCGCCTCGCAGCCCATGTCGGTCACCGCCAGCTGGTTTGGTGCCGTGCAGAAAGTCAAGGACCTCCGCCTGCAGACCGTCCTGGGCGATGTACACCAGCTCCCCGGCTATCACGCTCTGGTCCGCGTATTCAGCGACCTGACACAGACCCGTGTGGAGTTCATGCTGCTCATTTCAGAAGGGCTGGCCGCACTGCTGGGCTCACTATTGATCTACCGGCTGGTACGTCGCTTGCTCGGCAGCGGCTTGGGTGAAGAGGAGGCCTTTTCCCGCTCCGCCCACTACGGGGGACTGGCCGCGGCTTCCGTCTGGGCCCTGGCACCGCTCCTGGTGGCGGGCGAGGCCTACACCCATAACATGTACTACACCCAGCTGGTGCTTGGACTCGCCCTTGGCGCCTGCGCCCTGCTGTTGCTTCGGGGAGAGGAAGAGGCCCGGGCCGTTCCACCAGGACCCGCGCGCATACTGTTGCCGGCCATGGTGCTTGCCACCTCGCTGACAGACCTTATGGCCTTCGGCCTGCTATTGGCGGGTGGCGCCTTCTGCCTGCTGGAACACCTGGCCACCAAACCCTTCCGGCGGGACCGCGGGGAATCCGGGACGGGCAGGCGCCTGTTGCTGTTCGGAGCGGGAGCGCTTCTCAGCGCCGCCTCCTACGCAGCAATGGTACAAGGTTACGGCATGGCCTACCGGGAGTTTTTTCTCTCCCAGCTTTTCCACCCGGAGGTCTATTTCGGGGATTTCGGCTTCACCGTCTTGCAGCAGCGTCTTCTCTGGGGCATCCTGGGGGCCGGGGTTTTCTGTTGCATCGCACGTGCAGCAGCAAGGATCTGGAACGGTGGTGTGCGTGCCTTTTCCGCCGCCGAGTGCATATTTTACCTTGCTTTCCTGGCACTGGCCCTCCTGAACCGCCTCGCCCCCGCCCTGCGGGAAGAGTGGACCAGTCTCCCGCAAGTGCCGATGCTGCTTTCCCTTGCCGCAGCGGCAGCCGCCGGACTGGTGGTTCGCCACCTGGTACACGCAGGCAGCTTGACGCTGTCCCGCGCTGCGGCTGCGCCGAGGGACGTCCTGCGCTGGATGCCCCGCACATTCCTTGCCGCCGTCGTGCTGGTTCCGCTGCTTTCCGGACTGCGTCCTACCGGTGTCCCGGCCGAACAGCCGCCGGACGCTCTTCCCAGAAATTTCTACCAGGCCTTTCACCGCATCTCCTCCGAGCGCATACCCACAAGCTATTCGATTATTGCACCGGCCGTGATGCGTCCCCTGACCGTGAACCGCAGCCGTTTCCTGGATTATCCCTTTTTCCTGCAGAATTATGCGCGGCTCGACTCTCTCTACCGCCGAACCAAGGCGCAGGGTGGCGGAATGCCCGGGGCGGAACTGCAGTATGAATACCGCCCGAGTCCCCATGTTTTTCTGTTCATCGCCAAGCCGCCGTACGACTTTCAGCAGAGCAATATACCGCACCTTCAGGAGCGCATGTCCGCCATGCGCCGCTGGGTGAAAAATTTCCGTGCGCGCGGGGGCAGCGCAGAGGTCTACTACGAAAGCCCCCAATCCGTTGTCTACCAGCTCAACTACGAAACAGGCTACGCCCTGATCAATGAATCTCTTTACCGCACACATAGCGACAAGCCCTGGCCAATCCTTGCGGAGTAGCTTGCCGCGGCGCCTTCTCGCCTCTCTCCTACTGGCGGGGCTGCTCCTGCCGCTCCTACTAGCGGGATGCGGGGATGCCCTGCAAGAAAATCCTTACGGGGATATGCTGCGTCAGGCTATGGACCACGGCGATGTATCCGAGCCTCTCGTCATGCTGGTGGACCATCCGGAGGACTCCGCCGGTAGCGCCACCGGGCGCCACATTGCCCGGACGCTTGAATACGCCCGTATTTCCTTCACCCGAAACAGTCTGGGCGACGGCTCCCTCCGCATACCGTCCTCGGTGCGCACCCTCGTGCTGGCCACCGATCGTACGGAAGAGCTCACAGCGGGGGACATCAGGCAGTTGGCGCATTATGTAAACCGGGGCGGCAGTCTCATTCTTACGCGTCCGGTCTGGGACGAGCGTATGATGTTCCTGCAGGGTCTTCGCGCGGACCGCTATCCCGCCGCCGACACCACCGCAAGCGGCATTATTTTCCGGTCAAATCCCTTTCCCGGCTTCGGCGGGATTGGCGACTCTCTCGCCTGGGAAGGGCAAAGGCACCGGGGCTTTCCCCGCGGGCAGTTCCGTGAACAAGTGTACGTGCACGCCACTGCCCTTCATCCCCGCACCTACCCTGTACTGCTGGAGCGCACTCTTGGAGCGGGCAGCGTCTACCTCTACAACAGCATTGCCTTGGCGGACCGCCAATTTCGCTCTCTCTATTTCTCCACAATCCTGAAAACGCTGCCGGGACTGCCCTACCCTGTAACCGCCGTTTCCACCATCTTCCTGGACGACTTTCCCGCCCCATATTACAACCGGATGATGGAACCCATCGCCCGGGAATACGGCATCACGCAGGCTGAATTTGTCTACCGCGAGTGGTGGCCCGACATGAAGAGGCTGGCCGACTCCCTCGATATGACCTATACAGTCGCCCTGGTTTTCAACTACAACCAAAAATTGCGACCCCATTTCGATTTCCCGGGATGGGACGTCGGACGGGTAAACCGCAACGGGGAAAACATCCGTGTGAGCCAGCGGCTGGCGGAAAACGTGCGGCAGAGCCGCCACGAGCTGGGGTTTCACGGGTACAACCATGTATCTCCCGACACCTCCTACTGGCCGGACAAGGAAACCATCCGGCGCTCGGTTGAGTCGGCGCGCCGCATGTGGTTCATTCGACAGCTGGGCGACAATCCCGTCACCTACGTGCCGCCCCACAATAACATCGACCAGGTGGGGTTCCGGGCGCTCACCGAGGCCATGCCCGAGCTGCGCATCTCCAGCTCAATCATGGGCGGCAGCTTCCTGGAGGGCGAGCGTAGGGAGTTCGGTCCCGAACCGTACGGCCAGGGACAGCTGTTCGCCTATCCACGCTCCAGCAACGGATTTACCTCCGACAACAGCTCTATTTTCCTGCAGCAGAGCCAGCTCCTGCTGACGGGCGCCTGGAACCATTTCGTACACCCCGACGACGTCTTCGACATTGAAGAACAGGAAACCCGCTACCAGCACTACGAACCTCGCAACCCCCGGGGCCTGGGCTGGAAGGATGGTCTCGAGGGCGGTTCCCGCGGCATGCTACCCATCTTTCGCGAGCGCCTGGAGAAGACGCGCAACTGGTACCCGCTCCTCGACTTCGTCGCTGCCCGGGAGGGGGCACCCGCTGTTCGCCGTACTTTGCAGACCAAGGTGCAAAGAGAAGTGCTCGGAGGAGAGCTGCTGACCCTGCGCAAGGCGCCCGCTGACAGCGCAGGCGCACAGGACTGGTTCGTCTATGTGCCGCAGGAGCATGAAAGACGGGTCTCCCGTCGACTGGACAGCCTGAGTACGCGCCGTGCGGATTATCCACTTTGGAGCGGACATCTTCACCAATTCAGCAGCCGGCGCGACAGCCTGTTCCTGCCCTTCCCGAAGGGCGCAAATGACCGCGAAGCCCTAGCCGCCGGGGCCCTCGAGGCCCGCTACAATCGCTTCGAGCGGGTTCGAAGGCAACGCCTCTCCCCCGGCCTCACCTATACGGCGGCCTCTCTCGACAGCCTTCGGGGACACTACCAGTCGCTGCCCGATTCCCAGCGGACCGATTCTACGGCCCTGCTGGACCGGCTGGTCCAAGTCGCTGCCGGTACAGGACGGAGCGGGGAGCTAATTCCCCTTCTGAAACGCGAGGTGTTCTGGAGGGAGGATCCACGTCCCATGACCGTCGAGCGGCTACTGACCTTCTACGGCTGGAACGGCCGTACCTCAGAGGCCTGGGACCTGCTCGAGCAGCGCTGGGAGCGTAGTCCCGGTGAGCGCACGCTGCAGATGCAGCGCCGGCTCCTTGCGCGCACCGGCTGGCCCGGTCCCGCCGTACGCAACCGGTGGGTTCGGCGCGCCTGGCGCGCACATCCTGATAGCATGCCCGCTCTACGCCGTGCGGCCCGCATCCTGACTGTCGATTCCACCTGGTCTGACGGCAGAGAGGCCACACGAAGCATGATCCGCAAGCACCCCCGCTCCGACACCCTCTATGCACACCTGATGCAGCACACCTTCTGGTACGAATCTCCCGATTCCATACTCGCCGTGGCCGACCGCCTTCCCTCCCACGCCTACGGGCAGGTGCGACCCTGGGCCGACGAACTTGCCCACCTTTATGCAGGACAGCGGGAGGATTACCGCGAGGCCCTCTCGTGGGCAGACCGCTCCTTCGGGATAGACTGGCGTACAGTGCTCTACTGGCAGGAAAATAGCGGCCAGACGGGTCGATTCCGCCGGACCGGCCTACAGGCGCTTCGCCAGTATCCGCAGGACGACAGCCTGAGGGCCTACGTGGGACTCACCCTCTTTTACGGGGGCGACCGGCAGGAAGCCTGGTCCATACTGGAACCTTTTCTGGCGCCCGGACGCGAGAACACCCTCTCCGGGACGCTCCGCCGGGAGATCGCCTACCTGCCCTATGAACAACGTCTCTCCCTGTATCGCTCTTATCCATCCTTTTTCAGCGACAGCCTCCACACAGCCCTCCGCGGTGATTATGCCTCCCGAAGGCAGCTGTCCGTATACAGTCTGGGAGCCTGGCAAAGTGACAATTTCGGTCATCGCCTGGCCCAGATGGGCCTGGGCGCCACCCTGCGCCGGGGCTCCCGCAACCGGCACAGCCTGAACCTGTCGGAGTTTTATCTTCGCTCCGAAAACAGCCAGGAAATCCTGCGCAGCCGCCTCTTCCGGCTGGACTACCGGTTCACCCGCGCCTTTCCAGAGCAGGGCATGGAGCTGCACGCCGGCGCTGGATTCCGAGTCCGGTCCGGCCACTTTTTTCCCGTACTTCGCGCCGGCCTCACCCGGTCCACCGAAGAGAGCCACGCTTCCGCGCGCCTCCGGTTCCGGCCCGTCTACACGCCCGAATCCGTGGAGCTGGGCATCTCAGAATTGGAGGCAGAGCTCTACTACGAGCGCAGCTGGCTGGGAGGGGACCTGCGCATGGGACTGAACGCGCGACCGCGCTACTTTACCGACCGCAATTTCAGCATGGAACTGGGACTCACCGCCTACGTATTTCCGAGCCGGTTCGGCCCCCTCAGTCTCTCGCCGGTTGGCTACACGTCCGTGGCAGGCGCCAGCCGGATTCGCCTTTCCGGGATTCCCTACTACGCTCCCCCAAACAGAATGACCAACGGTGCAGGTCTATCGGCACGCTACATCCTGCCGGATGGCGAAACCGCGGCGGAGGTGCAGCTTCGCGGCAACCGGGACAGCCGTACGCCCTTTTTCGGATCGCTCAGCGCATCGGTCAGCGCGCCCCTCACCGACGAGCTGAGCCTGCAGGCCGAGGGCTACTTCTCCACCAGCCGTCTCTACCGGTCCAACAGCCTGCAGTTCACCCTCAGCTACGCCCTGCCGCAGGATCTCCCCGATCCGCAGCCCCGGCGCCGCAGCGGGGACGTATCTTCACCCGAGTCGGTCGTATCCCCGGCCTCCCCGCAAATCGCCAGCGACAGGGGACCACGCTCCGGGGGGAAGACCCGTCGATATACTCTTGCGGGACGCGTGAGGACCGACTCCACCGCCTCAACCTCTCTTCACAGTCTGACCGTTCATTACCGCGGAGTGGACAACGGTTACCGGGGACGGACCCGTACCTACTATGACGGCTCCTTTGCGGTAGATGCACTGCCGGCGGACACCTACAGACTCTGGACCGAAACCGGGGAGAGTTTTATTTCCCGTCCCGATACCACTACGGTAAAACTCGGGAGCATCGCCACCGAATCCACCGCACTACTGACCCTTTCATCGGCCGGACCGCCGTCATCCGCTGCGATAGATACAGCCCACGCCACCGCCAGATGGCAGGTCGCCCTCCCCGCAGGCATGCGGCTGGGCCAAGCCCTGGCCCTGCGGCAGCACACCACCGCCGGTCTGCGCGAAACTCTCTCGCCCTATTACCTTCCGGGCACCGACAGCCTGCAGCTGCGCAGCCGCCCGTTCGGGTCCCGTAAAGAGGCGCGCGCCCTGGCTGACAGCCTGGTCTCGTCAGACACCCTTGCACCGGCAGGGAACGGCCATTACGAGTTGGTGAAGTTCGACAGCACTACCGCTACACCTGCGACCTACCGGTTCCGCTTCGGGAGCTACCGCAACCTGGACGACGCGCAAAAGCGTGCGGAGGAGCTCAGAGGAGCACTGCCGGGATATAACCCGCAGGTTCGCACCGACCCGGTGGCGGGCCGCTATCACGTGGACACCCGTGCCATGAGAGACTGGCACCACGCGCGGGGCAAACTTCGGGCGCTCTGGCGACTGGTGGGACACGGGGAGGTCACCCGGCGCGTCTTTCCCGAACCGCTCTACCTGCTGAAAGCGCCACCCTCCGGTCCAGGGGAAGAGCCATCCAGCCAGGGTTCCAACACATTTCGATAGCGACCGAAGACCGCTTCCCAAGTGTGCTCCTTTTCCAGAAGCTCGCGGCGCGAATCTAGGGCTCTTTCCCAGCATGACTGCTCCTTCCACAGCCTGTTTATACGCCCGGCCAAAGTCCATGGCGGGGACCCTTTCGGCACAGTAAGCGCAAACGGTGGACCTACGTCCCCCACTCTCCACCCGGCAGGCAACACGCGGCGGGCAAGTCCTTCGAATAGCACCAGGGGCTGCGACTCGCTGCGGCTGGTAATGCAGAGGGCGTCCATCTGGTCGATGTGCTCACGGGCCGGGCGGTCCCACACCAGGCATAAACGTCCGTTGTCCTCCCCCTCCGTGCGCACACGCTCTTCCAACTCCCCCTCGCCCGCAGAACTCAGCATCATCAGTCCCCGCCACTCATCATCCATCTGTTCCATCACCCGAAAAAAGCGCAGCGGGTCCTTGAGACCGGCGCAGCGTCCGATCCAGCCCAGGGTGGGCCGGCCGGAGCGCACCTTTCGCTCAAGCAGCCAGGAGGCGTCCACTCCATTGGGAATGTAGATAGGGTCCCGGGCACCGAGGTCACGTTGGTTCGGCATGTTGCAGCGGGAGACGCTGATCACCCGGTGACTGCTGCGGTAGATCTTCCTTGCGGAGTTACGGAACCAGCGTGCCATGCGGCGGCGGGCTCTCTCCGCAACCGGCAGCTCAAAACCACACTCGAGGGCGTGCTCACCGGCCATCGCCTCCTTCCGGTAGAGGGCGTGTTCGGTCAGAACCAGCGGCAGTTCCTTCGCGGAAGCCAGGGCGCGTCCCAGAAGCCCGGCGAACCCGGTATTGAGCACGTGCACCAGTCGGGCGCCCCGCAGGGCCCGGTCTGGCAACGAAGCAAGTGCCCGGCTTGCCCAGGCATCGTCCGCGGGCAGCTCACCGCCACGCGCGACGGGCACCGGTAGCCGGAAGGATCCCCTCACGTGATCCGGCAACCGGTAGATCGGCTTTCGGCACGGTACCTCACCCGGAGTGGTGGTGAGCTGCAGCAGCGAGAAAGTCTGTCCCGGGAATGCTCCCAAGTAATGCGAAACCCACTCGCTTACTCCTCCCCGGTACCAGGGATAGGTCTCTTCAAGTACAAGAATGATCATATCCTCAGGTTCTGATGAGTTCATTGCCCCAAGGAGGACGCGTCAGATGCCATACTCCGCCCTGAGTTCCATTTTGACTAAAAATAGGTTTTTCGCTTAAATTCACTTACATTACTGCTGTTATCTTTAATTCCCCACCTGGAGTTGAGTATACTTTCGGTAACGAAGCGTTTTCGCCTCTCTTTCACTGAGTGAATTCTACACCGGGTGGCCCAAATACCCAATACAGTAATGAAACAAGGTAAAGTTAAATTTTTCGATACCCAGAAAGGATTCGGTTTTATCAAACCGGATGACGGGGGTAAAGATGTATTCGTACACAGGAACAACGTAGATAACCTGGGCTACAACCAGGGTCTGGAAGACGACGAACGAGTTGAGTTTGAAGTCGAAGAGACTCCCAAGGGCCTCAGCGCTATCAACGTGAAGAGCCTGGACTACAAATAGTCTTCTTATCGAAGCGGCTATTCAAAGCCCCGGTCCGCCACATGGCGGGCCGGGGTTTTTTATTTACAGCTCTTTCCGGTAGGTGCGGCGGCGCTTGTGGAGGGTACTGTCGTAATTTTTCCAGAGGGCCTGTATGGCTTTGTTCTCCGCCAGTTCAGGGTTGGTCTCCACCTCGCTGATGCCGTATTTGTTGAAGACCTCGTTCATCTCTTTGAAAATGATGGCCGTCAGACCCTTGTTCTGGAACTCTGGTTTCACGCCGATCAGGTAGAAGTCGGCTTTCCGGGGGAAGTAGCGCGCCTTGAGAAGGTGAAACCAGCCAAAAGGAAGAATTTTCCCGCCGGCCTTCTGCAGGGCCCTGGCGAAGGAAGGCATGGTGATGGCAAAGGCCACCAGGTTTCCCTGTTCGTCGCCCAGGCAGTTGATGAAGTCTGGATGGAGGTAGCGGAAATACTTTTCCTTGTAATAGGCAACCTGTTCGGTCTGAATGGGCACGTAGGTGTCAAGCCCGCTGTAGGTCTTGTTGATTAGGTCGAACATCTCGTCGGCATGCGCAAGGATCTCACGTTTGCTGGTAAAGTTGACTATGTGCAGATCGTTGCGCTCCATGATGAGCCGGGCAAACTTGCGCACCCGCTCCGAAGGACCCTCTTCCGGGATGCGGATTTTGTACTCCACCCACTCGTTGGCTTTTTCAAAGCCGAGGGACTCGAAATGTTCCATGTAGTAGGGCGGGCTGTACCAGGTGATCATGGTGTTGAGTTCCTCGAAGCCCTCCACCAAGAGACCCGCCTTGTCCATATTGGAGAAGCCGGTAGGTCCCTCCATGTATTCCAGCTCGTGCCCGCGCCCGATTTCCGCCACCTTGTCCAGCAGCGTCCGGGTCACTTCTGGATCATCCACCGCGTCAAACCAGCCGAAGCGTATTTTGGGTTTCTTCTGCTCGCGGACCTCCAGCCAATTGACAATAGCGGCTATGCGTCCCACCAGTTTCCCGTCACGGTAGGCAAGGAAGAGGCGCGCGTCGGCATGCCCGAAAATGGGATTCATTTCGTGATCGAAGATTTCAAGCTCCTCGCTCACAATGGGCGGCACCCAATAAGGGTTGCCCCCGAAGAGGTCAAACTGGAACCGTACGAATGCCTCTTTTTCGGCAACAGTGGTTACCTCTTCGACATGAACCATACCTGAACCGACTGATTCGAAATCTGTGTAAACCCGCTCCGGGTGTGCCCTGACCTCCCAGAAATTCCCTGTCGTTGCCACCCTCCGGGGTTTTCATTTTACACCTATATATTAGCCATTTAGGCGTGCAGGCACAATTATTATCCTGCGCCCCTCCTGCGCGCGTCCGGCGGAAAAAGAGAGTGACCGCGCCCTCCTCCTACGAAGCCCAGGCGTTAATGTTGGCGCCGCCGAAACATCTCCCACATCAAAAATATACGGGCACGGGCTTTTACCTTTTTTTGCTGAAATTGTCATTAGTGATCAATAAAATATATCATTACGCTCAGCGGCCGGCCCCCGGACGCCCTCGCAACACCATGACCAACAAGCTTTTATACCCATGACCCACTCTTCCGCCAGTCTTCCAAATCGCCTTCTGTCCTCCTCCCTGGCCCTGATCTTCGCCGCTGCCATGCTTCTGGGCTCCCCCGCGTCCACCGCCGCGCAGGACATCCCTACACCGGAAGAGCATTTCGGATTCCAGATCGGAGCGGACTACAAGCTGGCTTCCTACCCGCAGATGATGGAATACTACCAGATCCTTGCCGACAACAGCGACCGCGTGCAGATGGTCAACATCGGCGAGTCGACCATGGGACGACCCATGGTGCTGCTGATCATCTCCAGCGAGGAAAACATGCAACAGGTTGATCGCTGGCGTTCCATCAGCGAGCAGATGTCGCGCGCCCGCATCCCGAGGCAGCAGGCTGAACAGCTGGCCGAGGAGGGCAAGGCCGTCATCTGGCTAGACGGGGGCATGCACGCCACTGAAATGGCTCACGGGCAGATGACTTCCGAGCTGGCCTGGAAGGTGGCCACGGAGGAGACCCCCGAGATGCAGCGCATCCGCGACAAGGTAGTCACCCTCATTATGCCGGTGATGAATCCCGACGGACTGGAGATCGTGCGCGACTGGTACAACCAGACCCTGGACACCCCCTGGCAGGATTCGGGACCTCCCTGGCTCTACCAGAAGTACGTGGGACACGACAATAACCGCGACTGGTTTATGAACAACATGGTAGAGACCCAGAACGTGAACCGGGTACTCTACCACGAGTGGTACCCGCAGGTGGTCTACAACCACCACCAGACCGCACCCTGGTGGACCCGCATCTTCCTGCCCCCCTTCTCTGATCCCGTAAATCCCAACATTCACCCGGGCGTCACCGCGGGCGTCAACATGGTGGGTTCGGCCATGTCGCAGCGCTTCGCCGTCAAGGACATGCCGGGCTACATCTCCGACAACAGCTACACCATGTTCTGGAACGGGGGAGGCCGTACCGCGCCCTATTACCACAACATGATCGGCATTCTCACTGAGGTGGCCCATCCCTCGCCCACGCCCGACTACTACGATCCGGAGAACATGCCCTCGCGCGTGGGCAGCGGCATCCCCACCGACGGCACCGACATCTTCTATCCTGATCCCTGGCAGGGGGGCGAGTCGCACTTCCGCGACGCTGTGGAGTACATGATCCAGGGCTCCATGGCCGTACTTGACCTGGCCGCCGAGCGCAAGACGCAGTTTTTGATGAACATCTACAACATGGGGCGTGACGCCATCGAGGAGGGCGAGGCCGGAAATCCCTACGCCTATGTGATTCCGCAGGAGCAGTGGGACTCCGGGGAGGCCATGAACATGGTGAACGTCCTCATACAGGACGGCGTGGAGATCCATCAGGCTGACGCCTCTTTCTCGGCTGGCGACTCCTCCTACCCGGCCGGCACCTGGGTGGTCGAGGCCTCGCAGGCCTACCTGCCCATGGTCAAGGATATGCTGGAGCCCCAGAACTATCCAACCCGCTACCAGTACCCGGGAGGTCCCCCGGATCCCCCCTACGACCTGGCCGGCTGGACCCTGCCCATGCAGATGGGCGTGGAGGTGAACCGCATCGACTCAGCCTTCTCCTACCAGGGCACGCAACTGCAGGAACTGGAACAGCCTGTGCCCGGCGATATCGCCGGCAGCGCCGGCTACGGTTACGTACTCTCCCACCGGCCCAACTTCAGCGCCCGCGCCATGAACCGCCTGCTGGAGGCCGGCCACACAGTATACTGGACCCGCGAGGCCTTCAGCCGTGACGGCGGCGACTTTGAGGCAGGCTCCATCGTCATCGAGGATCGGCGGCGCACGCGAGCCGACGTGGAGGCGGTGGCCGAAGAGATGGGACTCGATTTCCACGCCCTGTCCGGTGAGCCGGACGTCACTCTCTACGAGGTGCACAAGCCCCGTGTGGGACTCTACAAGTCATGGGACGCCAACATGGACGAGGGCTGGACCCGCTGGATGCTCAAGGAGTACGAATTTGACGTGGATACCCTCCACAACCGGAACATCCGCCGGGACGACCTCTCGCAGTACGATGCCATCATCCTGCCGGACGACAGTCCCGAGGGAATCCTCCACGGGGAGGACCCCGACGACCTGCCGGCCAAATACACCGGGGGCATCGAACTCTCCGGCATGCAGGCGCTGCGCGACTACGTGATGGAAGGCGGCACCCTGCTCTCCTTCGACTCGGCCAGCGACCTGCTCATCGAGCAGTTCCTGCTGCCCGTGGAGAACGAAACGGCGGGCGCCGACAACCTCGACTTCTTCATTCCGGGCTCGCTGATCCGCGCCACGGTGGACAACAGCCACCCGCTGGCTTTCGGCATGCAGCCTGAGGTGGCCGCCTCCTTCTCGCACAGCCGTGCCTTTTCGGTCGACTGGCCCCAGAGCGACGAGGGTGACAGCCTGCAGATCGATCCCCCGCCCATCGATTCTCCCGTGCGGTACGCCGAGGAGGACCTGCTGATGAGCGGCTGGGCCCTGGGCGAGCAGCAGTACCTGGGCGGGGAGTCCGCCATGCTGAACGTGCGCTTCGGCGAGGGACGCCTGGTGATGTACGCCTTCCGCCCCCAGTTCCGCGGCCAGCCCCGTGGGACCTACAAGCTGATCTTCAATCCCCTCTTTATCAGCACCATGGAAGAGGATTACGTGACCCACGACACGCCCGTGCAGTTGCCCCCCGTCGACGAAGAGTAGACGGTTCGGCTGCGCCGAAGCAGGCGCAACTATTTTCACAAGGCACCGACACCGCCGTACGGCAGAGTCGGTGCCTTTTTTATGTTTGGGCGATGGTCCAGGCCGCCCGGCCACCCGATTGCATGCCCCCGCCGACATTATTATTTAGCTTTGACTAACAATTTAATTTTTCTACATTGGTCTCTTGATCGCGAAAGGCCTAAAGCGCGGCCAGGCTACCCTTCCGATGACCCATCCGGGGTGCCTGGGCCGCCTTTGGGCTTCTTCGCTCAACGTCACCCGCAGGAAGCATCACCTCATGTTTGACAAGAAAATACCCCGCCGTTTCTTCCTGAAGTCAGGCCTGATGGCCGGCGCAGGCACCCTCCTGGGTTCCATGATCTGGGGCGGCGAGGCGCAGGGCCGAGAGAGCTCCGGTACAGACCCGGAACATGCCGGAAGGCAGGCCGGGGATGGCGAACCGCCCCATGAAGGCATGGACCACGGCGGGATGACCACCGTGGGCACGGTAGACCACGAGCGCAACGGCTTCCACCCGGGCGAATTTCTCACCCGGTGGGAAACCGGCACCATCTCCACACTGCCGGGGGGACAGACCCTGCGCGAATACGAAATCGCGGCGGTGGACCGGGAGATTGAAATTGCCCCCGGCGTTTTCTTTCCCGCCTGGACCTACAACGGTACCGTGCCCGGTCCCACCCTCCGCTGCACGGAGGGCGAACGCATCCGGGTACATTTTATCAACTCAGGCTCCCATCCCCACACCATCCACTTTCACGGTATTCACTCGGCGGCCATGGACGGGGTGCCGGGCAGCGGTCCCGGCATGCTCCACCCGGGCGAGAGCTTCACCTACGAGTTTGACGCCGCCCCTTTCGGCTGCCATTTCTACCACTGCCACTCCACTCCGCTCAAGCGGCATATTCACAAGGGCCTCTACGGGGCCTTTATTATCGACCCTGATCCGGAGCGCCATCCCGACTACCGCGACGCCGCCCGCTCCCGCCTGCTGGGCACCCCCGAAAACGAACACTGGCAGGAGATGGTGATGGTGATGAACGGTTTCGACACCGACTTCGACGGCGACAACGAGGTCTACGCCGCCAACACCGTGGCCTTCGCCTACCAGCATGAGCCCATCCCCGTGGAAAGTGAGCGGCCGGTGCGCGTCTACCTGGTGAATGCCACCGAATTCGACCCCATAAACTCCTTTCACCTGCATGCCAACTTCTTCGATTTCTACGACCACGGCACCACCTTCTACCCCTCACGGGAGACCATCGACACCGTCATGTTTTGCCAGGCGCAGCGCGGTATCCTGGAATTCAGTTTCGACGGCTTCGAGCCGGGCAACTACATGTTTCACGCCCACCAGTCAGAGTTCGCCGAGCTGGGCTGGATGAGTATTTTTGACGTGCGTCCCGCCGCGGATTTCCAGAACGGCAAAGGGGAGTCTGAAGTATGACAGGAGAGCGACTTGACAAGCTTCCCCGCTGGATCTGGGCGGCCGTTCCCCTGGCGCTGCTGGTGGGATCGGTGATCCTCTTCCTTTCAACCGATCCGCTCAAGCCTCTGGGCGTGACGGCCCCGCCGGTGGAACAGCTGACCGTCGAGCAGACCAACCTGGATGACAACGGCATCCACCTGAAGGTGCGCGCCAACGGATCGCAGCCCATGCGCATCGCCCAGGTGATGGTGGACGAGGCCTACTGGCGCTACTCGCAGGAGCCCTCGGGTCCCCTCCCCCGGCTCTCCTCCGCCTGGATTACCATCCCCTATCCCTGGGTGAAGCACGAGCTGCACGAGGTTACGTTCATCACCCACACCGGCATCACCTTCACCCATACCATTGAGGTCGCCCAGCCCACGCCGGAGTGGAATCTCCAGCGCGTGCTGGCCTACATCCTGCTGGGCATCTACATCGGCGTGATTCCGGTGGGTCTGGGCCTGCTTTTCTATCCCTGGCTCAAGACCCTGGGCGCACGCGGCATACAGTTCATCCTGGCCCTCACTCTTGGCCTTCTGGCCTACCTGTTCATCGACACCCTGCTGGAGGGCTTCGAGCTGGCCGGACAAGCCTCGGAAGCTTTCGAGGGCGGGCTGCTGGTCTGGCTGGTGACCGGACTCTCCTTTCTGGGTATTTTCGCGGTGGGACGCAGCGGCGGGAAAGCCCCAAGCGGGATCTCCCTGGCCACTTACCTGGCCCTGGGCATCGGCCTGCATAACCTGGGCGAGGGGCTGGCCGTGGGCGCCGCCATGGCCTCAGGCGAGGCGGCCCTGGGCTCCTTTCTGGTAGTCGGCTTCGTTCTGCACAACGTAACCGAGGGCATCGGCATCGCCGCCCCCCTGCTGGACCGCAAAACCAGTCTGCTTACCTTTGTGGGACTAACCCTCCTGGCCGGCCTTCCGGCGGCGGTGGGAACCCTGCTGGGAGCGGTTTCCTACGCCCCCCACTGGGGCGCGGTCCTCTTTGCGGTGGGCGCCGGCGCCATCCTGCAGGTCCTGGTGGAGATAGGCGCCTATTTTTATCTCCAGGCCCGCAAGGAGGAGGCCCTCTCGGCAGCCAACCTGGCGGCCTTCCTTCTGGGCGTGGGCATCATGTACGCCACCGCCCTCATTGTGACGGTATAGGGAAGGTCCGGCACAGACCCGGGCATTCCCGAACGCCCGTCGCAGGCAGACGCCGCTCACATGCGCTTTAATTTGAATTTGAGCGGCAGAACCATCACCTTTCCATAGTCTTTCGGGAACCCCAGGGATCCCTTCAAACCGCAATTCACCTCCGCATACCATGAGATTACGGAATCCGCTCCTTCGCTCCCTGCTGATCGCAACGGGCCTGGCCCTGTTGGGCGCCGCGCCCGCTGCAGCCCAGGACGTCACAGGAGGCGCCTCCGCGCGTGTGGTCGCTTCGACCCATATGGACACCAGCCTCTTCAACGACATGCAGTTCCGAGCCGTGGGTCCCACCCGAGGGGGAAGGGTCACTGCCGTACATGGACACCGCTCCCATCCGGCCACCTTCTACATGGGAGGCGCCGGCGGCAGCGGCATGTGGAAAACCGACGACTGGGGACAGTCATGGGAGAACATCAGCGACGGCCACGGCTTCCTGAGCACATCCATCGGGGCCATCGAAGTGACCGATTCCAACCCTGACATCCTCTATGTGGGAACCGGCACCGACGGCATCCGCGCCAACGTGACCACCGGCCGCGGCATGTACAAATCTACCGACGCCGGGGAGAGCTGGCAGTTCCTGGGACTTGAAGAGGCCGGGCAGATCGGTGCCGTCGAGGCCCACCCCGAAAATCCAGACCGGGTCTACGTCGCGGCGCTGGGGCACCCCTTCGGCAACAACCCCATGCGGGGCGTGTTCCGCTCGGTTGACGGCGGGGCCAACTGGGAGAAGGTGCTCTTCGCCTCCGACTCCACCGGCGCCATCGACCTGGAGCTTCACCCCACCAATCCCGACGTGATCTACGCCGCCCTCTGGCGGGCCGAGCGCAAGCCGTGGACCATCATCAGCGGCGCGGCCTCCGAGAACGGCATCTACCGCTCCACCGACGGGGGCGACACGTGGACCCGCATGAGTGAGGGCCTGCCCCAGGGACTTATGGGCAAGGTGGACTTCGCCGTCTCTCCCGACGCCCCCGACCGGGTTTACGCCCTGGTGGAAGCACCGGGGGAGGAGCTGGGACTCTACCGCTCCGACGACCGCGCGCAGAGCTGGCAACTGGTCAATAACGATCAGGCGGACAACTTCCTCTCGCGGCCCTTCTATTTCACAAATATCGAACTTAACCCGCAGAATGCCGACGAGGTACACGTGGGCAATGTAAGCTACTACGTCTCCGAGGACGGCGGTCAGGACTTCGACCGGCGGCCCGTCACGCACGTCGACGTCCACGACTTCTGGATCAATCCCGACGATCCCGACATCCAGGTGCAGGGCAACGACGGGGGCGCCACCGTCACCCGCGACGGGGGCGAAACCTGGTCGACCCAGATGAACCAGAACACCGCCGAGCTCTATTCGGTGCACGTGGACGACCGCTTCCCCTACTGGCTCTACGCCGGCCAGCAGGACAATTCCACCATCTCCGTGCCCAGCCTCCCCCAGCCGAGAGCGCCGAGACCGACCAGGGACTGTGGCATATGATCGGCGGCTGCGAAACCGGCCCGGCCGTGCCCATGGTCGGAAACCACAACATCGTCTTTTCCAACTGCAAGGGACGCTTCGGCACCTACAACAAGATTACCGGACAGGAGCAGAGCTACTGGGTGGGGGGACAGTACATGTACGGGCGCAACCCCGCCGACCTGGAGTACCGCTTTCAGCGGGTGGCCCCCATCGAGGTCTCCCCTCACGATCCCAACGAGGTCTTTCACGGCTCGCAGTACCTGCACCGCTCGGTGAACGGGGGACAGACCTGGGTGACCATCAGTCCCGACCTGACCGCCTTCAAGCCTGAGTTCCAGATGGCCTCCGGACGGCCCATCACGCGCGACATCACCGGCGAGGAACACTACAGCACCATCTACTCCATCGAGGTCTCCCCCCTGGAGCGCAGCGTCATCTGGACGGGCGCCAACGACGGACCCGTGCACGTGACACGCAGCCGGGGCGAGCAGTGGACCGACGTCACCCCCTCCGATATGCCGCCCAACGGGCGCGTGGACGCCATTCAGGCTTCCCACCACCAGGCGGGCACCGCCTACATTGCCATGCACCGGCGCCTGCTGGACGACTGGCATCCCTACATCTACAAAACCGAAGACTACGGCGAGAGCTGGGAGCTCCTGACCCCGGGCGACAACGGCCTGCCCGACGGCTATCCCACCCGCGTGGTGCGTGAGGACCCCCACCGCGAGGGTCTGCTCTATGCGGGCACCGACTGGGGACTCTTCGTCTCCTTCAACGGCGGATCGTCCTGGCAGCAGTTGAAGGCCGGTCTTCCCAACTCGCCCATCACCGATATCAAGGTGCACGAAAAGGACCTGGTGCTCTCCACCATGGGACGCGGGTTCTGGATTCTGGACAACCTGAGCGTCCTGCACCAGGCCAGCGCCCAGATCGCCGGAAGCGAACGTCACCTGTTCAAACCGCGCGAGGCCTACCGGATGCGCTATTGGGGCGGATTCGGAAACAACGTACCGCAGTACCGTCAGGCGGGTGCCATAATCGATTTTTACCTGTCAGAGGTGCCGGACGAGCCCCTTGCCCTGGAGATCTTTGACGAAGAGGACAACCTGGTGCGCCGTTTCGCGGCCACCTCCGAAGACTACAGCCTGCCAGCCGGACAGCAGGATCCCGCCAAACGCATGATGACGCCCGAGGGTCCCATGCCCTCCATTCCGGATACCTTTACGGTGGAGGCGGGTCACAACCGCTTCGTTTGGGACCTCCGCTACCCGGGCGACACCGTGCCCGCTGAGGAGGGCGGCGAATACTTCGGCGTGGGATCGGGTCCCATGGCCCTGCCGGGCAGCTACACTGTGCGCCTCTCCGGCCTGGGCTGGAGCCAGGAACAGCCCCTTCGGGTGCGCATCGACCCGCGGGTGGCCGCCGAAGGCGTAACCATGAATGATCTACGCGCCCAGCTGAAGCACAACATGGCCATGCGTGAGACCATCGGAATTGCCAACCGTATGGAGGATCAGATGGAGCGCATGCGCGATCGCATCGACAGCCTGCGCACCCAGGGCCTGATGACGGACGATGAGGCGGAACCGCTCATGGAGGAGTGGAACCGTATTTACAATGAGCTGGAAACCTCCGACGAGGGCAGCTACCCGCCGCCCATGCTCCTCGACCAGCTCGGGTATCTCTACGGCTTGACCAGCGGGGCAGACCAGCATCCCGGCAACCAGGCTCCCGAACGCCATCGCCAGCTGCGCAGCGAACTGGACAGCCTGCGCGGGGAATGGGAAGCGCTGCGCGAGAAGTTTCCCTATTGAGGGCCCCGGCAGACTGAGCCTCGCTTGCGGATATGGAAAAAATAGCTAGATTGGGAAGGAGGGCGCTTTAGCGCGCACCTCCCCTTCCCGATAACCATCCGTGGCCATACCGGCATCACCATGACCGATTTCAAGACCGCCATATACCATACATCCTTCAAGGCCATCTTCTGCACCCTGGCCCTCCTTCTGACGGCGGGCACGGTCACCGCCTCGGCTGCCTCCCCCGACACCCTCAGCGATCGCGAGAAGTACGGGGAGAAGCTCACCGAGCTGGTGCGCCATTTCCAGGCCGAAGGATATGAAATCGAGGGTCTGCTGGAAGATGAGCGCTTCGAGATCTACGAGCGCATCGACCGGCGTTTCACCGGTTCCGCCGAGCGCAAGTCGCCCGACCTGGACGAGTACAAGCAAATCCTGCAGTTTGACGACAAAGCCGAGCGCATCGCCCAATTCCATGACGAACACGTCGAGCCGCTGCACCAGGCCGAAGCGACCTACGGCATATCCCAATACGTAATCGCTGCCATCATCGGCATTGAGTCGGACTTCGGCACCAAGACGGGTCGCTACAATCCCTTTAACGCCTACGTCTCTATGTTTGTAGCGGACTACCGCGCTGAATTCGCCCTGGCCCAATTGGAAGAGCTGCTGGAATTCACCGGCCGCAGGGATCTCGACGTGATGGGCATGAAATCTAGCTACGCAGGTGCGGTAAGTCCCGCCCAGTTCATTCCCTATTCGCTGAACCGTTGGTTTGTAGGGGACGACCTGGAGGATATGGCCAACAGCATCCTATCGGTGGGCAAGTACCTGGCCTATTTCATGGAACGGACCGGCGACCTGCGCACTTCGGTCATCCGATACAATCCCAGCTCTCTCTATGCCGACACAGTGCTTGATCTGGCCCGCGAAGCAGAAGAGATCATTGAGTCGCGGCCGAGTCGCTGATAGGTCTATTCCTGGTAGGCTTCGGCAGCCGATTCAAGGTCGCGGTAATGATCAAACACCTTTATGAGCTGGGTGACCATCAACAGGCTCTCGATCTTATTGCTGGCGCCGCAGATCTTCAGGTCGCCCTCTGCGTTACGCATGGTGGTGAGCCCCCCGATAAGAATCCCCAGTCCCGAGGAGTTCATGAACTTCACGCTGCTCAGATCAACGATGACGTTCTTCTTGCCCTCCTCGATAAAACCGTGAAGCTCGTCCCGGAAGGTCTCCGCGTCAGGGCCGCCCATGACGTTACCTTTCAGCTTGATAACTACACAATTGTATTTCTCTTCAACGGAATAATTCATATCGGTCTTTATTGATTAGATATGGGCATAACAATAAATAATTCTCGCTATGGAAAAAAATTAAATTTTCCCTGCGTGCCGGTTCAGACAGAAAGGTTGAGAAGCGTTTCATGGCCGTTGGGATGAGGGTTTAGGTGTGGTCAGCGTAAGATTGCCGCATGCACCGGTAACGTACGAACGGCATCGGATGATTTGTGACCCTGCGGGAAAATTAACCGTATTTCTATTCCGGTGAGGTCCCTGTAAAAGTCTCAGCGAGCGAGCTCCGCCTCAAGCCATGCGGCCGTCTCCTCCCACAGGGCGCGGCACTTGTCCCTGAAGAAACCAAAATGCCCGATGCGGTTGAGTCCCAGATCCCCGGGCCGCACCTCCATCCGCTCGATGAGCGCAGCCGGATACTCCCTCAGCAGGGCCTCCACAGCCCGGGGAGGGGCGAAAAACGGGTCGTCCTTCATGGAAACCGAGAGGAGCGGCATCTCCAGGCGACGGTATAGGGAGGTATCCAGACCCGACCGGTCGTCAAAGAGGTAGCGCGGTCGCCTGCCCCAGGCGGCCCACTGCCGCGCCACCCCACCCGGCAGGTTGACCGAAGAGATGCCCATCAGGCGCGCCGGCAGGTAGTTGAAAAGCGGGGCCAGCACGCCGAGTGTCTGCCAGGTCCACCATACGCCCCATTTGTAGGGCCAGTCCCAGTGCTTCCAGTAGCCGCTCTGGGAGGCAACCAGGATCACGGCCTTCACCCTTTCAGCGTGCGGAGCCAGCCCGAGGATCTGCCCGCCGCAGCTGTGCCCCAGGTAGCACAAGGCCGCTCGGGGGCGGTGTTCCAGCATCCAGCCCAAAGCAGCCTGTAGATCGCGCGATCCCCAGTGCTCCATCCGCATGTCGGAACCGGCCACCTGGCCCTCCCGGGACTCGTGTATGCCCCGGTAGTCGAAGGTAAGCACCGCCCAGCCACGGGCCGCCAGGAAACGGGCAAGCTTGAAATAGAGATATCGCGGCACTCCCAGGGCGGAACCGATCACCAGGGAGCTGCGCGCCTCCTTGCGCGGCGGTTCGAAAAGCGTGGCCGCCAGCGGGTAGCCGTCGCTGCAGCGCAGCTGCACATCACACGGGTATGGAGAGAGGGCGGACATAAGAGGGGTGGTGGACCCGGGGGGACTCGAACCCCCGACCTCTGCAATGCGAATGCAGCGCTCTAGCCAGCTGAGCTACGGGCCCGTAAAACGTACATTCAAAGATATACAAAGTTCTCCAACATTTACACTGGCTGGGATTCAAACGCTCCATACCTCCTGTCCAACAACTCCCGGTACCTGCGCCTCACCTCCTCACTCAAAAACGAGTGATCGACCGATTTATTCAGCTCCTCCCGAAGTGAGATAAAGTGCTCAAAGGAATTTGATATCTGCTTCCGGTTCAAGCCGATCTGCAAGCCAAACAATTCAAAAGATGATCTGTTGAAATTGCTCTTCTTCCCCGACAGGCTCAGGGCCAGTTCTTCCGGGTCTTTTTCTTCCGGAATTACAAGCCATGTGGACAGAAGATCATACGCTGGTGCCAGTTTCCAACCCAGTTCCGGGTCCTTGAACAGCGAAAAATTCTTCAGATGCATGTCACTGTTTCCTGTCAGATATGAAAAAAGGACTACCTCGAAGTAACGCGTTAGGTCAAACATGGGATTGACAGAGTAGTTCTTAATAGCCCAAGCCACCTGTTCATGCGAGCCCTTGTATTTGTCTTCCGTCAACCGACCGCTGAGCTGACACATATCCTCCATGGCATACTTCTCCCCCTGCGCACCACGATCAATTCGTCTGGTGATGTACGCTCGTTCTCCGGAGGCCAGGCGAATCAACCCATGAGGCACGCATTCCAGCCCCACTAAAGCAGCCATTCTCATGGTGCAATGCTCGTTTTCTGGAAGTTCCGGCCAGGTTTGAGAAGGTGGTTTCAGGATATACCTGCCCCCCAGCCCAGTTATCGTGAGCTTATCCGCTTCCCCCGACTGGCGTTCCATCTCCATCGAAAGTTTGGCCTGTACTCCGGGGACCGTCACCTTCTGACGTACCGTTCTCTTCGCCAGTTCAGCTAACTCATCCAGGTTGTATTCCAAAACCGGAATCTCCTCGCTGCCGAAAAGGCGTACCAGACAATTCGAATGGTAATCCCCGCCTGACGTAACCTGTTCCATACAAATCAGACAATGACTCAAGATTCCCCCACGCTGACATTCCCGATAGTATCCCGGCAACTCACCAGCAGGAGCCCCATCCGATCCTTCGGATCCACTTTCCATGTCTCCTCCACAACGTTTAACACCCAGCCCTCCGGAATCAGCCCGTCAAAAAAGGAGAAAAGCACCTTGGATTCGAAAGGCTCCTGCTGTAGCGGGAGAGTGAGACTGACCGCCTCGGCGTCCTCCCTCTGCAGGTACTCCTCCCGATAGTGGAAGCGATATCCGCTGTCGGTTTCCTCCAGCGTTCCCGCAGGTATTTCATTAACAATAATAATTGCGCTTCTATATATCATAACTCACTGCGATCCTCGATCTTAATCGGTCCCATTTTATATCCGAAGAGCGCCAGAACCTGGTTGACCTTGTCTACCTGTACGCTCTCCTTGCCCTGCTCCAGGTCACGTACAAACCGGAGTCCCACACCGGCCCTTCGGGCCAGTTCCTTTTGCGTAAGTCCCAACTGCTTCCGGCGGGACTTTACAAACGAAATCAATTCATGTGTGGCCTCCTGCATAACTATACCTTTACGGGTATAAATATGGTTTAATTTTATTAATTATACCTCTTCGGGTATAGAAAAGCAATATAAGTATATATTATACCCGTAATGGTATAAATATACGGCGCCCAAGGGGCTTTGCCAACCGATTCATCGCTCACGAATAGTGGTTGAATCCCAATTATAAGATGATAACTTACCTCTGCGGTTTTGGGGGGAGCATCCGCGAGCGGGAAGATCGGCATTGAGGCACCGCTCGGTGCGCCCCCCTACGACCGTCCCTCAAATCCACAGCACCAAGTGAAATTCCTCGCCATGATCACCATTGAGAAATCCCTGACCATTCCTGCCTTACTCCTCACACTGCTGCTCGCCCTGCCCGGCATCGGCAACGCCCAGCAGGACTACTACTTCGATGAGGAGACCTCCTTCGACCCGGATATCCCCTCTCCCCAGGAGTTCCTGGGCTACGAAATCGGCAGCCACTTCACCCGCTACGACCGCATTGTGGCCTACCTTGAGCGGCTGGCGGAGCTGTCGGACAAAGCCACCATAGAAGAGATCGGCCGAACCTACGAGTACCGTCCCCAGGTCAAGCTCACCATAACCTCCCCCGAAAATCACGCCCGCATGGATCAGATCCGGGCGCAGCGCGGACAAGTAACCGACCTCTCGGCACCCGGACCCGATCCCGCCTCCGAGCCTGCCGTGGTGGCCCTCGACTACGGGGTGCACGGCGATGAAACCTCCAGCGCCGAGGCCTCCATGCTGACAGCCTACTACCTGGTGGCCGAACAGGGCGCCGAGACGCGGCGCTTCCTGGAGGAGACGGTCGTCCATATCGACCCCTCCCTCAACCCTGACGGAAGGGACCGCGCCGCCAGCTGGCACAACATGTACAAATCCTTCCCGCCGGTGGCCGACCCTGCCGACCGCGAGCACGAGCAGGCCTGGCCCGGGGGACGCACCAACCACTTCTGGCACGACCTGAACCGCGACTGGTTTGCCCTCACCCAGCGGGAGAGCCGCAACCGTATGGACTTCTACCACCAGTGGTATCCCCACCTTCAGATCGACTTCCACGAGATGGGCACGGGAAGCTCCTACTTCCTGGAGCCCACCAAGCCGGTGCGCACCTGGAATCCCGTGCTGCCGGATTACCACTACGAAGTGATGAACCCGCTCATCGCCCAATACCAGACCGACGCCCTGGACGGGCTGGGAGCGCTCTACTGGACCAAGGAGGTCTACGACAATATCGCCCCCATTTACGGGGCCACCTACCCCGACATGTGGGGCGGTGTGGGCAGCACCTTCGAGGTAGGCAGCTCGCGGGGACTGGTGCAGGAGAGCGACGGAGGGAAGGTAACCTTCCGCTCCACCATTCGCCGCCACCTGGCCACCGGCATCGCCACCGTGCGCGCCGCCGTGGAGGAGAAGCAGCGGCTCTTTGAATACCAGCGAGGCTTCTTTGAAGGGGCCCTCGAGCAGGCCGCCGACCAGCCGGTACGAGCATATGTCTTCGGCGACTCCGCCGACCGTACCCTCACCTCCAATTTCCTGGAGCTGGTACTGGACCATCGCCTGGAGGTTTATGAACTGGGACAGGACGTAGAGCTCGACGGACGCACCTTTCAAAGCGGAAGCTCCTACGTGATCCCCACTGAACAGGTGGGCTACCGCACCCTGCACGACATTTTTGAATCCAACACCTCCTTCCCAGACAGCGTCTTCTACGACATCACAGCCTGGTCGCTGGTGCAGGGCTACGGCATTCCCTACGGTGAGATGACCTCCGGCAACCCGTCCGCCCTTCAGGGTGAGCGCGTCACCGACGTGCCCTCCTACAGCGGACAGGTGCACGGCGGGGTCTCGGACTACGCCTACCTTATGAGCTGGGACGACTACAACGCCCCGGCCGCACTCTACCAGCTGCAGGACCGCGGCGTGCGGACCCGCGCGGCTTTCCAGCCCTTTACCGCCGCCACCTCCGGCGGCGATCGCTCCTTCGGCTACGGTAGCATCGTCATCCCGGTGCGGGGCCAGGAACTGAATCCCCAAGCCCTGCACGACACCCTGGCCTCGGTAGCCGAAAGCTACGGGGTGGACCTGCACGCTACGGGCACCGGCATGACGCCGGGCGGGGTGGACCTGGGCAGCCGCAACATCGAACCGCTGGACAAGCCTGAAGCCGCCATGATTGTCGGCGAGGGCGTAAGCTCCTACGGAGCCGGCGAGGTGCAGTTCATGCTGAACATGCACCTGGGCATGGGCGTCACCCGCCTTGCCAAGTCCGAGCTGGGCGGGGAATCACTGCAACGCTACAACACCCTTATCATGGTGGACGGCTACTACGGCGACCTTGAACAGGGCACCGTGGAGGAGATCCGCCGATGGGTGCGGGACGGTGGGCTTCTGATCGCTGACGAAGGCGGCGCCGCGTGGGCCATTCGGGAAGGACTGGCGGGCGAGGACCTGATCATGAGCTACCAGGACACCACCTCCGGGCAGCCGCGCTACAACTACGAGGAGTCCTCCGACCGCTACCTGGCCAATACCGTGCCGGGCGTTATCCTGGAGGCTGATATCGACCCCACGCACCCGGTGGCCTTCGGCGCATCGGACCGCCGGCAGCTCTTCATGAAAGACGGGGGCTTCATGCTCCGTCCCAGCAGCAATCCCTACGCAACCGTGGCCCGGTACGTGGAGGAACCCCTGGTCGGCGGACATGTCAACGAGGAGAACCTCGGGCGCATCGCAGGCACCGCCGCGGTCGTGACCGGGGGCACGGGCTCGGGCGACGTGGTGCTCTTCGCCCAGAACCCCACTTTCAGAAGCTACTGGCACACCACCAAGCGCCTCTTCCTGAACGCCCTGCTCTTCGGGCGTAACATGTAACCGTGCGGCCCCCAGGCTTGCCCCGCGGGGCCCTCCAACTGCAAATCCGACGCAGGTCCACCAGTTCATGGACTGACTCAACCAGGCCAACCTTCAGCTGTAAGGCAAGGTAGAGGCATGGGCGCATGAAAGAGCTTTTTTGCCATTACGGGGAAGTTGATTTCTACGTGGGCTACCCGCCGGCATCCTCTACCAATCGCAAAGCGGCAATTCTGCTCGCCCATGGGGCTGCGCGATATCCTCATACGCCTTCCCGCCGCCAAGCGGCCGCCCTGCCCGAGAGTAGCGGCGCGGCGAATATCCTTCTCACCTTCCCGCAGTTCACCACCCGTATCTACGCCTGCCACTACAATGATTCTATGGTGCAGGATCCCAGATAGGTGGCCTTCGGGAACTCATGGTGTCTGGAGACGCTCACTCCAGTTGGGCACCTCACCTGGAGCGACTGAAAACCAACGTCCTATCCCACACCGTCATGCCTCGACACTCCTCATATATCAAGCTGAGCCAGTCGGCTTTACTAAACAACCTGGATTTCATTCGCCGGAAGATCGGCAGCCGCCCGGTAATCTCCTCCGTGGTCAAGGCCAACGCCTTCGGGCATGGCATCTCCGACTTCGTGCCCATGGCCGAAGCCTGTGGCATCCCACTTCGGTGGCCTCACGGCCAGCAGGCGAAGATGATCGAGGCGAGACCACCGAAGCCGATATCATGATCATGGGCATCCTGTATCCCGAAGACCTGCCGTGGGTCATCGAGGAGGGCATCGAATTTTTCGTGTACGACTATCCCCGCCTGGAGCGCTCAGCCGAAGTGGCTGGGATGACGGGGCGCAAGGCCCGCATACATCTGGAACTGGAAACCGGCGGCCACCGCACTGGGCTGGAGCCGGACGAGCTGAACCGCACCATTGACTTCCTGGCGGAGCACCGTGACCGGGTGAATCTCGGCGCGCCGCACCCACTAAGCGGCATCGATCCCTTGCCGCCAGTTCCGCATCAGCACGCCAGGAGGAGACTCGAAAACCTGAGCGAGCGCATCCTGGAGGCGGGCCTCAAGCCCCGGTACTTTCACACCGCCTGTTCGGCCGCCGCGCTGGCCTTTCCTCATACGGTACGTGACCTGGTGCCATCGGTGCGCCCAGTACGGGGGGCGCTGGCCGGGAGGAGCGTCCCAACAAGGCGGTGGAGGAGATCCTGCCTGAAGAAGGCTACCCCGAAGAGGTCACCCTTGCCGTCAAGTCGCACGCACCCGAACGCACCGGCCGAGAGCCGCAAACGGAGATCGAACGCTACCTTTTCGCCTGCGACGAACTCTCCGGCTTTATGAACGCCGTATCCCTGGTGCGCCCCAACGGCTTCGCCGACATGAAGGTAAAATCGGTCACCAAGAAGCTGAAGGACAAGAGCTTCGCCGCGGACGTGCCGCGGGAGCACATCCAAAGGGGAGCGGAGCTGATCGGCACCGAACTGCGGGACCATATCACCTTCCTCATAGGGGTATTTCGCAGGTAACACCTGCTGCATTCAGCGGGCTTTACTAGGACCCTTGAGGGTACAGTTCGACAAACCACGCAACTTACCACCGCTCCAGTTCAGCAGAAGCTGTTCTTTCATGGCATTTCCACAGGATCCAGCCTACAGCGTGAGGGTGGCTTTCAGAAAGAATCCGCGCCCACGGGTGTTGTAGCCCAGGATCTCCTCGTAGCTGCTGTCAAGCAGATTTTCCACCCGCGCTCCCAGCCAAAGTCGGTGGCTTACCTCGTAGCCGGCGCGCAGGTCGGCCAGCAGGTATCCATCTACCGCAGTGCGGTCCTGGGCTCCGAAGGGACCCAGGTCGCCGCTGTAGTAAACGTCCTGCCGCTTGTCGGTGTAGCTGGCGGAAATCCCCAGCGACCAGTCGGATGAGGGACGCCAGTCCGCCGACAGGTTGGCCGTGAACCGGGGGCGGCGGGTAAGACCTTCAACATGCTCCTCCCCCTCCAGGAAGACCCCGCTTTCGTAAATCTGCACGTGAAGGTCCCCGGTATAGGAGCGGTCGATGTCCGAGGAATCCAGCATGAGCTCCGAATGGATATAGCTGAAACTGCCGCTCAGAGCCAGCTGCGGGGTGGCCTGCATCCGGCCGCTCACCTCCACCCCTGTCATCCGCTGCTCCGAGATGTTGATGTAGGTATCTCCGCGGTAATCCAGAAAACTCAGTCCGGAAACAGGAGTCTTGCCCTTCCACAGGTAAACGTACTGGATGTCGTTGCTCACAGCGGTACGGAAAAAAGAGAGTTCCAGGCGCGTGCTTTCGCCCAGGTCCCGACGCAATCCCAGCTCCCAGGATACCGACTCCTCGGGCTCCAGGCCGGGATTGCCCCGGTCGGTGTGATAGCCGGGCGTGAAGGCCGGGCTGTACAGCTGGTAGAGAGAGGGGGCGTTAAAGCCTGTGGTGAGTGCCGCGTAGCCCAGGGTGTGCTCGCCCAGTCGCAAACGCGGATTCACCTCGTAGGTGATATGGGTTCCGAAACGGTCGTGTCCGGCCACCCTCGCACCCAGCACGAGCGAAACAGCCTCGGCTTGCTCAGCCAACAGCGATCCGTCCAGGTCAGCGTGCAAAAAGGCGCTGTTGACCGCCGACTCCAGGTCGAGGGAGTCAAGATTGGTGCGCGACTCGAAGTTGAAGGCGCTGCTGAAGGTGTAGCTTCGGTTGTTCATGGTCTCACGGCTGCGCTCCAGTCCGGCGGTGAGCCGCAGGCCGTCGGCCAGCCAGGTGGCCGTAAGATCATTCTCCCACAGGGTGCCGTCGCCGTGGCTCTCGGTGTAGGTCCCGTCGTAGGCACCCATGGGATCCACCAGCGAGGAGTCGTTCACGAATCCCCGGTCGACATCGGACCAGGCGCCCTCCAGGGAGAGGGAAAGCCTGTCCGACAGTTCACCGGTTACCCCGTAGCGCACCAGGTTCCGCCTGAAGGTGGACTCGGCGTTGCCGTCATCGGCGTAGGCACCCTGGTCCGCTTCCACGGTTTGGTCGGAGCGCCGGTAGGAGGCATGCACATCCAGCCTGTCGCCCCGGTAGCCTGTTCGCGCGTAGAAATCCAGTTTTTCAAAACCATCGCGGTCCTGCGGATTGAAGCCGGAGGCAGCGGTGTCAATGGTGGCGTCCATCCCGTTGGACCAGTCGTAGGTGAGTCCCCCGCCCGCATAAAAGCCGCCTCCCAGGTCGCCCTGCAGATCCAGGCTGTTGGAGGTGGAAAACATGCCCTCCTGCAGCGCGCCGGTACGGGACTCGGCCGTCACCCGGGTGTGCTCTTCGGCGCCACGGCCGGTGATGATATTGATGACGCCCCCGATGGCAGAAGAGCCATAAAGCGTGCTGTGCGATCCACGAACGATCTCGATGCGCTCCACGCCTGCCAGCGAGAGCTCGGAGAGGTCCACGCTGTTGGAATTCGTGGATGGATCGCTGATGCGTACTCCGTCGATCATAACCAGGGTGTTGTTTCCGTCGTTGTGGCGGAGAAACACGTTCTGCAGGGAACCGGGCGTCTGATTGTCGCCGGTCACGTGCAGGCCGGCCTGCCGGTCCAGCAGCTCGCCCACGTTGTGCGCCAGCGAGATACGGATCTGCCGGCGGTCGATGACGGTGACGTTGCGGCCTACCGAGGCGGCGTCGCTCTCAAAGCGGTCGGCGCTCACAATAAGCTGGCCCAGACTTCGCACGTCAAGGGTATCGGTTTCGGATGCCTGTCCAGACTGCGCACCGTCCTGGGCGACGGATTTCGGAGGCAGGCAGAGAAGGGTCGCAAGGGCCAGGAGCCCCGCGAGCAGGATTTTCTGAGATGTCATGATTGAGGGTACTTAGGTTACAAATGATGACGTAAACGCATCATTCGCACCTTTGGGAACCACTGGGAAGGGATAAATACAATAGGAGCCTGTATTTATTCTTCGCTTTTCTCCCGAAAGCTACGAATGCGGATGCAGTGGCAGGTCTTCTGGCTTGCTCCGCTTTCGACGACCTTCCCGTCCCGTCCGTCCCGATTGGCTTCGGGGCGATGCGAGACAGTGGCAAAGTGAAATCGAAAGCTCGTGGAGCTTACAGCATCGGGGAATGCTCCGGATTTTCACCGGATTCCCTTTTAATCTTCCTGTATCGCAGACCTGTCATCCTCGCTCGGAGAATAACGGCCCGTGAACAGGACGTAACCAATGCACGTGCGAATATATATGGTCTTCGTATGGGATCAAAATATCAGCTCTTCGGTATTGGAGACAATGGCTTCAGGCTTCGGCAAACACCTCATAGACATCCTCCCTCTCCCTCCCGGCTGATCCGGTATTCCAGTTTCATAAAAAGCGGTTGCCCAGCACCTTCTCCCACTGCATGCGAAAGGAGGAGTCGTTGCCCATAAGATGGCCTTCACACTCCCACCTGCCCATTATCTCATCCCGGAAATCCGCCACCTGAGCGGAGGCGGGTACGATGGAAAACGCCATGGCGATCAGGAGAACGGCGGACAGGATCACGGATCGTGACGTGATTCTTGGTTCCCTCCCTTTCCCGGTTTCCATCAGTCCGGTTAAAGCCTGCTCAACGGTACCGGCCCGCTCCTCCGGCGATCGGTCCTCCCGGATCCGTTACGCCAAGTCTCCAAACCGGTCGCCGAAGGCCTGGGACAAGGGCACCACCCGGTCGGTGTATAGGCTCATATCCAGGGCCGTGAGTTGAACCACGGCAGCAGGCATCAATTTGATGCCGATCATTTTCGATCTGCCGGTGTTTTCCAGAAAGAAATGTCCCGTGATCTGGCCGGCGAACAGCGACGGTTCCTGAATTTCCCACTCCTCGCCGAGCCGGATACGGTAAGGATCTCCGTAATGAAAGATGATTTCCGGAAACCCGTCGGGATCCATGTAATATAGCCTGGCTGAAGGGTCCCCAAGCGGCAAATCCCTTGCGATCGGGTTCCTCCGCATGCCGCCAATACCGGTTACTCGTTTCATGTGCCGTGAGTTGTAGGTTTGAGTTCAGTACAAGACCATACGACCGTTCTATATTCTGCCTTCGGGATATAGGTCCGGGAAGTAATACCCAACCACTTTCGGAGGTATATTGAATCTGACCGGGCTTCTATGGCTTTCAGATGTAACGAGTTCTTCGTCTTCCAGGGCGCTCAACACCCTACGAGCTGAACGTTCGGAAAGCCCCGTCACCCTTTTGGCATCAGCCCGGGAAATTTCACCACGAAGCATCACTTCAATCAAGATATGCTTTGACTCCTCTTTTAACTCTATTTCACCGGTTAACATGCCCTGAGATCTCAAATCTACATATCCTTGAATACGCTGTGCAAGGTTGTCCAGGTCAAGAAGTTCACTCATAAATTCAATCTGGTCCAAGCAGGTTTCCAGAAAGTGGAAACAAAACTCGCCCAGTGTCTTTGTCGAAAGATTTCCTCTGCCGTCATAATCGCCTTTACGATGGCCGTCGGCATGGGCCAGCATACTTTTATAGGCTTCGCTTTCTCTGGCGAGTCCACGCGAAACAGTCCATAAGCCATGAGAGTCGATCTGTGCCTTCTTCATGCATGCATGGGTGAACAGCCGTGCAACCCTGCCATTTCCATCGACAAATGGGTGAATCCATGTCAGCCGGTGATGGCTTGAAGCTACAGCAACCAACTTTTTCGTCCCATGCAGGTTATCAGGGTTGAATTTCTCATTGAATCTCTCCATGAAAGAGTTTAATGCTTCGAAATGCGGTGGAAAATGATTGCCAACTTCGACCAACCGGTCTCTCAGCTTTCCCGGCTCCATCAGGAATTCCTCACCGGTAGATGGATCCTTTATCCGCCTGAAATCATCAGGAACCAGTTCATAAAAACATTTATGAATCCAGCATAGAAATTCCGGAGAAGAAATCTCAATATTCGGTTCTTCCCTTAATCGTTTTTCGGTTTTTTTCTGGACCTCAATATGGGCCAAATTTAATTGTTGAAGCGCCCGCTTCTTGGGATCCTCATCATATTCCCTCCGGGCGGCACGTTCGATATCAGCCGGATGGGTGTGGTGTCCCTCGATCAGGTTTGAGTAGTAACTGTTAATATGCCTCAGTAAGTCGGCTATGCGATGGCGGGTGATTTTATGAAGCGCTCCGCCCAAAGCAGCCGCTTTACGATGAACATCCATCGCAAGGTCTATCAATTCCTCATTTTGGGAAGGGAACAAGGGTTCCATCTCACGAGGGTGCGAATAAAAGTCTGAAGCTTTCATATTTGTCCGGTCTTTTGGCCGGATAAGTGTCCGGTTTATATAATTCTATAAATATTTGTTATTATTTTACTTA
The DNA here is from genome assembly GCA_034521445.1 of Balneolaceae bacterium. Lineage (NCBI taxonomy): Bacteria > Pseudomonadati > Balneolota > Balneolia > Balneolales > Balneolaceae > Balneolaceae bacterium. The sequence goes on along the minus strand of JAXHMM010000003.1, from coordinate 25,795 downwards.
TATAAGTTTAAATATTTCATATCCTCCATTATATGGCCGGTTTTATGGCCTGTTATTTGAATGGTTAATATAGAACAATTTACGACGGCTGTACAGTCATAGTAATACAAACATACGTCCGCCTGCGCCTGGAACATGGTTGCCGGTATATTGGTGGGGGATAGCGTGTCAGCGACAACTACCTCACTCGCCGACGTATTGAACGGATGGGAAGGAAAAGTGGGCCCGGCAGGATTTGAACCTGCGACCAATCGATTATGAGTCGACTGCTCTAACCACTGAGCTACGGGCCCGTTAAACGAATGGGTCTCGCCTGGGAAGCCCGGTAAAAGTAACGGTTTCTCCCCCCTCAAACAAGACAGAGAAGGCCATTCCTGTTGTAGTTGAGGGGGCATAAGTGTTATATTGCGCGCGCTCCAGCCCCAATCCATGCCGGCGTGGCGGAATTGGTAGACGCGTTGGACTTAAAATCCAATTCGGGGTGAACCCCGAGTGTCGGTTCGAGTCCGACCGCCGGTACTTCCCATCTTTCAAATTCCCCCACATAGGTACTGTCTTGCTCCTTTAGGCTGCACCCGCCCTGCCATCAATATTATAACTATTTGACTTATACCTAAATATGTGTTTTACATTAAGTGATTTACGATGATTCAGGAGAAGACCAATATTTTGAGCGCCTCATGGATGCAAATACGCACTATATTACAAAATCCTTTGTCCGGAAAACTGGACAACTGACCGTCTTGGTACTCGTCACTCTTTCATTTCTCTCTTGCGGGGACGGCATCTTCGGCAGTACCGATGAAGATACGGATGAAGAGGCCACAACCGGAACCATTGCCATTCAAACCTCCACCAGTGGTAACGATAAGGACTCTGATGGCTATTCCTTCACGGTGGAAGAAACCGGCAAGGACGTCGGAGTCAACGAAACCATCTATTTTACCGGCCTCTCCCAAGGCAACCACCAACTGACGCTGGAAACCGAGAGCGTGGCTGTCAACTGCGATACCGGCGGAGAGGCCAGCCGGGAGGTAGCTGTTTTTACGGGCGATACCACCGCGGTTAGCTACAATGTAATGTGTAAGACGGCAGCCTTCGGCAAGATTCTCTTGCACGGCGCTCTGAACGGCGATTCCGAGATATATATGATGAATGCCGATGGATCCGGACAGGAAAAGCTGACCGACAACAGTTCAGGCGATCAAAACGGAGTGATTTCGAACGACGGCACCCGCATCGTGTTTTTCAGCTACCGCGGGGGAGGAGGCACCGAATTGTATGTAATGAATGCCGATGGATCGGAGGTACAGCGCCTTACTGAAAGCGGTCCAAGCGGCTATTGGATAGACTGGTCTCCCGACGACACCAAGCTGGTATTCGGTACCCGTTCCGGGAACAACCAGATATACACCATCAACAAGGACGGCAGCAATCTGCAACAGCTCACCAGCGAACCGGGCAACGACATCTTCCCAAGCTGGTCTTCCGACGACCGAATTGCTTTTTCTAGCGATCGCAACGCCTCCAGATCCGAACTTGACCTCTACACCATGGAGGCCGACGGAAGCGACGTACAACGTCTCACCACCCAGGGAGGCAGCATCCCTGACTGGTCCCCCGACGGCAGCCAGCTGGTATTCCAGTCGGAGCGCAGCGGCAACTCCGAGCTCTATATCATCAACAGCGACGGATCCGGCCTGAGACAGCTGACCAACAACCCGGGCTTCGACTGCTGCGCCAACTGGTCCCCCGACGGCAGCAAAATTGCCTTTGTTACGGACCGCGACGGCAACGATGAAATCTATGTTGTCAACGCCGACGGTTCAGGCTCGCCGGTCAACTTGACAGCCAGCCCTGGAAACGAAAGCTTCCCTAACTGGAGCCCCGAGAAACAACAATGAATAATTCTTTAAACCAACAAAACCGACCTGCACGATGAAACATGCGCCTCCAATTCTGGCAATACTCATTGCAACACTCACCTTCTACGGATGTGGCGACAACGTATCCGGCGGCGATAACGGCGACAGCGAGCAGGAAACCGGAACGATCGCGGTTCAGACTTCAACCAGCGGGGAGGACCCGGACCCTGATGGGTATACCTTCGAGGTGGAGGGAACGACCAAGGACGCTGGAACCGACGATACCATCTACTTTACCGGTCTGTCCGAAGGCAACCACATGGTGAGCCTTGACAACTCCAGCGTGGAATACAACTGCGAGCCGGGTGGCTCCTCCTCCAGGGACGTAAGCGTTTTTGCAGGAGACACCACCACCTCGCAGTTCAACATCGGCTGCGCCCCGGTGGCCAACAACCAGATTGCCTTCAGCAGCGACCGTGACGGCGACCATGAAATCTACCTTATGAACGGCAACGGCTCCAATCCGACCCAGTTGACCGATAACACCAGCGCCGAAGCCATTCCCGTCATTTCAAACGACGGCACGAGGATCGCCTTCAGCAGCGACCGAAACGGCGATGCCGACCTCTACGTCATGAATGTGGACGGCAGCGATGTCACGCAACTTACACAAACATCGGCCGCCACCCTGTACTACGCCTGGTCTCCTGAAGACGACAAGATTGCATTCAGCGAATCAGACGGAGCGAACCAACAAATCTGGACCATAGAGCCCGACGGAAGCAACCGGGAACAGTTGACCAGCACCGGAAACAGCGGCAACACCGCGCCCAGTTGGTCGCCCGACGGCACCATTGCCTTCCTGAGTAACCGCAACGGAGACGACAGGATCTTTACCATGGATTCCGACGGAAGCAACGTTCAGCAAATCACGTCCCAGCAGGGAACCTTTCTCTCCTGGTCGCCCGACGGTGACAAGATCGCCTTCCAGTCCGACCGCGACGGGGACGATGATATTTACACCATGAACCCTGACGGCACCGGGGTTCGCAAAGTCACCCAAAACACTACGAGTGAAGGCTTCCCGACCTGGTCGCCGAATGGCGATCAAATCGCCTTCTCCTCCGACAAATCGGGCAACGACGACATTCACAAAATCAATGCCGACGGAAGCGGTACCGTTATCAACCTAACAGCCCACCCCGACACCGACTACATCCCATTCTGGAGTCCTGTCGAATAAGAGGGGGGTATTCGACTGTCTCAACTATCCGATCCATCTGATGCCGGGCGGCAGTGATGCTGTCGTCGGGCATCGCCATATAAATGAGTGATGGTACTGGCCACCACCTGATGCCCCGGCGATAAAAAACGTAAAATCCGCCCTCCCGCCTTTCATTTGAGCCAGATCTTTGAATCTTATAGGAATGCGTAATGTCCTCTCCATGGGACCGGCGCGCATGCATAACCTGGAACCAAGGACCTATTCTATGCTTAGAAAATCGACTTCCGCATTTCTCACGTTCATTCTTCTTCTGGTGGGTGCCACCGGGCTTTCAGCCCAGGATGTCCCCGACCTGAGGGAACAGTACCTGACCCCGCCGGAGGAGATCTCCGAGGAGGTCCTGGCCCCGCGGCACCTGAACGTTACGCTATACAACCTGGCGCCCGGTGCCGAATATTTCCTGAACGTGCAGGAGTCCGGCATGACGCCCCTGTCGAAGTTTGCCAAGCCCTACTACAACCTGGGGGGACTGCAGATCGACCCGCGCGCCAATCGTGAGCGCGACATGACTACCGAGCCCTCCGGTGAACTGCAGCTCATTGGCTCGCGTAGCGGTGAAACCAGCGACATCGATACGCCTGAGGGCGCCATCGTTACCGACGCCAGCTGGTCGCCCGACGGCTCCAAGGTTGCCTACTTTGCCCATACAGCTGACGAGACCCATGTGTATGTAGCCGAGACGTCCAACGGCAATTCACGGCAGATTACCCGCCGGCCCGTACTGGCCACGATGAGTTCCGACCTGGAATGGTCGGGCGACAGCCGCTACCTGTTTACCGTGCTGGTGCCTGAAGACCGCGGCATGGAGCCGCAACGCCCCGCCACGCCAGCAAATCTTAAAGTACGCATGACCAGCAACGAGGAGAATCGCCTGCGCACCTACCAGGACCTGCTGGAGGATCCCTTCGAAATGAAGCTGCTGGAATACCACACCACCGGACAGCTGGTACGCCTGGATACGCAGAACCGCAACGTGCGAAACATCGGCGAACCGGCCATGATTCAGGGCATCGATCCTGACCCCACCGGACAGTATCTGATGGTGGAGACCATGGAGAAGCCCTTCTCCTACATCGTGCCCTACTACAACTTTCCCAACCGGGAGGAGATATGGGACCTTGACGGAAACACACTGGCCGAGATCGCCCACAGTTCGCTCGACACCAGCGTGCCCGGCGAGGAAGAGGACGAGGACTACGACCGCCGCAACATTCAGTGGCGTCCCGACGGGGAGGGTCTGAGCTTCCTGCAGGCTTCCGACGCCGGCGAGGAGGAGGAAGACGAAGACCAGGAACAGGCCGAAGATGAGGAATCCGACGAGGAGGCCACCGACCGCGTCATGCTCTGGACCGCACCCTTCGGTGAAGACGACATGCAGATTGTCTACGAAACCGAAAACGAAATGGACGGCGTGGACTACAGCCAGGAGGCCGATATCCTCTTTATCAGCGAAGAGAGCGGGGGCGAAGAAAAACTCTATGCGGTCTTCATGGACAGTCCCGACCAGACCCACACCATCTACAGTTTCGACGAAGACGATTTCTACGCCGATCCGGGCAACCTGATGAACAAGCCCGGCGAGATGGGCGGTTCCGTGGTGCGCATGACGCCCGACGGCAACAGCGTCTACCTGTCCGGCACACAGTACCATGAGGACTACAACGAAAACGCCCCACAGCCCTTCATCGACCGTGTGGACATCCGCAGCGGCGAGAAGGAGCGTATTTTCATGAGTGCCTCGGACGTGGATGAGGATCCCACAGCCATGCTCGACGACGCCGGAACCGAGCTCATCGTCCAGCGGCAGTCGCCCGACATGCATCCCGACTCCTGGCTCTATAACACGGAGACGGAGCAGATGACCAACCTCACGAACAACACTGACTACAACACGGCCATTACCAATGCCCAGCGGCACCGTTTCAAAGTGAAACGTGCCGACGGCTTCGAGTTCTGGATAACGGTTACCATGCCGGCCGACTGGAATGGGGAACCGCTGCCGGGCATCATCTGGCACTACCCGTCGGAGTACGACGACCAGGAAGAATACGACGAAGACCAGCGCGACTACAACAAGAACGACTTCCCGGGCGTCTACAATCGCTCCATGGAGATTTTAACCAAGCGCGGTTATGCCGTCATTGACGCCGACTGGCCCATCGCGGCCGAGAGGGGCGGCCCGAACGACGGCTTTGTCTGGAGCATCCAGCAAAACAGCCTTGCTGTGATCGACTCCGCGGACGCCCGAGGATATATCGACCGTACGCGCATGGCCATTGGGGGACACTCCTACGGGGCCTTCGGTACCGCCAACGCCATGATCAACACCTCCCTGTTCAAGGCGGGGATCGCAGGCGACGGCAACTACAACCGTACCCTCACCCCCATGGGCTTCCAGCGCGAACCCAACGACCTGTGGCGGGGACTGGACCGCTACCTCGACATGTCGCCCATATTCCGGGCCGATCAGCTGGACGGCGCCCTGCTTATGTACCACGGGGAGATGGACCAGAACGTAGGTACCTGGCCCATCCACTCAAAGCGGATGTTCCACGCTCTTAACGGTATCGGCAAGACGGCCGCAATGTATATGTATCCACACGAGGCTCATGGCCCCGGAGCGCGGGAAACCATACTGGATCTGTGGACGCGCTGGGTGAATTGGATGGACCACTACGTAAAGAACGCAGGCGAACCTGTGCCCGAGGCCCAGCTGGGTGACGGCTGAAATCCTGGTCATCGCCAAGAAGTGCCTGAATCGGCCTATCCGAAATGTCGGATAGGCCGATTTTTCATTCAGGACCTGCTTCTCGAACCAAGCGGAACTGTGAAATAGGACTACCGGCAGGAGCGGCTGTTGCAATAGGCGTGCAAGTCCGTATTTTCCGTTTGTTGCGAACCCAGGACCTGCACGCAAGGTGTCCGGGAAGACTTCACACCTATTACCCATTCGCCATGAATCGCTTAATCGCGCCTGTATTCCACGCCCTTCTGATACTTGCTCTAATCGGCGGTTGCGCCACCCAGCATGCCGGGCAAAGCAATGTTGAAGATGCCGACAGCCTGCGAACCGATACGGCCGTATATCCTCCCGACCGCCCGGTTCCAAACCCCATCAACGGCGAGGTGCCTCCAGCCTTCCACCGTGCGGTGGAGCAGGGCACGCGCACCCATTCAGGCGAGCCCGGCCCGCGCTACTGGTCGCAGCGCTCCGACTATGAAATCGATGTACAACTGCATCCCGGCTCACGCACCCTAGCCGGCACCACCACCATCACCTACCACAACAACTCCCCCGACACCCTGGGCGTACTCGCCCTGGAGCTGGCACAGAACGTGCACGCAGAGGGGGTAATACGCAACGAATCGGCCGAGGTGACCGGCGGGATGACCATCGACTCGGTGAGCGTGGAGGGGCAGGCCGCCGACCGGAACGGACTGTACTACCAGGCCCTGCGTAACGGGGAGTCGGTCTACTCCATCGACGGCACGCTGATGACCCTGCGACCCCGTTCACCCGTACTGCCAGGCACCACCGTGGAGATGCACCTCACCTGGCGCATGGAGATTCCGCAGTCCGGAGCCGGGGGACGAATGGGCTTCAGCCAGGACAACCTGTTCTTCCTGGCCTACTGGTATCCCAAAATGCGTGTTTACGATGACGTAATCGGCTGGTTCACCGATCCCTTCCGCATCAACGCCGAATTCTACCACGACTTCGGGAGCTACCGGGTAAACATCACCGCGCCTCCCCAGTGGATCGTGGCGGCCACGGGCACCCTGGCCAACCCGCGCCAGGTGCTGCAGCCCCGCATCCACAGCCGCCTTCAGCGGGCCCATAGCAGCGACTCGGTCATGGAGGTGGTAGGCCGCGAGGATTTTGGCAACGTGACGGTGACGCCCGCCGACAGCGCAGTGACCTGGACCTTCCACGCCGACAGCGTGCGCGACTTCGCCTTCAGCGCCACGCGTGATTCGCGCTGGGACGCTACACGGGCGCCATTGGGCGATCGCGACGGAGATGGGCAAACCGACTACACCGCCATCAACACCTTCTACCGCAGCTCTGCCCCCCTCTGGGAAAACAGCGCACGCTTCTCGCGTCACAGCATCGACTACCTCTCCCGCTTCACCGGCCTCCCCTACCCCTGGGAACACATGACCGCCGTGGAGGGTGGGGGCATCATCGGGGGCGGTATGGAGTTTCCCATGATGACCGTCATCGGCTCCTACAACGGACAACCCGCCTCCTCCCTCTACGCCGTCATCGCCCACGAGGTGGCCCACATGTGGGTACCCATGACCGTAAGCACCAACGAGCGGCGCTACAGCTGGCTGGACGAGGGAACCACCACCTTCAACGAGGACAACGCCAAGACGGAGTACTACCCCGACACTGACTGGAAGCTGGGTACCTACCACAGCTACCTGACCATTGCGGGGACAGGCGACGAGGGACCCATCATGCGATGGTCTGACTTCCACTACCTGGGGGCGGCCTATGGGGTGGCCTCCTATCCCAAGCCTGCCAGTATGCTCTTCACCCTCCGCAACATGCTTGGCGAGGAGACCTTCAACGAAGCCTACCGCACCTTTCTGCAGCGCTGGAAGTACAAACACCCCTACCCGTGGGACCTCTTCAATACCTTTGAGGATGTGACCGGGCGGGACCTGGACTGGTTCTGGCGCAGCTGGTTCTACGAGACCTGGGTGCTCGACCAGGCCGTGAGCGCCGTCTCGACGTTGGAGGACGGCACAACAGGCATCACCATCGAGGACCACGGCCGGGTTCCCATGCCCGCCACCGTGAGGATCACCTTCGCCGGCGGCGCCACCGAGACGCACGCCATTCCCGTGGAGCACTGGCTGGAGGACAACGTACGCTACCGCTTCACGGTAACCCGCAACCGCGAGGTGGTCTCTGTAGAAATTGACCCTGAACGGCTCTACCCCGACGCCAACCGGGCCAACAACCGCTGGGAGCGTGCTCAGTAAGAGGCAGGGGAGCTCGAGGGCACACAAAACGTAGACGCGCTCCACACGGGCAGCGGGCATTTAAAGCTTGTATTTTTTATAAAATATCGTAAAAGGACCTATCTTTGGCCCTGCGCGTCCGTCTAGAATTAGTACCTTGAATGATATGCCGTACAAACCGCACCAGCGGTCCCGTAAATCCGTTTAATTTATGAAATCGAAATTCTTTTCCACCCGCTGGATTCTCCTGGCGGCCGGTATCATAGCGATCATCGGCCTGACGGGGATGAATGTCTACTCGCTGATGCAGCTCAAGGAGAGTACGCTGGAATTCAACCGTGAGTCTAAAGAGCTGCAGATCCTGGAGTTCGCCGACCGGGTGCGTTACCGGCTTTTCCTGGAACCCTTCGAGGGCATGAACCGTGTCGACATGGAACAGGTGGAGGACCAGTTCCGCCAAAATCGCCGCTTCCCCGATGACGTGAACGAAATTATGCAGGAGGTGGACGAAGAGGCGATCTACAACGGCATCTATTTCATGCCCGGAAACGGTATTCCCTGTTCGGAGACAGGAGGGACCATCCTGCGTTACCGGGCGGACAGCAACAGCTTTGAAAGTGTAGGGCAGGTCCCTGAGTCCGTATGCGACGGACTCAGCTTCGCCCGGAACAACATGAATTCGGTGATATCGGATTTCTCCAGCACCAGGAACTACATCTTTGACACCCACCGCAGCCTGAACCTGGCGCTCTTCAACGTAAACGAGCGCAACGTCTTCGGCTATTTACACTTCCCCATCAACCGTACAGTGCTGGTCCAGAAAGAACTTCCACACTCCATCCGGCGCCACTTGGGGGACGGCGACGAGGGTATGAACGTCTGGATCCGCGACTGGACCCGCAACGAGATCATCGCCTCCAACACCAGTGAAGAATACCGCAGGGACAAAATTGACATCTGGCAATCCTTCCCCGAGACCTTTGACGGGTGGGCGCTGGAGGTGCAGGTTACCAACGACGCCGCCACAGCGGCCGCCAACTCCTCCTTTATCAAGAACCTGGTGGTGCTCGGGGTAGCGGTACTGCTATTGCTGGGCGCCCTGGTCTTCATGTTCTATACCGCCCAGCGCGAGCGCTCCCTGGCCCAGCGGCAGGCGGGATTCCTGGCCAACGTCACCCACGAGCTGAAGACCCCGCTGGCTGTGATGCAGGCGGCCGGGGAAAATCTGGCCGACGGTCGCGTAGACGACCAGAATAGGCTGAAATCCTATGGCAACCACATCTACAGCGAGGCCATTCGCCTACGCAAGATGATTGAAAAGCTGCTGGACGTGGCCAAGGCCGACGCGGGACAGGCCCTCATCGAGCCCAAACCGGTTTATCTGAACGACGTGCTCGAGCGCTACCTCAAGGAAAACGAGGCCTACATTACCGGCAAAGGTTTCCAGCTGACCACCGACATCGACGCCCAGGTGCCCATGTGCATGATCGACACCGACAGCTTTGAAACCATCGTTGGGAATCTCCTCGAGAACGCACTCAAATACAGCAACGACGAAAAAGAGCTTCACATCTCTTTACATCACCGCGATAAAAATCTTATTATGAAGGTGCAGGACAGCGGAGTAGGCATTCCCAAATCGGCCCAGAAGCACGTATTCGACAAGTTCTACCGGGTCGAAGATGCCATGACCGCCCAGACCAAGGGACACGGCCTTGGTCTCTCCATCGTGAAGAACCTGGTGGAGCTGAACGGCGGCGACATCTCCGTGAAAAGTCAGCAGGCCACGGGATCCACCTTTACGGTGCGATTCCCGGTACTGGTAAATCCCGAACAACAACTGGACGAATACAGGGACGGCACCCCCGAATACACGCCCTCCCAAATAAGCCAGGAAAAACCAAAATATGCCGAATAAGTCCAAAAAGATCCTGATCGTCGAAGACGAGCCCAGCCTGGTCTTCACACTGCAGGACACTCTGGAAAACGAGGGCTACCAGGTATTCGTATCGGAAGAGGGGGACAAGTCGATCGAAATCGTCAAAAGGGAGAATCCCGACCTGATGGTGCTCGACCTCATGCTGCCCGGTATGAGTGGATACGACATCTGCAAGAAGGTGCGCGAGTTGAACTACACCTTCCCCATCATCATGCTCACCGCGCGCGACCAGGAGATTGACAAGGTGACCGGGTTGAACATCGGGGCCGATGACTATATGACCAAGCCCTTCGGCGTAAAGGAGCTGCTGGCGCGCATCCAGGCGCGTCTGAGGCGCTCCGAGAAGTACGCAAAGGTGAAACCTGTCAACGAGGTGGATCTGGATCCCATCCATGTGGATCTGAAGAACGCCGTGGCCTCCCATCCTGACAACGGTGAGACGGAGCTGACCACCCGCGAGGTGGAGCTGATCCGCTACCTGGTCTCCCACGCCAACGAGCCGGTTTCACGCGATGCCCTGCTGGAGAATGTCTGGCGCTACGAGTACAGCACCAACACGCGCACCGTGGACGTTCACATCTCCAAGCTCAGGTCCAAGATCGAAGTGCAGCCGGACGACCCGAAGTACCTGGTGACGTTGCATGGGGTGGGGTATATGCTGAAGATGAGTTAGGTTCGGTCCAGGTATCGTCCCATTTGGGCTTGTGGATTTTTTCTTCCACTTCCACTCCCACTCCCTCTTCCCTGCCCCACCTGAAAAATTCCTAAGGCCTAAATGGGACGATTCCTGGACCTTACTCACTTCTGCATATACTCCCGTTTAATTTTTTGGAGGCGGTCCCAGAGTTTGCCTTCGCGGCCGATGGTACCGGGATCGTACCAGGAGGCCTTTTCCAGTCCCTCGGGCAGGTACTGCTGGGGCGTCCAGTGGTGGGGATGGCTGTGGGGGTAGTCGTAGTCTTCGGAGGCGTTTTCCACGCCCAGGTAACGCGACTCCTTGCCGCTGGCGGTCTTGTCACGCAGATAGGGGGGCACCGGACCGATACCCTTTTCCCCGAGGTGGGAGCGAACCGAAAAGATGGCCCCGGTGCTGCTGCTCTTGGGCGCCAGACTCAGGTAGATGCATGCATGGGCCAGGAAGTAGAGTCCCTCGGGCATACCGCACTTGGTAAAGGCCTCGTGAGCGGCGTTGACCATGGTGAGGGCGTAGGGATCGGCCATGCCCACGTCCTCCGAGGCCAGGATGAGCATGCGCCGGAAGATGAAATTAGGGTCGTCGCCCCCCTCCAGCATGGCCGCCATCCAGTAGAGGGCGGCGTCCACGTCGGAGCCGCGCATCGACTTGATAAAGGCCGAAGCGTAGTGATAATGTTCGTCGCCGGTGCCATCGTAGCGCACCGACCGCTTCTGTATGCACTCTTTGGCCACCTCCAGGTCGATATGGACGACCCCCTCCCCGTCGGACTCGCTGGACAGCACCGCCACCTCCAGGGCATTGAGTGCATTACGGATGTCACCGCCCGCAAAGTCGGCCAGGTGCCGGCGGGCCGGGTCGGTGATGGCCACCTTCTTCCGGCCCAGTCCCCGCTCCTCGTCCTTCAGCGCCCGGTCAAGCATCGTCCGTACGTCGTCGGTGGTCAGATCGTGGAGCTCAAAAAGCTGGCAACGCGAGAGCAGGGGGCCCACCAGGGAGTAGAAGGGGTTTTCGGTGGTGGCGCCGATGAGGGTGATAATGCCGGACTCGACGTGGGGCAGCAGGGCGTCCTGCTGGGCCTTGTTCCAGCGGTGGATCTCGTCGACGAAGAGGATGGTCTTGCGGTCTTTCATCTTGCGGTAGGTCTCCGCGCGATCCACCACCTGGCGCAGGTCCTTGATGCCGTCCAGCACCGCGTTTAGCACTTCGAACTGGGCGTTAATCTCCCGCGATATCACGTGGGCCAGGGTGGTCTTGCCGCAGCTCGGGGGACCGTAGAAGACCATGGAGCCGATAACCCCGCTTTCGATCATGCGGTGCAGCATCTTGCCCTCCCCGACCACGTGCTCCTGTCCCACGAACTCGTCCAGGCTGCGGGGGCGCATGCGGGTGGCCAGCGGCTGGTGGGGATTGGCCCCGGGCTCCATGTGGGGAGCGTCCTGATCGCCGCCTGCACCTTCGTCGAAGAGGTTCATGGCATCGCTGCTTTTTAAAGTACGCCATTCTCCGCCGCGGACGTAAGACCGGCAGGAAGCCGGGCCTGATGCGCGTCAGAGCGGCAGATTGTCGTGTTTTTTCTTGGGCGTGTCGTCCACCTTGTTTTCGCTGATCCTGAGCGCCTTGATCAGCTTTTCACGGGTCTCACCCGGCAGGATGACATTGTCAATGAATCCCCGGTTTGCCGCCTTGTAGGGATGGGCGAATTGCTCCTTGTAGTAGTCGATGAGCTCCTGTTCCTTGGCCTCGGGATCGTCGGCCGCGGCAATCTCCTTTCGGAAGATAATCTCCACGGCGCCCTTGGGTCCCATAACCGCGATCTCGGCAGTAGGCCAGGCCACATTGTAGTCGGCCCGGATATGCTTGGAGTTCATCACGTCGTAGGCGCCCCCGTAGGCCTTGCGGGTAATGACGGTCATCTTGGGTACTGTGGCCTCGCAAAAGGCGTAAAGCAGCTTGGCGCCGTGCTTGATGATGCCGCCCCACTCCTGGTCGGTGCCGGGCAGGAAACCGGGTACATCCTCAAAAACGACCAGCGGAATGTTAAAGGCGTCGCAGAACCGTACAAAACGCGCGCCCTTCAGGGAGGCGTCAATATCGAGCACGCCGGCGAGCGAAAGCGGCTGGTTGGCCACAATACCCACGCTCCGCCCGTCGATGCGGGCGAATCCCACCACGATGTTGTCAGCGTAGTGTTCATGCACCTCCAGAAAGGAGTCGCGGTCCACAATCCCCTCGATGGCGTCCTTGATATCGTAGGGCTTGTTGGGGTTGTCAGGCACCAGGTCGTCCAGGGCTTTGGCTTTGGCCGGATCGGGATCCCTGGCTTCGGTGCCCGGCGGCTTCTCCTCGCAGTTCTGGGGGAGATATCCCATAAGGCTGCGCAGCTCCTTCAGGCAGAGGGCGTCGTTTTCCTCGGCGAAGTGGGCCACGCCTGATTTGGTGCTGTGGGCGCTGGCCCCGCCAAGTTCCTCGGAGGTCACCTCCTCGTGGGTCACCGTCTTCACCACGTTAGGACCCGTAACAAACATGTAGCTGGTGTTTTTCACCATGAAAATAAAGTCGGTGAGCGCCGGACTGTAGACCGCGCCGCCGGCGCAGGGCCCCATGACCGCGGAAATCTGCGGCACCACGCCCGAGGCCATGCTGTTGCGCCAGAAAACCTCGGCATAGCCCCCCAGGGAGGAGACCCCCTCCTGGATGCGCGCCCCGCCGGAATCGTTGAGACCGATGATGGGGACCCCGTTCTTCATGGCCAGGTCCATGATCTTGCAGATCTTTTCGGCATGGGTTTCCGAAAGCGAGCCGCCGAAGACCGTAAAATCCTGACTGAAGACGTAGACGGGCCGGCCGTGGATGGTGCCGTGTCCGGTCACCACGCCGTCACCCAGGGGCTGGCGGTCCTCCAGGCCAAAATCGGTACTCCGGTGCGTCACAAAGGGATCGATCTCCTCGAAAGAATCCTCATCCAGCAGCAAATCGAGACGCTCCCTGGCTGTCAGCTTGCCCTTGTCGTGCTGCTTCCTGATGCGGCGCTCCCCACCCCCCTTCTTCGCTTCTTCCCGTTGCTTTTTAAGCCACTCTACCTTGTCTTCGGAAGCCATCTAATTTGATTTTATTGGGATTCGTCGTCGGAAGGATTCATGAACCAGGACTGCAGACGGTCGGTAAAATCCACCGCTGGTTCGGAATACGGGTCCACCATGTTACGCTTGAAAATTTTCTGCTCGATATACCGGCTGGCACTTCGCCAGTCTTCCCGGGAAGCTATCTCCTCCAGGGCCCGGTCGTAGGCTCCGCCCGTGCCCCCGAAGAGTTCATTTACAAAATAGTCGCGCCGATACTCCAGAACACTCCTGAGCCGCGCGGCTCGGCCGCTACCGTTCCGCGACGCTTCGGCGGCTCCGGGATCATCTCCAGATTCGTCTTCCTCCTCCCGGCGCTCATGTTCCATGCCTTCGGCTTCATCGGGATCGAGGTAGCGCATCCACATGGGGGTGGATTCCTCCTCCTCGTCAACCGCCGGGGCAGGCGGTTCTACTTCCGCATCGGGACGCGGCACTTCATGCTCCCCGGGATCCCCGGATTCATCTCCGGCAAATAAGGCGTTAAGACTCTCTTCGCGTGATTCGTTGCCCTCCTCTGCGGATGCCAAACCGGGATCGACGGCGGCAGATTTCTCCGAGCCGGAAGCCGCCTCCCGCTCCCGCTCTTCGGCAGGTGATGGCGCTTCTTCCTGCCCGGAAAGGAGGCCGCGCAGCGCCTCGCGGTCCAGGTCGTCGCCGTACTCCAGCATGCGTTCGGCCCGGTGGGCCATCTCCTTGTCGCGGAAAAAATCGGCTAGCAGGCCGGAAGGAACCCGGCCGCCTGTCAGTTCGAAAAGAGGATCGAGCAGCTCCATCCAGTCCCCCGCCTCGTAACCCTGACAGAACCTGCGGTCCGCCCGGCTGATGATGGAGGCGCACCGTTCACGTTCCAGAGACTCCAGCTCCTTCTTCTCCATATACCGGGGCAGCAGGGAGTGAAAATGAACATAGACCACCAGCCACGACAGGCGCCGCTCCAGACGGCTGCGGTCCAGTTTTCGCTCGCTGCCGAACAGTAGACGAGGAATGACCTCGCGGGGCCGCACAAGGAGTTCCAGGCAGCCCTCCACCGCTTCCCGTATTTCCTCGCGGGCATGATTTTGAGGAAGGCGAAGCGACGCAGCAGCGCTTTCCATATAGTCCTCCCACCGTCGCTGGACCTCAGCGGACTGGAGATCGGCCCACGGGGTGCGGGGCGCCTTGAGGGATTCCAGCAGGCGGCGGCGCACCTGCAGCAGAAGTCGCTGCCTCAAAAAGGAGGGCAGTTCCAGGTTATGCAACTCATCCGCTGTATGATACTGCCTGTCGGCAGGCAGGCGGTCGAGAAAACGGTCTGTAATGTCGTCTATGAGTCGGTCCATGAAATTTTTGGAAATATATAGCCTTCGCCTTGGCAAAACAACCAGTGCATGCGCAGGATGGGTGCGATGCGAATTGGCGCTTTCCGGCCGGATTTTTACCTTGCTGCCATGCTTGCACTGCAGATCCGCAACCTTCGCAAATCCTACGGCTCCCATACGGTCTTCAGGGAACTCAGCCTGAAACACGACGGCGGCACGCTCGGCATCGCCGGGCTCAACGGCTCGGGCAAGTCCACCCTCCTTCGCTGTATCGGGGGACTTCTGAAACCCGATGACGGCGACCTCGGGTGGCTAAGGGACGGAACGCCCCTTGGAGACAATGAGGTCAAAAGGATGTTGGGCTACGCTGCGCCCTATATTTCGCTCTACGGAGAGCTCAGTCCGCGAGAAAACCTCTCCTTTATTCTTCGGCTGAGGAAGGAGCGGCCCGACGACCGGCGCACCGACGCGTTGCTGGAGTGGGTGGGACTCGCCAGCCACGTCGACCGTCCCTTCGGCAAACTGTCAACAGGTCAGAAGCAGCGGGCCAGGCTGGCCTCCGCGCTGGTCCACGATCCCGACATCCTGCTGCTGGACGAACCCGGAAGCAACCTGGACGAGGAGGGGCAGCGTCTGGTGGCGCAGATCGCCGCCCGGTTTCGCAGCAGCGGCCACATGCTGGTCATCGCCTCCAACAATTCCGATGAGCTGGATCTCTGCGAGCGGGTCTTTTCAGTGGCGAAGCACTAGAAATCCGTCTACAATTCTCCCCTGCAACGCTCACCGCGGCAGCACTCCTCTACGTTGATGCCGCAGGAGGCGCACTGTCCGTGGCCGTGTACCCAGACCACCGGGGCGCGGGTACCGCAATAGACGCAGCGCCGTTGCTCGCGGCAGGTCGAAGCCGTCGAGCTGTCACGGGCAGATGACCCCGGCTGATCTGCCGTACGGATTCGGCTGTTTGTCATCAATCCTCGGTTAGCTCCTGATAGATTACGTCCAGATTCTGCGAGAGGGTCCACCAGTCGGCGTACTGGAATTCCTCGAATCCCTCCATAACCTCCAGATCAGTAACTTCGGCCCGGCTCTCGCCCGCCTGCACGCCTTTTTGAACGTGCTCCACCATCGTCTCCAGATAGTTTCGCATCACGGCCACATCGTCGCGGTCACCCTCCACTCCGAAATCCGGTTTGCCGTGGCCGAATACAAAGATGGCATCGGAGGGATAACACTCCCGCACGACGTCCAGGATGGTGATCCAGTTGTGAATGGAGGCGCCCGCCGTCCGGTCGGCATAGGGATTCATGCGATTGAAGACCAGGTCGCCCATATGCACCACGTTGGCCTGCTCGAAGTAAACCACGGAGTCGCCGCTGGTGTGTCCTCTGCCAAAATAACGAAGGTGAAGGGTTTCGTCGCCCAGGTCGGTCTGCCAGCTCTGGGCATAGGTGGTGTCGGGTACCGGCGGAGGTTCTTCCTCGCCCGCGGCCTGCCGCATCAGCCCCGGCACGTTTTCATGCGCGGCAATGGTGCGGGCTGCCTCGCGGAGCGCGGCGTTGCCGGCCGTATGGTCCCCGTGGTGGTGGGTGTTGACCAGCAGGTCGAGCGCGCCGCCGTACTCCTCCTGGAAGCCATCCAGGAAGGTCCTGGCCGACTCAGGATACTGCGAGTCGACCGCGGCCAGGGCCTCTCCATTGGCCAGCCAGCCGATAGTACCGCCCCGTTCGGTAAAGTAACCCACGTTCCGGCGCAGGGTTACAAAGCGCTCCATGGGCAGACGCGCCGCATGCAGGGCGGCCAGTTTTTGCAGGGGAAGCATGGTGCCGGCCCCGGCCAGGGCACCGCGAACCAGAAATTGTCTTCTGTCCATATCAGACCTCCATGTCCTCCCGGATCAGCAGCAGAACGGACCCGTGGGGGACAATCATGTATTTTTCGTGTTCGAATTCTATTTCGTGGGCCTGGCTCTTCAGAAAGATGGCCAGGTCGCCCTCCTCGGCCTGCATGCCGATATAACGCGTTTTACTGGTATCCTCCTTCCAGGGTTCGTCCACCTCCTGGGAGGGAATGGGATAGCCCGGTCCCGTCTTGATTACGTAACCGCTTTGAATCTCCTCTTTCTCCTTCACCGTGGCCGGGAGCACCAGTCCGCTCTTGGTACGCATTTCCATATCGCGCGGTTTGATAAGCACGCGGTCGCCCACCACGACGAATTTTTCGACGGAATTCAGGTAGTCTTGAATCATTCAGTTGCCGGTTTTCGTTCAATAAGATGATCCAAGGTACGAGTTGTATTCCAGAAATCGAACAGCGCCGTGCCCGACGGCCTCAGGACGGGCCCGCGGCGACCCAGACAGGGAACAACCGGAAAACAAACTTCATCCGTTATGGACCTTGCCAATAAACTCTGCGTAGTCACGGGCGCCAACGCAGGCATAGGAAAGGAGGTGGCACAAGCTTTCGCATCACGCGGCGCCTATCTGGTCATGATCTGCCGCAACGAGGAACGAGGCCTCAAGGCGCGGGACGATATCGTGCGGGCTACCGGAAACAGCGGCGTGGAGGTGCTGCTGGCCGACTTCGCCTGGCAGTACGAAATACGGGAGGTTGCCTCCCACATCGCCGCAAAGTTCGAGCAGGTAGACGTGCTGGTCAACAACGCAGGCACGGTGCTCAGCCACAGAGAGGAGACCCTGGACGGGGTCGAGAAAACCTTCGCCATCAACCACCTGGCCCCCTTCCTGCTGACCAACCTGCTCATGGAGCGGCTGCTCGCCGCCCCGGACGGCCGGGTTGTCACCGTCTCCTCGGGCGCCCACCGTACGGGCGCCGGGGCCTTCCACCTGGGCAATCTGCAGCTGGACACCAGCTGGTCTTCCTACCGCGCCTACGGTCTGTCCAAGCTCTGCAACATCATGTTTACACACGAACTGGCCCGCCGGACCCGCGGCACCGCACTCAGCGCATTCTCCATGCACCCCGGCGTGGTGAATACGCGCCTGACCAAGGAGGCTGGCTGGCTCACCCGCATGGCGTGGAACCTGGGAAGGCCCTTTATGCGCAGCCCCGAAAAGGGAGCGGAGACAATCGTGTGGCTGGCCGAAGACGACAGAGTACCGGAGCGGACCGGGGGCTACTTTAAGGATCGCTCGGAACAGGAACCCCATCCCCTGGCCCGCGACAACGAACTGACGGAAGAGCTCTGGGAGATCAGCGCACGCCTCTGCAGCCTGGGTACGGAAGCACAGGTCTAGGGAAATACCGGGGAAACCGCAGGAGCGGCTGCGGCCAGGAAGAGCTGGCAAGTCGCATTAGATAGGATATAGAAAACGTTTCCAGCGCAGGTTGCGCGCGCGACGGCGCAGCTCCTCGAAATGCTCGTCGGTGAGGCCGTCGGAGGAGGGGTCGTAATCGATCTCATCGAACAAGGAGACATGCTGCTCTACGCCAAGGCAGCGAAGAAAGGTGACAAGCTGGCCGCGCGCCCATTTGCTCCAGTGCTGCTCCAGGACCTCCATGACGGAAGCCCAGCGGGAGGGGTTGACGGAAAGCTCCAGCCCAAGTCCGATTGCGTCGTCCACCGAATCGCTGTCGAGGCAGCGATGGACCAGCACGTCGAGGGGTTCCGGGGCAGGCTCCACGCGCATCACCTTGGGCCCGCGCTCCTCTCCCCTGGCACGCGGAAAATAACTCTTCCACATGTTGTTGGTGGACGGGTGGTGGTAGTAGACTTCCCAGCTCTTGGGGTCCTTGCGGAGCTGGGTCATCTCCCGAATTAGCATGATCTGTCGGTCTCGGTCAACTACGTACATGGTAAATTGACTTTCATATGCCGCTTCTGCGTCCAAGCAGCAGGGAGAGTACAAAAAGAACCAGGAAAATGTAAAACAGGATCTCCGCGATTCCCGCGGCGGACCCGGCAATTCCACCGAAGCCCAGGACGGCGGCGATAATAGCAATAACGAGGAATGTAATGCTCCAGCGTAGCATGATTTTCGGCTTAAAGGGTTAAATACTTAAGCGTCCGAAGAAGCTTTCAACAGGAAGAAGCCCACGATCATGACCACCGCCGAAGCGATAACGGGCACGGGGTCGCCCGAACTGATCACCACGTCGGCGCCCAGGAATCCGAAGCTTTCGGAGTTGTTGATGTAGTTGATTCCGGTATAGACCAGGCATGCCAGTCCTCCAAGCGAAAGCAGATATCCGAAGAAAGCTCTCATAACGTTTGGTTCTTGGTTGGGATTACAGGCATTGAGACCGTCAACGCGACAAATTGTTCCGTATATATTTAAAACTTACCGAAAACATTCAGGTATCAACCGAAGGCCACCCTGGCATGGTCAACCGGGAACTCAAGGCCGCTTCCGCCAAGCCCATGGTGCTCCCCATCCTCTCCCACGGGGAGAGCTACAGGTACCGCATGATTTCCGATGAGCTAATCCGCTCGAACTGTAAGGTCAGGGACAGCGGCTGCAAGTAAAAATATTTCTTCCTGACCGAGAATGGTGACAACAAACTGGTGGCCAAAAAGCTACCGTGAAGAAGGTTCACGGGATGCTCCAGCAAATCCTAGGACCGGCTCCCCAGCTGTTGGCACCCGGAAGGCCGCGGTCCAAAAACGCCACAGTCGGTCAGCGGCCGCTATAATGGCACAGCAATACCTGTAAACTGGCATAATTACAAAATAAATACCCTAGGGCTTTATACCTATATATTATCCTAGATTTATTAGAACTTCTTTAATTTGCACTAACATTTTGAAGGGCTGACCCCGATTTATTATAATGGAATTGACTTGAAAAGAGGCCTCTATGACTACCTGGTAAGTAGTCCTTCGATCTAGAGACAAGTTAGCAATCAGGGTAGGGATCCATAGTCCCTGGCGGATGTGTTTTCAAAAATATATGGACACATTCGCATTCCGGGTTTTCGCCCGGGGACATTTTCCGGCCACATCCTGCCGGAAGGTGTAAAACGGCGCGGCTGCAATAAACAACCGTATGCCGAGAGATAGCGGACTAGTGACTAACTAGAATGCGAACTATTTATCAAAGGTAAGGATGTATTTCTGGGATTTAGGGTTCTCCTGTGTACTTGCTTTGTTTCTCCTGTCCGGCGGATCGGTCCAAGCGCAGCATAACAACGCGCCAGCCGATACCACCTTACATGCGACTGTCACCAACGACACCCTTCCCTCCTATTTCCTCTCCCACGGTTACTTCAACCAGCTTATCACACCGGGTGACTCCCTCGGCTATAACGTGGCGTCATCCCAACAGCGCATGACCGCAACCTCGCAAGGCAGGCTGTATGGCACCAGGGAGCGCGGTATTGCCGACAGCACCGACCGGGCCATGCTCAACAAGCTGAGAAAAGCCTTCGGTACACTGATGGAAAGCAAGCCTGACAGCGCCGCTGCAGCTTCCGACACCGTACGTGCCGACACATCCGGACTCCGCAACCAGACTGATCCGAATGGCCTCAATCTGGGGGGCATGATCCTAGACGAGACCATCACGCGAATAGGCAGCAATTTCTACTCCATTTTTTACCAGAACTGGGAGGATCCCTCTGGTGTGGGCAATTTCATGATCACCGTTGGCGAGCAGCCCATACCCAGCCTGGGATCCATTGTGACGATCGAAATTGACGACCGTCTGGTGTACCGGCAACGCCTTCAGCCGCGCTACTACCAGGCCAAGCGGCAGGCCGAGCAGGCCGTGCAGATCTGCCGGAGGGCGCTGCAGGCCATTAAGGCCAACCAGAACCAGATAACCGGATATCAACCTTAACCAAGTACTGTAATTATGAAACCTACGACACTGCTCAGTTTGATGGTCGCCGCAGGACTCCTGCTCATGAGTTCTCCACGGCAGGCCACAGGCCAGGACCTGGTCTATACACCGATGAACCCGGCCTTCGGGGGAAGTCCCTACAACTACTCCTGGCTGATGAACTCTGCAAACTCCCAAAACAAGTATACTGCGGATGGCGGCTTCGGACAGCAGGACCCCCTGCAGAATTTCGGCCAGTCCCTGCAACGGCAGATCCTCTCCCAGCTGACGAGGCAGATCGTGGAGGACCGCTTCGGCAATCTCAACCTGAATCAGCAGAACTCCTTCGAGTTCGGTGAATTCAACATCGAGGTTTCCCCGGGTCCGCAGGGCATAACCATCACCCTATTCAATACGGGTAGCGGCGAACAGACCACCATAACTATCCCCAATAACTTTTAGAACTCATAAGTAGATTTTGATGAAACATATTGTCCACATATCGCTCATCAGTTGCCTCCTTGCCGCCGCAGGCTGCACCGCGGCCCTGCATCCCATGCAGACTGAGCGGGTTCGGCCGGGTATGGAAAGCAAAGTGCAAGAGAGTCTAGAACAGATGCCCGATCCTCAAAGCAAGGTAGTGGCCGCCGTGTATCGCTTCCGCGACCAGACCGGCCAGTACAAGGCCAAAGCCCAGGGTGCCAGCTGGTCTACCGCTGTCACCCAGGGGGCCACCTCCATCCTGATCGAATCGATGGAGGATTCCGGCTGGTTTACGCCCATTGAACGGGAAGGGGTTTCCAATCTGCTGAACGAACGACAGATCATCCAGCAGACCCGCCAGCAGAACGGGCAGCCGAGCAATCTTCCGCCCCTGCTCTACGCCGGCGTGATTCTGGAAGGCGGCATCATCGGCTACGACACCAACGTAATTACGGCCGGGGGCGGCCTGCGATACCTGGGCACGGGGGGATCGGGGCAGTACCGCAAGGACCAGGTGACCATCTACCTGCGCGCAGTTTCCACTCAGACCGGCCGCGTCATGAAAACGGTCCACACCACCAAGTCCATAATCTCACAAGAGCTTAAAAGCGGTGCCTTCCGCTTCGTGGATACCCAGAGGCTGCTGGAAGCCGAGGCCGGATTTACCTACAACGAACCGCCCGTGATGGCGGTGACCGAAGCCATCGACGAGGCCGTGAAGACCCTGGTGGTAGAAGGAGTGGAAGACGGCCTTTGGAGCCCAAGCGACACGACCGCCTACAACGATTACAAGCAGAAATACCACAATCAAAAAGAGAGGGAGCGGCAAGCCGAAGCAGACTACTTCGGACTCATGGAAGACCACGAGTTGAGAAGCGGTTTCGATCTGACGGCGCAGTTTACCACCGGCAGCCATATAGGCAGCTATCCTTCACCCTATACACGCATAGGTGGCGGGCTGCAGGCCGAACAGTTTCTGAGCTCCCGCTACTCGCTGGGGCTGAACCTGCAGCGTTCCAGCATCGGAGCCCGAAACGCATTTTCGGAACCTTTTTCCAGCGCTGACTTGATGTTGAACACCTATCTGCTGCCCACCCGGAAATTTTCGCCCTACCTGGGCGTGGGAGGCGGTGTGCTGGCCTACGATGACACGCCCGACTTTGCCGACCGTCAGTTCTATCCGGCGGTCAGTGCGACGGCAGGCATCGACTATCGGATCTCCCGCAGCGTCGGGGTTCAGCTTGGCTTCAACTACCGCTACCTGATGCAGGACGGGGTGGACGGAGTTACCCTAGGAACGATTAACGATCAGCAATGGAATATCACAGCCGGCATCAGCATCAATCCCGACATCTTTTAACAGGAACTGAAATCGAAAGGAATAACAAACCAATAAACCGATGGAAAGGAAAGGAAACAGAAATAAAGAGGGGCAACGCCAAGGAACCTTACTTGCGTAAGGTTGTGGACCCTTCAGCGCTGCCCCGATGAGCGAAATATAACCATTATTACGCTCATCTTCATCATCCCGGCAGTGCCCTCCCAGAGGGTGGCCGTAAAGGAGGCAGCCTTATCTTTTCCCTATTCAAAAAAATTCTATGACTGACCCATGACATATAACGTCACCGCACACGCACTCCGTTGACCTGAGAAATTCTGAACCAGGAAAATGGAGTAAGGGGCGTGGAGCAACGCCAAGGAACCTTGCTTACGCGAGGTTGTGGACCCTTCAGCGCTGCCCGGGACACTCGCAAGGGTGATCTCATCACGCACCTTACTCCACCCCATTCCATTGATCATCAATGGAATGAACCTCGGTGAATGGGGTCCCATTCACCTTAACCCTAAATAACCAAAAGGTGCATACATTATGAGATCACTCAAGAAAACCTTCACAATGCTTTTGAGTGCAGTTTTTGCACTCTTCCTCGCCTTCACAGGCGTTCAAGCACAGGATGCCGACATGAACCAATCCGGATCAGGTAACACGGGCGACATCGTCCAGACCGAAACCGGCACCTACTCGATGGCCTACATCGAGCAGTCGGCCGACAACGGTTCGGCAACCATCTTCCAGGGTGACTTCCAGGGTGGTAACTTTGGCGACTTCGGCGAAGCCCACATCTACCAACTGAGCGGAAGCGGCAACGAAGCTTCCATCAAACAGCGCTCTCACGGCGTCTGGAACGACCATGAAATCACCCAGCGCGGTGTCGCCAACTCGGCCAGCATCGACGCCTACAATGGCGGCCAGCGCGGCGACATCTACCAGCAGGGCACCAACAACTCGGCGACCCTGAAACAGGCGCATAGCGGCATCAACCGTGCCGACATTGACCAGGGCGGTAGTGGCAACGGCTACAACGTGGTCGGCAACACCGCCACCGTCCAACAGAACCGGGGTGACAACAACTACGCCCGCGTACGCCAGGCCGGTGACGGAAACACCATTGCAGGCTCCGCCATCGACCGCGATGGACTTGGTTGGTACGGCATCCAACAGCAAGGACACGACAACGATGCCTATGCCATCCAGACCGGAAGTTTCAATACCGGCGCCATCTCCCAGTTTGGCATGCATGACGATGCCAACCTGGTCCAGAGCGGCCTCGGTAACACCGGTTCCATCATCCAGGGTACCAATCCGGCCGCCATGGGTGGAAGCTAAACGCTTCTAATAATTCACCGAGCAGGGTGACACCCCTTGACCGGGGTGTCTCCTCTTCATTCCACATACAACCGCAGCGCAACCCACGGAGGTTTGCCATGAAATACGCAACCCACTTTACATTCATACTTGCCATGCTGCTCGCTGGCTCGATCGGGGTACATGCCCAGGACGGGGAGGCCTTCATCGAGCAGACCGATAACCCCGGGATCACCCATAACGAGGCAGTCACCGAGTTCACCGGCCAATACATCAGCGGTGGAGCCGGCCTGGCCGGAAACGGGATTCCCATTCCCCTTTCGGCCTTCAACGAGGCCATCCTGACCCAGACCGGCAACTTCAACACCGGCCATATAGAGCAGTTCGGCTACGGCAACAAGGCCATTCTGACCCAGAAAGGCAACCGCAGTACAGGCATCATCAGGCTCTACGGCCTTCAAAATGAGGCACGCATCATCCAGCACAGCAATTCCTGGTTAAAGGCCACGCTGGGCGGTGCCACGAACAAACTCGATTTCGAGCAGCCCTCAAACAGCAGCGTGCTGTTCCAGATCACCGGCATCAACAACCGATTTGACGCCGTACAGCACGGAAATTCTGTTTCACTTTACGAAGATGGCGCGGGAGGATCTCCCTACATGACCATCTCCAAAACCTCCGGCACTATTCCCGTAATCGTCAACCGAATCAACTTTTAATCAGATCATAGAGGGTCCCCTATGAAAAACCAACTGGTAATTCTACTTATAGCAGTCGGTCTCATGACCGTGGGCTGCACCAAGGAAACCGTCGATCCGGTGCAGTACGGCTCCATCCAGGGCCAAGTCATCAATTCGAACAACAATCAGGGCGTAGCCAATGCCAACGTCACGACCAGTCCGGCGACCAACTCCATCCTCACGGGCAACGACGGCACTTTCCGTCTCGACGAGGTGCCCACGGGCAGCTACACCATTTCGGCTTCCAAGCCGGAGGTGGGTTCCCACTCGGTAAGCATACAGGTGAGGGAGGGGCGCACCGCATCGGCAGAGATATACCTGGGCGGAGGCAGTGCTTCCAACCTGCAGGCCGAGGTGATCTCGTGGGAGCGCAGCGAGAGCAACGACAGCCTCTTCGCGCACGTCGAGTACCGCGTGCAGAACACGAGTTCCAATTCCGGCATCGGTGAGTACGAGATCTATTTCGGCGTCTATACCGACGTCAACGATTACTACCACGAGGTGTCGGGCACCGAACTGGGTCCCCGTGAACAGAACTTTCGTAACTTCATGCGCTACATCGACCGGGGCAGCATCGATTCCGTGCGAATTCATGACATTTGGACAAACTGAATAGACAGTTATCCTGCTAGATGGCTCTGTCAAATATAAAGATAGGAATATGAGATATACGCCCGAGCGGGGCATATAAGAATATCCTGCGGCTCTCTCGCTGCTTCTATCGCTTACCAGGCGATACATCCCTGCCCTAGTTGCGGGGGAGCCGCTCTTATTGCGCGACACCCCAAGTCCTCCCGTCCTGCCTCGGGGGGGCTTGGTTTATAAGGGAACATGTAAAAAGGTGAGCCGGCCTGCCCTTCCGGCTCACTCTTGTTATCGGCCTTAATCTGCCTAAACTTAAAATTTTTTAATACAATGGGCAATTTTGTCCACGTCACATAAAATAAAAGCCTCCCAATAGCCATAAG